>JAAUZI010000038.1 GCA_014804645.1 Lachnospiraceae bacterium | reverse complement strand
TCTCCGAAATGGATGCGTAAAGGGATTGCAAGAAAGCTTGTTGAAAGTGCTTTAATGATAGAGCCGGAGATAAAATATATCGAGGCGCTGTGTGGAAATGAACCTGCGAGAAAACTGTACGAGTCATTTGGATTCCGAGTTCATGAGATAGTTAAAGGGTCTATGCCTGGAAATGAATCGTTTATAGTTAAGGTATGTAGTATGCATCGAGACTAAAATATGTCGATACAAATTTCCGTTTGAAGGAGGCGGAACATCAAGATATTCGGTCTGGAGGCAAGTTTGCTCTGAACACCGGGCAGCTGTGTATCAAAATTACTGATGTCCCCACGGAACAAATGCAAAAATCCTTGGAAATTGGAAAATCTTAACGTTAGTCAGTATAAATACGCTGTCTGACTCATTATATTAAATCTTCGTTATTACCTCAACCGTAAAAAGGTATGTTTTTATCCCTGCGGGCAGTTAGATAATTTTAGCAGGTATGGTCTTTTTTGTAAAGGTATGGCGGTTCTTACTTTGCATCAATATGCTTTATGGCATCTGCATATACCATGCATTCAGAATGGCAGACCAGATAATAGGTTACATTCGCTTCAGGATCGGTCACAGGAATTTTTATTCGGCCTTCCAGAAGGTCGTTGCCATCTTCTGCAAGGTTTGTAGTGAAACAGGGCAGTGAAGATTCCCTGACCAGCTCTTCAAATTCAAACTGGTTTGTCTGCACTAAAAATTTGGAGGAGGGCATTTGGGCCCGGCACATTTCTTCCCAAAATCCAATTTCTGAATTGAGGAGGAAATTAAAACCATTCAGATCAGAAAATGTTACAGAGGTTCTTTTTGCCAGATCATGGGAGACAGGCACGCATACAGACAGATTTTCCTGCAGGAATGGGATATTTACATAATGGCTGTACTGTGTATCATGGGGAAGGATCGCCATCTGGCAGGATTTGGAATCGAGGTCCTGGTAGACAGCAGGCACACTTTTGATTGAGGATGCCATGGTCATGTCAGGATATGCCAGGGAAAGGGCAGGAAGCACATACCATAAAGGGGCTGGCGCACAGGAACTGATTGTAATGGTATGCAGGCTTTTATCAAATGCCCTTACAGTTTTTAAAGCATTATCCGCTGCTGACAAAAGCTGCCTTGCCTGCTCTACTGCTATTATGCCTGTATCATTCAGCATGATCCTGTTTTTTCCCCGCACAAACAGGGACGCCCCGAAAATTTCTTCAAGGTGTTGCATCGTCCTTGTGATTGTGGGCTGTGAGATATTAAGTTTTTCCGCAGCCATAGACAGCGTTCCTGTGTCTGCAAAGGTGGTAAGCTGCTCCAGTTCATTTAAATCTAACATAACAATCCTCCACCATCAGTATTCATTTTGTGAAATGTAGGTTTCGATATTCTTATTGTACATTTCCCAGAGAAAAAAGTAAAATGAAATTATCAAAAAAATAAAGATTAAAAAAACTGAATGTCAGGAGGACGAAAAATGGAATATGTAACATTAAATAACGGAGTAAAAATGCCTGTGCTTGGATACGGAGTCTACCAGACACCGCCGGATCAGACAGAAAAATGCGTGCTGGATGCGATCCATGTAGGATACAGAAGTATTGATACTGCACAGGCATATGGCAATGAGGAAGGGGTAGGAAATGCACTGGTAAAATGCGGGTTGCCAAGGGAAGAGTTCTTTATTACTACCAAGGTATGGATAACCAATGCAGGGTATGAAAAAGCAAAAGCCTCTATTGAGGAATCTTTAAGGAAGTTACAGGTTTCCTATATCGATTTGCTGCTGATCCATCAGCCCTTTGGTGATTATTATGGAACTTACCGGGCAATGGAGGAGGCATATAAAGAAGGAAAGGTAAGGGCAATCGGCGTGTCAAATTTCTATCCTGACAGATATATTGACCTCCATCATTTTGCAGAGATCAAACCGGCAGTCAATCAAGTGGAGACCCATGTGTTCCAGCAGCAAAAAACGGCGAAGGAATATTTGAAGAAGAACGGTACGCAGATTGAGTCATGGGGACCCTTTGCAGAGGGAAAAAATGATTACTTCAATAATCCTGTCCTGAAAGAAATTGGTGCGGCACACAGTAAAACTGTGGCACAGGTCGCCTTGCGATTTCTGATTCAGAGTGGTGTGGTCGTGATTCCAAAATCTACACATAAGGAAAGGATGAAGGAGAATTTCAATGTGTTTGATTTTGAACTGACAGAGGACGAGATGACAAAAGTAGAAACTCTGGATGGCGGAGAGAGTCTGTTCTTTTCCCACCATGACCCTAAAACTGTCGAGTGGTTTATGACACTCGTATAAGGAGAAAGACCGTACCTGTCAGTAAAAACAGATACGGTCTTTTGACATAAGTTTTTCTTATAAAGATATCCCGAAAGTCAAATTGATTCCGGTGTGGGCTTTTTTTATAATAAAGACAAAAAGAACGCTGAGTGCACTGCGTGGACGAGGACAATGACTATGATACGCTCGTGTCTGCCGGCATTTTTGATTATATCAGGGAGATGAAAGAGGCAGGAAAAGTACGGTATGTCAGATACAGGTGTTGTAGATATAATGATGTTTTGCATCAATCCGGCTTATGATCTGGAACAGGGGACGCATATGGAATCGGCTCTACTAAAGAACGGGTGGCCTTATTCCGCAGATGCGAGGCAGAGGGTATCGGTATCTCTGTAACGAAGCCGTTTCATGGAGGAAAGCTTTTAGATGGAAAAGGAAGAGATTCATGAGTGGCTGGGCATAGTAATGTCCCTTTTATTTATCACACATCATGCCCTCAACTGGGGCTGGTATAAAAATCTTGTAAGAGGGCCGTATCCGCCCATACGGATATTGAGTGCAGGAATTAATCTGCTGTTAGTTATAGTTATGGTTGCATTGCCGGTCAGTGGAATTCTGTTAGGAGATATAGAAAGGTAGAGTGAACTTTGGACGATAAAGAACTGCTTATACAGTGTTACCACACAATGTATCGAGGAATGATTGAAAAAGATATGGAACTGCTGGGTGAATCCCTGGATGAATCTTTTGTATTGATCCATATGACAGGGATGCGGCAGACAAAAAGCCAATATATGGACTATATTGCAAACGGCATGTTAAATTATTATTCCGAAAAGACGGAGCATATGGAGATTGCAGTGAATGAAGAACAGGCGAAACTCGTGGGACAAAGCAGGGTAAATGCGGCGGTGTTTGGCGGCAGTAAGCATGTGTGGAGCCTGCAGTTATCCATGAAGGCGGTCAAAAGAAATGGAAAGTGGTATATGACAGAGGCGGTAGCGTCAACATATTAATGGAGGATATGAAGTGAAAAAAAGAGTCTTAGGAAAAGATATGGAAGTATCAGCAGTAAGCCTTGGCTGTATGGGATTCACTCATGCCTATGGCCCGGCAATGGATGAAAAAGAGGCGGCAAAAGTAATTGTGCAGGCAGTGGATATGGGATATCTCTATTTTGATACGGCAGAATGCTATACGGGAAACCGGGAGGACGGTTCGATTGCCTATAATGAAGATCTGGTAGGGGAGGCGCTGAAACCATACCGTAAAAACGTCGTGATCGCCAGCAAATTTGGCGTACATCATAGTCCACAGGGACTGATAACAGATTCATGTCCGGAAACAATCCGCAAAGCTGTGGAGGGCAGCTTAAAGCGTTTGCAAACCGACTATATTGATCTGTACTATCAGCACCGGATTGATCCGAAAGTTCCTGCGGAGGAAGTGGCAGGCGTTATGACGGAGCTGATGAAGGAGGGAAAAATCCTGCACTGGGGCATTTCGGAAACGGATGAGACATATCTGAGGAAAGCCCATGCGGTGTGCCCTGTTACCTGTATCCAGAACCGCTATTCCATGATGGCACGCTGGTATGAGTCACTGTTTCCGGTATTGGAGGAACTTCAGGTAGGGTATGTGGCGTTCAGCCCTCTGGCAAATGGCATCCTTTCCGATGCATTTGGAAAAGGCAGTAAATTTGCGGAAGGGGATTACCGTAACTTTATGCCCCAGTATAAGGATGAAGCGATGGATGCCAATCAGGAGTTAATGGAATATATCCGCTCCCTGTCGGCAGAAAAGCAGGCGACACCGGCACAGATATCCCTTGCATGGATGATCAATAAAAAACCTTATATCGTGCCGATCCCTGGTTCCAGAAAGACAGAGCGTGTCAGGGAAAATGCAGGGGCGGCCGATATTGAACTGACAGCGCAGGAAGTAGCGGCGATTGATGAGAAACTGAATCATATGGAGATTTCAGGCGTGTTTGGTGGTTCTGCGGTAAAAAAATAGGATGTTCATGCCAGTATAACGAATAACGTCTGGAAGGACAGATGCGGAACCGGAATAGAAGAAAAAAGAATGAGCGATCTCAAGAGACTTGGGATTGAAATAAGTGGCGCTTACGGCAAACCTGATTTCAGATATTAAGGTTGTTTAAAAACTCCTGAATATAAGGGAGTGCCGCACCGATTGAGATGTTGTGTTTAGGCATTTTGCTTATAAGGAGGAAATCCGGTGTTTCTGTAAATGGTGTCATCTGTTGGATTTTATCATGAATGAAAGCGATATCTACCTCGCACAGATACTGGGCAAGGTATCCACCAAGGATAAAATCAGTATCATAAATCAGGTGGAGCATGTTGACCGCTTTCGCTAAGTTTGTGAGAAAAATATTCCAGCGGCTTTTTTCTCCCTACAAATTCCATATCAATCAGTCCGTTTTTCTGGATTAGTCCGTCATTTTCCAAAGCTGCCAGATTTGTTGTGACGGTAGGGCGGCTCAGCTGCAGGTCGTAAAGGAGCTCGGAGAGCTGGATTTCTGTCATAACAATGCAGGAATCTGCATCAATGCTCCAGCGGAGGAAACGAAACGAAAGGTTATCTTGTCACAATGACAGTTTATGGAATTGCGGCAATGTTCATCTTTTTTGTGACATTTGCGAGTACATAAGAAGTAGTTCCGCCTACCGTTAATCAAAGGCATTCCTCACTGAAGGAAGATTTTAAGGGGCTTACCGGGCAGGCGTGGATTCTGTTTCTGCTGAATTTATTTTACTTTTCTCTTTACGTGGTCAGAAGCACAACGGTTATTTACTATTTCAAATATAATCTGGGAAGAACAGAGTGGCTGTCCCTGGTAGGAATTTTAGGTATTCTGTCGGGACTGCCGATGTTACTGCTACTCCCTGCTCTGGAAAAAAGTACAGCAAGAGGAATTTGATGTTTTTCAGCATTATTCTGTACATAGCGGGCAACCTGCTCATTTATGTCGGACGAAATCAGGCGGCATGCCTGCTGGTCGGATTGGTCATCACCGGATTGGGAATCTACGGTATTTTCGGAATTACCTTTGCCATGCAGCCGGATGTCATTGATTATTCAGAATACAGGAAAAATGCAAGTGTAGCCGGCTTGATTGCGGCATTTCGGGGATTCTTTAGAGTTTCTTCAGAAAAGGGAGTTACAATTAGCGGTGGCGAGCAGCAGTGCTGCGGCACAGATTGCGTCCAATCTGGAAATTGCGGGCATACGGAAATATTTTTCTGCTGTTGTCAGTGGGGCAGAAGTCAGATGCGGGAAACCGGCCCCGGATATATTTCTTTGTGCGGCAGAACGGATTGGCTGTGAACCAGGGCAGTGCTTTGTGCTTGAGGATAGCGAAAACGGGATTAAAGCCGGCTATGCGGCGGGCTGTGCCACCATTATGATCCCGGATTTAGTGGAGGCATCTCCTGATATACTGCCGTACTGCAAGAAAATATGCCGAGATCTTCTGCAGGCAAAGCAGGAAATTTTGAATTTTCAGAATAGAATAGTAATGTAATCTTAGAGCCTGTTCAAATGTTCGGGGTATGTTGAACAGGCTCTAAGGTGTAATTACTTGATAGTAATATTCAGGGCTCTGCTGTGGTCAAGCGTGACCTCGCTGACATATAAGGTGTCACTGTCAAATTCGATCACGGATTTTATTGGATTATTACTGGTGCTGTTAAAGTATAAGCCCTTTTCCAATTCGATGTTCCAAGAGAGATCGCCGCTTTTGACAAAGATCAGGGAATCATGTACCTTTTCGGGCTTCAGTCCCTGGGCCTCCAGCGTGGGTATGACATCCTCGCCCTTCATGCCCCAGAAGTCGATACCGTTTACCAATACGGGAACAAGGTCAGCGGAATCAAACCTGGGACTGTAGCGGATCTGCCATATTGTACACTCGCTAATGTCTCGGGAGGCGTTGGCCTTGTTATAGCAGTAGACATCGACGGGGGAGCGCTGCGGGTATTGGTCGTTGCCGAGCTGAACGGAATCATAGCTCACCTCACGCGCCTGCAGCACAGTGGAAGGCGTTGTCTCGAAACCGGAAATATCGGTGGTGACAAGGCCGTTATCCAGGCATTCCTGTAATGTGGCGCCAATGCGCACCTCCTTGCCGTCAATGGTAATGCTGACCATTTCGCTGCGTGCGCTGTTATACTCCACAAACAGCAGAATGCAGAACAGCGCCACGATACACAGTGTACCCAAAATACTCAAGATGCGATGCTTTTTCATAAACTATATAACTCCTTTCATACGTACAAAAATCTATGCTATTGTATACTCTTTTGGCTTGAATGTCAATGCAGTAAACGATACTACAGTAAACGATACTACAGAAAATTTTTTATTGCAAAGGGAATGTCACTGTATTATGATTAATCTTGTTAAGATTGCTCTGTAGAAAGCGGTGTTGAAAAGAGATATTCTCCAAGGGTAAGGAAGGTCTGACAATCTCTGCCTTATCATTTTACGGTTGTATATCAATCAGAGGCAGAGCACTCGGCTGTTAACCAAGCTGTTGTAGGCTTAAGTCCTACTCGGGGAGCTTGAGAGTAAATTACTTCGTAATTAACTCTAAGTATATCACTTCATGATTAACTCAGAAAGCCCGTAAACATCAGTGTTTAGGGGATTTTTGTAATAGAAGAAACGGCTGATAAAAGCCAGAAAGAAAACAAATAAAAAGAGGATGGTATGAGCAAGAGATTAAAGTGGTATGTGAAAGCTGCAATTTTTCTTATAATGCTGTCAGGCATCTCAATGGACAGTCATGCATATTTCGGTCAAAATGAAGACTATTTTTTGACGGAAGAACAACCTGAAGACCGGGGGAAGAACCATTATCTTGAATTTGTCAGTAAAGAGACCTATACGGTAGAGATTGGGGATACTCTTTGGGACATTGCGGAGGATTATTGGGGAAAGGGCATATATTATCAGAGAATCTTGTCTGATAATGAAGATGTAGTAGATATACCGGAGCATCTCATGCCAGGAATGGAACTTGACTTAGGGAAAACTCTATATATGAATGTGGGGATTGAGGATTATATTAATCAGGATCAGTTCGCATATAACCTTAATGTGGAGGGAGAGGCTTTTGGCAAAATAAAAAGAAATTATAGATTGCCCTATTGCATATATCCAAGCGCTCCCTATGTTAATGATTTAAATGAAGTGGACCCTTATGTGCACTGGGATGAATTTAAGGAGGAGGTCAGCAGATGCAGCAGGGAAATCTGTGGTGATCTGGTGTCTGATCTTTCTTTTGAAAGATATCAGGTAACAGGAATTGGAAACCTGTGCGGTTATAGTTTCACTTTTGATGCGGGAGATGAGGAATATGTAGTCATGGCCTACTTCTGCTATAACAAAACGACTAAGAGCGAAGCGGTTGCCCTGTGCGAGAAAGAAGGCTGCACAGAGACTGTTCTCGAGATGGTCCGGGGAAAAACCTGTTATGCGGCGGTGCGTTTTCTGGATCCGGGGGGATATGCTGTGAAGGCGCAGGATTATGTGGGTGCAGAAATGTGGAATTACCCTCAGCTTAGAAATCCCTTTGTAAGTGCCATGCAGCGACTTTATTCGGGACCCTTGAAACAGGTGGAGGATTATCCGGATGACTACACGATCACATGGAAAGAGCCTGAATTGGAAAGGCTGGTCAGAGAGGAATTGTCCAAACTGTGGCAGCTTACAGAGGAAGAAGAACGGGCTTTCATGGAACGGGATGTGACAGCAGGCGATCTTGCCTTAATCGAAGAAATGGAGATTACTTACAATTCTATCGAGTATGGCGAAGAAGAATACCTGCGTGTGCAGTTAAACGGAAGCGCTGATTACGGAACGAATATAACCCGATCTTCGCCGATGGAAGGGCGGCTCTTGGACACATTAGAGGATTTGGGTCACTTTCGTGGACTGAAAAGTCTGAAAATCAGTCTGCGCACCCCCAGTATCACAGATTTATCCTGTCTTGAAAATTTGGTCGATTTAAAGGTGTTAAGTATGAATATTTATTCTGCAGATGCACAGGTAAAAAATATAGATTTTTTTGAAAAGTTGACTAACCTTCGTAAGCTGCACATAAGTGGATGGTTTGGGGAATGGGAATATGATAAATATAGTAAATATTTTAGAGGTATAACAGATTTGTCCATCCTCCGAAATTGTCCCAATCTGGCCTATCTGTCATTGGCTACGGGCAATGTGGAAAGTTATGATTTTCTGGGGGATCTGCCGGAAATCTACTATATCTCTTTGCACAGGCTGGTCGGCGCAAAAAATATAGTACCGGATGAGTCTTTGCTCCCCAATGCCTGCTTTATCGAATTTTACGGCGACTATGTGCGGTTTGAGCACGGTGAAGGATATGAACAGTATTAGAAGGGGCTTTGCGGGCTTTTTGCATAGGAGCAGAGTGTCATGAAATATACGTTAAATCTTGTACTGTAAATCTGATTGTGTTATGATAAATAAGAATCTTTTCCCTGTTAATAGCCTGCTAATTGGACGGGCAGTAACTACATGATATTAGATGGAAAATATGTACAACAGAAAACTTACTGGACTCTAAAAAATAGGTTATTTTAACTCTTAAGCGGAAGATTGGGTGATCGAGTCACCTCACCAACGCTGGAAAGCCGTAACTTCAAGGGGGTGCGGCTTTTTTCACCGAAAGGAGCATAAGCGCATGTATGCGGAAACCGATTTGGTCAGAATTGCAAAGCGGGAAAACAACAAAAAGAGAAATTATCTGGTGGTAGATCCCCTCCAGGGAAAGCATGTTCCGGTTGCTCCGGGGAAAGCGCTACAGGTATTTACCGACCTTGCCGGACTTCTGGAGATATATAAGGATGAAAGACTTTTAATTGTAGGATTTGCAGAGACCGCTACCGCTATAGGAGCTTGTCTTGCCATAGAACTTGGCGTAAGCTATATCCAGACCACCAGGGAAGAGCTTTCTGATGTGGAATATCTCTTTTTCTCGGAGGAGCACAGCCATGCCACAGAGCAAAAGCTGGTAAAGAGCGATCTGGACGAGATCATGGACAGGATCGACAGGATTATCTTTGCAGAAGATGAGGTTACCACAGGGAAAACCATATGGAATCTCATCACTGCTTTGGAACAGTGTTATGGGAGAAAAATAAAATTTGCGGTGGCATCCTTGTTAAACGGAATGCCACAGGAAGCTATGGAGACATTTGCGAGCCGGGGGATAGGACTACACTATCTGGCTAAAATACAGCATGACAAATATCCGGAGATGGCCGACAGGGCCGTGGCTGACGGAATTTATCACCAGGAGGATATGTCCGAGGCAGAGTATACAGCCCGTTTGGATGTGGAGGGTCGGAGAGACACCCGAAGGCTCACAGACACAGTAGAATATAAGGAAGCCTGCCGGAAACTTTATATAGAGATAAGGGAGCACTTTCCTCTGGAGGGGTGCAGGAAGTTTCTGGTGCTTGGCACGGAAGAATTTATGTTTCCCGCATTGTATGTGGCAAAATGTCTGGAGGAGAGCGGGTATTTTGTGAGATTTCACGCCACTACCCGGAGTCCTATTGCCGTCAGCGGCAGTGCGGAGTACCCTTTGCATGAGAGATATGAATTGTCCAGTATGTATGATGAAGACCGGAGGATATATGTGTATGATATCGGCTGCTATGACGCTGTGATTGTGATAACTGATTCACAGAAAATCGGACAGGACGGACAAAGAGGGGAATTGTCCCTGCTGAATGCAGTCAGGAAAAACAATGAAATTGTCTATTTTGTGAGGTGGTGTGGAAAATGAGAAGCTCTTATTCGACGGAGGATGTAATATTTCTGTTGAAGGACATCACAGGATTGGTACAGCCCCAGTCCACAGAGGAGAGGGAGAAACAGATACAATCCGGCAGACATTACAGTGAGATGCTGCCCATTGAATATGTTCCCACGGAAAAGTATATGGCGATATATCGGGAGGCCCTGGGCAGATATGGGAAACAGGTGGCGGATGCAGTGGGCGCGCTCTCCGATAAAATCCTGGCGGTGCGGGGAAGGAATGTGGTGCTGGTTTCGCTGGCCAGAGCGGGAACTCCCATTGGTATCCTCGTCAGACGGTATATTAAATGGAAATACAATGTGGATGTGCCCCATTACTCTATCTCCATTATCAAGGGACGGGGCATAGACGATAACGCCATGAGATATCTGCTGAATAAATATAGGCCGGAGCAGCTTCTTTTTGTGGATGGATGGATTGGAAAAGGGGCAATACTGGGCGAGCTGGAAAAGGCTGTCAGGGCTTATCCTGGCGTGAGTTCCGAGATCGCGGTGGTGGCCGACCCTGCGGGAGTGACGGAGCTTTGCGGAACCCATGAGGATATTTTGATTCCCAGCTCCTGCCTTAACAGCACGGTTTCCGGGCTGGTCAGCAGGACTTTCCTGAGGGAGGATATTATTGGGGAAAAGGACTTTCACGGCGCTGTGTACTATGGAGAGCTGAAGGATTCCGATCTCTCCTACGAATTTATAGAGACGATCGAGAAGAATTTTACCCTGGAGCGTCTTTCGGCGAATTCGGAAACCGTGGATGACGGGGTGAAGGGGAAAGAAGCGGGCATAGCTGGAGGATCTGCCGGACCAGAGGAAAAGGGAATCGATGAGGTGAGGAGGCTTGCCGCTTTTTTCGGGATAGAAGATATCAATTTCGTAAAGCCGGGAATCGGGGAGACCACCCGGGTTTTGCTGCGCCGCATTCCCTGGAAAGTGTTGATAGACGAGAGATACCGGGAGGATCCGGAGCTGGGCCACGTGGTCAGGCTGGCGGAGGAAAAACACGTTCCTGTAGAGTACTATCCACTGGTGCATTATAAATGCTGTGGAATTATCAAAAAGATTGCTGATGCATAGGCAGGAGGTATCATATGATTCGGGTATGGTTTAATCATTGGTTCAGCACATCCTACAGATTGATTGAGCTGATGAAGGAAAACGAGGGGGAGCAGGTCTGGGTTGTCGGAACCAACAAGCAGAGTAATTCTGTGATACGGAATGTATGTGACGAGTGGTACGGCGAACCTGTCACGGATGGCGATGCGTATGTGGACGACTGCGTCAGGTTTTGCCAGGAGCACAAAATCGATGTGTTTGTCCCCAGGCGGAAGATGCTGGATATCAGCAGAAATATGGATCGATTCCGGGAAATCGGCGTCAAGGTGATGGCGGAGGACTATTCCAGATTGGAGCTTTTGGCGGATAAGGCCCGCACCTATGATCTGTTCCGGGCGCAGGAGGGTCTTGCCATTCCTGAATACCGCATTGTGAACACGGCGGAGGAGTTTGAGCAAGCCTATTCGGAACTGAAGTCAAATTACAGCCAAGTATGTGTGAAATTTGTCCTTGATGAAGGCGGTATGAGCTTTCGGAAAATTTCTGAACAGGAAGATCCCTATCATCTGTTAAAGATGTATGCAGGTAATTCCATTCCTTTCAAAAGATATAAGGAATGGCTGGGGGCGATAGAGCCGTTTGACTCCCTGATGGTAATGCCCTATCTTCCGGGAAAAGAGATCAGCGTGGACTGTCTGAGCACCCTTTCGGGGCTGATCGCAGTTCCAAGGTATAAGGGTGCTGCAAGACATGAAGAAATCATTTACGACGACCGGATTATGGATATGGTAAACAGCATCATGGAGACAGCCAGGCTGGAATATCCCTGCAATATCCAGTTCAAAATGAAAGAGGACGAGCCTTATCTGCTGGAAATCAACACAAGGATGTCGGGAGGACTGCAGATGAGCTGTCTGGCCACAGGGGTAAATATACCCAATATCGCATTGAACAAACTGCTGGGAAGAGAGATTCCCTGGAGCTATGAAAGGAAAAACAGCATTGTATCATACATTGAGATACCGCAAATGATTATGTGAGTCTCCTGCCAATACGCTATTCCTCAACCCCGTATATTTCCGCCAGATATAGGATTCGCTTTGCCCAATTCAGGTGGGTTTTGTATTCGTTCATGCGCTCGCCATTCTGGCTTCCGGAGACGAAAGCGCCGGAAACCTTGTCCCAGCCCAAAATATTTTTGGCGTCAAGATAGTCAGAGGCCAAGACCCGGTAACAGGCGTTTACCACCTCGATCTGCTTGGGATGTATCACGGTTTTACCTGTAAAACCACATAATTGATCCCCCTGAATCTCAGCGATCAGGCCGGTTTTCCAATCCTTGCCTCCATAGTATTCCCACACGGGGGCTGAGATCACATAGTCAGTCCCATAGACGGTTATAATGTCCGCAAACAGGGAGGACACAGGCTTGATATTGTGAATGGATTCGTCAGGATGCCGGCGGAATCCAAATATGTTGCACAGATCGTTGCCGCCAACCCGGATGTTCAGAACCAGCTCCTCGATCTGACGAAGGGAGTCCTTCAAAGAGTACAGCACTTCGTACCGGGTGCGCAGATCTATCATATCGAAACTTTCATAAATCGGCATAACATAAAACTTATCGTCTGACAATTCATTGACTTCTATGATTTTACGGATGTATTCTCCGGCGTTCTGAGGAGAAAATTTTGGGATAATAAAACCCGTTACCACACTTGCACATTCCTTCAGTGATGCTGTGAGCATGGTAATCTGCTCCGGATTGCGTACACGGATAAAAATTTTGGGCAGAAAGAAATCCCTGCTCTGATGCGCCGCATAAATCTCCCGCAGAGAATGCAGCAGATCCTGCTCGGCTTCCGCCACGAGATTATCATTTATTGTGTCTTCCAAGCAGAGAGCCAGAGAAAAGTGATCTCCAAATTTCTCCTGAATGATTGACTGGGCAATGGTTGCCTTATTGGCCGGACAGTAGAGCAGCGGCCCAACGCTGTAATATATGATCTGATCTTTCAAGTCCTTTATCCTTTCTGATCCTGGCGCCATATTCCATGAATATGGTTTAAATTCGGGTCTGACATAATTCTAATATTTTTTTTGTCATTTCATCAGAGAAAATCTCGGTTCCGGGCATTTCATCAATCCCAAAATCAATGGAATATTCCTGACAAAATCCATGGGGAGCTATTCTTATATCCGCCGCACGGAGCATGGATATATCAAATTCACTGTCCCCTGCAGCAATGATTTTACCGGCCCTGATGTATTTCCGAAATCTCTCCACGGCTTTTCCCTTGCTGAGGTTTCTGGGGACAACGTATACCTTTTCTTTATTGTGGAAGATATCTACTGTATTGGTATCCAATATTGCCTTCAGTTCCCTGACGACAGGCTCCGGCTGTTCGCACTTCGTAAACAGAAACAATTCTTCAATAAACCGCAGTTCAAATGTTCTTCTGTTGTCCTTTTCCAGAAAGTGCTGCGCAGTCTGAAGTGCAGGCAGGCTTTCCCGGATCAGATCCAGCGATGTCTGATACCATGAGGCGTCTTTCTGTCCATCCACCAGCAGGACGCCGCCGTTACAGACCAGGGCGTAGGGGATATTGCCGATCCGCAGGTCGATTCTTCTATATTGCTCTATTGACCTTGTGGATGTAGGAACAATGAGAACATTCTCCTTTATCCTTTTCAAATTCTCGTATGTATTTTTTGTGAGAAAGGATATTTGCCTTCCCTGATAGAGTTCGACATTTATCCTGGCTTTTCCGATATTGTGCTTGTAGGAGTAAATCATGGTGTTATCCAAATCAATATGCAATACTGTCATTTCTTATTCTCCCAGCCATGCAGTCCAGCAGTATTATATCATCTGAAACAGTTTGTGACAAGATTTTTATGTTTAATGTACATGACGAAACTGTGGCAATATGGACTAATTTTTTAAGAAAATATAGCATCTTTTATATACTTGTGATATAATAGGTTCTACTTGGGGCAGGAAATGCTCCCAAGGCCGTTGTTTACTGAGGTGGAGTATGGAGTATCGCTACATTGAGAAAAGATATAATGTAATGAGGCTTGTTTCCATTGAATCTTTTGCCGGCATCAAGGGAGGAATGAACGGGAATTGTAAGGATGTCTATTTCCTCAGAGTGACAGGTGTCAATCAGACCTTTTCCAAGGATGTCGCACACATGGATGAGATGCAGACGGGCAAGATGCTGCAGGGACAGGGAATCTATAGCAGAATAGAGGCATTTCCCAAGAATATTGAAGTGGATATGGCGGCCCGCTACATGGGCTGTTACCGCAATTGGCTGGACACGGGCAGGGAAAGGCTTTTTACCCTGAAATTAGATGACAAGTCCGGCGTTGGAGAACTGCTTTCCACCTCCTGTAAAAAGGTATTGGAGGTATATCATACCTGTAATTTGAATTTGAATGAATCCATTGAGAAGAATTTCGTTGTGAAGCTGTTGTTTTGGCTGGATGAGCTGGCACTTGGATATCTGCAGGGATGGAATCCCAGGCAATCAATGAAATTTGTGGCCCAGGGAGTAACAAAGGAGCAGGAGTATTTCTTCTGTTATTTTCTGACTTTATTGGGAATAGATGTTCTGCTGCTGCAGAATGAGGCGGATATTGATGACAAGCTGGATACGCTACATTTGTCCGGGCAAGTTACCTTAGGCGAAAAAAAGGCGGTTACCTTAGATACCTATGACAGTCAGAGGTATGCGGCGAAAAAAGATGATTCCGGCATGGCTGCTCAGGATAGCAGTCGACTCCGGACGGAGGCGGAACAGCCAAGACCCCGAGTAGTCATTCCGCCGGGGAGGCACGGCACATCTCAAAATGCCGGGCAAAATACAAGACAGGGAGCTGTGCGGCAGGAAAGCGCATCACAAAATACAGGAGCGGCAAGAGGCTCCGGCATGGGACAACAGAGACCGGGCGGCGCAATGCGGGAGCTGGACTTTGAGGAGTTGGCATTAAGGGCTTCCTCTGTGGTGATGATCACCATACACGACGAAAGAGGCCAGAGTATAGGTAGCGGTTCGGGAATCATGATTGGGAGAAACGGGTATATTCTCACCAATAATCATGTGGCCAGAGGAGGAAGATTCTATTCCGTAAGGATTGAGAATGATGATAATATGTACAAGACGAGTGAGATCATCAAGTACAATTCCCTTCTTGATTTGGCGGTAATCCGAATAGACCGGGCGCTGCAGCCCCTGCCGATTTACAGAGGCAGTAAACCTCTGGTGAGAGGGCAGAAGGTAGTGGCCATCGGAAGTCCCCTGGGATTGTTTAACTCCGTGTCAAACGGTATTATATCAGGCTTTCGGAGAATAGATGATGTGGATATGATTCAGTTTACCGCACCTATTTCCCATGGCAGCTCCGGCGGAGCTGTGCTTAATATGTACGGGGAAGTAATCGGAGTCAGCACAGCCGGAATTGATGAGGGCCAGAATATTAATCTGGCTGTGGGATATGAATTTATCAATACGTTTGTAAAAGGATTTCAATAATTACATAATTTACGGATGGAGAAAACAAAATGAAAAACAGAGAAAGAAAATTTAAGGTATCATTTAACTCGCCTGCGATTCTGACCTTTACGATCATATGTGCCATAACCCTGCTTTTGAACTGGATTACCAAGGGATATACCAATAACCATTTCTTCAGCGTATATCGTTCCTCATTGATAAGTCCTCTTACCTATGTGAGACTGTTCGGACACATTGTGGGACATGCCGATCTGAATCATTTTGTGGGAAATATCATGTTGATTCTGGTGGTAGGCCCTATGCTGGAAGAAAAATATGGTTCCTCCAACATCGTTTTTGTGATTTTGGCTACTGCGCTGGCTACGGGAATTGCTCACCTGATATTTGTTCCGGGGTATTCCCTGCTGGGAGCCAGCGGTGTGGTTTTTGCCTTTATCATGCTGTCCTCCTTCACCTGCATCAAGGAAAAGGAGATACCGTTGACCTTCATTTTGGTGGCAGCGCTGTATATCGGCGAGCAGGTATATCAGGGATTGTTTGTGCAGAGCAACATCTCCAATCTGTCTCATATTCTGGGAGGCTTTATGGGCTCCGGGCTTGGATATGTCATGCACAAGAATAAAATGAATCGATATTAATGAAGATTAGAAAACAGTGGCTGTCGGATCGGTATGTCGGGAGAGCAGTCACGGAACTGGAATAATATATGTTTGAACACAGGGCACTTGGCAGTCTGGACGACTTTTTTTTGGAATATAGGCAGCGCCGGGAACAGGGAATATACTTTTACCGGATTAATGGGTATAACGACCATATCAGGGAATTTCTCGTGCGCTATTACGAAGAAGCCAGAAGAGCGGGCGTGGTGATCGAGGGCAGGATTCCCAATCCGGATGAAAAAAACCTGGCATATTATGAAGAGATCATGGGGATGCAGTTTCAGCTCAGTATGGGATTTCTGCTCTCCAGCCTGCAAAAATGGCTTCCAAGAATGAATGATGGTCAACGAAAAAACGTTGCCGAGTCCTTATATGACACGCTCGATGGCATGCGCAGGGAAGGAAAAAATGACAATATGCTGCGCAATGCTTTCATCAAATTTATGTGCTGGTTGTACTATAAATTTGAGCGGATCGTCAATCTGCTGGGTGAAAACCGGATTCCCAAGATATTATATGAGGGAAACGTCAGCAACTACGAGTTGAAATTTCTGTGTATCCTGTCCAAGGCGGGATGTGATATTGTACTCCTGCAATATGAGGGAGACGGGGAATACTGTGCATTGGACCAGGAATCGCGCTATTCACGAAAGCTGGAGCTGCCCGGTATGGGGGAATTTCCCCAGGGATTTTGTATCAGGAATCTGAGAAAGGAAATAGAAGAGCAGGCAAATGTAGAGCGGCTTTACGGCACACCGCCAAAACTGCAAAATTGCACCAATGCATGGATTGAGGGAAAAGGGCTTATAGATGTGCAAAAGCCCGTGCAGACGAGAGGTCAGGATGGTAGATTCTTCTACAATTGTTTTCTGCGTATGGAGGGTGCGGAGGACAAGCTGACTTATCTGAATGAGTTGTACCACTTTCAACTGGAAATGGCCAGGGCAGGCAGAAATATGGTCATTGTGGAATTGGAGCTGCTGCCGCCGTCCAATGAAGAGATCAGCGCCATCAGAAGAAAGCAGTACAAGGATGTGAATCAGCTGATTGCCGATCTGGTAGGTAACATTATTTTTGCCGCCAATATGGAGCTTCAGAGAATCCTGCGCAAGGCATTTACCGACATAGTGCTGGAGGAAGCAAAAAGTGTGGAGGGCAATCTGAACAGGCTGACAAACAGGGCTATTTATTTGTTGTGCTGGCTGAAACGTTTCCAGGATGCTCTGTTTAAAAAATGGGAAAGCCCCCAGGTAGGATGCTTTGTCTATCTCGGTGGATGTAAGAATGAAAACGAGGCCATTTTCCTCCGGTTTCTGAGCAGATTGCCGGTGGATGTGGTTATACTGGCCCCGGATCTGAACAGAAAATGCTGCCTTAAGGCGGATAATTTATACGAGCTGCATTACAGCGATTCCCTGCCGGTCAGGAAATTTCCCCGAGAGAGTTCTGACCTGCAGCTGACCACCGCCGCATATCAGGCGGAGCGGGAGCTGGATACCATTATGTACCAGGATACGGGAATGTACCGTAACCAACAATATCAAAAGGGGGTATCCGCCGTATTACAGTCTATTTATGAGGAAATAGCGATTTTATGGGATCAGGAGCTGAAATACAGGCCCAATTTTAATGTGACGGATTCCGTGGTGACAATGCCCGTGATCTATGCGAAGGTGTCGGGGGTAAAGGAGGGATTGGTGTCGCCCTACTGGGCCGGGATCAAAAGTCTTTTGACACCGGAGACGCTGTTGATAAAGGGAGCGCCATATCTGCGGCCGGAGGATCCCAACCCGGTCAGGGCCTGTGCGGCGGGCTTTCTGAAAAACGGAAAGCTGCAGAGGGAGAAGATAAAAGCCCATTCCTGCTATACATACGGTGTTTTGCGGGAAGAGATGCAGGAACACATTCTGGATAAGCTGCAATTACTGTTAGACCGGAAACTGATCAAGGGAATATATGAAAACGGTACGGAATATACGGTAATTGCGACCGTGCTGAACCTGAACAGGGACATTCTGCGGATGCTGCAGAAGTTTGATTTTACCAAAAAAAATCCCAAGATCGTATACATTAACACTACGGAGACAGTGCTTACCTTAGAGGACACTATATTGACGGCTTTCCTAAATCTGGTCGGTTTTGATATTGTTTTCTTTGTGCCTACCGGATATCAGAGTGTGGAGAGATATTTAAGCAGTAAAAGTATGGAAGAGCATCAGAACGGCGAATATATCTATGATCTAGCGATTCCCGATTTTGATACGATTTCTGTAAAACCGCGCCGTTCCTGGCGTGAAAAGATATTCAAGAGAGGAGATTAAAGCATGGGATTGGATTTCACGAAGACCGCACAGGCGCCGGAGGAGGTTACAGTGCCGGATACGAAAAATGAATTGGTGGTGGTGGAGAGCTACGACATTGTTGCGGACAGGCAGCAGATGAATGCAGAGCTTGCAAACTCAGCCGAGGTGGATGCATTAGTCAGCACCATTGAGATCGACAACCTGGAATCTATAGTATCCTTCGGAGCGGAAGCGGCAGAGGGAATCTCCAGGGCATCGGATGTGGTGTTGAACAGTATGAACATGTCTCAGCTGGATGAGTCCAGCGCGATGTTGAATACTTTGGCCAAGATCATGGAAAAGTTTGATATTGAAGAAATCAAGGATAATCCCACCCTGTTCGGAAAGCTTTTCGGCAATCTGAGAAAACAGCTGGACAAGATCTTGAACAAATACCATACCATGGGCGAAGAAGTGGACAAGATCTATGTGCAGCTGAAACAGTATGAGTCCGAGATCAAGCAATCTAACCGGAAACTGGACCAGCTCTTTGATTCCAATGTGGAGTACTATCACCAGCTGGTGAAATACATCCTTGCGGGAGAGCAGGGCTGCCGGGAGATTGAAGAGCATATCGCAAAGAGACAGAAGGATATGGAGACGACAGGGGATACCTCCATACAGTTTGAGCTGCAGACTCTGCAGCAGGCTTTGATGATGCTGGAGCAGAGAACACAGGATCTGCGTACTGCGGAGAATGTGGCAATGCAGTCCGTTCCCATGATTAAAACCATGGAATTCAGCAATATGAACCTGGTGAGAAAGATCAATTCCGCATTTATTATCACGCTCCCGGTGTTCAAGCAGGCTCTGGCTCAGGCAATTATGCTTAAGCGTCAGCGGATTCAGGCGGAGGCAATGTCCGCGCTGGATGCAAAGACCAATGAGATGCTGATCAAAAACGCCCGCAATACAGTAGAGCAGTCTAAGATGACGGCGAAACTGGCCTCCGGAAGCTCCATTAAGATAGAGACCCTGGAGACTACCTGGAGGACTATTGTGAACGGTATTGATGAGACGCGCGCGATTCAGGAAAAAGCCAGAAAGCAGCGCATAGAGGATCAGGCAAGACTTGAGAAGATAAAGACAGAGTTTAACAGAAAATACCATATGCCGAATGCAAAGTAGGATGTGGATTAGTTAGATAAATTAAAAATTTATATAAATAAGGAGGCAAGAATATGGCAATCAATTTATCAAAAGGACAGAAGGTAGACCTGACGAAAGGAAATCCCGGTTTAAAGAAGATTATGGTAGGACTTGGCTGGGATGTAAACGCTTATGACTCCGGTGCTGATTTTGACCTGGATGCGGCGGCTTTCATGGCAGGCGACAATGGCAAATGTCCCACAGAGAAGGAATTTATCTTCTACGGTAATCTGGAGCATCCCAGCGGCGCCCTGAAACATATGGGCGATAATCTGACCGGAGAAGGTGAAGGAGACGACGAGCAGATCCAGGTAGATCTGACAAAAATTCCCGAAAATGTGACAAAGGTTGCTTTTACTGTTACAATTTATGATGCGGATGGGAGACGCCAGAATTTCGGTCAGGTGTCCAATGCGTTTATCCGAATTGTGGATGAGGCTACAGGGCAGGAGCTGATCCGCTATGATCTGGGTGAGGATTTCTCCATAGAGACGGCGATTGTGGTAGGCGAGCTGTACAAGAACAACGGCGAGTGGAAGTTTAACGCTATCGGCAGCGGTTTCCAGGGCGGCCTGGCTGCGCTGTGCGCACATTATGGCATAGAGGTAGCGTAAAGTGCATCTAAAAAGGAATATGTGGAACTACGGAACTTAAAACAGTCTCGGAACGGAGGCGCCCGGGAGAATTTTCAGATGAGCTCTTTGCAGCTGAAAATTACTCCCCTGCGGGGGCGCTGTAGTGTAGAGACGGAACTTAAAACAGTCTCGGAACGGAGGCGCCCGGGAGAATTTTCAGATGAGCCCTTTGCAGCTGAAAATTACTCCCCCGCGGGGGCGCTGTAGTGTAGAGACGGAACTTAAATAGGAGGAAATAATCATGTCAGTTTCGTTGCAGAAAGGCCAGAAGGTCAGTCTGACAAAAGGAAATCCGGGACTGAGCAAGGTAGTAGTGGGGCTTGGCTGGGATGTGAACCAGTATGACACCGGTGGAGATTTCGATTTGGATACGGCAGCATTTCTTTTGACAGACAGCGGCAGGGTATCTGCCCAGGGTGATTTTGTATTTTTCGGCAATTTGACCCATCCGTCAGGCTGTGTAAAACATATGGGAGATAACCTGACCGGAGCCGGAGAGGGAGATGACGAGCAGATTAGGGTTGATCTGTCTCTGGTGCCGGCAAATATTACCAAGATCGCTTTTACAGTGACCATATACGAAGCGGAGAGCAGACGCCAGAATTTTGGACAGGTAAACAATGCGTTTATCAGGATTTATAATGAAACCAACGGGGAAGAGATTCTGCGCTATGATCTTGGAGAGGATTTCTCCATTGAGACGGCTGCTATTTTTGGCGAATTGTATAAAAATGGCGATGAATGGAAATTTAATGCTATCGGCAGCGGATATCAGGGCGGCCTGGCGGCATTATGCGCAAATTTTGGTATCGATGTAGAAAACTAAGGGAATTGCAGAAGACGTTTCGAGCGTCAGATGCAGTACCGGAATAGGAGAAAAGAGATTATGGCTATTAGCTTGGAAAAAGGCCAGAAGGTGAGCCTTACAAAAAAGACATCCGGCGGTCTGGGAGAGATACTGGTGAATTTGAACTGGAATAGCGGGAAGAAGGGTTTTTTGGCCAGCCTGCTGGGCAGCAGCGGAATCGACTTGGATTTAGGATGCCTGTATGAACTGAAGGACGGCCGGAAGGGAGCAGTACAGGCTCTTGGCAATGCTTTTGGTTCTCTTCAGTATCCGCCTTTCATCTCACTGGATGGCGATGACAGAACAGGTGCGGCGGCAGCAGGCGAGAATCTGAGGATCAATGGCGATAAGGTTGCCGATATCAGAAGAATTCTTGTGTATACCTTTATCTATGAGGGTATTGCAAACTGGAGACAGGCAGACGCAGTAGTTACGATCAAATATCCCGGTGCGGAGGATATTGTCGTGCGTATGGATGAGTTCAATTCCAACGATATCATGTGCGGCCTGGTGCTGTTTGAAAACCGTGACGATGAGACATTCAGTGTGGAGAAAGTAGTCCGTTTCTTCAAGGGACACCAGGAGCTGGACAGAGCGTTTGGCTGGGGCATGAACTGGAAACCGGGACGTAAATAAGCACAGTTCAGGGAGATGTAATACTATATTATAAATTCAGGAGGCAAAAATGTCAGTTAGTTTACAGAAAGGACAGAAGGTCAGTCTGTCAAAGGATAATGCAGGACTTTCCAAAGTAATTGTGGGTCTGGGATGGGATGAGGTCAAAGTGAAAACAGGATTTTTCGCACCGAAGCCTCAGCCTATAGACTGTGACGCATCGGCACTTGCACTGATCAATGGAAAGCTGGTCTATAAGGAGGATATTGTTTATTATGGAAATCTCCGGCACCCGTCCGGAACCATAGAGCATATGGGAGATAATCTGACCGGTGCGGGAGATGGAGACGACGAGCAGATCGTGGTGGATCTCGCGAGGATTCCTGCCCAGTATGATAAAATCGTACTGGTAGTCAACATCTACCAGGCAGTGCAAAGAAATCAGCATTTCGGAATGATTCAAAATGCGTTTATCCGTTTGGTTAATGCAAACAACAATGTGGAAATGTGTAAGTACAGCCTGACCGATAATTATTCCGGAATGACAGCAATGATATTCGGTGAGATTTACCGGCACAATGGGGAGTGGAAGTTTAATGCCGTTGGACAGGGCACGAATGATCCCGGCTTGGGAGAGCTGGCCGGCAGATATATGTAGTGAATAGTCCATATATATGCCGATACAGCTTGCAGTTTTATGCATATATTTGCGGAGGAGACCGCATAATTATTTTGAGCGGCGGTAATGGTCTGTGGAGCCAGGATTCACGGAATGTATCGTGAATCCAAAACCGCCGCTTTTTTGAGTGCATGGGAAAATTATTTGTCCATGAAGATGGTCAGGGAGGTACAAGTATGAAATTTAAAGGACTTTCAGATCAGGAGGTACAAAGCTCCCGGGAGAAATACGGTTCTAATGCGATACCAGAGTCGGAACCCACTACTTTTTGGGAAGCTTTCAAGGAGACCTTCGGAGATCCGATGATCAAGATCCTGTTGATTATCGCAGCGATAATGATTGCAATGTTTTTTCTGGGATACGCAGAAATATATGAACCGGTAGGTACTATTGTGGCAGTACTGATTGTGGCTTTCGTGTCTGCCAAGACGAGTGTGGCCAGTGACACAAAGTATCGTCAGCTGAAGGATAACACCAAGAAAGACACCTGTAAGGTGTACCGCAACGGCATGATTACCGTTATTGATGTGGATGATGTGGTTGTGGGTGACAATGTCCTGCTTCAGTCCGGCGATAAGATACCGGCGGATGGTATTCTGGTTGACGGCGATATCCAGGTAGATAATTCCGTCTTGAACGGTGAGGCGGAGGAATGCAAAAAACATGCCGCCCAGGGTGATGTGGAGCTGCCGGACGAGATTACGGGTGACACTTTTGTGGATCAGCATTCCCTGTTCAGAGGCGCTGTGGTATTTGATGGAGAAGGCGTTCTGGATGTGCGCAAGGTAGGCTTGAAAACCATGATGGGTAAAATGGCGGAAGAGATGCAGGAAGAGGAGCCGGACTCGCCGCTGAAGGTAAAGCTTGCCAAGCTGGCCAATCAGATTTCCACCTTTGGATACATCGGAGCAGTAGTGATTGCTGTTCTTTATATTATTTTCTTTGTGGTAAATGCAGGAGGAATATCCGCATATCTGGCAACAGGCTGGTCCCATATCCTTCAGGATGTGGTAAGGGCAGCATCCCTGGCCATCGTAATTATTGTGTGTGCGGTACCGGAAGGCCTGCCGCTCATGATCTCCCTGGTGTTGATGCAGAATACCAGCAAGATGCTGGATCACAACGTGTTGGTGCGCAAGGCGGAAGGTATTGAGACGGCAGGTTCCCTGAATATTCTGTTCAGCGATAAGACGGGTACTATTACCAAGGGTATGCTGGAGGTAGTGGAATTTTTCACCCCCCAGGGAGAAACCATCCCCTTGGATGAGTTGAAGAACTATGGAAAAATGAAGGGTCTAGTGGATATAGCTATCGGCAAAAATACATCTTCCATGTTCGATTCCTCCCACAAGGTAATCGGTGGAAACGCCACAGATCAGGCACTGATGAAATTTATCGGAGAGGACACCTTCAACCTGCTGGCGAACAATAAGCAGTTTGAGGCCAATATGACTCAGGGCTTTAACTCGGCCAATAAATTCAGCCAGGTGCATATTAAGGGCATGGATAAGACCTTCTACAAGGGCGCTCCGGAGAGATTACTGGCAGTTGCAACAAAGGCACTGGATAAAAACGGAAATGAAGTAGCTCTGGATTTTGACGAATTAAATGACAAAATCAATGAATTGGCGTCCAGAGCCATGAGAGTGCTTGCCTTTGGCTATTCTTCCAAGGAGCTTGTGCAGGACAAGATCAATGAGGACGTGGTGTTGGTCGGCCTGGTGGCGATTCGGGATGATGTGAGACCGGAGGCAAGGGATGCCATCCGCGAGGTGCAGGAGGCCGGCATTCAGGTAGTCATGATCACCGGCGACAGACTGGAGACAGCTGTATCCATCGCAACGGATGCTGGGCTGATTAAGAACGAGTCCGACAAGGCATTGACCTCCGCCGAGTTGAATAGTATGAGCGATGATGAGGTCAAGGCGATCATAAAAGATATTAGAGTAATTGCCAGAGCGCTGCCTACGGACAAATCCCGAATGGTTAAACTGTGCCAGGAGATGAATCAGGTAGTAGGAATGACAGGGGATGGCGTGAATGATTCTCCGGCTTTGAAGCGGGCAGATGTGGGATTTGCCATGGGAAGCGGCACGGAGGCTGCCAAGGAAGCCGGTGAAATTGTAGTATTGGACGACAACTTTAAGTCCATTAAGGACGCTATCTGGTATGGCAGGACCATTTACCATAACATCCTGAAATTCTGTAAGTTCCAGCTGGTTATTAATGTGGCGGCAGTGGTCGTCAGCGCTATCGCGCCGTTCTTCGGTGTGGATGAACCTCTGAAGGTAACACATCTGTTGTTCGTGAACCTGGTCATGGATGGACTGGGAGCAATTATGCTGGGTAACGAACCGGCGATGGAGAAATACATGAAGGAGAAACCCAGAAGAAGGGACGAGAGTATTGTCAGCAAGAAGATGATGGCGCAGATTTTGACTATGGGAGCATGGCTTACCATCATCAGTTTCCTATTTTTGAAATTGCCGTTTATTGCAAATTTGTTTGGCGGTTGGGCAGTGGATGATTTTGGACAGGTGCAGCCGGGTGTGCCAAACCCTATGCATCTGACGGGATATTTTGTATTATTTATTGTGAGCGCACTGTTTAACGGATTTAATGTAAGAGATGACGGCTTTGGAATTTTCAAGGGACTGGATGAGAACACAGGTTTCCTCAAGGTGTTCTTCGCTATTATTCTGGTACAGGCCGCCATTGTGAACGCCGCATTGATTCCTCTGCCTGTATTCACATGGATTGGTAATATGTTCAGCTGTGTGCCCTTCGGTATTATAGGCTGGATCGTGGTAGTGCTTTTGGCTGTGACCATGATTCCTGTAGATATGATCCGAAAATGTATTGTGGGTAGAAAGTAGTGTTATCATTAAGGGCCGGAGTCTTCGTCTATGCGAACACTCCGGTCATCTTTCACATAAGGATGTGTAAGGAGCTTGCCATGAACGTTAAAATCTGTATTTGCGATGACTCTTCAGAAGAGCGTGCATCCATAAATGCCTTGGTACGGGAGTGGGCACGGCAGTCGGGGACGGATGTCAGTGTGTCCGAATTCCCTACTGCTGAGGCCTTTTTGTTTGAATATGAGGATCTCGTACCCGACATCGTGCTTCTGGACATCGAGATGCCGGGGATGAACGGCGTGGAGCTGGCAAAACGACTTCGCAAGGGGAACAAGCTTATCCAGATCGTCTTTATCACAGGTTTTTCGGATTACATCGCCGAGGGATACGAGGTCGCGGCGCTGCACTATCTGCTAAAGCCCGTCTTGCCGGAAAAGCTCTTTTCGACACTGGATCGTGCTTTGGAAAAGCAGGAGATCGACGGCCGGAAGATAGTGCTCGAGACCCCCGCAGAGACGGTTCTGCTGCCAATCTACGAGATTCGTTACATTGAAGTAATCAAGAACTATATCACCATTTATGCGCAGGGCTGCTATACTGTAAAAAAGACGCTCAAGGAGATCGAGAGGGAATTGGACGAGCGCTTTTTAAGGGTGGGAAGGTCTTACATCGTCAATCTGCATTTTATCTCCCGGGTGACCCGCTCCGAGATTTTTCTTCGCAGCGGCGAATCGGTGCCTCTGCCCAGGGGCGCATACGAGACAGTCAATCGGGCGATCATAAATCTAAAGCGGTAAGGGGTATAGACATGAAAATATCACGGAGAGCGGACAGAAAAATCGAGGCGTATCAGCAGGAGCTGCTCAAGACCCACTTTGCCGAGGTGGACAACATGTACCGCAAAATGCGCGGCTGGCGGCACGATTACCGCAATCATATCCAGGTGTTGAAGACCTATGCCGACAAGGGAGACCTGCAGGCGATCTCTGACTATCTTGAGGACCTGGAGACCGATCTTTACACCGTGGACACTGTGCTTAAGACCGGAAACCCCATGACAGACGCGATTTTGAACTCTAAGATCGCCCTGGCAAACGACCGGGGGATCAGGGTGGAGGCGGACGCACACATCCCGGCACTGCTCAATTACTCGGCGGTGGATCTCTGTACCATCCTTGGTAATCTTTTTGACAACGCCATAGAGGCCAGCGTCTCCCTGCCGCCGGAGCAGCGAGTGATCCGGGTTTATATGGATATGAAGGGCGTGCAGCTGTATATTTCCTTTTTAAATTTCACAAACGGCGGAAAGCTTACAAAGGTTGGAAACCTTTTCAGAAGCTCGAAGGGCGGCGACCACGGACTGGGCCTGGGAAGAATAGACTCGGTGGTGAAGAAACTGGGCGGCTATTTGTCTGTAAATTCGGAGGACGGGGCATTTACGACGGAGATTCTGCTGCCGGAAGCGCTGAGTGAGACTATACTCACTAACGACCGTTAAGATAACAACTCATCCCCCACAGAATACGATTCATCCCCGAAATGATTTTTCGGGGATTTTTGAATTATACTGACAGACAAAGGAAGGAGTGAAAAGAATGTCTACGGAAAACAAAAAAGAAAAACCGAAGTACGGTATGTGGCGCTGCGTGGGTTTTATGTTCTCACGGGCGCTTAGATACCGCGCCGAGGTTCCGTTTATTCTGCTGCTGCAGATTATTTTTAATATCGCCAGTGCGGTGTTTGGGTTTTACATGTCCCCTATGATTCTGGCCCGGCTTGAAGCGAGGAGTCCTGTGGGTGAGCTCTTGCTGACAGCGGCTTTTTTGATCGGAGGGTGCCTTGTTTCGGATGCCGCGATTGCGTTTATTGGCAACGGAGTGGGCTGCTGGGGGGTAAAATCAGCATATCAGATAGAGCTGCGCTCCCATATTCTGCAGGAACTTAAGGATAAGATAGCGTATACCTCCTATGTCAATTGTCTGGATACGAAGTGGCAGAGGCTCAAGGAGCGCGCCAGAGAGTGCTGCGGCAGCAATAGTGCTGCAACCGAGCGCATCTGGCATGTCTTACAGGAGCTGGTGGTCCGGCTGGCGATGTTCGGCTTCTTCGCCGTGGTGCTGACACATGTCCATCCCCTGGTCTTGGCGGTGACGATGACCTTGAGCATTCTGGAGTTTATTGTGTCATCCTATGTCTACAAGTATAATTACAGGCACCGGGAAGAACGCTCGCATCTGGATAAGCAGATGTGGTACCTGACCGGCCTGCCCCGGGATCTGCCCATAGCCAAGGACATCCGCCTGTTCGGCCTGAAAAGCTGGCTCCAGCGTCTGACCGACAAGGCATTTCTGGCCCGTCAGGCGTACTCCAGGAGGGAACATGTCTTTTACTTGATCGGGACCTTTTCCAGCACGACGCTGGAATTCCTGCGGAGTGGGGCCACCTGCTATATCCTGCTGAAAATGTGTCTGGAAAGCGGCATGAGCGCGGCGGAATTCATGCTCTATTTTTCGGCGGTCAATTCCTTTAACGGGCAGTTTAGCGGCGTCCTGAACAATCTGCTGGAGCTTAGAAATATGTGTCTGGATCTTTCCAGTCTTATGGAATGCCTGTATTATGAGGAGCCCTTCCGCTTTGAGGGCGGGAGGAGCATCCCCCGGGAGGAAACCTACGAGATCCGGCTGGAAAATGTTAGTTTCTCTTACCCACAGTCGGATAAAAAGATCATTGACGGCATGAACCTGACTGTCAAAAAAGGGGAAAAGGTGGCGGTGGTAGGCTTAAACGGAGCGGGTAAGACTACGTTGGTCAAGCTCATGACCGGCCTGCTGGACCCGGACGAGGGGCGCGTCCTGCTGGATGGAACTGACATTCGAGAGTTTGATCGAGGAGAGTACTACGGNCTGTTCTCGGCNGTGTTCCANCATTTTAANATNATGGATATCACNGTGGCNGAGACGGTNGCGCAGTCGGCNACAGANNTCGACNTGGAGAGGGTGAAGGACTGCATTGAAAAAGCCGGGCTGACGAAAATGGTCTCCGAGCTGCCNGCGGGACTGGACACGCATCTGGGGCGGAGTGTNTACCTGGANGGNGTAATGCTCTCCGGAGGCCAGTATCAGCGNCTGATGTTGGCNCGGGCGCTCTACAAGAACGGAGCGGTNCTGATGCTTGANGAGCCTACAGCNGCGCTGGANCCTCTGGCNGAGCAGGATATGTACAANAANTANANCGAGATGACAGAGGGCAGGACNGCGGTGTTCATCTCNCANCGNCTGGCATCCACAAGGTTCTGNGACAGGGTTCTGTACCTGGAGNAGGGCAAGATCGCCGAGGAAGGGACTCACGAGGNGNTGGTCCAAAAGGGCGGGGAGTATGCGNGGCTGTTTGAGATCCAGTCAAGATATTATAGGGAAGGNGTGGAGTTTGATGTCAACCAAATCTGAAAAAATNAGCTGGCGCAGGGCCNTCCAGATCAATATNCGTGCGGTCAGGCTCCTGGCTTCCAAAAATAAATGGATGTTTCCNTATGCNGTTGNAAAATCGNTGTTGAATGTGGTTGCTTCCTATGNNGGTCTGGTCATCATGGCAAGGCTGATCGNCGAGCTNGCGGGAGANAGNCGGGCGGAAACGCTGNCGATGTGGGCGTTTGNATCGATCCTCACGGCGGCAGCNTTCGGNATCATCAACGGNGTGATGTACCATGCATATGCGGTCAAATCCTCNCTTTTCTGGGCTAANATGCANAGNATCGAAGACGANAAGTTCATGTCAATGGATTACTGTGATGTGGAAGANCAGAAGGTNCGGGATCTCTATGACCAGATTACTCAAAACAGAAACTGGCANGGCTGGGGNTTCTCCAAATTCCAATGGGTTTTTGAGAGTATTGTATNGNATTTCTTTTCGGTAATCGGCGCCATCGCTCTGTCGGTGGGNCTNTTTANAAGNAAGGTTCCGGNGGNAAGTGCGTTTGCCTATTTGAATCATCCGCTGGTNATTCTGGGTTTTNTCGGGCTGATAGNGCTNACNGCCGCCATAGCTCCCTGGCTNAANGCAAGGATGNNAGAGAAGAATGCGTCCATGAGCGCGGCCGCAAGGCTGGGAAACAGGCTGTTCTCGCACTTTGGGTATCTGCGGGACGATGCTGACNGCATGGTGGAGTACCGAATGTATCCACAGGCNGAGATTGCTGATCATTATNNATGGAAGGAGAATACCTGGNNTGTAGGGGGGATATGNGACAGACAGTACAAGGGCAGCTTTGGGCTCTGNCTGGTGGGAANATCCCTGGGCGAGAAACTTCTGATGAGCGTGANCTATCTGTTTGTCTGTCTGAAAGCNTGGGCAGGAGCCTTCGGCATCGGGGAGGTCACNCAGTATGTGGGNGCGNTAANCAGGCTGGCCTCGGGTTTTACNGGATTTATGACGNNGGCAAACGAACTCAGGGTAAACGCCGNNTTTGTNGAAAAAATCTTTGANTTTTTGGATNTNCCNAACAATATGTACCAGGGCAGCCTGACCACGGAAAAGCGNNGGGANAGNAAGTACAATGTGGAGTTTNGNAATGTCAGTTTCCGGTATCCGAACTGCGAGAGNTGGGCGCTGAAAAATGTCTCGGTGAGCTTTGAGGTGGGAAACAAGCTGGCGGTGGTAGGNGAGAACGGCTCNGGCAAGTCCACCTTTATCAAGCTGCTCTGCCGCCTTTATGACCCNCAGGAGGGTGAGATTCTTTTAAACGGCGTCAACATCAAAAAATACCGTTATGANGAATACATGGCTATTTTCTCGGTGGTCTTCCAGGATTTCTGTCTGCTGTCNCACCAGCTGGGACAGAATGTGGCAGGTTCCTGCGACGTGGATGAAACCAGNGCCNGGAAATGTCTTGAGGACGCCGGTTTCGGAGAACGTCTGGAGGAACTCCCCGATGGCTTGAAGACCTGGCTTTTTAAGGATTTTGACGAGGAGGGCATTCAGCTTTCGGGAGGCGAGCGTCAGAAGNTTGCCATCGCCCGGGCGCTGTATAAGGACGCNCCATTCATTATTCTGGATGAGCCTACGGCGAGTCTGGACCCCATTGCGGANGCGGANATCTANCGGAAATTTGATGAAATCGTGGGNGANCGCACNGCNATNTANATCAGNCACAGGCTNTCCAGCTGCAGGTTCTGCNGGGAGATNCTGGTGTTTGAGNACGGAAGTNTCATNCAGCGGGGAAATCATGAGGAGCTGATCGATACAGAGGGGAAATATCGGGAGCTCTGGGAGGCTCAGGCGAAGTATTACGAGAAGTCGAAACAGTACGAGGAGGATAAGAAATACCTGTAGGTTCGAGCCCTACTGGGAGAGCTGTTCTCCCGCCGAACCAGCGGCATTTTCAATAGGAGCTTAACTGTATTAAATCGAATTGCAAAGCCGCTATTGCAAGGGAGTCTTTGCTGTACTATAATCAATCTATTGGTACCGCTGTACGAGTTGTTGGAGATTTGAGCCCGTAGACACCAGTGTTTGCGGGCTTTTGTGTTTTGGCGGGATGTGTTAAAATTTTTTTTGCTAAATGAAGAAGGTGGGAGAGTGGCATGGCAGTTATTCTAAATCGGAACACGCAAATAGAAGGGGCGGCGACAGATGCAGTGCGCAGAGCGGTTTCTGCTTTGTATCGCGATATGAGAAAGGTTTTCCCGAATAATGAAAAGGAGGGAGCCTCCATCTGTCTGGTGGAGGAAACCATGGAAATGGAACAGTTTTTTCTTAAGGCGGCAGACGGGAAACTGGAGCTTCATGCAGGGGATGAGCTGGGATTTATTTACGGCATTTATGAGATCAGCAGAAGCCTTCTGGGGGTGAATGATTTCTGGTTCTGGAATGATCAGCAATTTGTCCTGAAAAAAGAGCAGAAAATTCCCGGAGACTATTTTTTTGCTTCAAAGCCCTGTGCCGTAAAATACAGAGGGTGGTTTATCAATGATGAGGTCCTTTTGCACACCTGGCATGTGGAGCGGAAGAAAGATCTGCCGTGGGAGATGGCGTTTGAAACGCTGCTTCGCTGCGGGGGCAATATGGTGATTCCCGGAACGGACAGAAATTCAGAGCGTTACCGGGGGTTGGCCGCATCTATGGGACTTTATATCACCCATCATCATGCGGAGCCATTGGGAGCAGAGATGTTTGCGAGAGCTTATCCGGAATTAAATCCTTCCTATGCGGAATATTCGGAATTATTCCAGGGGCTGTGGAAGGATGCGCTGGAAGCGCAAAAGGGGATGAAGGTGATCTGGAATCTGGGGTTCAGAGGACAGGGAGATTGTCCGTTCTGGATGACGGACCCTCTTTATGAAACGGATGAAGCGAGAGGGAAACTCTTGAGCAGTCTGATCAGAATACAGTATGATCTGGTGAAAAAAGCAGATCCGCAGGCTCCATGCTGTACCAATCTCTACGGAGAAATGATGGAGCTGTATCAGAAGGGCTGTCTGGAGCTGCCGGAGGATGTAATCAAAATATGGGCGGATAACGGATACGGAAAGATGGTGTCAAGGCGGCAGAATAATCATAATCCCAGAGTTCCGGCGTTGCCGGAGGCCGGAAATCGGGAACATAACGGAATCTACTACCATGTTTCCTTTTATGATCTGCAGGCGGCAAATCATATCACAATGCTGCCAAATCCGCCATCTTTTGTGGTGCGGGAGCTTTCACAGGTACTTGAAAGAAACGGAAAGGATTTCTGGATCATCAACTGCTCCAACATTAAGCCCCATGTTTATTTCCTGGATCTTGTGGCACGACTGTGGAGAGATGGAACGGCAGAGGAAGAAACGCACAGAAGGGAGTATGCGGCGCGCTATTACGGTGCGGAAAATGCCGATGCAGTGGCGCAGAGCCTGGCGGCCTTCCACGATCATGCGGTTTCTTTTGGGGAGCATGAGGATGAGCGGGCAGGCGAACAGTTTTTTAACCATGTGCCCAGGATGCTGATCGGTCAGCTGATGAAAGACAAAGGCAGGTGCTGTGACGGCATGCGTTGGGCAGCGCCCGGTAATAGTCTGAGAGAGCAGACGCAGTGGTACGAAAGACTGTGTGCCGAAGCGGCAGAGGGCTATGAGGAGTATGTGCGGCTGTGCGAAGGGCGGGCATTGGAGCTTAAGGATAGCGGCAGAGTGCTGTTTGAAGATTCTATTTTACTGCAGGCGAAAATTCTGTATCACTGCTGTCTGGGAGCTTCGACTGCCGCTCAGGGAATTCTGGCGGCTCTTGCGGAGGATTATAAAAAGTCCTTTTATCTGGCAGGCAGGGCGAGAAAGGAATTTTTGCAGGCTGACAGCGCCATGAGAGAACGGGAGCATGGGAAATGGCATGGGTTTTATAAAAATGAATGTCTCACGGATATAAAGCAGACAGCATGGATGTTGGAAAATATGATGGGGTTTGTCAGGAATCTGGGAGAAGGGCCACATTTTTATGAATGGCAGAGAGAATTTCTGTATCCGGAAGAGGACAGGAGAATCTTGCTGATCCTAAATATGGAAAATCATCTGAATAATTCCGAACTGTTTGCGCTGATGGAAGAAAAGTGGGACTTGTAGGGAAGTGTATACTGGGATGTTTTTGTGGAGTTGCCATTGGTAAATATCAAAGTTTTATTTGACGGATACAGATTCCGTTGATATGATAGTACTAGAGGTGTTTTTTATGTCAGACAATGCATTAAATTTAAAAAAATATATGCGGGAAATATCCAGTTATGTAATGCTGGTGATCGGTGCGGTGATCGCTGCATTTTCCATCGAAGAATTTTTGGTTCCATGCACGATCCTGGATGGAGGGATCGTGGGAATCTCGATCATGATCAATAACCTGAGTGGGATTCCTCTTGGAATACTGACTTTGGCACTTAACATTCCTTTCCTGTTGGCTGGCATGCGGAAACTGGGAGCTAAATTTATTGTCAAATCCGCAGTCGCCATGGTGACATTTTCAGCTTTTCTGGAAGTTTTTGCGTCTCTTGTGGATGTTACGCATGAATATCTGTTGGCCGTCTGTTTTGGAGGAGTATTTCTGGGAGTTGGTGTGGGGTTTGTCATCCGCGCTGGCGGCTGCCTCGACGGAACAGAGACGGTGGCGATCTTCCTGAACAAAAAGTTTAACCTCCCGGTGGGGCAGTCGGTTCTCTTTTTTAACGTTGTGATCTATACGGTCGCCGGTTTTCTGTTTGGATTTGACAGGGCCATGTACAGCCTGCTGACGTATTTTATCACATCGAAAGTGATTGATTTTGTAGAATCAGGCGTGGAACAGGCGAAAGCGGCTATGATCATCACGGATGAAGGCCAGATGATCGCAGACGAAATCTTTAAGAAAATGGGGCGTACGGTGACGATTCTGGAAGGAGAGGGTCTGATCAGCGGAAGGAAAACAGTTCTCTACTGTGTGCTGAATCGGTTTGAGATCTATGAACTGAAACGTTTGATCAAAGAGGTGGATGCGAGTGCCTTTATAACGATCAGTGATGTGTCGGAGATCATTGGAAATCATATTAAGAAGAAAGCAGATGTCGTATGAGTAAGAAAAAGACGACAGAAAGGCTATGGGAAAAGGCGCGGCTATGAAGAGAGTTAAGTTGTATGGAGTTCTTGCATTTGCGGCAATGTCTCTGCTGATGACTGCCTGTTCCGAAACCTCGGCGGAAACGGAAATCGAAATGTCTGCGGAAACACAGACAGAAACACAAGAAGAAACACCGGAAGAGACACTGGCGGGGGCTCAAGCGGAAATGCAGGACGAGACAGAGACGCAGACGGAAGAGCCGCCGGAAATGTGGAATAAGACCACAATGGAGCTTGTGAGAGATATGGGGTATGGGATCAATCTCGGCAATACCTTTGAGGCATTTGGCTCCTGGGTGGATGAATGGGGCGATGGCTCGCCACAAGCTTACTATACTTGCTGGGGAAGTCCGGTCATAACGCAGGAAATCATTCAGGGTTACGCAGATGAAGGTTTTGGCGTGCTGCGAGTTCCTGTACACTGGTTCAATCTGATGGATGACGATTACAATATCAGCGACGAATACCTGGAGGCTGTGAAAGAGAGTGTGGAATGGGCGCTTGATGCTGGGATGTATGTTATCGTGAATATCCATCATGACGAGGATGAAATGTTTGCGAATTTTGCCGTGGATAAGGAGACCAGTCTGGCGGCATACACGAAAATCTGGACGCAGCTTGCGGAGGCTTTCCGGGATTACGACGACCACCTGCTATTGGAGTCTCTCAACGAGGAGGGCTGTTGGGACAGCCTTTGGAACAGATGGGGAGGCAGTGCGGGAAAGGCTCAGGCCTATGCGTTGCTGAATGAAATCAACCAGACATTTGTAGATATTATCCGCAGCTCCGGCGGCAACAACACATGGCGTCACTTGCTGATCGCCGGATATGCCACAGATATTTCGGCGACCTGCGACGCGGCTTTTGAGATGCCTGATGATCCGGCAGGGCATTGCGCAGTCTCGGTACATTATTATACGCCGTCTACTTTCACAATCTTGGAAGAGGATGCGGACTGGGGCAAGGCGGTTTCTACATGGGGAACGGATAAGGATTTTAAGGAGCTTTACTATTATCTGGATATGATGAAGTCCAATTATATTGACAAGGGAATTCCTGTGATTGTTGGCGAGTACGGCTGTGTGAAGAATAACAAGGATGCCGATTCTGTCAGACTGTATCTGTCATCGGTATGCAGGGAGGCATATGAGCGGCAGATGTGTCCGATTCTGTGGGATACCACCGGATCGCATTATGACCGCAGCAGCTGCAAAATGATTGACCAGGAGCTGAAAGCAAACTTCCAGAGTGTATTGGAGGAGTCTTGAATTACAAAATATCAGAAAACCAAAATACGAGATAAAAAGGAGAATGTGAAAAAATGAAAAAAGTGTATGCATGTGGAATCATTACCATCATCTGTATCGTAGCAACGGTGTTGCTGAGAGGCCCCATGGTCAATGCGGAACTCGATTACACGGAAGTAAAAGCAACGGTGGTCAGCTCGGATACCCGCACAACAACGATCAGGACCGAAACTACAAGATCTACGATGAACTCATATGAGGTCTATGTCAGATATAATGGGGACGTATATAAACTGAAAAATGCACATGATTCCTATTCCTATCGCGAGGGGGCGACGGTTACCGCTTATCTTTCGGGCGGCAAGCTATATGCAAATGTGGAGGGCGTTCGGACTTCTACGCCTGTAGCTTATGCGTATTTTACAGCGCTCATCGGCTCTTTTATCATGCTGCTTGTGACGCTTTGTCTGTGGGCCAATGCCGCACAGGCGAAACGGAGGGCAAATAAGTAACAGTGCGAAACAGAATTTAGCATTACAAAAGATAAAATTTTTCTATTGCCAAAAGTGTTGAGCTGTGGTAATATATTTGTGCTGAGTTATTTTTGGCTGGAATCCCAAGAAGAACTTGCTCAGGTAAATTTCTGGTTTGCCGTCCTGTGATTTGGCTCCATGGTCAAGCGGTTAAGACATCGCCCTTTCACGGCGGTAACACGGGTTCGATTCCCGTTGGAGTCATTTTTGTATGGTGCGATAGCCAAGTGGTAAGGCCCCGGTCTGCAACACCGTTATCGCCGGTTCAAATCCGGCTCGCACCTCTGAAAAGGATCCCGTATGTTCGGGGTCTTTTTTTACGACAACTCCTATCGTGTGGCTATAACATGCCGCAGTGTTGGAGAGAGCAGAGAAGGATTGAGATGAGCCACAGGAAGAAGACGGGAATAACGATTGCTTTGAGTATATTCATCTGCCTGATTGGCCTGCTGGGCAGTATTGCCGGCAGCCTGCGCTACGCAATGCGCGATAGAGCAATAGAAACACTTGCGAGGGAATGGGAACTCTCCCAGATGCAGATTACCAAGATTGCGGATCGCATGTCGATGGCTTTGTTTTTTGTAGTGATGGTGGATACTCCGGAGATTGACGGCGAGGGTGCCGAAAGGCTGTTGGACGCAGAATATACCAGAGATTTTGTAGCTGCAAAGCTGAAAGACTTTAGAGATGATCTGCTGAAAAAGACCGGGAAGGGCCGGATAGACTTTGATGATATTGCGCAGCTGGAGGAGGAGTACAGAGACGCGGTCACCCAGGATCTGCAGTACTCTGTTACCCCCGATGACATGGAGAGATACGAGACCACATGGGATAATCTGGCGCTGGGACAGCGTTTTATTCTGGACACTTACCGAAATGACCACCCGGTTGTGTTTGCTGCTGCAAGAATACTTTTGTCCAATGGTTTTCTGATTTTGACAGCGCTGTTGACGGTGGCAGCGGGCGTGGGACTCTGGTTTTTAACTGGGCACAGTTTCAGAGGACACAGGGCATACGGCGCGGCCCTGGTGATTATCGGTATAGCGGATTGTGCAATGTCGGCATCCTGCGGCTTTATGGCGGAGGCAGTCAATCATATCGTTGATATGCGGAGCAATCTGATGACCCTGTTCTTTGCGCCCGTCGGCCAGATGTTTCTGATTCTGGGAGGGATTTACGTCCTGTTGGGAGCGGTTTCTATTGTATTGTCTGTCTTGACAAGAAGAAAGAAGAAATCTGCAAGACCTTGATTGTGAAAAGCGATTGAGGTCTTTTTTACTGGGGTATACTCAAGGGAGGTATATCGGAATGAGTATAATGGGGTTTGTAATCGTCATATTGATTTTTATTGTGGGCATCGGACTGGTCAATGAGAAATGGATTCACTTGCAGAGCGACATTGCTCTGGTGCTTTTTTCGCTGATCATTAGTGTTGTACTGCTGCTGGTCGATATGCTGGTACCGGGGGAGTCTCTCTCAAAGCCGCTGCACCAGATCGCCAGTTTTGAGTTCGAGGCCTATCTGCTGGATACTGTATTATGCTTTATGCTGTTTGCGGGGGCCAGCAAGGTGAATCTGCGCAAATTCCGGCAGAATCTGAAAGCCATCAGTCTGCTGGCGCTGCTGACAACGGTTCTTTCCTCTCTGCTGTACGGCGTGTTGTTCTGGGGGGCCGCCCGGCTGTTTGGCGTTCCGGTGGATATATGGCTGTGTATTCTGCTGGGCTGCATTGTGTCTCCCACAGATCCCATCGCCGCCACGGGCATCTTGAACAAGCTGGGGTTGTCCAAGAATGTCACCTCCGTGATTGAGAGTGAATCACTTTTCAACGACGGGACGGGCGTAGCGCTCTTTGTTTTTTTCAAGAGCATTGTGGGCAACAGCGGAGAGAGCAATTTCCTGACGGTGATGCTAAAAGAGGTGCTGGGGGCGCTGGCGGTGGCATTGGCTGTGTCTTTTTTGCTGGGACAGCTGATGAAATTGACGCGCGAGCCGGTGCGGCAGATTCTGATCAGTGTTCTGGACGTGGCGCTGGCCTATGCGGTCTGCGAACACTTTGGGTTTTCGGGAGTCATCGCGTCGGTGGTGTGCGGCATGTATTTTGCCTATGTGATGGGCAGTCAGGAGCGAAAAAGGCAGGTATATGATCCCCACAATCTGTATGTAGATTTCTGGGAGATTTTGGACAGTATACTGAACGCTGTGCTTTTTGTTATGATTGGTTTGTCGGTGCTGAATGTCCATATCAGTTCACATATTCTGTTTATTGTGCCGGTGTCCATTGCGGCAGTGATTTTGTCGCGTTTTGTCGGGGTGGCCCTGTCCAGCCTGCTGTTGGGCAAGGGAAGGATTCCCAGCAGCTACAGTCTGACGGAATTTGTGTCGCTGATGACATGGAGCGCCCTGAAAGGCGGACTGTCTCTGGCCCTGGCCATGAGCACCAGGGAACTTTTGAGTCAGGAGCAGTATCTGGTGGTGCTGAACACGGCGTATGTGACGATTCTTTTCACGGTGGTGGTACAGGGCTTGACAGTGAAGAGCGGCTATCGGCTGATAGAACAGCATAAGGCCCGCCGGGTCCGGAGGCAGAGCGAGAGCCGGTAGGAGTCAGCAACTTATAATGGGAGGATAAAGCCAATGAAAATCATTATAGTGGGTCTTGGGCAGACGGGAACATTGCTGGCCCAGCGGACGGCGGCAGAAAGCCATGATACGGTGGTGATAGACAGTGACAGAGAGCGGGTGGAGAGCGTGACCAATCTCTACAATGTCAGCGGGGTCCGCGGCAGCGGCGCCTCCAAGGAAATCCTGCTGCAGGCGGGAGTGGCCACGGCAGATGTGATTGTTGCGGTGACGCCTGTGGACGAAATCAATCTGATGGCATGTATGGTGGCAAAAAACTGCGGCGCGCGCTACACGGTGGCCCGGGTTCACAAGCCGGAATTATCGGGTGACGGAGACTATTTTTCTCAAACCTTTCAGATTGACTGCATCACCAATCCCAAGCTGGACACGGCACAGGAAATGTACAGGCAGATCGGTATTCCGGGCAAGGTCAAGGCGGATGCCTACTTCAGCGATGTGGCTACGATCATTCGGATAAATATGGATCGAAATATTATTCCCAGCGGCAGTATGCCGCTGCGGGAGGTGAAGAGTTTTTTCGGCACGGACATGCTGGTGGCTACTGTAACACGGGGAGAAAAACTGTATATACCGAACGGTGATTTTGTCATACAGCCCGGGGACGTGGTGGGTATCATTGCCGCCGATACAGCGATTTCACAGATTGTCATGAAACTGGGGCTGACGCATAAACCGGCCAGAAATATCGTGCTGGTAGGCGGCGGTACGGTGGCGTATTATTTGGGCAAAAAGCTGCTGGAAAACAAGAGGAACGTGACCATTCTGGAGAATGACAGAAGGCGCTGCGCAGAACTGGCGCAGCTGCTCCCGACAGCGCAGATCAGCTATGCGGACGGCGTGGATGCGGATGTGCTGCTGGAGGAGGGCATGGAAAAAGCGGACGTATGCGTATCCCTGACGGGCAATGACGACGCCAATCTGGTGATCTCTCTGTTTGCCTGGTCCTGCGGCGTGGAGTCTGTTATCACGCGGGTCAACGCCACCGCCTACGAGAAACTGCTGAACAAGGTCAACATAGATATAACCATTTCTCCCGCTGTCATTTCTGCGGACCGGGTCATGAGTTTTGTGAGAAACGTGACGGTATACAATGCCAGCGGCAATGACATACAGTGCCTGTACCAGTTAGCGGGAGGGATGGCGGAGGCCATAGAATTTATCGCGTATGACGGCTGCAAAAAGTTGGGAATCCCTTTTAGACAGTCGGAGTTCAAGCTGAAAAAGGATATTCTGGTGGCTATGATTATCCGCCAGGGACAAGTCATTATCCCGGACGGCAACAGCTGTATTCAGTCCGGCGACCGGGTGGTGGTTATCAGCAAGAAAGGGCACGGACTGAATACGCTGAACGATATTTTTGCGCTATAGCGCATTTTCCAGAGCTGCAAATACCTGTCCTATAGGCTCCTGAATGCATAGATCCGCATAGCTGTCTCTGGGCGTAGGCGACATATTGATAACGATCAGGTGATCTCCCTGGAAATAGTCTATGAGACCGGCGGCGGGATAGACGGCCAAGGAGGTGCCGCCGATAATCAGTACATTGGCTTGATGAATGGCCCTGACGGCGCCGTTTATCGTGTCCTGATCCAACCCCTCCTCGTACAGTACCACATCCGGTTTGATTGGACCGCCACACTTGTCACAGTGAGGCACGCCTTCGGTGTTCATGATATAGGAGAGATCATAAAAGGCATGGCAGTTCTCACAGTAGTTGCGCAGCACGGAGCCATGCAGCTCATATACCTTTTGACTGCCCGCAGCCTGGTGCAGACCGTCGATATTCTGGGTGATGACGGCGTCCAGCTTGCCCATTTCCTCCAGGCGGGCCAGCATACGGTGGGCGGCGTTGGGAGCGGCGTCGGGAAAAAGCATTTTGTTGTGGTAAAACCGGTAAAATTCCTGAGGATTTCTGCGGTAAAAGCTGTGGCTCAGAATGGTTTCCGGCGGGTAGTCGTACTGCTGGTTGTACAGTCCGTCCACGCTGCGAAAGTCCGGTATGCCGCTCTCTGTGGAGACGCCTGCGCCTCCGAAAAACACGATATGATCATTGGCTTTGACAATCTGAACAAAGCTGTCGGTTTCCTTGGACATGTGATTCTCCTTTCTGTTTTGCATGGGAGCTGCAAAAGAACCGTAAGAGTTGCCCAGGCAAGAGGGCTTTTTCGCCGCCTTGCCTGGGCTTTTCTCTTTAAACGGTTATATTAAATTTTTTTATAGGCAGGGACAAACACAGGGAAACCATCGTTGCCCTTCAGTTCCTTGCCGGCGGAGACTGTCACTTCCTTGTCAGTGATGACGTAATCCATCTCCACGTTGTCCATGATGGTGGTGTCCTGCATCAAGATACAGTTCTTTACCACGGAACCCCGTCCGACCTTGACTCCCCTGAACAGTACGCAGTTCTCGATCTCACCTTCGATGACACAGCCGTCAGCCACCATGGAGTTCTTGACTCTGGACTTGCCGATGTAGCGAGTCGGGTTGTCGTCGCGGACTCTCGTGTAAATGGGGGCGCGGTCAAAGAGGGCGTTCAGGTTTTCGTCCTGCAGCAGGCGCATATTCTCGTTGAAGTAGCTGTTCTTGTCGCTGATACGCGCAGTATAGCCCATGTACTCATAGCCATATACTTTTAACTCCTCCAGCTGGGGAGCCAATATGTCCCGCTCGAAATAGCTGAAACCATGGACGTAGGCGTTGGAAATCTGCTCAATCAGCAGTTCCCTGTCAATCAGATAGATATTCATGGAATAATTCTGCGGGCCATTGTCCTTGGGATTGGTCTTGATCCGGTTCACCCGGCGGCTATCCGCATCCATCTCCAGCGTGTAGTACAGATCTGTGGTCAGCGTGGGCTGCAGATTCATGAAACTGTAAGGTATTTCCTCTTTCTTGTAGGCGATAGTCACGTCTGCGCCACTGGCGGCATGAGCGTCAATCATAGCGTTGAAATCAAAATTTGCTACAATATTGGCGTCGGAGATAACTACATATTTTTCTCTCTGTACTTTCAGAAACTCAAGTATGCTGGCCAGAGCCTCCACACGTCCGTTGTAGACCTTGACGGTCTTCTCGGCAAAGGGAGGCACAATATTCAGACCGCCGTTCTTGCGGGTCAGGTCCCACTCACGGCCGGAACCCAAGTGGCGCATCAGGGAACGGTAATTCTTGCGCACGATCACGGAGATATTGTCAATGCCGCAGTTCACCATACTGGACAACAGAAAGTCGATCATGCGGTAACGGCTTGCAAAAGGGATGGAAGCCATCAGACGCTCGCTTACCAGCTCGGGAACCTGATTGTCATAGCTGTTGGGGAAAATAATGCCCAGGGCATCCTGATTCGTATTTACCATTGTGATTCACCATCCTTTATATCATTTTCTACCATGGCGTTGGGTCCAACCAAAGCTCTGGCGCCAATGTGCACACCGGGTCCCACTGTGGCCACGCCGTTCTCGCCGTTCTCCGGCATTGCGCCGACCACGGCGTTGACACCTATCTCGGCGTTTTCAGCCACGATACAATGCTTTACGGAGGCGCCGGCATGGATCACACTGCCTCCCATAACCACGGCGTCCTCAACGGTGGCGCCCGGCTCTACCTTTACGCCGGCAAAGAGAATGGAGTGCTTTACATGGCCGTTGATACGGCAGCCGTCAGTGATCATGGAGTTCTCCACCACGGCGTTTCCACCGATCTTATGGCCGGTCATGCCGCTGTTGCGGCTGTATATCTTCCAGCTCTCGTCAAACAGATTGATACCGGAGGTCTCGGGGTCCATGATCTCCATGTTGGCCTCCCACAGAGAGGATATGGTGCCCACATCCTTCCAGTAGCCGCTGAAGTGGTAGGCGTACATCTGCCGGCCGTCCCGCAGCAGATTGGGAATGATATTGTTGCCGAAATCATTGGAGGAATTGGGATCAGCCTCATCCTCGATCAGATATTTCTCCAGAATATCACGGTTAAAGATATAGATACCCATGGAAGCCAGGTTGGATTTGGGATTCTTGGGTTTCTCCTGGAATTCCGTGATCTTGTCGTTCTCGTCGGCCACCATCAGTCCGAAACGGGATGCCTCGTCCCAGGGTACCTCCATAACCGCCACGCTGAACTCAGCGCCCTTCTCCTTGTGGAACTGCAGAAAATCATTGTAGTCCTGCTTGCAGATCTGATCGCCGGAGAGGATAATCACATATTCCGGATCGTAGCGTTTGATAAAGGACAGATTCTGATAAATGGCATTAGCTGTACCCTTATACCAGGCGGAACCCTGCGCCTGCTGATAGGGGGGAAGCACATGCACGCCGCCGTAGAGACGGTCCAGATCCCAGGGTTGTCCGTTGCCAATATATTCGTTCAGCACCAGAGGCTGATACTGGGTCAGGATACCAACGGTGTCGATTCCTGAGTTGACGCAGTTAGATAAGGGGAAGTCGATAATCCGATACTTTCCGCCAAAAGGAACTGCAGGTTTAGCCAGTTTCTGTGTCAGGGCGTACAATCTGGAACCCTGTCCACCGGCTAGAATCATTGCAATCATTTCTTTTGCCATACTGGATCTCCTTTTTTGATACTTATTTGGTGTAAATTGTATATTACACTTTGTTATATATTAGCATTTCTGGACAATTTAAACAAGTACTTAATGTAAAAAACCCCAAGTTCTTTTTTATAAGAAAAATTTAAGAATTCCGAGGCGATCCGGCGGTTGAGGCAGCTCGAATTTTCTGTTATAGTTATAGAAGGTAGAAGAAATTGGAGGAAAATGCCATGCGCAGGAGAAAACGGGAGGAACTGGTTCCCTATGACAAGACCAAGAGGGTTATCTATGTGTATCGCCGGGGGAAAAAGCGTTCTGCCGGCGTGGTGGTGGGCGGATTTCTGTTGTGCCTGGGAGTTCTATGCCTGCTGTACTGTCTGTTCATATTTTTATTTGTGCGGTTTGGCTCCTGGTTTTTCCTGACCTGGGGCGTGGGAGGGTTGGCACTAATGATCTGGGGCGGTCTGCTGCGCGGCCAGAGAACGGAGAGCATGCCGCGGTGGCTCAAGTTCTGCTGGGGATTGTTGGTGGCTGTGGGCCTGACAGCTCTTGTGGCTGTGGAGGGGCTGATACTGACCCAGTTCGGAGCCGAAGCGCAGCCGGGGGCGGATTACTGTGTTATTCTGGGTGCCCAGATCAGAGAAAACGGTCCCAGCGATGTGCTGAAACGGCGTCTGGATCGGGCGGTGGTCTATCTGCGGCAGAATCCTGATACCCAGGTCATAGTATCCGGCTGTCAGGGCAGCAACGAGCCCATGAGTGAGGCCAGAGGCATGTATGACTATCTGGTGGCAGCGGGAATTGCGCCGGAGCGGATACATCTGGAGGAGGCGTCCCGCAATACCTGTGAGAATCTGGAGCTGAGCGGGAATCTGCTGAACCGTCAGGCGGACAGCGTGGTGCTTGTCACCAACAACTTTCATATGTATCGGGCGCTGCATCTGGCGGCTGGAGCGGGCTATGAGCATGTGCAGGGTCTGTCGGCCAGCTCCTACCCATGGACATTGCCCAACAATATGCTCCGGGAATTCATGGGCGTGGTGAAGGACTTTTTAGCGGGACATTTTTGAGATATTGAAACTATAATTAAGAGGGACAGACAATGGACATTAACATTGGAGACATTTTAAAATTGAAAAAGCAGCATCCCTGCGGCAGCAGAGAGTGGGAAGTGCTTCGGGTGGGAGCTGATTTCAGGCTCAAGTGCAGAGGCTGTGGACACCAGATCATGATTGCCCGGCGGCTGTTGGAGAAAAATATCAAAGAGATTCTGCCCGCAGAATGATTTTTGTAAAAAAGATGGAGAAAAAGTGAAGTTTTTGCTTGATTTTCCGGAGCCTGTATGCTATTATTGATAGCTGTGATATATTAATTCCTTGCTCCCGGTGAGGCGGGGGCCAGAGACCAAAAGGAGGTAACTTTAATGAACAAGTACGAATTAGCCGTTGTTGTTAGCGCTAAGATCGAGGACGAAGAGAGAGCACAGGTTGTTGAGAAGTGCAAGGCTCTCGTTGAGAGATTTGGCGGTACCATCACAGAGGTGGATGAGTGGGGCAAGAAGAGACTTGCTTACGAGGTTCAGAAGATGAAGGAAGGTTTCTACTACTTTATCAGATTCGACGCAGAGCCCACTGTGCCTGCAGAGATCGAGAGCCGTGTCCGCATTATGGACAATGTCATCAGATACTTAGTCGTTAGACAGGACGAGGCATAAAGAAAGCGAGATAAAGCATGAACAAAGTAATTCTTATGGGACGTTTGACCAGAGATCCTGAGGTGAGATATTCGCAGGGAGAGAGTCCTCTGGCTATCGCAAGATATACCCTGGCAGTTGACCGTAGACAGAGCAGAAACAATAATGGAGAGGAGCAAACAGCTGACTTTATCAATTGTGTTGCTTTTGGACGCACAGGTGAATTTGCAGAGCGGTATTTGCGTAAAGGAACAAAGATTGCTGTAACCGGACGTATCCAAACTGGCAGCTACACTAACAAAGATGGTGTCAAGGTATACACCACAGAGGTAGTAGTAGAAGATCATGAGTTTGCAGAGAGCAAAAACGCATCGGCAAACAATGGCGATAACGGATACAATGGCGGTGGTTACATGGGCGGCGGTAACAACGCTCCTGCACCCAGCGGCGCAGGCGATGGTTTCATGAATATTCCTGACGGAATCGACGAGGAGCTGCCGTTCAACTAATTGACAATTATTTTAGATAGGAGGCACTGAAAATGGCTTACAATAAAGCAGAGAAATCTGAATCTCCAATGAGAAAAAAAGGCGGTATCCGCAGAAAGAGAAAAGTATGCGTATTCTGCGGCAAAGATAATGTGATCGATTACAAGGACACCAACAAGCTCAAGAGATACGTGTCCGAGAGAGGCAAGATCCTTCCCCGCCGTATCACCGGCAACTGCGCTAAGCACCAGAGAGCGCTGACCTCTGCGATCAAGAGAGCACGTCACGTGGCGTTGATGCCTTACGTTCAGGACTAAGGTTTCACAGAGTGGAATAACAGAAATGACCAATTGGCCGGCGGCTGGTTGGTCATTTTTTTGCCTCTCTATGCCGATATATTCCATATAAAATGGCAGCATCTATATTTTTCATCCCTATATTTTATCTATAAACGGCAGGATTTTGGGAAAGCCCCGACGATTTGACAAATTAATTAGTGGCATAATGTGCTAAACTATGGTACAATATCCGCAAAGGGCAAAGTCGGACACGCTGCCCGATTGGAGAATGGCTATGGCGAAACATATGAAAAAATATATCAGGTTAAAGGGACGTATTAAGACGTATCTGAATTTTATCATATATTTGGGAGTTCTGCTGTGTGCTGTGTCTGCCGCGGTGTTTTTGATTGACTACCGGGCGGGCGGTATTGTAGCCTGCTTTACCGTATTTTATCTGGCGATAACTCTTACCCTGTATTTTTACAACAAACCTCTGATTATGAATGAACTTATCAGCTTTGCCACGGAATACGGGCAGATACAGAAAAAGCTGTTGCGGGATTTGGAGATTCCCTATGCGCTGTTGGATGATGGCGGCAAGGTGATTTGGACCAACACGGCTTTTGAGATGGTGGTGAACCAGCCCAAGGGCTACCGCAAGTCGCTGACCGGTTTGTTTCCCACTCTCACCCGGGACCGGCTGCCGGACGACAGCGGATTGGATGAGGCGCAATATGAGCTGCACTATGAAGACAGCGAGTATGTGGTTCGATTTAAGAAGATCTCACTGAAGGAAATGGCCGAACACAGTGATATGATCCAGGCGCAGGGCTACAATGGCTATCTGATTGCCATGTACCTGTTCGATGAGACGGCTCTGCACATAGCTCTGCAGGAGGTGGATGACCAGTCTCTGGCGGTGGGGATGGTGTATCTGGACAATTATGATGAGGCCCTGGAGAGTGTGGAGGAGGTCAGACGCTCTCTGCTGATCGCTCTGATTGACAGAAAGGTCAACAAATATATCTCGGCTCTGGACGGCATATCCAAAAAGCTGGAGAAGGATAAATATTTGATTATTCTGCGGAAAAGGGCCATAGCCCAGCTGCAGGATAGTCGCTTTGATCTGCTGGAGGAGGTCAAGACGGTCAATATCGGCAACGAAATGGCCGTTACAATCAGTATCGGCGTGGGATTGGACGGCCTGACCTACGCTCAGAATTATGAGTTCGCCCGCAATGCCATTGACCTGGCGCTGGGCCGCGGAGGCGACCAAGCGGTGATTAAGACGCCGGAGAGCGTGACCTACTATGGCGGAAAGAGTCAGAAGGTGGAGAAAAACACCCGTGTGAAGGCTCGTGTGAAGGCTCATGCTCTAAGGGAGATTATCACAGCCAAGGACACGGTGCTGGTGATGGGACACAGAAATCCCGATGCCGACAGCTTTGGGGCGACAGTGGGCATCTATCGGATTGCACAGACACTGGAAAGGAAAGCCCATATAGTACTGAATGACACTCCTGCCTCCATACAACCCCTGCTGGAATTGTTTCGGAATAACCCCGATTATGAGGAGGATATGATTATCGACAGCCAGAGAGCTATTGAGATTGCCGGGGGCAATGTAGTGCTGGTAGTTGTGGACGTGAACAAGCCTTCCATTACGGAGTGTCCGGATCTGTTGCGGTTCTGTAAATCTGTGGTGGTGCTGGATCATCACCGGGCGGGCAACGAGACCATTGAGAGCGCCACTCTCTCTTATGTGGAGCCGTATGCGTCCTCGGCCTGCGAGATGGTATCGGAGATTTTGCAGTACACCTATGACAATATCAAAATCCGTTCGGAGGAAGCGGACTGCATGTATTCCGGCATTATGATTGACACCAACAATTTTGTCAGCAAGGCAGGTGTGCGAACCTTCGAGGCGGCGGCATTCCTTCGCCGCAACGGCGCGGACGTGACCAGGGTGAGAAAGCTGTTCAGGGAGGATGCCAACGAGTATAAGGCCAGGGCGGACGCCGTCAGTCAGGCCGAGATATACCGGCAGAATTTTGCCATTTCCGTGTGTACCAGCGATGATCTGCCCAGTCCCACCGTCGTGGGCGCTCAAGCGGCCAACGAGCTGTTGAATATCAGGGGAATCAAAGCCAGTTTCGTGCTGACGGATTATCAGGGTAAAATTTATATCAGCGCCCGCTCCATTGACGAGGTCAATGTGCAGCTGATTATGGAGCGCATGGGAGGCGGAGGGCATATGTCCATAGCAGCCTGCCAGATGGAGGGAACGGGAATCATTGAGGCCATAGGCGTTCTGAAGTCCACCATCGACAGTATGCTGGAGACAGGAGAAATCTAGAGGGAATATGCGGAACTCGAAATAAGAAAGGATGAGGGATATGAAGATTATTTTGTTACAGGACGAGAAAAAGCTGGGAAAAAAGGGCGATATTATCGAGGCCAGCGACGGATATGCGAGAAACTATATTTTGCCGAAAAAAATAGGTGTGGAGGCGACGTCCAAGAATTTGAACGATCTGAAACTTCAAAAAGCCAACAGTGAGAAGATTGCCCAGGAGCAGCTGGATGCCGCCAAGGCGCTGGCTAAGGATCTGGAGCCTCGTCAGGTAGTGGTGAAGATCAAAGCCGGGGAGGGCGGTAAAACCTTTGGATCCGTGTCCTCCAAGGAGATTGCGGCGGCGCTGAAGGAGCAGCACGGCATTGAGCTGGACAAGAAAAAGATACAGTTAAGCGAGAGCCTGAAGAGCTTTGGCAACTATGAGGTGTCGGTAAAGCTCCACCCTCAGGTGACTGGCAAGTTTACTGTGAAGGTGACGGAGGCGTAGGCCCGGGTACCGCCGGCGTCATGAATATACAAAGAGGATAGATTGAAAAATCAAAGATTTTTCAATTTACTATTTGAGCAATATCGCAGACGCAGTGGTAGTTGGCAAAGCCAACTACAGATATGCATGGGGATTATATGGACGAATTAGCAATTAAGAGAATTCTGCCTCACAGTGTGGAGGCAGAGCAGGCGGTGATAGGCTCCATGATTATGGATCGGGAGGCCATTGTGGTGGCTTCCGAGATTGTCATGGGAGAGGATTTTTACAACAGGCAGTATGGCATTTTGTTCGAGACCATGGTGGAGTTGAATGACAAGGGCTACCCGGTGGATCTGGTGACGCTGCAGGACAAGCTGAAGGAAAAGGATGTGCCGCCGGAGGTGAGCAGCCTGGAGTTTGTGCGGGATTTGCTGGGCATGGTGACAACCTCTGCCAACATCAAGTATTATGCGAATATTGTAGCGGAAAAATCCACTCTGCGCAGACTGATCAAGCTTAATGAGGAGATTGCCAACACCTGCTATGTGGGCAAGGAGAGTCTGGAGGTTATTCTGGAGGACACGGAGAAACGGGTCTTTCAGCTGGTACAGAAACGAAATACAGAGGATTTTACTCCGATTCGTCAGGTAGTGATGAATGCCATGGACAGAATTGAGGCGGCGTCAAGGCAGAAGGGATCCGTGACAGGTATCGCCACAGGCTTTCTTGATCTGGACTATCGAACTGCGGGTCTTCAGCCCTCGGACCTGATTCTGATTGCGGCCCGTCCGTCTATGGGCAAGACGGCATTTGTGTTGAATATAGCTCAACATATAGCCTTTAAACTTGAACTGACAGTGGCGATTTTCAGTCTGGAGATGAGCAAGGAGCAGCTGGTGAACAGACTGTTTTCTCTGCAGTCCAGCGTGGACGCCCAGAATCTGCGCACGGGCCAGCTGAACGACGAGGAGTGGGAAAAGCTGATAGAAGGCGCAGGCGTGATTGGCCGTTCCAATCTGTTTATTGACGATACTCCCGGTATCAGTATTGCAGAGCTGCGAACGAAGTGCCGCAAGCTGAAACTGGAGCACAATCTTTCCATTGTCATTATCGACTATCTGCAGCTTATGTCAGGCAGCGGCAGATCGGATTCCCGGCAGCAGGAGATATCAGATATCTCTCGTGCGCTGAAGGGACTCGCCAGGGAACTGCGTGTGCCTGTGGTGGCTTTGTCCCAGCTGAGCCGTGCGGTGGAGCAGAGACCGGATCACCGCCCCATGATGTCGGACCTGCGTGAGTCCGGCGCCATAGAGCAGGATGCGGACGTGGTAATGTTTATCTACCGGGATGAATACTACAATCATGACACTGAGAAAAAGGACATTGCGGAGATCATCATCGGCAAGCAGAGAAATGGACCCATTGGGACTGTGGAGCTGGCCTGGCTGTCCAAATATACCAAATTTGCAAATCTGGAGAGGTAGCAAACACAGTATATATACAACATACGAAAGAGAATGGAGGGGAAAATCCATTCTCTTTTTATATGTGGAACGGAGGATCTGATGATCCTCAAAACAGCATCTGCTCTGTCAGTGCCCAGAGAATTTCTGTACGCCCAAGCGGACAGAAATTGCTCTGCCGGAAATGGTACTGGCAGGGTGGATGCGGAACTTAAAATAAGAAAGGGGAAAATTATGGGAACTTACTTACTTATATCGGACGCCGCAAAGGCCGTGAAGGTGGAAAGCCATGTGCTGCGCTATTGGGAGGAGGAACTGCGGCTGCCAATCAAGCGCAACGAGCTGGGACACCGCTATTACACCCAGGAGGACGTGGAGCGTTTCAGACAGATCAAAGCTATGAAGGAAAGGGGACTGCAGTTGAAAGCGATTAAAATGATTTTGAAAGATGGAAAATTGGATGTTCTTCCCCAGGAGGACTTTACAGATAGAACTATAGGGGCGGAGACGGAGCAGACCATGGCGATAGATGTGGTGTCGGTGAGAGATGCCGATGCGATCGAGGAGGAGTATCCGTCAGTAGTGCGGCAGAAGTCAGTGGAGCCGGCGCAGCAGCGCCCGTCCGGGCTGTCGGCCGAGAGCCGAGAGGACAAGGCTCGCCGTCTGCAGTGGCTACTGCAACAGCTTATTCGTGAGACGCTGCGGGAAAATAACGAGGAGCTCTGCCAGAACATAAAGGAGGGTATTATCAAGGAACTGGACTATCAATTCCGCAATCAGGAAGAAAGAGAGGAGGAGAGAGACCGTCAGGCCAGAGAGCGCAGTGAGGAATATTACCGAAAAATGGACGAACTGTTGTGCAAAAAGAGTCGCAGACGTTCGGAAAAGCCGGAGAAAAAAGCTGCAGTAGCAGCGGAGCGGACCACTCCCACCAAGGCAGCTGCAGGCAAGAAAAAAAGGCATTTCATTTTTTGAAATGCCTTTCACTCTCACACAATTGGATTTACTCCTCGCTGATAGTACCTACAGGGCACTGGCCAGCACAAGAACCACAGGAGATGCAGGTATCGGGATCGATCACTGCAACACCGCTATCCAGGCTGATCGCACCTACAGGACACGCACCAGCACAAGCACCGCAACCTACACAAGCGTCACCTACTACAAATGCCATACTCTTATCCTCCCTAATGATTAGTATATAGTGATTAATACACTATTTATTGTAATATAGAATGTCGCCGAATACAAGTATTATTTTTGCTCTGCGCGTCGTTTTTTAATGCCCTCCAGAATCACCTGCTTTTTCTCCACCACCTTGTCCTTGTCCATGGCGGGAACTCCTGCCAGTTTGTAGGAGATTCCCAGTTTCTTGTATTTGGTCTCGCCCATGGTGTGGTAGGGCAGCACATCCAGCGCCTTCAGGTTGTCGAACTGTCCAATAAAGTAACCCAGGTCAAACAGATATTTATCATCGTCCGTAATGCCGGGAACCACCACATGACGTATCCACATATCGACGTTTTTCTCGTTCAGATAGGCGGCAAATTCCAAAATGTGCTGATTGGGCTGTGAGGTAAGCTCCTTGTGCTTGTCGGGATCGATGTGTTTGATATCCAGCATCACCAGGTCCGTCAGTGTCATCAGATGATCCAGCTTTTCGATCCAGGCTGTGTTGGCGGGATTGAAAGCGATGCCGGAGCTATCGATACAGGTGTGTATATTTTTCTCTTTCGCCAGAGTAAACAGGTCGATCAGAAAGTCAACCTGCATCAGCGGCTCTCCTCCGGTGACGGTCAGGCCGCCACCGTTTTGATAAAATGCGCTGTTTCTCTCGTACTGCTCAATAATGTAGGAGGGCTCCATCATTGTACCGCCGTTCATCTCCCAGGTGTCCGGATTGTGACAGTAGGCACACCGCATGGGACATCCCTGTACAAATACGACAAAGCGCGTTCCCGGGCCGTCCACTGTGCCGAAACTCTCCAGTGAATGAATTCTTCCTTGCATAATAACCTCTCTTCCGCATAACGGGAGTTCGACTCGAACTAAACCCCTGTTGTGCCCGTGTATTCTCAAAACGTCTGATAAAAAAATTATAGCAGAAACATGGATAAATGAAAAGGAGGATTTCCTATAGTATCTCCAATTTTGCAATGTCTATTTAACAGTGGCATGGGAGATGCCGGTGGTGTAAGAAGGTAAATAAAAAAGGGTGCCTAAATCGGGACACCCTTTTAATATCAATCGGCAACGCCGATTAGATAGCCTCGTGGAAAGTACGAGAGATAACGTCTGCCTGCTGTTCCGGAGTCAGCTTGATAAAGTTTACAGCATAGCCGGATACGCGGATTGTCAGCTGAGGATAGTTCTCGGGATGAGCCTGAGCATCCAATAAGGTATCTCTGTTCAATACATTCACGTTCAGGTGATGACCGCCCTTAGTGGCATAGCCATCCAATAAGTTTACCAGGTTGTCAACCTGTGCTGCACTTGCTGCCATAGTTTTTTCCTCCTATTTTAAGTTCCGTCTCTACACTCGGTGCCCCCGGCCCCTTCGTTTCGAGACTGTTTTTTAATATTATATGCCGCCCGCCCGCAGGGGGCGGCATATGTTGCGCTTATTCATAATCATCCAGTCCCTGATGTAAAGTGGGGACGCTGCAGGCCAGTGGAGTGCGGGAGCAATCCGAGCAACCCATGGTCTGAACGGTTTTGTTTTCCTCGATATCGTCACGGTCCACATTGATGTGCCCCATGCCGTTTGCCATGCCCTGATCGAGCATTTTTACGAGGTCATCAATCATCTTGTTTTCGTCCATATATACCTCTTTCTACATCCAGCCTGCGATGCCGTCTACAGATTATGTCCTCAGGCTTTACTTGCTCAGATCGAGTTCGATATCACCGGAGAATACCTGATCTTCCTTGCCCAGAGCGCCGGGGATGATGGTGAAGGTATTGGAGATACCATCCTGTGCATCATTGAAAGGCAGCTTGGATACGGAGGACAGGGATGCTACCGCACCATGAGTATCACGGCCGTGCATCGGGTTAGCGCCGGGAGCGAAAGGCTGGCCCTTTCTACGTCCATCGGGCGTGTTACCGGTTGCCTTACCGTAGGTAACGTTGGAAGTAATGGTCAGGATGGAAGTGGTCGGGAATCCATCTCTGTAGGTGTGGTGTCTTCTGATAGCAGTCATGAACTTGTGTACCACATCCTGCGCAATGCTGTCAACACGGTCGTCATCATTACCATACTTCGGGAAGTCGCCGGTGGTCTTGAAGTCAACGATAATACCGTCCTCGTCACGAACCACCTCAACCTTGGCGTACTTGATAGCAGACAGGGAATCTGCCACGATGGACAGGCCTGCAACGCCGGTAGCAAAATATCTTCTGACATCTCTGTCATGCAGAGCCATCTCAGCTCTCTCATAGCAGTACTTGTCATGCATATAGTGGATGATGTTCAGGGTGTTTACATACACGTCTGCCTGCCACTCCAGCATGTCAATGAACTTGCTGTATACATCGTCATAGTCCAGAACATCGCCGACAACGGGACGATACTTGGGACCAACCTGTTTCTTGGTAACCTCATCCACACCGCCGTTCAATGCGTACAGCAGACATTTTGCCACATTGGCACGAGCGCCGAAGAACTGCATCTCCTTACCGATTCTCATGGAGGATACGCAGCAGGCAATGCCGTAGTCGTCGCCGTGAGTCACTCTCATCAGATCATCATTCTCGTACTGGATGGAAGAGGTGTTGATGGAGGTCTTAGCACAGAAACGCTTAAAGCCTTCAGGCAGTCTGGTGGACCACAGTACGGTCAGGTTGGGCTCAGGTGAAGCGCCCAGATTGTACAGGGTCTGCAGATATCTGAAACTCATTCTGGTAACCATATGACGGCCGTCTACACCTACGCCAGCCAGGGACTCAGTTACCCACACGGGATCGCCGGCAAAAATCTGGTTGTACTCGGGAGTACGTGCAAACTTGATCAGACGCAGTTTCATGATAAAGTGGTCAATAAACTCTTGGATCTGCTCCTCAGTGAACACACCGTTCTTCAAATCTCTCTCAGCGTAGCAGTCAATGAAAGTGGAGGTACGGCCCAAAGACATTGCGGCGCCGTTCTGCTCCTTAACGGCACACAGATAGCCGAAGTAGGTCCACTGGATAGCCTCTTTCACATTGGCGGCGGGCTTGGAGATATCACAGCCATAGGAGGCAGCCATTTCTTTCATCAGTTTCAGAGCCACGATCTGCTCGGAAATCTCTTCGCGCAGACGGATCACATCATCGGTCATCACGCGGCCGGTGGAAGCTTTCTGCTCCTCCTTATCCTCGATCAGTCTGTCAATACCGTACAGGGCAACTCTTCTGTAGTCGCCGATGATACGGCCACGTCCATATGCATCCGGCAGACCGGTAATGATATGGGAAGAACGGCAGGCTCTCATCTCTGCATTGTATGCGTCGAAACAACCTGCGTTGTGAGTCTTTCTGTGGGTGGAGAAGAACTCGCTGATCTCGGGATCAACCTCGTAGCCGTTGTCGGCACAAGCCTTCTCTGCCATACGGATACCACCGTAGGGCTGCAGGGATCTCTTGAAAGGCTTGTCAGTCTGGAAACCAACGATAGTCTCCTTGCTCTTGTCAAGATATCCGGGACCATGGGAAGTAATGGTGGAAACAACCTTGGTGTCCATATCCAGAACGCCGCCGGCCTCTCTCTCCTGCTTCTGCAAATCCAGTACCATTGC
>JAAUZI010000037.1 GCA_014804645.1 Lachnospiraceae bacterium | reverse complement strand
GGGCGTAAAATTTTTCTGTTCTCATAACAATATTTGTATCAATTCCCTTTTTAAAATCCCCTTTATGGATATAGCAATATTTGCAGCCTGTACTGTATCTATGACAACCACGCCAAGGGTTCCATGTCCCCATAAATATACCTCCCGTTTATCAAGCGGCTTTTCCGCGTTCTTTGGTATCAGCTACACCCGGTATGCGGTTTTCCTCGCATAGCTTTGTACCCATCTTTCTGAAATGCGCTCATTGAGCGCAAGAAAAGACGGTACAGCACTTGTAACTGGGGCTATACCGCCTGCTCTAAAATTACTTTCTTGTAACTGAAACCCTTGATTTTACTGGTTTTTTAATCGACTGTTCGCATCGTCGGGAACAGCAGCACGTCTCTGATAGCCGGGCTGTCGGTCAGCAGCATCACCAGCCGGTCGATGCCGTAGCCGATACCGCCTGTGGGCGGCATACCGATCTCCAGGGCGTTCAGGAAGTCCTCGTCCGTGTGGTTTGCCTCCTCGTCCCCGGCGGCAAAGGCGGCGTCCTGGGCCGCAAAACGCTCTCTCTGGTCAATGGGGTCGTTCAACTCCGAATAGGCGTTGCACATCTCCCATGTGTTGATAAACAGCTCGAAACGCTCCACCTTCTCCGGGTCGTCGGGCTTTTTCTTGGTCAGCGGGGAGATGGCCAGGGGATGGTCCATCACAAAGGTGGGCTGTACCAGGTTCTTCTCGCAGTACTCCTCAAAGAACAGGTTGATAATATCTCCCTTGGTGTGGCGGGCCTCATACTCGATATGGTGCTGATCCGCCAGGGCCTTGGCCGCCTCATCGCTCTCCACTGTGTCAAAATCCACGCCCGCATACTTTTTGATGCAGTCGTTCATGGTGATGCGCTCAAAGGGCTTGCCAAAGTCGATCTCCATGCCATTGTAGGTGATGGTGGTACTGCCGCATACAGTCTGGGCCAGATGGCGGAACATGCTCTCTGTCAGCTCCATCATGCCCTCGTAATCCGTATACGCCTGATACAGTTCCATCAGAGTGAACTCGGGATTGTGACGGGTGTCCACGCCCTCGTTGCGGAATACTCTGCCGATCTCATAGACACGCTCCATGCCGCCCACAATCAGGCGCTTTAAATAGAGCTCCAGCGAGATACGCAGCTTTACGTCCTCGTCCAGCGCATTGTAGTGCGTCTCAAAGGGTCTGGCCGCAGCGCCGCCAGCATTGGACACCAGCATGGGGGTCTCCACCTCCATGAATCCTCTTCCATCCAGGAAATTGCGGATCTCCTTGATAATTCGGAAACGCTTTATAAAGGTATCCTTTACCTCCGCATTCATAATCAAATCTGTGTATCTCTGGCGGTAACGGATATCCGTGTTGGTCAGTCCGTGATATTTCTCCGGCAGAATCTGCAGGCTCTTGGTCAGCAGGGTCACGTTGGAGGCGTGGACGGAGATCTCTCCCGTCCTGGTGGTGAACACCTCTCCCTCGATACCCACAATATCACCCACGTCATATTTCTTAAAATCCGCATAAGGCTCCTCGCCGATGCTGTCTCTTGCCACATAACACTGAATATTGCCGGGCAGGTCCTGAACGTTGCAGAAGGACGCCTTGCCCATAATACGCTTGGACATCACACGCCCCGCAATGCGGACAGTCTTACCCTCCAGCTGCTCATAGTTTTCCTTAATATCCGTGCTGTGATGCGTCACGTCATATTTGGTGATCTGAAAGGGGTCCTTGCCCGCCTGCTGGAGACTCGCCAGCTTTTCTCTTCTCACCTTCAGCAGCTGGCCGATATCCTGCTGCTGTTCCTGATTAACTTGATTGTTCTTTTCTTCTGCCATTCTAGTTACTCCTCTGAATCTCCAGCACCTTGTAAGAATACACGCCCGCCTGGGTCTCCACCTCCACAGTGTCACCAATCTTTTTTCCCAGCAGCGCCTTACCCACGGGGCTTTCGTTGGAGATTTTGCCCTTTAAGCTGTTAGCCTCGGTGGAACCCACGATCTTGTACTCCAGTTCCTCGCTGTACTCGATGTCCAGCAGTGTCACGCGGCAGCCGATACTGATCTTATCCAGATCAACCTCTTCCTCCACCACAACCTCGGCATTTTTCAAGATTTTCTCCAGCTCCTCGATACGGGCCTCAATATCTCTCTGCTCGTCCTTGGCCGCATCATACTCGGCATTCTCGGACAGATCCCCCTGCTCTCTGGCCTCCTTGATCTTCTGAGCCACTTCCTGGCGTTTTACCACCTTCAGCTCGTGAAGCTCTTCCTCGTACTTTTTCAGACCCTCATAGGTCAGAATATTTTTCTTTTCCTGCATTTTACTATACCCTTCCTTCTTTTTATATTTATTGTAATCTCCCAATTTTCCTAAACAGCAACCCGATTATACTGAATTTTCCAGGTGGTGTCAAGTACCACTTGCTATAATAACACGCCGCCCGCTTGTCAGCATCCCCATCCGGGTGAAGAATGCCGTTTCTCAGGCATTCTTCAGGTGTAGGACTAGAACCTCTTGGCGGCTCGCCCTCTGCGAGCCGTCTTTAGAGGTTCTTCCTACCGGTGTGAGACTTAGAACTTCTTGGCGTGCCACCCTCTGTGGCACGTCTCTAGAAGTTCTTCTCACACCATGTCGCGCCACAGCGTCCGCAGCGACACATACCGCACCCCCAGTGGCCGATCCTCCAGCAGATGCCTTTTCTCCTCCGCAGCCCCCATATCCCACCACATGCTGCCGGGCTTAAGCCCCGTCACCGGAATATCCCCCCGGCCGGTGAAATCCAGCACCAGGCAGGGGGTCTCATAGCCGCGCAGATACTGGCTCAGGCCCGGATAAGTCTCCCCCGCCAGTATGCGCCACTGCGTCACAAGTCCGTATTCCTCGTCAATCTGTTCCTGCATTTCGTCCATGTCCCTGGGCTCATAATCCAAATAGAAATGAATACCCCTGACACGCCGTACCAGCCTGGGCAGCCATTCCTTCATGCCCGGATCATAGCCCAGCACCAGTATCTGGGTAAGTTCCCGCCATCCATCCACATGGTCCATAAAGGTTTTCACCTGCTCCTGGCCGCCGTATTGTTCAAACACGGGAATGTGCAACACCCGCAGCCACTCCCCTGTCAGCTGACGTCTCTGCAGATACCACTGAAAGCTCCTGTCCCAGACCTGATAGTCTGGGAAATGCCGGTGCTGTTCCCGCAGCCCTGCGTCCTCCCCGCAGCGCCCTTTGATCTTGTCCCATATCACGCCGCACACATGGGAAGGATGGCGCCATGCCTCCAGATAGGCCTCCAACAGCGTCACGCGGCTCACAATCATCTGGTCCAGCTGCAGGCACTCCATCGCCACCGGCTCACGGTTCCCCTTATTTGCCTTTTTCACCGCCAAATATACCACATGTTCCATCCTGTTTCCACGCTCATCCGGGATTTTTCAATGACTAATCTATGTGGTTCACCGTGAAAATATGCATGAGCCTTCTCAAGCGAAAATCTCCTCCAGCCCCGCCAACAATTCCTCCATGGTCTCCATGGTATTGATAGTCTGCCGAAAACGGGCTGAATGGGGATACCCCGCCGTGTACCAAGCCAAATGCTTGCGCATCTCCCGCACTGCCGTGTACTCTCCCTTGTACTGCAGCTGCAGCGCCGCATGCCGCCGCACCAGCTCTTTTACCTCCTGTGGCTGGGGCCTGGGCCAGGCCGCACCCGTCTCCAGATACTTTGTCACCTCCCGGAAAATCCAGGGGTTTCCCTGAGCCGCTCTGCCGATCATAACCCCGTCACAGCCCGTGTATTTCAGCATGGCCTCCGCCGATTCGCCGTCCGTCACGTCCCCGTTGCCGATCACAGGGATTCTCACGGCGTCCTTGACCGCTGCAATGATATCCCAGTCCGCTCTCCCGCTGTAGTACTGCTGTCTGGTGCGCCCGTGCACGGCCACCGCCGCCACACCGCAGCTCTCGGCAATCCGGGCAATCTCCACCGCATTGACATGCTCCTCGTCAAAGCCCTTTCGGATTTTTACCGTCACCGGCTTTTGAATGGCTTTCACCAGCCTTTTCAAAATCTCCTCCGCCAGCTTTGGATTTTTCATCAGCGCCGAGCCCTCGCCGTTGTTCACCACCTTGGGAACCGGGCAGCCCATATTCAGGTCCAGAACGGCAAAGGGCCGCTCCTCGATCCGCTTTGCCATCTCGCTGATAATATCAGGGTCCGATCCAAAGAGCTGCAGAGACACCGGCATCTCCTCCGGGTGGATTTCCAGCAGCTGCTCGGTGTTCTTGTTTTGATAATAGATGGCCTTGGCACTGACCATCTCCATGCAGATCAGCCCTGCACCCTGCTCTTTGCACAATATGCGAAATGGCAGGTCCGTAACACCTGCCATGGGAGCCAATATTACATTATTTTTCAGAGTCACATTCCCGATCTGTAACGCACGCATATTATACACCTTTATTTGTTCCTGTTTTTTTCGTAAATTATCCGCAGGCCGTCCAGCGTCAGATACGGATCATAGAAATCGATAGTGTCGGTCTCCTCCGAAATCAGTCTGCCCAATCCTCCGGTGGCAACCACCTTCAAATCCGGGATTCCGGTCTCCTCCTTCACCTTGTTGATAATGTACTCCGTCTGGCCGATCTGACCATATACCAGCCCTGCCTGCATACTGCTGATGGTCTCCTGGGCCAGTATGGACTTGGGCTTTTTGATCTCTATATTGGGCAGCTTCGCCGTCTCCCTCCACAGCGCTTCGGAGCTGATCCGAATGCCGGGGGCGGTGATGCCTGCCGCAAAATGTCCCTGCCCAGTCACATAATCATAGGTGGTAGCCGTATTGAAATCAATGACCAGAATGGGGCCGCCGTATCTTTCGAAAGCTGCCACCGCATCCACGATCCTGTCTGCGCCGATGGTTCTGGGGTCCTCCGTGGTGATCTTGATCCCTGTCTTGATTCCCGGGCCCACGACCAGCGTCTGATTGGTCACATAACGGCTGATTCCGCCCATCAGAGAGTGCATCACGTCCGGCACCACGCTCGCTATCACCATGCCCTCGATCGCCTGAGGCTTAATACCTCTGGCGCCCATAAGCTGGCACATCATTACCCCGTATTCGTCGGAAGTCCGGGGCGTCTTGGTGGTCATCCGAAAGGTAGCTTTCATCTCCCGTTCACCGTACACTCCACAGGTTATATTTGTGTTTCCTACATCCACTACTAAGATCATATCAGCCCTCCATATCTTTCTCGCTCAGATCCTCTTTCAGGATAAAAACTCTGTAGTACAAGCTCAGAGACTCCAGCAGCTCCTGACGTTTTCTGCGAATTTCCGACACCAGCAGACCGCTGCTGATCTCGTCGTAATAAATATCGTCGTCGTCCGCATTAGTCTCCAGAGACACGGAGCCGTCCGGTTCAAACACAATAGTGAACACGCCCCCCACCTCCTCGGTGAACAGTACACAGATGATGTGCAGCTCCTCCTGAATAGATTCCGGGATCCCTTTAAACATCTGGTTAAAATAATATTTCCGCTCATAGGCGTTTGCGCCGCAGAGCACAACTCTCTCCTGTTCCATCGCTCAAATTCCCCGCATGTCCTACACATATCCATAGATTCCACGGACTGACACCTCACCCGCATACACTGTCGTCACGGCGCCCTCCGCATTCTCCACCAGCAATTCCCCTCTGGAATTGATACCTCTGGCAATACCTTCCCACTCTCCCTTGGGGTCCAGTACCCGCACGCTGCGGTCACGGTTCACCAGCATTCGATTGTAGCTCTCCAGCAGCGGCGTCAGGTCCCCGGCCGCCGCAAAGGCGTCGTAGTCCTGCTCAAACGCTTCCATCACATACTGCAGCAGCTCCCCTTTTGATATATGCCGTCCACAGACTGCCTCCACCGTGGTGGCATTCTCCCGTATCTCCTCCGGGAACTCCTGCACTGCCACATTGATGCCTACACCGCAGACCACATAGTGAATATATTCCCGCTCCAGGCTCATCTCCGTCAAAATACCGCAGATCTTTCTGCCCTCCAGCAACACATCGTTGGGCCATTTGATACCCGGCTCCAGGCCGGTGAGCCGGCGAATGGCGGCCGCCACACTGTGGGCCATCACCAGCGTCAGCATGGACGCCTGGTTAGGCTGAAAATTGGGCCGCAGCAGTATGGTAAAATAAATATTTGCTCCCGGCGGCGACTGCCAACTCCTGCCCCGCCGTCCCCTTCCGGCGGTCTGCTCGTCCGCCACAAACAGTGCTCCGTGGGATGCGCCCTCCTCACCAGCCTGCTTCGCCAGCAGATTGGTGGAGCCGGTGATCCGTTGAAAATGCAGCTCCGCGCCCGCCCATGCAGTGTGAATGCGACTGCGCAGCTCGTTTTCCCCATAGACCTCGGAGGCCACCAGCTTGTAGCCCCGGTTCTGCACCGCCTCGATCTCGTATCCCTCTCTTTTCAGCTGTCCTACCGCCTTCCAGACTGCGGAACGCGTCACGCCGAAACGACTGCACAGCTCCTGCCCGGAGATATAATCCCCGCTCTCCCGCAGCAGGGCCAGTATCTCTGCCTTCATCGGTTCTCTTTCCCGCTATCCCAGCCCAGCGTGGCCGCCATCACAGCCTTGATTGTGTGCATACGGTTCTCGGCCTCCTCAAACACCAGAGACTGCTCCGAGGCAAACACCTCGTCCGTCACCTCCATCTCTGTGATGCCGAACTTCGCTCCCACCTGAGCGCCGATCTTGGTCTTCAGATCGTGGAAGGCGGGCAGACAGTGCATAAAAATCGCCTTGGGACCCGCATTGTCCATAACTTTTTTGTTCACCTGATAATCCTTCAAATCCGCAATGCGCTCCGCCCAGATCTCGTCCGGCTCTCCCATGGAGACCCACACGTCGGTGCATACCACATCCGCCCCCTTGGTACCAGCCTCCACGTCCTCGGTCAGCGTAATACTGCCGCCGCTGGCCGCCGCAAGCTCCTCACACTGTTTCACCAGTTTCTCCTCAGGGAAATATTTTGCGCTGGTGCAGGCTGTAAAATGCATGCCCAGTTTGGCGCACAGCACCATCAGGGAATTGCCCGTATTGTACCGCGCATCCCCCATGTAAGTGAGCTTAATACCCTTCAGATACCCAAAATGCTCCCGTATCGTCAACGCATCCGCCAGCATCTGCGTGGGATGAAACTCGTTGGTCAGACCGTTCCACACCGGCACTTTGGAATATTTTGCCAGCTCCTCCACGATCTCCTGTCCATAGCCCCTGTATTCGATTCCTTCGAACATACTGGCCAGCACCTTCGCCGTGTCCGCAATACTCTCCTTCTTGCCGATCTGAGAGCCGCTGGGGTCAAGATAGGTGGTTCCCATTCCCAGATCATGAGCCGCCACCTCAAAGGCACACCGGGTTCTGGTACTGGTCTTCTCAAAAATCAAGGCCACATTCTTTCCACGCAGAGTGTCCACCAATATGCCCTTCTTCTTCTTCTCCTTCAGCTCCGCCGCCAGATCCAGCAGATACACAATCTCCTCTGCGCTATAGTCCAAAAGTTTCAGAAAATCCCGTCCCTTTAAATCCATATCTTCCTCTTTCCGCATATCCATGCCATATTTTCTCTCATAGTAAACGGCATTGAAATTTCTAATGTCGTTTACTATAGATATGAACTACTATACTGCATTTTCTACTATTTTTCAAGGGGTGAAAGCCTCGGGAATCGCCCTACAAAAAGGGGCAGCCCGCAACGGTCTGCCCCCCGAAACACATTTTTACTTCTCCGGCTGCTGGCTCGCTGTCTTGAAAGCTGTCGCCATGCTTGCGATACCCTGCAGCTCTGCGGGCAGCAGGATCGTGGTCGCCTGACCGTCCGCTACCTTCTCAAACGCCTCCAGGCTCTTGATCTTCAGCACCGCCTCGTCAGCTCCCGCCTCCTTCAGCAGACGGATACCTTCTGCGTTGGCCGTACGCACCTTCAAAATAGCCTCCGCCTCACCTTCCGCCTCGCGTATCATCTTCTCCTTCTGTGCCTCCGCTCTCAGAATAGCGGACTGCTTATCGGCCTCTGCCCGCAGAATTGCGGACTCCTTGGCGCCCTCGGCCTCCAGGATCTTGGCTTTCTTCTCACCCTCTGCACGGGTGACAGCCTCACGTCTCTCACGCTCCGCCTTCATCTGTTTCTCCATGGCGTTCTGAATCTCTGCGGGAGGAATGATGTTCTTCAACTCCACACGGTTCACCTTGATACCCCAGGGGTCGGTGGCGATATCCAGAGCGGCCCGCATCTTTGTGTTGATGGTCTCACGGCTGGTCAGCGTCTGATCCAGCTCCAGATCACCGATAATGTTACGCAGCGTGGTGGCTGTCAGGTTCTCAATAGCCATCATAGGATTTTCCACGCCATAGGTAAACAGCTTGGGGTCCGTTATCTGATAGAACACTACCGTGTCGATTCTCATGGTTACATTATCCTTGGTAATCACGGGCTGGGGCGGGAAATCCGCCACCTGCTCCTTCAGATTCACCCTTCTCGCCACACGATCCAGAAAAGGCATTTTCACATGAAAGCCCACGGACCATGTCCCCTGATATGCGCCCAGTCGCTCCACGACAAAGGCCTGTGCCTGGGGCACGATTTTAATACAGGATACAAAAATACATAAAACTAAAATCACAAGTACAACTAATGCATAACCTAAAATACCTAACATTTCTTCCTCCTTCTGCCTACTTGGCGTCTGCCTGTGTGGGATTCTGCAGCAGCTGCTCTCGGGATATATCCCGGACAATCAACTTGACGCCGTTGATGGCCACCACCATCACCACCGCTCCCACGGCAATTTTTACCCGATCCTCTGCGCTTCTGGCACTCCATTCCTGGCCGCCCACCGTCACCTGACCAATGCCCTGCAGGTTGTCGATCTCACTGATTACAATAGCCTGACGTCCCACCATGCTCTCCACATTAGTCTTTACCCGGTCCTTGTTAAAATATTTGACAGCAATGGGTCTGGTAAAGAAAAGCAGTACCAGGGATACCACGATAAAGATTGTCGCCTGCAGCCAGATCGGCGCCCCTATCACAGCCATAAATATGGCAGCCAGAGCGCCGCCTGCGAACCAGATCGTCGTCAGGCCCATGGTTATCAATTCCACGCCGATACAGATGATCAGCAGGATCAGCCAAAAAATAATCTCTTTCATTTGCATCCTCCTTTATTGCTCTCCTCTGCCCTCAAATGAGGTTATAAATAATATACTACACTCCGACCCGCCGCGCAATCATTTTATGTGGAAAAAATGCTGCCCAATACCTGCAAAAAAAGCACGATGGCCAAATCCATCGTGCTTTTCGCACCGCATTTTAATTAATAGAATACATGGTTGCCGATCACCAGACCTTCACGTCCGTTATTTCGGCGGAAGTGGGTCAGGTCGCCCACATTGGACACGCCGGAGAGAGCCTCCTGAGCCGCCAGAATACAGCTTTCCTTGATCTTGCCGGACTCATACACTCTGTTCACCTTGCCGCTCTGCGCAGGTGTAAACTGACCTGACGCATAGATAACGCCATGGATGGTATTGGGATATGCCCCGCTCCGGACACGATTCATAACCACTGCGCCCACAGCCAACTGTCCCTCGTAGCTCTCGCCGCCGGCCTCACACTGAATCAGCGCAGCCAACAACAGCGTGGTGTCCGCATCCGTGGTATACTCGCCGTAATTCCTGTGGCGTTTCGCCTCGCGCTCGGCCTCCTCGCGGGCCTTGATTTCCTCCATGGTCTCACCATAGTCTATTTTGAAATCTATGGTGACATAATCGGCGGACACATAGCCGTCCTCCCCTTCATAGTCGATGAGTACCCAGCCGTCCTCCTCGCTGCTCATGACCTCCACAATTTCGTCCTTGACCAGAACTCCGTAGATATCCGCACTTTTATCCGGCTCCGTGCGAACCTTCAGCACTTCCGCGTCCACAGTCGCCGTGGTGATACCCACGCTGGCCGCCAGTTCCTTGGCCTCCTCGTCGAACAGCAGATAATCATCCTTTGCCCATCCTATCAGCTCGCCGGACTGAATCTTTGTCCAGCCGTTCGCCCGCTCCAGAATGGTTCCGCCGCAGTCCTTGTATATCATTCCTACTTTTTCCGCATCTCCGCTGGCTTCCGCCCTGACATTCAGGGCATTTCGCACATTGGCCATCACCAGTGTGCATTGTGCCTCTTCCTGCGCCGCTTTCAGGTCGAGGTTCTTCTGAGTGGTGTTGATCAGCTCCTCCGCATTCTCTGTGTCAGAATCCAGCATTGCCGCAACGCCGCCGCTCAGTAAATTCAGGTAATCTGAATTGCTGCCAGCTTCTACGGTCATGCCTGCATTGCCCGCCAGTGCGCCGAAAAGCAACACCCCGGCCAGGACGGCAGACAGCCTTTTGCCTTTTGCCATTTCCTTTACCTCCAACAAATTTTGTAATAATTATTGCCACTTCTTAACTAAATTATTACAACTTTGTTAATTTTGTTACAAGGCAAATGATAGCAGATGCAAATGGATTTGTCAACCCCTCACAATTTTCCTGATTTTTCTATACATGCCTCCATCGCGTCCATCACTGCCGCACGCAGTCCTTTTTCCTCCAAAACCTTAACTGCCTGGATCGTGGTGCCGCCCGGAGAACACACCATATCCTTCAGCTCTCCTGGGTGTTTTCCGGTCTCCAGCATCAGCTTTGCACTGCCCATCACAGCCTGAGCCGCAAAGGTGTATGCCTGTTTTCGCGGCATGCCCGCCGCCACCGCCTGATCGGCCATGGCCTCCAGAAACAGGAACACGTAGGCGGGAGAGCTGCCGCTGACGCCCACCACCACATCCATCAGACGCTCCGGCACCATCTCCGCCACGCCGAAACTGCGCAGCAGCGCCAGGATCTGCTCCAGCTCCTCGTCTGTCACCAGTTCCCCCGCGCACACGCCGGTGCAGCCCTCCAGCACCAGAGCCGGGGTGTTGGGCATGCAGCGCACCAGCTTTCGCTCACCGCCAAACAGTTCGGCAATCTCCTGCAAAGTTTTGCCTGCCGCGATGCTGACGATCACCGTCTGGGGACGCACACTTTCACGTATACCTCCGATAACCTCCGGAAAGAACTGGGGTTTCACCGCCAGAAACAAAATATCCGCCTGCTCCGCCACCTCTGTATTGGAGGGGTATGTGACGATTCCATACTCCTCCGCCACCCGTCTGCAGGTGGCCGCAGTGCGGGCGGAACCGATGATATTCTCCGGGCGGGCCGCCCCTTTTTGCAGCATGCCGCCTATCATTGCCCCCGCCATATTGCCAAGTCCGATAAAACCGATTTTTTTGTCTGTCCGCATATTATCCTCCATTCTTTATGAATTTGAGTACCGCATATTCCCTCCCAGCACACAGAACAGGTGAAACAAATCTGGCCGTTTCATCGTCCCGATTTGTTTCAGTGCGCTGTACGGGAACATGCTGTTTTTTTAGTTCCGCATGCTCCCATGCCTTAATTATTCCGCTGTCTGTGGGCCTCATAGACCAACAGGGAGGCAGCTATGGCCGCATTCAGGGACTCCACCTGTCCCTCCATGGGAATCTTCAGGTACGAGTCCGCCAGTTCCGCCGTCTCCCGGCGTAGTCCATTCCCCTCATTCCCGATCAGAAAGGCCGTGCCCTCCCGAAAAGAGAAACTGTCATAATAAGCCTGTCCCTGCAGATGCGCCGCATAGACATGAATTCCCTTTTCCCGCAGCGCCGCAATGGTCGCCGCCATATCATCCACATAGAGAAAGGGAACCCGATACACGGAACCCATGGTGGCTCTGATGGTCTTGGGATTGTAGATATCCACCGTCTGCGGTGTCATTATAACACCCGTTATCCCCGCGCCCTCCCCGGTGCGCAGAATGGTTCCCAGATTGCCCGGATCTTGAATATCCTCCAGCAGCACCAGCAGCGGTCTATCCCCCTGCAAGAGCTGCTTAAGACCATAGACGGGTCTCCTCAGCACAGTCAAAATTCCCTGGGGCGTCCGGGTGTCGGACATGCGGCTGAAAACCTCCTCCGTAACCGTCTCATAGCCGATGTCTCTCAGTTTTTCTTCTATATTATGTGGCTTGTCATATGTCTCTCCGCGGCTCTCCAGATGCTGCAGCAGGAACTGGGTCAGGTACACCTCCCGAATCAGCTCCGGGGGCGCCTCCTCAAACATTTTCAGTCCCTCCGCCAGAAAAATATCATCCTGTCTGCGCTGTTTCGCTTTGGTCTGCCACTGCACAATCTGCTTTACTTTTGGATTGGATGTGCTTGTAATCATCGCTCTGCTCCCTGTCTGTCACAGTAACAAAACAGCTGTTATACATGGCCTTTGCGGCGGTATAACAGCTGTCTGCCATCTCTATATTTTTACAGAAGTTTTGACACCTCAAACTGATATTGATCAATGCTCTTCTGCATGTTCAGGGCCTCCTCGATATCATAGTCCACAAACTCACCGTGGCGGTAGCCCACGACTCTGTTGGTCTTACCCTGCAGTAGGATATCCACTGCATAGGCGCCCATAATGGAGGCATAATAGCGGTCCTTACAGGTAGGGCTGCCGCCCCGCTGCATGTAACCCAGAATCGTAGCCCGGGTCTCTATGCCGGTGGCCGCCTCAATACGCCTTGCCATAGAGGTGGAGTGTCCGATACCCTCCGCATTGATAATCAGATGATGTATCTTACCCCTCTTACGGCTGTAGATAATATTGTTGATAATGGCCTGCTCGTTGTAGTCGTATTTCTCCGGGAGCAGGATATCCTCAGCGCCGTTGGCAACGCCGCACCACAGCGCGATATAACCGGCATTGCGGCCCATTACCTCGATGATACTGCAGCGCTCATGGGAGGAGGAGGTATCCTTTACCTTGTCTATGGCCTGCATGGCCGTATTTACTGCCGTGTCAAAACCTATGGTGTAATCCGTGCAGGCGATATCCAGATCAATCGTGCCCGGTAGACCCACCGTGTTGATTCCCTGACGAGCCAGCATCTGCGCGCCTCTGTAGGAGCCGTCTCCGCCGATGACCACGATACCGTCAATGCCGTGCTTTCTGCAGATCTCCGCACCCTTCTGCTGTCCCTCCAGAGTCCTGAACTCCTTACAGCGGGCTGTTCCTAATATAGTTCCGCCCCTCTGAATAATGTCCGACACATCCTTGGGATGCATCTCTATGATCTCTTCGTTCAACAGGCCGTTGTAGCCCTTCTTGATTCCTTTTACATTAAGCCCTCTCGCAATCGCTGTACGTGTCACCGCACGGATGGCTGCATTCATACCGGGAGCATCTCCGCCGCTGGTCAACACGCCAATTGTCTTTAATTCTTTTTCCATGTCGCATTCCCTCCCCTATTTGAAAAACATTCCATCAATTACTTTATTCTAATTCATTTTACTGGGCTTTTCAATAGGTTTAGCCACAATTTTAACATTTTCTTCCCCAAAAATGGTACCCAGGCGCTGTCTCAATTCCTCGTCCATGCGCACATTGCGGTTGTCAGGCAGGATTTTCACGGATTTGGGGTTCTTGATATAGATTACCAGGTGGTCCTGGCCGTCTGAGTCGGCGGTGGCCTCAAAAAGCTGCTGCTCCGCCTGCAGGTACGCCTCCACCGTGGGAAACTGTATCCATATGCCCTCGGGCATACTGCTGATGCCTGTTCGGGGTTTCTCCTGATGGGGCTGGGAAACTGCTCCCTGCCCGGACCACTCCCGTTGTCCCTGGCCTTGCTGTCCCGCTCCCTGCCCGCGGCTGCCAAAAGAACCGCGTGCACCTTTTGCCGGGAACAGCTGACCGCCCCGGGCAGCCTCGTCAAAACTGACTATCTGTTCGCAGATCAGCTTGGCGTCCTTGTCCTCCTCCACAGAGATGCGCCCCTTGACAAAGAGCTTGGCGTCCTCCGCCAGCAGAGCGGAGTATTGTTCATAGTCCCTGGGGAAAATCACCACCTCCACGCTGCCCACCAGATCCTCCAGGCTGATAAAGGCCATGACCTGGTTGTTTCTGGTATATTTGATGGTCTTCTCGGCAATCATGCCTCCTATCACCGCCGGGGCCTTGTCCGGCACCGCCACCTGTCCCGTCTCCTCGTCCAGCGCAAAATCACTGCTCCGCCAGGTGGCATGCTTTTGCAGCAGTTCCTGGTATTCCTCCAGGGGATGACCGCTGACATAGATGCCCAGCACCTCCTTTTCAAAGGCCAACATCATTTCTCTGGGATATTCTCCCACGTCCGGCATGCGGATATCGTACTCCTCCTTGTCCTCCTCTGCGGCAATGTCAAAGAGAGTCATCTGTCCTGCCAGATTGTTCTTTTTGTCCTTCACGATATGGTCCAGAATCTGTACATAGACGCTCATGCACTGTTTCCGGGTCCCCCCCAGGCTGTCCATAGCGCCGGCTTTGATAAAGTTCTCAATGGCCCGCTTGTTCACATCCTTGTCCGCAACTCTGGTGATAAAATCCTTCAGATTGGTGTAGGGGCCCCGCAGCCGTCTCTCCTCCACAATGGCCTCGATCACCGGACGGCCCACTCCCTTGATGGCAGTCAGGGCATAGCGGATATTGCCCTCCGTCACGGAAAAGCCTGCCTCTCCCTGATTGATATCCGGGGGGAGTATCCCGATGCCCATGCTGCGGCTGGCCAGGATGTACTCGGACACCTTCTTGGGATTATCGATGACCGAGGTCAGCAGCGCCGCCATAAACTCCACGGGATAATAGTATTTCAGCCATGCAGTCTGTAGCGTCACCACCGCATAGCAAGCCGCATGGGACTTGTTAAACGCATAGTTGGCAAAATCCATCATCTCGTCAAAGATCCGATTGGCGGTCTTTTCGTCAATGCCCTTTGACAGACAGCCCGGCACTCCCTCCTGGGCATTGCCGTGGACAAAGTTCTCCCGCTCCTTCTCCATGACGGAATGCTTTTTTTTGCTCATAGCACGGCGCACCAGATCACTGCGCCCCATGGTGTAGCCCCCCAGGTCCCGCACGATCTGCATGACCTGTTCCTGGTAGACCATGCACCCGTAGGTGTTCTTCAGAATCGGCTCCAGCTGGGAGCAGGCATAGCTGGTTTCGCCGCCATTGTTCTTGCCCTTGATATATTTAGGGATAAAGTCCATGGGACCGGGGCGATAGAGGGAGATACCGGCCACGATATCTTCAAAATTCTGGGGACGCAGCTCTTTCATAAAGCTTTTCATCCCGCCACTCTCCAGCTGAAAAATACCCTCCGTCCTGCCGGTTCCGATATAGGCCAGCACCTTGGGATCATTAAAGTCGATATGATCGATGTCCAGCTTGATTCCCCTGGTCTGCTCCACAAAATTTACGGCGTCCCGTATCACAGTCAGATTCCGCAGACCCAGAAAGTCCATTTTCAAAAGTCCCAGTTCCTCCAGCGGGTCCTTAGTATACTGGGTGGTGATGGAACCGTCGCCTCCCCTGGTCAGGGGCACGAACTCGTCTGCCGCCTCGGGGCAGATCACTACCCCCGCCGCATGCATGCCGGTGTTGCGGGGCAGTCCCTCCAAACGTCTGCACATGTCGATCAGCACATGTACCTGCTCGTCCTCCCGATACAGCTTGCCCAGCTCCGGACTTTTTTCCAGCGCCTGGTCCAACGTGATATTCAGATCTCCCGGCACCAGTTTAGCGATGCCGTCCACATAGGCGTAGGGCAGATCCATGACACGTCCCACGTCCCGGATCACGCCCTTGGCCCCCAGAGTGCCGAAGGTCACGATCTGCACCACTTTTTCCGAACCGTATTTGTTGCTCACATAATCTATGACCTCCTGCCTTCTGTTAGGGCAGAAGTCAATGTCGATATCCGGCATGGACACGCGCTCGGGATTCAGGAAACGCTCAAACAGCAGACTGTACCGGATGGGATCAATGTCCGTAATCTTCAGACAGTAGGACACGATACTGCCCGCAGCGCTGCCTCTCCCCGGTCCCACCGGGATACCGTTCTTTTTGGCATAGTGAATAAAATCCCACACGATCAGAAAGTAATCCACAAAGCCCATACTGTGAATCACGTCCAACTCATAGTCCAGGCGTTCCTGCAGGGTCATACCCGTATCTCCCGCCGCCTGGGAGCCATCCCCGTAACGCTCCTTGAGGCCGTCGGCGCACAGCTTGTTCAGATAGCCCCAGGAATCATAGCCCTCCGGCACCTCGTAGTGGGGGAGCTTGCGGACGCCGAACTCGATCTCCACATGGCATCTGTCCGCAATCCGCTGGGTGTTCTCCACTGCCTCCCATGCATAGGGGAACAGGCCCTTCATCTCCTCCTCGCTCTTGACATAATACTGACCGCCCTCGTAGCGCATGCGGTCCTCGTCCGCCAGCTTTTTGCCCGTCTGCAGACACAGCAGAATGTCATGGGCCTCCACATCCGTCTCGTAAGTATAGTGCACGTCGTTGGTGACTACCAGAGGAATCTGCAGTTCCCGGCTCATGTTCATCAGCTCCATGTTCACCCGTTTTTGCTCCGGGATGCCGTGGTCCTGCAGCTCCAGAAAATAGTTGTCCTTGCCAAAACAGGCCTCGTATTTCAGGGCGCTCTTTCGTGCCTCGTCCAAAAGCCCCTTGGAGATATTGCGCTGCACCTCCCCGGCCAGACAGGCGGACAGGGCGATAATGCCCTCGTGGTATTTCTGCAGCACCTCCATGTCCACACGAGGCTTGTAGTAGTAGCCCTCCGTAAAGCCCTTGCTGACAATTTTCATCAGATTGGCATAGCCTGTATTGTTCTCCGCCAGCAATACCAGGTGGTAATACCTGTCCTCTCCGCCGGTGAGTTCCTTGTCGAACCGGGAGTTCGGCGCCACATAGACCTCGCAGCCGATGATGGGATTGATCCCCGCCGCCTTGGACTCCCGGTAAAAGTCCAGCACCCCGTACATGACTCCATGGTCGGTGATAGCCGCGCTGTCCATGCCCAGCTCCTTTACCCGCCTCACGTATTCTTTGATCTTGTTGGAACCGTCCAGCAGGGAATACTCCGTGTGGACATGCAAATGCGCAAATGCCATGTCGTGTGCTCCTTCTTTATTTCAAGTCCCGCATATTTCCGCAACTCATTTAATCTCCTTTCATTCTACCATCAAAAAAAGTCCTGTACAAGCACAGAATCTTGTACAGGACAGTATTTATTCCTTACAGATATTTCTTGAGAACTTCCACCCTGTCAAGCTGCTCCCAGGGCAAATTCAAGTCGTTGCGGCCGAAATGTCCGTAGGCCGCGGTCTGACGGTAGATGGGTCTGCGCAGATCCAGCATCTTGATAATACCGGCGGGACGCAGATCGAAATTCTCCCGGATGATCTCCACCAGTTTCTCCTCGGGCAGCTTTCCGGTTCCGAAGGTGTCCACCATGATAGAGGTGGGATGCGCCACGCCGATGGCATAGGACAACTGAATCTCACACTTCTCAGCCAGCCCCGCCGCCACAATGTTCTTGGCCACATACCTGGCCGCATAGGCAGCGCTCCTGTCCACCTTGGTGCAGTCCTTGCCAGAGAATGCGCCGCCGCCGTGACGGGCGTAGCCGCCGTATGTATCCACAATGATCTTGCGCCCGGTGAGACCGCTGTCGCCGTTGGGACCGCCGATGACAAAGCGCCCGGTGGGATTGATAAAGAACTTGGTATCGCTGTCAATCATCTCCTTCGGCAGGATTGGATCGAACACATACTTTTTGATATCCTCATGAATCTGTTCCTGTGTCACCTTATCGTCGTGCTGGGTGGATAACACCACCGCTTCCAGGCGGAAAGGCTTGCCGTTCTCATCATACTCCACGGACACTTGGCTCTTGCCGTCGGGGCGCAGATAGGTCAATGTGCCATCCTTGCGCACCTTCGTCAGCTGCATGGTCAGCTTGTGAGCCAGAGAGATGGGATAGGGCATGTACTCCTGGGTCTCATTGGTGGCATAGCCGAACATCATTCCCTGATCGCCCGCGCCGATGGCATCCAGCTGGGCCTCATCCATCTGTTTCTCGCCATTTTTAGCCTCCAGGGCCTTGTCCACGCCCATGGCGATATCAGTGGACTGTTTGTCCAGGGCTACCATCACCGCACAGGTGTTGCCGTCAAATCCCTTCTCCGAGGAGTCATATCCGATCTCGGTGACAGTCTTGCGCACGATACTGGGAATGTCGATATTTGCCTTGGTGGTGATCTCACCCATCACCAGCACAAAGCCTGTGTTGGTGCAAGTCTCGCAGGCAACACGGCTGTAAGGGTCCTGCTCCATCAGAGCGTCCAGCACCGCATCGGACACCGCGTCACACATCTTGTCGGGATGTCCTTCCGTTACAGATTCCGAAGTGAATAAATGTTTTTCCATATTGGCCTCCTTATTTTAGTTCCGCATATCCCCTTCCGACACACTCGCAGGTGAACCATGTCCGACCGACATGCGTTCGCACATGGTTCAGTGCGCCGTCCGGGGATATGCTGTTTTTTGAGGATCATCTGATCCTCCGTTCCGCATATCCCAGAGCAACAAAAAGTCCGCTCACAAAAAGCGGACTCGAATCTCTGGTTCTTATCCTCTTATTGTTCAAGTATTACTCGCTCAGGTTGGCACCTTCCGTCATCGGGGTTGCCGTGGCTTCACAGATCCTATGTATCTCCACCACTCTGAATAAGAGAAAAATCTATGCAATTGCTTTCTACTGACACAATACACCCTATAGCTGCATTTGTCAACCCACTTTCAACTTAAATTTCTGTAGATCCCTGTCGGAATTTACCAGTTCAATCTGTGCTCCAAGCGCCCGGAGTTTCAAATGGAAATCTTCATAACCTCTTGCGATATAGTGAATCTCATCCACCGTGGTAATCCCCTCGGCCGCCAGTCCGGCAACCACCAGGGCAGCACCGGCCCGCAGGTCCGGCGCGGACAGACTGGCTCCCGTATACCGCTCCACCCCGTTGATGATGGCGGTGGTGCCCTCCACCTTGATATCGGCGCCCATGCGGGTCAGCTCGTCCACATATTTAAAACGATTTTCAAAAATAGTATCCGTCACAATGCTGGTCCCCTTGGACAGTCCCAACGCCACTGTGATCTGCGGCTGCATATCCGTGGGAAAACCGGGATATGGAAGGGTTTTCACATGAGTGTGTTTCAAAGGTTTGGAGCACACCACGCGCATGGCGTCATCGGACTCCTCGATCTCGCATCCGATCTCCAGCAGCTTGGCGGTGATGGACTCCAGGTGCTTAGGAATCACATTTTTGACAGTTATGTCCCCCTTGGTCAACGCCGCCGCAAACATAAAGGTTCCTGCCTCAATCTGATCCGGAATAATCGTGTACTCCGAGCCGTGGAGCTTGCTTACGCCCTTGATACGAATCACATCCGTACCGGCCCCCTTAATTTTGGCTCCCATGCTGTTCAAAAAGTTGGCCAGATCCACCACATGGGGTTCCTTCGCCGCATTTTCTATAGTTGTCTGGCCCTCAGCCATGGCCGCCGCCATCATCACATTGATAGTGGCTCCCACGCTGACACAGTCCATATAAATATGGCTGCCAACCAGTTTCTCCGCCCGGGTCTTGATAAGTCCATGCTCGATCCACACTTCGGCGCCCAGCGCTTTAAATCCCTTGATATGCTGATCAATGGCTCTGCAGCCAATGTCACAGCCTCCGGGCAGCGCCACCTCGGCCTGCTTATATTTTCCCAGCAGTGCGCCGATCAGATAGTAGGAGGCCCTGATCTTCTTGATGTTCTCGTCCTCCACCACCAGGTTGTTGATCTGTGCTGCGTTAAGAGTTACACTGTGTCTGCCGGTGCGTTTCTCCAACACTCCAATGCCCTGCATGGCCTTCAGCAGCACATTGGTGTCGCGCACATCCGGTAAATTGTCTATATATACGGTTTCATCGGTCATAACGGACGCAGCAAGAATAGGAAGCGCCGCATTTTTGGCTCCTCCTATCTCTACCTCGCCTACCAATGGATTACCGCCCTTAATTGCGTATTGTTCCATTTCGTTTACCTCATACTGATTTATATAAAAGAGTTATTATCCTAGTTAAAATAAAACATTAAAAATATAAAATAGTGAAACCAAATAAAGAGGGTTTCCGCATGTTACGGGCAGAGCCGCATAAAGGGGGTTCCCGCTTGTTACGGGCAGAGCCGCAAGAAACAAGTTTCTTGCGGTCGCTTCGCTCGTCAACCGGTCAAAGGAACATCTGCTCAAGCGAGCTTGGCAGCTGCTCCTTCGACCACTTGACTCTGCCCTGTACGCACATTATACCATAAAATTCCTGTTTGTAAAACGGAACGTTTGTTCCCGATATTATTTTATATAGTTCATCGGGTTCACCTGCTTGCCGTTCACCAGAATCTCAAAGTGCAGATGAGGTCCTGATGTGATACCGGTGTTGCCACTGAGGGCAATCTTTTGGCCCTGTTTTACATAGTCGCCTGTTTTCACCAGAATCTTGGACAGATGGGCATACCGGGTCTGTTTACCGTCCTCATGGTCGATGTAGATCACGTTGCCATAGCCGCTGCCCCAGCCTGCTCTGGATACCCGGCCGCCGCAGGAAGCCACGACAGTAGTTCCCACGGGAGTAGCCCAGTCCTGTCCCTTGTGGTAAGTGCTTGCTCCCTTGGTGGGCGCTGTTCTCCTGCCGAATCCCGAGGAGGCACGGCCGCCGGAGATGGGCTTGATATAGGTGGGCGGCACCTTGGTTCCCCGCTCCACGATCCTCGCCACAGCCTGCTGGACCACCTCTTCCTTTAGTATTTCCCGATCGACCAGCGTCTCATTCTCATAGCTCTCCTGTGCCACAATTTTCCTGAAACCGGCGTGGGGCGCCTGTAACTCTTTGGTCTGGGTGGTAAACCAGTTGTCATTGTCGATATATTCTACCGGCGCGTCATATACTTCCTCATAGTAATTGACCTCCACACGCTCCACGGTAACCTCCGGCTCGGGCACGGTGATGATCAGCTGCTGACCCACCCGGATCGTGGTGTTGATGGTCTCCAAACTGTCGTTCATGGCAACGATGTCCTCCATGGGAATATCCACTTTCAGAGCAATTCCCGAGAGGGTATCTCCCGACTGCACCTCATAGGTTCCCACCGTCTCCTGCTCCATCGTCAGCTCCTCTATGGCTTTTTCCAGAGGCCGTAACTGACTCTGGGGCAGATACGCCTCCACGATCTCCACCTTCTCGGCAAAGCGCATGGACATGATCCCCAGCTCATAGTCCCCAAAATCCTTTTCTTCCTTCTCCAATTCCTGCGCAAAAAGTTCTGTCAATTCCGCCTGAATACCGCCCTCCGGATAGAGCTGCTGTTCCTGCTCCTTCGGCTGAGCCTGCCTGTCCACCGCATTGGCCGTCAGCACATTGAACAGCCGATTCTCGTCCTGCACGATTTCCACACCGAATTTGTCCTCGCTGTCATACTTGCTGACCACCGCCTGCAGCAGCTGTTCCATCTCCTGCACCGAGGCCAGATTGACCATGTACTGGTCCATTTTCAGGGTATAGGAACGAACTCTTGTCTCCTGTACGCCGGACAACAGCGCCTGGTAAATATTGTCATATACCTCCTGGGGATCATCCGCGTACCCGTACATGATCTCCTCACCTACATAGGTCATCTCCACATCCATCAGCACAAGATCCGTCTCCTGAGCTGCAATCTGCTTTCTTGCGTCCCAGAGCATCTCCTCCGCCTCCTGAGGGCTGGCCACGCTGCCCACCTGGACACCGTTTATAAAAATGTGAAACAGGTTGTCGCCTGTACTCTCAAGTTTCACATAGCCCTGTATAAACAGCAGGCACACAAACAGTATCAGCAAATTCCACTTCATATATGTAAATTTCATTACTTTTCTATATTTTGTAATTTTCATTTGAATCCTCTTATGCCACAGGCAAAATCTGTGGTGTTTCCCAGATAAGCAAATCCCCTTTTTCATTTGCGGGCTTTCCCCATAGTCCTATATATCATACCAACTTTAATTTTAGTTGTAAAGAACTTCTTGCCGGGTGTATACTAATCTTAAGAAATGGTGCGTGCGCAGGACGCCGGGCAGGAGGAAAACCATGGAGGATCGCATATTTTTTCATATTGATGTCAATTCCGCTTTCCTGAGCTGGACTGCGCTCTCCATGCTGCAAGAGGGCAGTGAGACAGACCTTCGCCTGATCCCCTCCATTGTGGGAGGCGACATGGCAAAGCGCCACGGCGTTGTTCTGGCCAAATCCCTTCCCGCCAAGGCATACGGCATCGTCACCGGCGAGCCGGTAGTCAACGCCCTGCGCAAATGTCCCACCCTCACGATGGTGCCCCCGGACCATGACATGTACCACCGCCGCAGTCAGGAACTGATGGGGCTTCTGTCCGATATCTGTCCCGACATAGAACAGGTCAGTATCGACGAATGCTATATGGATTATACCCCCATTGCAAAAAAATATTCCTCCCCCGAGGAGGCGGCCTGTCAAATCAAGGACCTGGTGCGGGATACTCTGGGCTTTACGGTCAACGTAGGTATCTCTGACCGCAAGGTACTGGCCAAGATGGCCTCCGACTTCAAAAAACCCGACCTGGTCCACACGCTGTATGCCAGGGAAATTCCCGACAAGATGTGGCCCCTGCCCGTCTCCTCCCTGTTCCTCTGCGGCCAGTCCAGTGTGGAGACTCTGCGCAAGCTGGGCATTTTGACCATAGGCGATCTGGCCCATGCCCGGAGGGATATTCTGGAGGCCCACCTGAAAAGCCACGGAATCACGCTGTGGCAATACGCCAACGGGATCGACGATTCGGATATCACGCCCAAGCCCGTGAAAATGAAAGGAGTGGGCAACTCCACCACATTACAGCGGGACGCTCTGACCCGCGAGGACGCCCAGCCCGTGCTGCTGTCTCTGGCCGAGTCCGTGGCAGGCAGGCTCCGTGCCTCCAAAGAACTGGCAGGCATGGTCAGCACGGAGATCAAATACGCCACCTTCCAATCCGTGTCCCACCAGATGAAGCTGCCCACACCCACTGCCTCCTCCCAGGCGATCTATGAGGCCGCCTGCAGACTTTTTGACGAGCTTTGGAACGGACAGCCTATACGCCTGCTGGGCGTGCGCACCTCCAAGCTGGTTCCGGAGACAGAGCCGGTGCAGCTCAGCCTGTTTGACTACCAATCCGCAGCCTCCCAGCCCGCGCCCGACAGTGAGAGACAGCAGCGCCTGGACAAGGCCCTGGACAATCTGCGCAGCAAATACGGAAAAGATATAATAAAAAGGGGAAGTCTGATGGACTCCCCCGCCAATCCTATTTCTTCCTGACACTGTACCCAAAAGTACCCAGTTTCTCCCCCGTGGCCAGATAGTCTCCATGGGAGTATACCACAGGCCCGGCCTGCTCCAGATGGAACTTACCCTTTTCATCCATATACCGCCGGTCCGCATGAACCGCCACAATCTCCGCCAGAAACATATCATGTGTTCCCAGAGGAATCACCTGGCTCACCCTGCACTCCAGATTCACCGGGCTCTCACCGATCAGGGGAGCCTGCACCTGAGAGGCGGGCAGCTTAGTGAGTTTCATCTCTCGAAATTTATCCAGATCCCTCCCGCTCTTTACGCCGCAAAAGTCCGTGGCATAGACCAGTTCCTCTGTCACCAGATTGACTACGAATTCTCCCGTTTTTTTCAGCATGGAATACGAATGTCTCTCGGGGCGCACAGAGACAGACAGCATAGGCGGGTCGCTGCAGACCGTACCGGTCCATGCCACTGTAATAATATTGTCATGCCCCTCCCCGTCCGTCACACTGACCATAACCACCGGCAGCGGATACAACATATTTCCTGGCTTCCATATCTCTTTTTCCATATAATCCCCCATACAGTGTCACGGGCTGTGTCTGCAGATACATTCTGCAATACTGCTCAAGAAAAACGGCCATGTCAAAAGACACAGCCGTGTTACATACTGTTTTGTCAAATGATATGCAGATAGGACAGTATCTGGAATATCAAAGAACCCAGCGATGCCAGCAGCGCCACCAGTGAAATTCCCAGAACCGCGCCCATCTTAGATGCGTTGGTCTTGCTGACCTTTTCCAGATTCTCCGTCTGCTTGGCCGCCTCCTCCACAACTACCGCCTGCACGTTGCGGTACACCTTGACGTTCTCCTTATGCACAAAGTCGCTGATGGTCTCGTTCTGACCAGTGGTACTGTCCTTGAGCAGCATCTGAATATCGTCACTGTTCTGCTGCATTTCCCTGATCTTGCCGATACTCGCCGACACCAGTTCATTGATACCGTCCGTATTCACTTCCGCATGCTGTAGTTTTTCAATGCCGGTGTTCACCACCTGCTCGATCCTCTCAGAGGCCGCTGCCGACGCCACACCCGCATACTCCAGTTTCTCAATGCTGGCGTTCACCACCCTGTCAATGCTGGCGCTCACTATCTGATCAATCCGCTCAGGATCCACGCTCGCATGCTCCAGTTTCTCAATACCAGCGTTTACTACCTGATCAATCCGCTCAGAGGCTGCTGCAGACGCCACGCCCGCATGCTCCAGCTTGTCAACCATCTCCGCACAAAGCTCCTGCATATGCTCCATGCGGACGGCTGTCTGCTGCGCCGACTCCACAATTCCCGCCAGGCGCTCGAACTCTGCCGCCGACGCCACGCTGGCGTGCTCCAGCCGATCCGCCATCTCTGCGGAAACCTCACTGGCATGCTCCAGTCGGCTCACCGCCGCCACAGTGGCGGAATTGATATTCTGCATCTCGTCCAGATAGGTTTCGTACTGTTTCACCTTTCCCTGGACCTTGTGTAACTCCTCCGCATCTGCCGCCGTATTTGCCTTAATCATCTCCTGTGCCGTCAGACGCTGTGCCAGCTTGTCGATAAACGTATCCATTGATTTCCCTCCAGACAATTTAAAGTCCAAATCTCTAATTTATTTTATCATTGTTTTTTCAACATTACAACTAAAAAAACAACAGAATTCGCAAGGAAATATTTCGCCCTGTTTCTTTATGCAAAATGTATATTTTTGTACATCCATTTTTTACTTTTTTGTAAGATTCATCAAACCTTAACAATGGGTTCATAGTTTGTTCATTTTTAATTGGTATACTATCCTCAAGTCAGATGACTTACCAAAACCGCATAATTGCTAATTTTTTCATAATAGCCCAGATGCCGAAAGGCGTCTGGGCACTCCTCATTTTCAGGGAATATCCGCGCCGCCCCACTACATAGCCTGAGAGTCCTTGGAATGGCTTATAGCCAGTATCTCCTCATTCAGGGACAGCATACGGCTGTCCAGGTCAGACACCATTTTGGCGCACTCCACCAACTCGCTCTTGATATGCTCAGGAGCGTCCCCTTCAAACTTGTAATGAATCTTGTGCTCCAGACTGGCCCAGAAATCCATAGCCACCGTCCGGATCTGAATCTCTACCCTGGTGTCAACGATACGGTCCGACAGATACACCGGCACCGTCACAATCATATGATAGCTCTTATACCCGCTGGTCTTGGGATACGTGATGTAGTCCTTGACCGCAACAACCTGAATATCCTTCTGTTGCCTGATCCGTTCCGCAATCCGATAGATATCGGAAGTAAAGGAGCAGATCACCCTGATTCCCGCAATATCACTGACATGCTTCACCATATTGTCTATGGTCGATTCATAGCCATGGCGTTTCAGTTTCTTGACAATGCTCTCCGGCGTCTTGATTCTCGCCTTTATGTGTTCAATGGGGTTGTACCTGTGCACATGCTGAAACTCGTCGTTGAGAATCTCTATCTTGGTCTCCACCTGTTTCAGCGCTGCGTTATATATCAGATTGACCTCCTTCCAGCTGTCAATACCGTCGTCATTATCCACTCGTAGTTCCATATGTACTCCTTCTAGCTCCACATAGCTGTTCTTAATAAAATCAGTATAACACAAAGCGTTCCAAAAATGTATGTTTTTCACAAAAAATTAATCCTTTTTTAAGATTTGTTGTCACTTTTTACAAATTTCAGGCCCACTATTTATGTGTATGCTATAAATTCGGCTTATATTCATGGAAATTAAAAAAGATTTGTCTATTTTCTCCTTCTATGATAGAATGAAATCGTATTTCAAGAGACAGAGAGAGGAATGGAGAGAGGCATGTTTCGTCTGTGGGCCAGGGAATTTAAAGACAACAAAATGCTCCGGGATACCGTGATCGCTGATGACAGCCAGGATACCCGCACCCACAAAATTTTTCGGGCGCTGGACCGGGTCTGCTATGAATTTGACCTGGGCAAGCCCATCTGGCTGGACGCAACTGTGGCGGAGTTTAAACGCCACAGAAAAGCCCGATTCCGTCAGGACAATTTCATGGAGGAGATTCCTTTCGACTATCTGGAAATTCAGGTGATTGAGGAAGACTGACGCAGACCAACTACGGCAGTCTTTTTTTTTGCAAAAATATGTTGACAATTTATTCCGCATAGTGTAGTATTCAACTATCTTGAATGTGGTTTTTAAAACTACATATAATAGACATAAAACTTAGGAGGTGCTACTATGCAGATTACAATCAGAGAACCGGGCAGTGCCCTGACCCATTTTGTCGGCATGATGATGGCAGTGTTTGCAGCCATGCCTCTGCTGGTAAAAGCAGCCTTATCGGGAGGTCATATGGCCCTGACGGCCATGACCATATTTATGAGCAGTATGATTCTGCTCTACGGCGCCAGCGCAACCTACCACAGCGTGAACCTGACCGGCTCCAGACTAAAATTTTTTCGCAAGATCGATCATATGATGATTTTCGTTCTGATCGCCGGTTCCTACACACCTGTGTGCCTGATCGTGCTGGGCGGCACGTTGGGCTATACCCTGCTGACCCTGGTCTGGGGAATTGCCATCGTCGGCATGTTGATCAAAGCTTTCTGGATCACCTGCCCCAAATGGTTTTCTTCCATGATTTATATTGCCATGGGGTGGGTATGTGTCCTGGTGTTCGGCCAATTGCTGGACACTCTGCCTTCGGCCGCTTTTCTGTGGCTTTTGGCGGGCGGCGTCATCTACACCGCAGGCGGCGTGATCTATGCGCTGAAACTCCCTCTGTTCAACGCCCAGCACAAATATTTCGGCTCCCATGAGATATTCCATTTGTTTGTCATGGGCGGCAGCATCTGTCACTTTATCTTTATGTATGTCTATGTGGCATGACAATTCATAGGGGACACACCTGCTCATGCCGGTTGTGTACCCTATTTAAAAACACCGCATCCCTGAACATGCAGGGGATGCGGTATTTTATAACACTTTTTCTTACTCCTCGTACCCATTGGGATTCTGGCTCTGCCATCTCCAGGAGTCGGCACACATCTCCCGTATACCGTACTTGGCCTCCCAGCCCAGTTCCTCCTTGGCCCTTGCCGCATCTGCGTAGCAGGCGGCAATATCCCCGGGGCGGCGGTCCTTGATCACATAGGGAATTTTGACTCCGCTGGTTTCCTCAAAATTCTTTACCACGTCCAGCACACTGTAGCCCGTACCGGTTCCGAGATTGTATATCTTAAGCCCGGCTTTTTCCTCTACTTTTTTCAGCGCCTTCACATGACCGACGGCCAGATCCACCACATGGATATAATCTCTGACGCCAGTGCCGTCCGGCGTGTCGTAGTCGTTGCCGTATACGCTCAGCTGCGGCAGCTTGCCCACTGCCACCTGGGTGATGTAGGGCATCAGATTGTTGGGAATACCGTTGGGGTTCTCTCCGATGGTGCCGCTCTTGTGCGCTCCGATGGGATTGAAATACCGCAGCAGAATCACATTCCACTCGGAGTCCGCCTTCTGGATATCCATGAGTATCTGCTCCAGCATGGATTTCGTCCAGCCATAGGGGTTGGTGCACTGTCCCTTAGGGCATTCCTCAGTGATGGGCACGAAGGCCGGATCTCCGTAAACCGTAGCGCTGGAGGAAAAGATAATATTTTTGACCCCATGCCGTCGCATCACGTCCACCAACGTCAATGTGCCGGAAATATTGTTCTCATAATACTCCCAGGGTTTCTGCACGGACTCACCCACTGCCTTCAGCCCTGCAAAATGAATCACCGCGTCGATTTTCTCCGTGTCAAATATCTTCTCCAATGCCGCCCTGTCCAGAATGTCCACCTTATAAAAAGGCACCGCCTTACCTGTTATCTTCTCGACTCTCTGCAATGATTTCTCACTGGAATTGCTCAGATTGTCCACTACCACTACATCATACCCTGCATTCTGCAGTTCCACCACCGTATGGCTGCCGATATACCCCGCGCCGCCTGTCACCAATATCTTCATATATACCTCTTTCCTGCATATCTGCAGTTGGCAAAGCCAACTACTGCTACGCTTGCGATACTGCGTTAATCAGTATTTGAAACGTAAGTTTCAAACTTTCCTCCTTTTACAACTCCACTCCATTCTCCTGCAGCAGCGCTCTGGCGCTCTCCACAGAATCAATTCCCGTCATATTCTTGATAGGCGCAAACTCCCGATTTCTCTCCACCTCATAGGGCAGACAGCTGTCCATCTGGTGAATCATATCCAGCACCAGATTCTCATACTTGTAGCCGTTGGGTTCCTGGGGCTTAACCAGCTCCCCATTTTCATTAAGACAGGGGATCTTCTTCTCCACAATATGCAGCGGCAGCTTGCCGTCCAGCAGCTGTTCTAAAGCTGATACCCGGAACAGGTAATTTAAAATCACGCCAAAATTGTACGCCGGATTACCCTTTTCATCTTTGGCGTCCATCAGTTCCTGGGTCAGGTCATAGTATTCCACAATGGAGGGTCTTCCATCCTCCAGGCACATCACGCCCACCTTCTCGTCCGGAGCATTCTTGCGCACCACCTTGGCGCCCACATCGCAGTTTCTCTCAATCGTAGCCCCCACAAAACAGGGATCTGCAATCCGCTGCAGTACATTGTCCACGGCAAATACATTGATCCACTCAATGCCCTCTTTCTTTACCAGATCCAGCAATCCCGCATTTTTCATGGAGATAAACCAACCGCCGTTTCCGTTGGGGGAGGTGGCAAGCCTGCCCTTCTCCTCCAGATAGATCTTGCCTTCATAGTCGGTGGCCGCCGCCATCTCCTGCTTAAAGAAATGAACGAACTCCGGGTTGTAGCCAAAGAATTTCTTTTCCCGCATAAACTGTATCGTCACGTCGTTGTTCTTATCGCTGGTCATGACAAAAAGGTGGAACCAGCAGCCGCTCTGCCTGACCACATCCATCATGTTATTAACCAGACACTCAAAAATATACAGTTCCCTGTTGATTCCCACATTAAACATACACTTGGGATTGTCAGAGCCGAGCCTGGTGCCCATACCGCCTGCCAGCAGCACCGCGCCCACCTTGCCGTTACGGATGGCCTCAAGTCCCGTGGCCGTAAAGCTCTGCCGACACGCAGCGATCTCGTCCAGCTCCATAGCCGCCAGCGGAGTGATCTCTCCCTTTTTGACCAGCTCCTCCCTGTTCCGACAGGACGCCAGTATGCTCATGTCTGTCTCTTCAATCTGGGAGAGCAGCGCCCTTTGACCCTCCTCGTCCAGTTCATCATAATATTTCAGCACATGCTCCTGACCGTACTGCGCCAGCTTTTGTTTTGCCTCTGTCAATGTCATAGCCGTTTCCCTCTTTCTTTATTTTATATTCCGAATATCTGTCCTGCTTTTACTTATTATACCACTTTTTTCCTTCGGCGCAACAATTTTGGATTTTTACAGAGACAGCCCTGCAAAAAAATCCGCATGTCCCAGCCGCTCCTGCTGATACCGCAGAAATGCCGCCCGCAGCTGGGGCTGTTCCTCCCCCATTTGCCCGATCATTTCCTCCATATTCCCTCGGTTCGCGCATCCCAGCTGCAAAAAGAGCCGTGCATATTCGGGGCGCCTCTCCCCCTCCTCCAGCACCACCTGCCAACACTCCTCGCTCTCGCAGCCCTTGGTGTGGGACGTCAGATACCCCTCCAGATACGCCCGCATTTTGTCGGAAAGTCCTTCGTCGCAGAGCAGCCGCAGCATGGCAAGCCGGACTTTTTTCTGTCTCTTTGCCTGCAAAAACGCATTCATATCCGTGCTGCCATAATCCTCCTCGCCGCAGAGCACCTGCCGGGAATATCCCTCCTGATCCTGGGTCCGCATCACCGCCTCCAGCCGTGCGTCCCATTTCTCAAGCCACTCCCGATTGCCCACCTGGGACGGCTCCAGCAGATAGTAGGCTTCCAGCTGTGTCACTGCCGCCGCCAGCAGCCTGCCGCACTCCGGCGTCCAAGCCTCTCCGGGGCCTCCCCGGCCATCTTCCCCGCCGCAAACGCCAGCCACACATTCCAGCCGTCCGCAGTCCAAAAATATGGCTCTCCCCATATGGCTGCATTCGCTGGGAATGGTTATGCGCTCCAGGCCGTCGCAGTAGGCAAAAGCCCAGTCTCCTATGCTCCTCAGGTTTAGGGGCAGCCGTATCTCCCGCAGATTCTTCCTGCTCAAAAACGCCTTGCGGTCAATAGCTGTCACCGGCTTTTCCTCTATCCGCTCCGGAACCGTGACAGTCCCGGCTCTTCCCTGACAGCCACAGACGCAGATCCCCTCCGGCTGCACTCTATATTTCAGGCGGCAGCCGCCCATATCGTATTCGTATTCTCGTCCGTCCATATCTTTCCCGCCCTACAATTCCAGCTCCGCAATCTGTCCCTGTATCTGGCTCTGCCGCTCAGACAGCATCAGGTCCTGGCTGTGGCGCTGGTAGTCCGGGCTGCCAAATGCGGCGATAAATCCTGCGCCCGCGCTGCTCACCGTCAGTTCCGTCACCAGAATCAGCATCTCATTTCCCTCCGCAAAAGCCTCCTGAGCGAAGACAAAGAGATGGTGCAGCTCTCCCTGTACCCGCTCTGTCTCCCGTTTCATAGCGGAAACTGCGGTCTCATATCGGTCTCTCACCGGCTCAAACACTTTCTCTCCCCGATAGGAAACTCCGCTCTCCGCCTCCTGCGGCGCAATGTCCCCATCGGACCGGGCCGTCACCGCTCTTCTGGCCTGCTCCAGAAACTGCAGCACCAGCTTACATTTTCTGCGCTCCTGTGGGGACAGATTCCCCGCTCTGTCCCGCGCAAACATCTGTCCCCTTTTCTGTTCTTCCAGCCGCTCCATATAGGCGGTCGTCTGCTCGGGCCGGGTATCCTCAGATATGGTATTTTTCACCGCCAGCAGCAGAGCCCGGATATCGGTGAGAACGGCGGCCTGCTCCATGACCTCCTGCATATCCGCCAGCATCCGGTCCAGCAGCATTCCCACCAGGGACAACCTCTCATCGAAAGGCGCCTCCTTGGCGCGGGATATGGCCTGCACAGACGGCCTGCCCTCCAGGATCTCCTGTATCCGATAGTCCTTTCTGTACTTTCGGTACAGATCATAGTAGGCCGTAAATTCCCTGACGATCTTCTCATTGCGGATATACTGGCCCACCAGATTTTCGTCCACGCCCAGGCTCTCCTCCTCATAGTGGTACAATATCTGGGATAAATCCTCCCAGCCCCGGGCCGTCACATAACTGCGTCCCTTGGCAGTGATTTCCATATGGTAAAAGTATTCCTTTTTCAGATCCAGAAAATTCAGCACTGCGCTATGCAGATGGCACTCCAGCGCATACTCCTTCCATGTGCGATAATCCGCCTCCACCTCCATGACCTTCAGACGGTCCATGGTCACCACGTCGAACTCCCGCACCGACTTGTTGTACTCCGGCGGATTGCCTGCAGTGACAATGACCCAGCCCTCGGGGACACTGTGACGTCCAAAAATCTTGTACTGCAAAAACTGCAGCATAGCCGGGGCCAGAGTCTCGGACACACAGTTGATCTCATCCAGAAACAATATACCCTCCCGGATGCCGCTCTCCTCCATGGTCTCATGAATCGCCGCAATAATCTCGCTCATGGTGTACTCAGAGATATCGTACTCCTGTCCGTTGTATGTCCTGTGCGCGATAAAAGGCAGCCCTAACGCCGACTGGCGGGTGTGATGGGTCATGGAGTAGGACACCAGCGCAATCCCCATCTCCTGCGCGATCTGCTCCATAATAGCCGTCTTGCCGATTCCCGGCGCTCCCAACAGAAAAATAGGCCGCTGGCGCACCACCGGAATACAGTACTCTCCAAACTCGTCCTTCTTAAGATATATATTCACGGAGTTCTTGATATACTCCTTAGCCTGTCTGATATTCATGTCTCTACCTCTTTATCTGTACTAATGTACTGTACCATTCACATTTCACTCTCAATGATCACCTTCATGCTCCAGGGCGGCACACTCTGGCGCATCTCGTCCTCCTCCAGGAAGGCAAAAATCACATCATATCCCGGCATCCGCTCCGGGTATATCCCATAGCCATCGGTAAAGTAGATCAGTCCCTTCAGGTTTTCAAATTCCCCCTGCTCCAGCAGACTGTCCACATAGTCAAAAACGGGACGAAAGTCCGTGGCTCCAAACCCCTGCAGCCTGCCGTGGGCCAGAAACGCCTGAAAGTCCTCATCGCAGGTTATTTTGGTGTCGCTCTGCACCTCATTGTCACACTGAATAATATGCACATTGATCTTGGTAAAAAAGTTCTCGGTCCCCTTCAGGATCGAGTAGGTCTTGTTCAGGAACTCCTTCACCACCGGACCTCTGCAGGAGGCGGAGGTATCCAGCGCAATGACAAACTCCTTCACCTTTTTCGCGTCCCTGTACTCCAACGGTTCGATCAAGGGCATATTTCCGTACCGTTCCAGACCATAGGTGTAATATATATAGTCAAATTCCTCATCATTGACGGTCAAATCCTCCCCCATGACCGTAAAACGTTTCAGTATGGCGCTGTAGTCGTACCGGTCCCTGGTGGCCTCCGCCAGATTCTTCTCCAGGCTCTCCGTATTGGTCCTGCTTTTCGTGAAAGATTTCAAATCCGCCTTGACCCGCTCGCTGACCTTCCGCCACTGCTCCTGCGTTATCTGTATCTCCTCCGGCATGATCCAGCGCTCATGGCTGTCCCGGCAAAACAATCCGGCCAGCTCCTGCCTCTCCCGCGGGGACACCGGATTGCGTCTCATATATTTATAGATTCTCTCCGCGGTCAGCGCACCCACGTCCTCCCGCCATACCCGCAGTTTTCCCTCCGCATCCCCATCCGTATCCAGACCGGCCATGGACAGGTTCATCTCCATAATCACACTCTCCACCGCCATATCCGCCGCCATATCCCACAGCTCCCGCTCCACCTTATCGTAGGCAAATCCATGATAAAAGATACAGTGCAGCAGCAGATGCAGCATACTGCGGGTCACCAGCCGCGGGTCCTGCCGGTACAGCTTAAGTATGTGCTCGGGATCGTACCACACAGTACTGCCGTCCGTGGCAATACAGCCTGTGGCTCTCTTTTCCTGCCAGGTAAGATTCAAAAGCGCCACGTCCAGGAAACGCAGGGACACCAGGATATTATCTCTCGCCAGCGCCAATACCTGTCCCGCCAGTTCCCCGATCTTCTGTTCCCTGTCCTTTAGCTCCTTTGCCACGCTGCCGCCTCCCGATACTTTGTCTTGGCAATGCACATCCCGGTTGTCAGTCTTAGTGTACTGGAAAATATCGAAAATATCAAGCCCATCCCCCGAAAATGTGTTATTCTTTAGATACGACGTCGGAGCGCTTGCCCGAACAGTGCCCAGAGAAATTTTTGACCGCACTTTGGGCAGAAATTTCTCTGCCAGGTCATGGTACTGTTTGAGCAAACGCGGAACTATAAATAAGAAAGGAACATGCATGTATGGACAATCTGACTCTGCTGAGCCTGGCCCTGTGCTATATGGAGGAAAATCTGAGTGAAAACATCACTGTCGAGGATGTGGCAAGGGCATGCTACTGTTCGCCCTCCAGCCTTCAGAAACTCTTCCAAAGGTTATGCCACTACTCCGTCAAGGAGTACATCATCAAGCGGCGGCTGACCCGTGCGGCCCGGGACCTTCTGGACTGTCCCCAGGACAGCATACTGGACATTGCGCTGCGATACTGCTATCAGAGCAATGAATCCTTCACCAGAGCCTTTGAGTCCATGTGGAACTGTAGTCCGTCTGCGTACCGCCAAAAACGGTCCTTCGCAGACCTTTGCCCCCGACTGGATCTGTCGGAGTATGATTATGGAGATGAGATTATGAGTAGAAAAAAAATGGTAGACATAAGCGAATTATACGACCTGTTCAAAGAGCGGAAAAATTGCTATTTTGTATGCTGCGATATCCGTTCCCTGATTCCCATCAATGAAATTTCCCGCAAGGCGGGTGATCTGGCCATCGCGGAGACCGCCCGGCGCATGGACCAGTGCTGCGGCCCGGATGATTTGGTCTTCCGAATCGGCGGGGACGAGTTCGCCCTGCTGACCGCCAGCGAAGACAGCGCCTATGCCCGGCAGATCGCGGACCGGATACTTGCCATGAACGACCAGAGCTTCCCCTATGAGGACAGGGAGATTCCTTTGAGCCTCTACGCCGATATCGTTCGTTTCACCGGAAAAAATCTGCGCTACAACGAGCTGTTTGCCTCCCTGCACCAGACCATTGAGGGCAGCAAGGGATAGATTCTTTCGGCGCACAAAAAGGAGCAGATACCCTGACGGGGGTCTGCTCTTTTTTGATTGTGCTCAGCCGGATACAACGGCCGCACGCTCTTACTTCTTCAGCTTGGCTTTGAAAGCATTCAAATACTTCACGAGTTCATCGACCTCTTTCCCGATACCGGGGGTGTCCTTGTCCATCTCCAACATACCGGAAAGCACCTCTACCTTATTAATGATGGTGCGGAAATTTCTGAGTTCCTCCAAAAATCTCTGTGTCAAAATCTCCTTGGACTTGTCCGTTGCGCCGAAAGTTCTGCTCAGCACGTTGCCGCTGTGAGTTACTCCCCGCACCTCCACCAGCTCGGTGGCCAGCAGCTTGCGCAGCACAGCCTGCACAGTGCTCTGGGTCAGTTCCGCTCCGGAATTGACGATCTCTGTAGATGTCAAAGGTCTATCACTCTCATGCAAAATTTTCAATACTTCCAATTCCCTAGGGTTTAATTTCATCATTCCGCTCTCCTTTACAACGATTATTTTAAAACTATTATAATACATTGGCCGGATTTTCGCAATACTTTTTGTTTGGTATAATATGCTAAATTTAAATTTTTTTCAAGAAAAGCCTTGTAAAGGATTGCCAATACTACTTTCGCAAAATATAATCGAACACTTCCATCTGCGTAAATCCCAGTTCTTTCAGACGCTCCACAGACTTTTGAATACTGTCGTCCGTATTATAGGAGGGAATGCGGGGGACTCGGATTTTCACACATTCCGGCGGCATAGATACCGCCAGGAGCCGCAGATTCTCCTCCAGCGGCCCCTGTGGCTGTCCGGTGTAGGACTCATAGATCGTCTCGTCCATGTCCTTGATATCCACAATAAACTCGTCCAACACCCCCAACACCTGTGTCAGACTCTCTGAGGGCACATGCAGAGAGGTCTCTGCGGCCAGGTGCCACCCCGGACCGCAGACCTGCCGGAATACGGTGATAAACGGCGCATGCAGCAGAGCTTCGCCCCCGCCGAAAGTGACGCCTCCGCCGGTGGCCAAAAAGTACAAATTGTCTATCTTAACCTTTTCATACAGCTGCTCCGGCGTCATGTACTTACAGACTTTCAAGGTGGACGGATTCCAGGCGTGAGGATTGAGACAGTATCTGCACTGCAGCGGGCAGCCGTAGGCTCCCACCAGCGTGGTCACTCCCTGACCGTCCGTGGCCAGCCGGTGGCGCTCTATGGCAAATACGGGAAGTGTGGCGCTCATAGTCCTGTCGCCTCATACTCCTCCGGATGGGCATCCGGCAGAGGAATATCACCCGCCAGCTCTGCTGTTGTTTCCTCCGGCTCTTCCTCTGGGGGCAGCAACATTCCATCCAGCGGCTCCTCCTCTGGGGGCAGCAGCATTCCCTCAATCTGCAACTCCATCTCCTCGGATTCCCCTGCTCCCTCCGGCAGCGTCTCATCTGCCTCGTTCACATCTGTTTCTTCCTCGGACCCTGGCTGCTCTTCACCCCCTGACTCATAGGGTTCCACCACTTCCATGCCTCCATCGTAATCATCTTTCGGTGCTTCTCCCGCCGGATCTCCGGGGCCCAGCTCTGTGGCCCCCTCCAAATCCATGGGGCCTATCGGTGCAGTTCCCGCCGTTTGCGACTGTATTCCTATCGCATCCTTGAGCATTTCCACGGGGCTGCAGGCCGTCAGACCGGCGCACACCGAGGCGGAGATTCCCACCACCGCCACCGCCTTGCCCAGTCCCTGCCGGACTGCCAGCTCCCGCTCCAGATAGCGTAGCTCCGATTCGCATTTCGGACAGGTCCCCTTACAGTCACCCTGGTGTGTACACTGGGACACCACATAAGGAATATCATTCTCCTCGGCTATCTGTCTGCGTATTTCTTTTAACGCCTTACACTTCTCTTTTCCTCTCATAATTACCTCCCCTTTGCGTTTCGCATGTTCTGCTTGTGTTTCTCAATATTAAATGTCAGATATTTCTGATAAAGCGTTACAAAAAAATCCAAAATTCTTATATTTTTCTAAACATATTGCAATATCCCTACTTTTTATCGTATAATGGGACCATGAAAAAGACAAGGAGAACACTATTCATTATATTAATTGTACTCGGCATATGCTGCCTGGCCGCTGCAGGCGGAATCCTGCTGTATCGTTACCAGAGAGACAGACAGTCCCAGGAGACGCTGGAGGCCCTTCGCTCCTCTGCGGAGAGCTACACCCAGACGCAGCAGCCGTCTGAGTCTTCGGAGGACATCCCTCCCACGGCGGCGCCGACGGAATCTGCGCAGAGTACCCCCGCCCCCACCGCTACTCCGCAGCCCACCCCAGAGCCTGTGGAGAACCCTTATCAGGACAGTTTTCTGGCCAACGAGGACATGATCGCCTGGCTGGCGGTTCCGGACACCCGGATAGACTATCCCGTCATGTGGACCCCCAGGGATGAAAATTATTATCTTCGCCGGGGATTTGACGGCGGTAGCGATCAAAACGGCTGCCTGATACTGGATACGGACAGTTGTGTAGACCCCATGACCACCAACCTGATTATTCACGGCCACAATATGAAGTCCGGAGCCATGTTCGGCGAGTTGGACAAGTATAAGGAAGAATCCTATTTTCAGGAGCATAAGGAGATGCTGCTCCACACTGAAAAAGGACTTCACACCTATGAGGTAATTGCGGTTTTTCCCTCCCAGGTATATCTAAAGACGGAACAGGTCTTTAAGTTTTACCAGTTCTTCCAGGCGGATACGCAGGAGGAGTTTGACGATTTCTACAATAATATTAAGGAGCTGTCCCTGTACGACACTGGGGTCACGGCTCAGTTCGGAGATCGTTTCCTGACTCTGTCCACCTGTTCTTACCATGTGGATCACGGCCGATTCGTAGTGGTGGCCCGAGAGACGGACTGTGAAGACATCTATGCCCCTTTTCGCTGACCTTTACAGCTATGGTACCAGCTTTTGCACATATGCGCAATACCGTGTACAAGCTCAACAATATTAATTTACCTATCAAATTTAGGAGGTTACAAACATGAAAAAACTGAAAACCTTAGTTTCTTTGCTGATGGCGGCTGCTCTGCTGTTTTTGATGCCCGGCGCCGGAACGCTGCAGGTATCCGCAGACGGACCTACCGTCTACTCCCTGAAATACGTGGAGGCGAACGAAGAATGGCGTTTCCACATAGGTTCCTGGGATGACAACAACCCCGGACACAGGGAACTGTACTACTTAAAAGAGTCCATCAAGGACGGCGACGTCATTGTGGTCGAGGGCGGGGATCATAATTTGACCCTGGAGCTGTCGGTGAGTCTGAGCAACATTACTTTTAATCATTCACACCTTGCTGTCATTACTGCCAAAAGCGTAGACAATGTGTATGTGCTGCGTGACAGCACAGCCGCTGTCAACGGCGATGTGACTAATGCCTATGTATACGACAACGCCATCGTCAATTTTAACAACAATGTGACCAATCTCTACATTACCAAGGAGCGCTCCGGAGAGCAGACCATCGCCGTGCTGGGCACCGTTGCGTATGTAAAAACGGGGGATGCGGAAAAGGTGTACAATGAATTCTACAATTTCGAGGCTAACTCTTTCCGGCAGGACAAGGGTATCCTTAAGACGGACCCCAGCAAATACAGCACCATACCCACCGCTGTCGCGCCTGTAGTACCTGTGGTGCCTGAGACACCTGCAGTACCCGCAGTACCCACGGTACCTGCAGTGCCCACAGACCCCGCTCTGGTTCCCGTTGCACCAGTTGCTCCGATTGCTCCGATTGCACCTATAGTTCCCGCCGCAGGCGAATATGACGATGTGCCCAAGACCGGAGAACCTCTGGCTCTGCCCGCTCTGCTGTTTCTGAGCGCAGGACTCTGCTTTGGCGGGGCATATCTGGCAAAGAAAAAATCTGTATGCAGATAACTTAATAACTTCAACTACTCAAAAGGGTCAGGTCCCCGTCAGGAGATCTGACCCTTTTAAATTATTGCTGTACCAAATCAGACAATGGTTTGAACGTATATCCCATCTCCTCCCATTTCGTCAGCAGTTCATCCATAATCTCCCCGTTGGTCTGGGAAGTGCTATGTAAGAGCACGATTGCCCCAGGATGTATCCGGGAGAGCAGTTTGTCGAAGGCCTCCTCATGGGTTGGCTGCTTATCCTGATACCAGTCCACATAGGCCAGACTCCAAAAAAAGGTGGTATAACCCATCTCCTGAGCCATCTTCAAATTCTCCGTGCTGTACTTCCCCTGGGGCGGTCTGTAAAAGGCGGTCATCTCCTGTCCGGTGATCTCCTGATACAGCGCTGCCACATCATTCATCTCCTTGGCAAACGTCTCCCTGTCGGAGATGGCGGACATATCCGGGTGGTGATAGGTGTGATTGCCCACCGTGTGTCCCTCCTCCACCATTCGTGTGACCAACTCCGGCGCAGACTCCAGATAATGCCCTACCACAAAGAAAGTAGCTGTGGCATTGTGCTTTTTCAGTGCGTCCAATATAGGCGCTGTGTTGCCGTTCTCGTACCCTGCGTCGAAGGTCAGATAAATCACCTTATCCTGGGCATTCCCCACATAGTAGGCATTGTATTTGGCAAGCTCCGCAGCGGATGCATTTCCGCTGGGCTGGCTCCCCTCCTGGCCGAATCCCAGTCCCCAGTTCTCCGGTGATTTTACCGCGGCGGAAGTGGGCATCATACCGCAGGTTGCGGCCCCCACCGCTCTTCCCAGCAAAAACATGGCCAGCAGGAATACCACTGTCAACGCTATTTTGGGATAGTCGAGTTTCTTCCAGTCCACGCTCCTTAAGTCGAAATTTTTGATTCGCTCCAGCATCATGACTCCTGATACTTTTTGTAGCTAATATATGAAACAGGGGAGCAGAAAAAGACCTGCTCCCCTGTTTTTCTCTACACAATACCACTCAGTTCCTGATACAGTCTCTTGGCGTAGCTGTCCGTCATGCCGCAGATGGAGTCCGTCACCAGCAGCAGACGCAGATACAGTTTTTCCTCCGGCGATTTTCCCTCGCTGTATTTCCGGTAGATAGCCTTGTAATTGTCGGAGATCAGCGTCATCAGCTTGCTCTGCACCGCCGTCATGGGCTGCCCGCTTTCATAGACGATAGCGGCTCCTACAAAGCGCTCCAGCAGGAAATTCAGGATGGTCTCCCCTGCGATCTCCAGCTTGTGAATCGGCTCCGAGGTAAAGGCGTACCGATAGGCGATCTCTCCCAGAGCATCAGCCATTTTTGCGTAGTCTCCTTCTGACAGAAGTTCCCGCTTGAAGGTGCCTGCCATAATCTCCTTATAGTTTGCGGCAAAATTATCTGTGGCACAGGCCAGCAGCTTACCCTGCACATTGACGATCCAGTTCTGTACCGCATATTCCTCCGGGTTGGAGACTTCGCGCTCCTGCCCTTTCTTATGTCTATCCTCCAGCGCCTTCACCAGTTCGTCGTACTCCGGCCCGGCCCCCAGCTCTTTCCCGTAAAAATACAGCTCATCTACCAGCTGCTGATAGGAGATACATCCCTTTTTAAAGGCGTCCTCCACATCCGCGGTCTTGTATGCAATGTCATCCGCCGCCTCCAGCGCAAAGGCAAGGGGATGTCTGCGCCCCCCGGTGCCGAGAGTGCGCTGAATCTGCTCAAACAGCTCCTGCTCCGCATAGTAGTAACCCATCTTTTTCGTGCGGATATCCCCACTGTCCTTGTCTATGCCCAGGGAGGATACCGGATACTTGATGATCGTTCCCAGCAGCGCCTGAGTCAGATTCATTCCATGCTCATCCACCAGATAATGCAGCTTGGTCACCAGCCGCAGCGCCTGAGTGTTGCCCTCAAACTCATAAAAATCCTTCTGCATCTGCTTTGTCAGAATCTCCGTCAGCGGCTTGTCCTGTAGTTTCAGGCTCCCCATATTGGCTCGAAACCACTCCCGTATCACCGTCTCTCCAAAATGCCCAAAGGGGGGATTTCCGATATCGTGCAGCAGCCCGGCACACTGCAGGATATCGCAGATATATCCCTGATACTCAGGTTTGAAATCCGGGTCCTTCACCTCCTGCAATATCTTCTGGGAAATGTTCTGTCCCAGGGATTTACCGAAGGAGGATACCTCCAGGGAATGGGTCAGCCTAGTGCGGATAAAGTCGCTCTTGTCCAGCGGGAACACCTGCGTCTTATCCTGCAGCCGCCGAAAGGAGGCGCTGCCGATGATCCTGTGATAATCCTTCTCATATTCTGTTCGCAGATCCCCAGACCCGGCTCTCGCTCTAACAGGCCGAATCCGCTCCTCACTCAGCAGTCTGCTCCACTCCATGACCCTTTCCTCCTCTTTCCTGCACGACCTCTGTGCAGGACTTAGAACTTCTTGTCGTTTCGCCCTCTGCGAAAACGATATAGGACTTGCTCGCAAGTCCCAAGTTCTTCCTACACAACTATCCCTGCAGCCCTCTGGCCTGGCGATCCATATCCTCCACCACAATGTCGTATATCTCACCCAGTCCTGCGCAGTATTCCAGCACCTTCCAGGGCTCATTGGTGTGAAAATGAATCTTAATCAGTTCATCATCTCCCACGGCCAGCAGACAGTCTCCCTTGAAATGCTCGGTGATATAATCGCCTATAACGTCCTCGTCCAGGTCGTGTCCTTCGATCAGCAGCTGTGTGTCATAACGAAATTCCAATGGTTCCATACTTCATTCCTCCTAATTAGAGTTCCGCATATTCCCTTCCAGCACACAGGGCCGGTGAATGATATCCGGTCGCTTAAGCGCCCCGATATCATTCAGTGCGCTCTCCGGGAATATGCTGTTTTAGAGTTCAAGTTTCGCTTTTTGTTGCAAATTACACTGTCTGAATATCCGCAGCAGCATAAATACAGCCGCCGCAGCCAGCACCATCTCCGCAAAGGGCTGCGCGTAGGGCAGACCGAACAGCGGAAACAGCCAATTTAACACAAATAACGCCGGTATCTCCAGCACAATTTTACGCATCAGCGCAAAGACCAGCGCATACTTGCCCTTCCCCAGCGCCTGAAATACGCCCACAGCCAGGAAATCCATGCCCAAAAAGGGCATAGACAGACTAAATCCACGCAGGAATCTGGTGCCATAGGCAATAATAGACTCATTTTCCATAAAGGCCCTGGTAAGTCCCGCCGAAAAGATCCAGAACAGAGCCATTACGCCAAACAGCGCCGGAATCATTATTTTTATCGCAAAGGTGATTGCCCTCTTCATCCGGGGATGATTACCGCTGGCGTAGTTGTAGCTGATCAGCGGCATGATACCCTGGGAGAATCCCAGCGCAATCTGCAGCGGCACCATACTGATTTTCTGGGAAATTCCCATAGCGGCCACCGCATCGGCCCCGTACTCCGACGTGAAATTGTTCAGAATGGTCATCCCAGTCACATTCAGCAGATTCTGTATGGAGGCAGGTATGCCCACCCCACAGATTCCCAACACAATGGCCGCATTCCACCCCAGCATCCGGGGATTTACACAGACATAGGTGGAGCGACGCTTTATATACAGCAGCACAAAGAAATAGCCGCAGGCCACGCAGTTGGATAAAAAGGTGGCCAAACCTGCTCCCGCCGCCCCCATATTAAGTCCCCATGGCATGATAAAGATGGGGTCCAGCACAATGTTGAGCAGACATCCGCTCATGGTGCCGATGCTGGCATGCAGAGACGCCCCCTCGGAGCGCACCAGATAGGCCAGCACCACATTCAAAATGGCTGGGACCGCCCCGCAGGACACGGTCCACAGCATATATGCAGCCGTGGCCGGAGCAGTCTCCGTATCCGCTCCCAGCATGACCAGCAGAGAGCCTTTAAATATGGTGCAGAGTGAGGCAAAGACCACACCAAAGAAGAGTGCACAGTAGAAACCGAAGGCCGAACTCCTGCGCACCATATCGTACTCCTTGCGGCCCAGAGCACGGCTCATCATGCTTGAAGTGCCCACCCCAAAAAGATTGTTCACCGCATTGAAGGCCAACAGCACCGGAGCCGCCAAAGTCACAGCCGCATTCTGCAGAGGGTCATTTAGCATCCCCACAAAATAGGTGTCAGCCAGATTGTAAAGCACCATCACCAAACTGCTCAGAATCGTTGGAATTGCCAGATTCGCCACCGCTCTGGGAATGGGCATGGATTCAAACAATATATTCTTGTCGGCTGATTGACTCTTCAGATCTATCACCTCCTCTGCCTGCCCTGTCTCGCACCGGCCACAGAGTAATAACATTTATCGCAGAGGGAGCTGCGTGCTCCGATGGGCAGCAGCTTGCCGCAGTAATTGCAGCGGCGCAGATAAAAATTTTTGCTCTTTCCCAGCTCCGCCAGAATGATGTCCTCCGTCTTTAAGCGTTCCTCCACCACACGTTCCTCATTCATTATTTTTCCGAAACGAACTGAGAACTGATTGTAAAGATCCAGCAGCTTGTAGTAGGTCTCTGCCCGCTCCAGCCGGGTATCCCCCCGCACCTCGTCAAAGACCGGGAATTTGATAGACACGTCCGCCGTGTAGGTGCGGCAGTAGTACCGCCACATGGCCATGCATTTCTCGTTGCCCAGATCCACATCACAGGAAATCATATTGTAGACCTCCCGCTTGTCGTCAAAACCGGCAATGCTGTCCCGGATATTGTACAGGTTTTTGTATTTTATCAGCATTTCCTTGATATCCATTTTCCGGTATACATCCAGGTTCGGCTTGATGCCGTACCAGGAGGTCAGTATCTGGTCAATAGGCTGGTCAATATCCAACAGCACCTGGGGAAAACCGATGATCGCGTACTCGATCGTATGTTTCATGGGATATACCCGCTTGATATGCTCCAGCCCCGCCTCAGTGGTGGCCGTCACGTAGCCCACGTCATACATGCCCCGGCGTCCCGCACGACCCGCAATCTGACGTACCTCAAACTCGTTCAGGGGACGTCTCTCCTTGCCGTCAAATTTCATGTGCTCCATGAACACAATGCGCCGAATAGGCAGATTGACCCCAAGACCGATGGCGTCCGTAGCCACCACCACATCGTTTTCTCCCTTCAAAAACATCTCAAACTGTTTTTTGCGTATCTGGGGCGGTAGGTTGCCATAGATCACACTGGCCTTTACTCCCTGCAGTTCCAGTCTGGCCGCCACGTCCAGCACCATTCTCTTAGAAAACAGGATCAGCGCGTCCCCCCTGGTCAGATCATTGTCGATATCAAAGGGCTTGTCCTCAAAGACCAGCTCCGTGTTCCGCTCATGGCGCACCACATCAAATTTGGCGTGACAGCGTTTCAATATCCGGCGAATGATATTCTCCGCCTCCGGAGCCATGCAGATGTGAACCTCCTTAGCCTTGATACCCATTACCAGCCGGGACCAGGCATGTCCCCGGAAGGGATCACTTATCATCTGTGCCTCGTCTATGACAGCTACGTCATATTCCGTGTCCAAATCCACCATTTCCGCCGTGCAGGCCGTCACCCGGCTATCCTCCGCAATGTGCTGCTCCTCGCCGGTAATCATGGAGCAGGGAACCTCCGCAGCCAGCAATTTGTCGTATATTTCCAGGGCCAGCAGGCGCAGCGGCCCCGCATACACGCCGCATTTGGCTTTTTTCAGCCGCTCCACGGACTCGTAGGTCTTGCCGCTGTTGGTGCCGCCGATATGCAGGATAAAGCGTCTCTCCATAGCCAGGGCCTGGGTATACTCCACCTCGGCGTCCGTCTGCACCATGCCCAATATGGCCTTGCGCAGCTCCTTCTCCGACGCTTTCAGATATTTGTTATACAGCTCGCCGATGCCGGAGCCCACCATATTGATCTCCGTATGCTCCAGCAGATACTGCACAAATCGCTCGCTGTGGGCACAGCTGTCAATATAGGTCAAATCCATGGAAATGATCTGTCTCTGGGTCTTCTCCATATTTCGCAGCTGCGCCACATTGCCGCGGCTCTGATAGAACTGGGTCAGCGCCGCGCACTGCCGCTTGGGGCTGGCTGTCAGCGCCTTGCCGTTGTCCAGCCGGGCCTCTATCGTGACCCGCATCTCCCTGGCCCTGTTGCCCGCGCTGCGGCTGTCCTTGATTTTGTTTTCATGAAAACTCAGGAAATCGGCATCGTACCGTTTCCTGAGTTTGTCCTTAACACTCGGTGAAATACTCATACGTTTCCTCTAATCATTCTCTGGCGCCCTGTTTCCACACTATCTCTGATACCATTTTTTTACAACATCTTCCGCTTTCTTCAGGTATATGTTAAAGCCTGTATCCCGCTCCGCCTCTTCCTGCGTATGGTAAATCTGAGTTCCCCAGTCCCACCAGAATACACCCTCAAACCATTTCTGTCCGCTCATAACTGACAGGCAGGACTCGTAGAATCTGGCCTGCTCCTCCTGGCTGACCGGAAATTCTTTATGGACAAAATCCCAGGGCATCCGGGCGCAGCCCAGCGCGCTCCGGCATCCGATCTCCATAAAGATGATCTTTTTGCCCAGACGCTCGCTCACCGCCGCTAGCTTATCGGCTATCTGTCTCCAGTTCTCCTGCATTTCCGCAAGGCTCCCTCCCGGCGCGCTCTCCACCGGATAATATGCGGAGGTGCCAATATAATCAATGGCGTCGTACCACTTTGCCACCTCTTCCTTGCCATGGTTGGTATTGTACACCAGAGGCCTGTCATAAATCTCTCTGACCATGGCTATAGTCTGGCGCCAATACTCCTCCTTGCGCTCCGTCCCCAGCATCTCACAGCCCAGGCAGAACATCTCACAGCCTGCATACTGAGCCAGCGCCGCATAATGAGTCAGAAAAGCCTGATAGCTGGCAAACCATTTCGCCCAGTAGGTATCCTCCTCCATCATGGTCTGATCGGGAAAATCAATCATCGCCCGCCACACACCGTCATCGGAATTAATCATGGGTTTCAGACATACCTTGACACCCCTGTCATGAAATCGCTTAATGGTTGTAAGCAGCTCCAGATCCGGCACGTTCTTTCGGTAATCAAACAGAATCTCTGTGGATGCGTAGGTTTTCTGGTTTACAGGGAATGCCAGGCATACCCAATTGGCCCCCGTGTCCATCAGCGCATCCTGACTGTATCTGCCCTCCGCACTGTCATACAGCCCCTTTATGGCATGGTATCCGTAAGTAAATCCTTTTATGTTCATCGTTCTCTCTCCGACTCCCCCTACAGGGAGAATGCCTCCCGAATGCTGTCATAGTGAAGAAAAATCCCCTGGTCCGCCAGCTCCCTGATCTCCTGGGCCGTAGCCAGCCGATACCCGTCCGTCTCCGCCTGCTGAAGTTCCAATTCCTCCTCGGAAAAGTCACCCACAAAGCGGTACACATCCACAAAATAATTGTCTCCCTCACCGGGATTCTCTCGGTGATAGGTAAACAGATAACCGCCGTCCCAGCCCGTCACATCAAGCCCGGTCTCCTCCAGCACTTCCCGCCGCACCGCGTCCAGGGATTCCTCCCCCGCCATGGCGGCGCCGCCGGACACTTCCCACCAGCCCGGCGCCCAGGCTTTAGTCTCCACCCGCTTGGTGATCAGAAAGCGCCCGTCCCGCCGGACCACCACGCCCAGCACCGTCAGGTGGTACTCACCCTCCGCCAGGTGAAAGTCATTGCGCCGCATGGTGCGGCCGGTCCGCTTTTTATCTGCATCATAGATATCCCAAAGTTCCATAGTCTCTTCTCTCCGCCGTTCTTCAAGTCAAACCCTATCAGTACAGTATACCAGAAAAAGTATAGGACTGGCAAGTTTTTCTTACCAGTCCCTTAAGCTGATGTCTACCTCACCCATCCGATAAAAAGGAGGGCACTGTCATAAAAATAAGTTTACCACTTTCCAAAAATTCTTTGATACCCATATGTTAATGGCAAATCCGTCATGATCCTCCCCATCTGAGCATCCTCTTCCATTCTGTTAGAACATCTTACATTCCCACAGCCCACACAGATACCTTCACATTTAACCTGTTCATCCTGTGTAAGTTCCGCCAGAAATACCACACTTTTCTTAGGCATTATACAGAACGCCTCATTACATGACACCTGCACGGAAAACCTGCTTAACATATGCGGCAGCATCTCCAGCGGCAAACTCTTTTCACTGCCAGGGAAATGGTATCTCGCAACATGCCAGCCCTCTACTTCCCTGACATAGCGGTTATATGCCTTGTATCCATGCAGCAGCAATTCACTGGCCAATGCTTCCAACATATAACTCTCGGTCAGCATCCCTTCTTTATGATAGCTCTCCTGCAGGCAGTCCAATTCCTTTCCCAAGGTCATGACAACACCTTCATAAACTGCATCTGTTTTTCCTTCACAATCCCATACCCATGGAGCACATACTTCCCAAAAAGCCTCCTGGCGCATTAAGGGCAGCATTTCCCCTGCGACAGCCTGCAGTTCACTTAGATATATTTCTCCATAATGAAATTTTTCGCTCACTTTTTTTATAAAGTCCCGATCTAAAAAGCTGTCCAATAATTCCGGAAAAAAAGCCTGCATACTCTCCCCTCCACATATCTGACCAGCCATATCAGAATTCAATTCCTTCTCTTGCCGCTATCCCCTTTTCGTAGGGATGACGCACACACTCCATTTGTGTAATATAGTCCGCTGCATTTTTCAGGAAATCCTTTGCATCACGTCCGGTAATCACAATCTCAACATTTCCGGTACTGCCTTCTTTTCCCATCTCCAGCAATGTTTCCAGCTTTTCCATATCCAGCAGTCCCCATTTCACCGGATAGGTCAATTCATCCATAATAACCATACGGCATGCCCCGCTCCCCACTTTTTCCAAAAGACTGTCCAAAATGCTGTTGTGGACTTCGGTAAGCTCCTCCTTATCAGCCTCTGACATAGAAGCATAAAAACCGTAATTTTTCCTGCTTCGAAGAATTTCCACGTTTGACAGACTCTCCAGCACATGAAGCTCCCCTGTGTCATTTCCTTTCATAAACTGCGAAAAGCACACGGAATATCCCCTTCCCACAGCCCGTACACAAAGCCCAATGGCGGCTGTAGTCTTTCCTTTTCCTTCACCTGTGTATAAATGTATCATATCTCCCTTATTCCTGTTCCGTCTCTGCACTACAGCGCCCATATCAGGGAAGGAATTTTCATCTGCAAAGAACGCAGCTAAAAATTCCTTCCGGGCGCTTCCGTTCCGAGACTGTTTTAAATTTGTGATTGACAGTTCCTTATCTGTTAAAACTTATTCCATAGCATACAGAAGCGCATTGCAGATAGCCGCTGCCACGTTGCTGCCGCCTTTCCGACCTCTGGCTACAATATAAGGTACATCACACTGCAAAATCAGTTCCTTTGCCTGCACAACATTCACGAAACCTACAGGTACACCAATGATTCCTTTGGGGGTAATCTTCCCCTGTTCCATCAATTCATACAAGCGTACCAGTGCCGTAGGCGCATTTCCCACAGCAAAAATAATGTCCTGTGAAAGCCCTGCCGCTTTATCCATACTGACGGCTGCTCGGGTAGTTCCATTCTTTGCCGCTGACTGCGCCACATCCTCATCCCCCATAAAACAGTATACCTTCCCGCCATACTTTTCCAATGTCTTTTTGCTGATACCTGCCTTTGCCATCTGGGTATCGGTAACAATACATGCCCCATCTCGCAACGCCTCCTGCAGCTTTAGAACTGCATTTTCAGAAAAGCAGAGAGTATCCAGATACTCAAAATCAGCCGTTGTATGGATCACACGCTTGATGACGGGAGCCTGGAGAGGATCTAATTTGACATCCCCCAATTCCTCCGTAATGATTTCAAAACTGCGCTTTTCAATCTCCTGTGGCAAAATTGTTTCAAACTGCATATTCCAATTCTCTCCTTTATTTTACTACAGCTCTGCACCGCAGAAACCGCTTTATTTCCCACTAATTACTTGTCTCTAAGCCATCACAACCCCATAATGCGATACACGGCATCCATATCCAGGTTCCTGCGCAATGTGTCCGCCAACTTATCAAATTGCTGCTCCTGATAGGTCTCCATCGAAAAACCATCCAACACTTCCCTGGTAATTCCTTTGCGACTGCAAAGAATCTGTATCAGTGCAGTCCTGAATTCCTCTTCATCAAAGAGACCGTGAAGATAAGTTCCAAATACATTCCCGTCACAACATCCGTCAAGGCCATCCGCCAACTGCAGCAGGGCAGTTGCCGCCGATGATACAGCTCCATTTTTTTCTTCATCGACAACCGAAAACGTTCTTCCCATATGTAGTTCATACCCGCTCACCGTTTTTCCTGAAAGGCTTTTGAATAGCCCTGTCAACTGCGACACTGCCCCCGCATTCTGTCTTCTCATTTTCTCCGGCTCATAATGAGTGACAATGGGCAGCAGCCCCATACCCTGTATCTGTCCGCCGCCTTCCATACCACAGGCATCCACGATCTGCGTTCCAAGTATCTGGTAACCACCGCAGATGCCGATAACAGGTGTGCCTTCTCCTGCAAGCCGTTTTACTGCCGCCTCAAGACCGCTGGCACGGAACCATTTTAAGTCGCTGATCGTATTTTTCGTGCCGGGAATGCAGATCAAGTCGGGACGCTGCAGTTCGACTGTCCTCTCCACATATCTCACAGACACATCTGCCTCTGCGCCCAGCGCCTGAAAGTCAGTAAAATTGGATATCTTGGGCAATCTTATGACCGCAACATCAATGCGTCCCCTCACAGTCTTCTGCTCCAGGCTTTCTGCCAGCGAGTCCTCCTCCTCAATATCCACATCCATATAGGGAACCACCCCAAAAATCTCTTTCCCACACTTTTCAGTGATCATAGCAAGCCCTGGGTCAAGTATCCGTTTATCCCCTCGGAATTTGTTAATAATAAGCCCCTGTATGCGGTCCTGTTCCTGTTTCTCCAACAGCATCACAGTACCGATCAGCTGGGCAAACACTCCGCCCTTGTCAATATCCCCCACCAGCAGTACCGGCGCATCGGCTATTTTCGCCATTCCCATGTTCACGATATCATCCGCCTTCAGGTTGATTTCCGCCGGACTCCCGGCTCCTTCTATCACCACAATATCATATTGGGAGGCCAGTTTCTCATAGGCATTTTTGATAATGGGGATATACTCCCGCTTTTTCTTGAAATAGTCCATAGCACGCATATTTCCCATAACTTCCCCGTTCACAATAACCTGTGACCCCATATCTGTGGTAGGTTTGAGCAAAATAGGGTTCATGCATACCATTGGCTCTATGCTGCAGGCTTTAGCCTGTACCACCTGTGCCCTGCCCATTTCAAGATTTTCCTTTGTTATATAGGAATTGAGTGCCATGTTCTGGGATTTGAATGGAGCTACTTTGTACCCATCCTGCTTGAAAATACGGCATAACCCTGCCGCAATCAGACTTTTCCCAACATTGGACATTGTTCCCTGTATCATAATCGGTTTCGCCATTGTTCCTCCTATTGGAGATCTCTTGATCTCCCAGTCGCTGCGCGACGGCACTAAAGGGTAAAGTCCCTTCGGCGCATGCAGTCCAAAATAGCCCTATTCTCCTCATGCGTCCTAACCGCAATCCTGAAATATCCTGTCAAACTGCCCTGCTTTGACTTAAGCCCCCGGTAATCCCTGCAATTCCTGATAAGAAAGCCCTGCTCCAGCATCCTGATATACAGATCTATCCGGCTGCGCATGAGAATGAAATTTGCCTCAGACGGATAGATTTTGTCCACGATTCCAGGTGGCATGTCCGCAAGCTCCCTGCATAAAAACTCCCTCTCTTCCTTGACAAGTTTTACCGTCTGTTCCACAAACCCCAGCGCTTTCAATGCCTGTATGCCTGCCATCTGCGCCGGGATGGATGTGTTCCATGGCTGCAGACACCGCCTGATCCCGACCAACAGCCCTTTGTTAGCTGTCATCGCATATCCCAGCCGCAGTCCCGGCATACCATATATCTTAGTAAATGCTCTCAGTACAACCAAATGAGGGAAAGTTTTCAGGCTGTGTTTCAATGTCAGCTCCCTTTCCCTTTCTGTGAAAGGAAGGAAACATTCGTCCACACAAAGCCATGTACCTGTTTTTTCACATTTCTCAGCTATCTGCAGCAGTAATTCTTTGTTTACGGAAACTCCGGTAGGATTATTGGGATTGCACAAGATGACAAGATCCGTAAATTCCTGAATAGACTCTAAAAAAGCTTTCTCCAAACGGAAACCCGTTTTCTCCTGCATTTCCCAAAAATCACATTTTCCTCCGAATGCCGTCACGGCTGCTTCATACTCGCCAAATGCCGGAACCGGAATCAACACCCTCCCCGGATGCAGATAGGATATAAGGGCATATAAAATTTCTGCGGCACCATTGCCCAAGATAACCTGTTCTTCCCTGATTCCTTCTACATCTGCCAGGGTCCGGCAGAGTTCCTCACCTCTAAAGTCCGGGTATTGCGTACAGAGCTCCACTCCTCTTTTTGCTGCCTCCACGCAGCCTGGCGGCATCCCAAGAGGATTGATATTGACCGAAAAATCATATTGAACCGCATTGCGATAAATGTCTCCTCCATGAAGATATTCCATAAATATGCCCTCTATCCATTCCAGTTCCGCATCCGCCCATACCGCCCAAAACTTATATCCCCATTCCGGCCAGCGCTGCTAATATCAATATCCCTGCTAAAAAGACAATCCCGGATGTCACATACAGGAGCCTGTTGGCTCTGGTAATATCCTCTGCCTCCACTTCCCTTACAGCATCACCTATAACAGGCTTCTTGTGCAGGACTCCCAAGTACCATGCATCCCCGGCAAGTTCCACTCCTAATGCCCCTGCACAGACTGCCTCTGTCTGGGCTGAATTAGGACTGGCATGGCAATACCTGTCCCTCTTGAAAATAAACGCTGCCCTTCTGCCATTTAGTCCCAACAGAAAAGCCGCCATGATCATACACAGCGCCGAGATCCTTGCCGGAACAAAATTACAGACATCATCCATCCTGGCGGCGAACCTACCCAAATACAGATATTTGTCATTGCGGTAGCCTATCATGGAATCCATTGTGTTCACAGCCTTGTAAGCCACTCCGCCGTAAACCCCAAACGCAAGCAGATATAACAATGGGGCAACCACCCCATCCGATGTATTTTCCGCCACTGTTTCCACAGCAGCCTTTGTAATGCCCTCCGCCGTCAAATGCCCGGTATCTCTTCCTACAATCATGGAAACTGCACTTCTTGCTGCTTCCACATCCCCGTTCTTAAGGGCATGACAGACTCTCATACTCTCCACCTTCAAGGACTTCATAGCCAGCATCTGATAACAGATAATACATTCCAAAACAATCCGTAATGTCGGATGCAATATTTCTGCCAGAGTAAGCAGCCCAAAGGTTACTGCCAGCGTTGCAGTCAATACCACAAGTACAAGCAATATTCCCGCAGCTTTCTTTTTTCCAATGTCAGTTTCTTTTTCCGGTCGGATTCCAAACAGCCTGCGCAGCCCCCGTTCCGCCCACTCTATTATTTTTCCAATGCCACGCACCGGATGCCACAGCCAGTGTGGATCACCAAAAATCATATCCAGAATGCACCCTACGCAGATTATCAAAATACGTTCTTTCACTTTTATACTCCCTGCGTGCCATGGCACGCATATCAATCAATATTTCTCCTCTTAATATTCAGAAACTCATTTAGCCCCATAATATGATCCAACAACAGCGTTCCGGTCCTTTCATCATAGGACACTTCGGCGGCATAGCCGTTTCCATTTTCTGTCTGCCACTCAAAATAACTTTTATGAGGATGCGAGAAACGATCCAATATTGCCATAATTGTTCCCCCATGAACGATAAAAGCGATGCTGCTGTCCGGTTTTTGTTTCCATTCAAAACTTAGTACATTGTAGAACTCCCTGGCACATCTGTCCTGAAATTCATCCATAGTCTCCCCGCCCGGGAAACCGCATGTACCGCCGGAATCAATGAATCTCTGATAATCGGGATTACCGTTTAATTCCCCGTAATTCCTGTATTCAAACTCCCCAAAATCGCACTCCCTGAACGCATCTACCTCTATCTGCGCTTTCCCGGGAAACAGAATCTGCGCGGTCTCACGGCATCTCAGCATGGGACTCACATACAAAATGTCCGGTCTAAGGACGGCTTGCAGGATCATGCTTTTTTCAAAAAGTTTTTCTCTTGTTTCCGCCAATAGCGGCTCATCTGTCCTGCCTACATATCGGCCTTCCGTGTTTCCCTTTGTCTGCCCATGCCGGATAAAGTATACTTTCATACACGTGTCCTCTGTTATGATTTTATATTCTTTCCAATACCACATATGACCCGGATGACCTGCTTAGCCTGCCCCGCAAGATATCCCCCTACCCTGCCCACCTGCTCCCTGTAAGCGCGTTCAAAGGCATCCACCGGCACCAGCCCGCATCCCACCTCATCACAGATAATGACCAGCTTATCTTCTGACAGTAGCAGTCTTTTCGCCTCCTCCAGAGGTTCCAGTCCATTTTTCATCTGATACCGGATTTCTTCGTGATAGTGATTGATGATCTTATAGGTATCCGAAAAATTCCTGTCTGCAAAAGATGTTTTTCCCTGATATGCTCCACCTATTATAAATATCATTTTGTCTCCCATTTAAAGTCGCTGCGCGACGGCACTAAAGGGCAAAGTCCCTTCGGCGCACACCTCATGAGAGAAACTTTCATTCGAAAATGCACTCATGAAAGTTCCTCTCGTGCGCCTTTGCGACTTTACCGTCCAACAAAAAGNAATTTGTTTCACATCATAGTTTTGAAANCAATACAATCCCCACCAGAACNGCCAGTTCNCAGACCTGCAGAAAATATCCNGCCAANTCCCCTGTAATGCCNCCAAAGNTTTTATAGGCCATGTGNCGATACCATCCAAAACAGCAGNCCCCCACCGCCAGACTGACCAGACCATACAGNGGACAGACNGCNATCATTGCGGCCGCACAGGCTGCAAGNTCCANAATNAGNACCCATCTCACCAAACCGGAAGATGCATTTGCACTGGCTGCNGCCATACCTTCCTTTTTTGCTTTCCTGAATGTTACCACAGACAGCGCACTCAAAATTCTGGAAAAGATATAACCCATGGCAACACTGANAATCTCCCCTGNTCCCGCCTCGTTCCANAAGGCCGCCGACAGAAACAGATAAACAATGCCATAAATACATGCAAATGCCCCCATATGGGGATCTTTCAGGATCTGCAGTTTTTCTTCCATACTTTTCCAGGANCTTTTTGCATCGATGGTATCCAGATAGCCATCCATATGAATNCCCCCTGTCACCAANATGGGAACCACCGCCAGCACCAGNGCCCGNGAANTCCCGCCAANCNTAAGCGCTCCCAATCCAAAATATATACCTGCGCTGCACATGCCCAGCACTGCCCCCACCAGNGGGAAAAAGCACATACTGTACTTCATGCCCCGCTCGTCCCACTCACATCTGGGCATGGGTATTCTGGAATACATGGAAAACGCTATGATCAGAGACCGCATAACAACTCCTCCCCCTTATGTATGACGGGAATCGTAAATACGACTTCTGTCACCGCAGCCGCCTGCGCCGCCAGCATCGCATTTACCTTCCCTAAAAGCGCCCTGTACTTTTCCGATTCAGGGTCATATCGCACCCCATCCGAAAAAACCTCGTTTGTTACCACCACCAGCTCTCCAGCCTGCTTGGCTAGTTCCAGTAAAGGTTTCACCACACTCTCTTCCAGCTGTTCTTCCGCCTTGTCTCCCCTGTCTTTGATACTGCCCGACCGCAGATACATTTCATTGGCAAGCAGATTAGACATACATTCCAGCAACAGCACATCTTTTCTGCCCGCCTGGACACATGAGATGCCGCAATAGCATTCGATGGTGGAAAAGCCTTTATCCCTGCGCATCAAACGGTGNCTGGCAATCCGNTNNTCGCATTCCCTGTCATAGGAATACATNGTAGCCACATAGTACAGCCTGCCCGCCTCNGNNCCCAGTCTTTCCCTGAGNNGCACTGCCAGATTNTCCGCATANTCCGACTTACCGCTCCCACTTCCTCCTGTCACCAAATACAACATACCGATTGGAACCTCCTCATTTTACACCTGCCGAACCGTCTCCAAATATCGTCTGACCAGACTCTAACTGTATTCTTTCATAGGCTTCTATATCGTAGTCTTCAAAACTTCCCATATGGGCATAGACCTCCACCGCCATGTCCAGCAACGGAAAAAGNGCTACGGCGCCGGTGCCCTCGCCCAGGTGCATCCTTCCGTGGAGAATCGCCTCCACCCCAANGGCTTTCAGCGCCAGCTGTCCCGTAGGTTCCTCAGATACATGGGATGCCAGCAAGAAGTCCGGCACTCTTGTGTCNAGCTTCGANGCAACAAGCGCCGCCACCGCCGAGATGGCTCCGTCTACCACAATGGGAATGCCATACCGCACCCCACCCAGGAAGACCCCCGACATCATGGCAATCTCAAAACCGCCTGCCTCCGCCAGAAGTTCCAAGGGATCCTTCAACCCTTTCTGTACCGCCCGCTCACAGGCAAGATTTACCGCCTCCCGTTTTTTCCGAAGTCCCTCCTCGTTAAGCCCTGCACCACGCCCGGTAACTGTCTCCGGCTCCTCCCCCAAAAACAGGGCTGCAAGCGCGCTGGTTGGTGTGGTATTGCCTATCCCCATCTCCCCGGTGGCAATGATGGTATAGCCCTTTTCTTTCAGCTCCCTCACCAATTCCTGTCCGGCCTGCAGCGCCTTCCGGCACTGCTCCACCGTCATTGCCGCTTCCCTNGCGATATTTCCGCAACCTTCTCCCAATTTTCTGTCCACCACTATGCCGGGCATCAGCNTNTTCTCAGGATAGNCANTCCCCTTNATCCCCGCATCAATGNCATACACATCCNCCCCNGCACATTTCGCCATGATATTCACGGTGGANCGGTTCTCTGCAAGATTGGCGGCAACTATTTTTGTCACCTCGCTGCCGCACTGGGTNACNCCCTCCGCCACCACTCCATGGTCTCCGCAGAGTACCAGCAGGGCACGNTTTTTGATATCCGGAGGNGCCGGATTGGCNGCTATCCTGCACAATTTTGNCACATAGCTTTCCAACAGGCCAAGCCCGTCAATGGGCTTGGCAATGCCATCCCAATGCNCCTGNGCCCGGCGCTGNGCCTGATACCGCAGACAGCACTGCATAAANCNNAAAACNGCCTGNGGATTGCTGTAGTAATACAGGTGCGGAAANCCGGCAGCCATATGAGCCGTGTGTACCATGCAGGAATAGGNCTTACCCCCCACAGGTTTTGCCGCCACACAGTCCGACCCGTTTTCTGTGGAGTCCCAATAATGAAACTCATGCCCCTTTATNAGCTGNCCCGCATCCCCCAGGATGCCTGATGAGCAGGTCTTGACCTGAATATATCCAAACCGGCACAGTCTGCCGGTGGGAAATCCNTTTCCCGGCAAANCTCCTGCCATTGAAAAGCTCCCTGACATTGCCTGATTCTCCATCACAGCTTGATTTTCCAGCGCNGACTGATTTNCCGCCGTAGCTTGATGTCCTGCGGTCTCCANCATCTGCTGCAGATATAGGAACCCACCGCATTCTGCCAAGCATGGGATTCCTTTCTCACAAAGCTCTCTGACTGCCTCCCTTACTTCCCCTGACTGCTCCAGTTCCCGGGCATAGTTCTCTGGATATCCCCCGCCCAGGAGCAGCCCGTCCAGTTTCGGCGGAAGTTCCTTGTCATGGAGGGGCGAAAATTCCACCAGCTCCGCTCCCATCCGGCAAAGCAGTTCCAGATTTTCCGTATAATAGAACGAAAAGGCTTCATCCCTTGCCACACCGATACGCACCTTGCCCGGCAAGACAGGGATGGCAGGACCGATCCCTTTCAATTCTGGCGCTTTTGCACCCATGGCAAGCAGCATGTCTAGATCCACATTCTTTTCCATCTCTGNCGCCACCCTGTCCAGCCAGGCGCCAAAGTCCTCCAATTCCTCCGGTGCAGCCAACCCCAGATGCCTTGATGGCACTTCCAGATCTTTCATCTCCGGTAGAAAGCCCACTACAGCAATCCCACACTCCTGCTCAATCAGTTCTTTCAGCCTTGGGTAAAAAGCTCTTGTGACCCTGTTTAGCAGAATTCCCTGGATATTGCTGTCTGATCGGTAATCCGCAATCCCCTTGATCAGCGCAGCCAGGGAGACACTCGCCCCTTTGCCGTCCACCACCAGCACCACCGGTGTCTCCGTCACCTTTGCAATCTCGTAGGTACTTGCCGCATCCGACTGCCCTCCCAGACCATCGTAGTAGCCCATGACTCCTTCCATTACGGTAAAGTCCGCGTTTTCCATCCGTTTCTGCAACAGGTATCTGGTGGTCTCCTCCTCCGTGAAAAAGGTGTCAATGTTGCCCGACGGCACTCCCAATACACTACGGTGAAACATAGGATCAATGTAATCGGGACCGCACTTTACGGCAGACACTTTCAGCCCCCGCCGTTTCAATATCTCTATCAGACCGCAGACTGCCATGGTTTTACCACTTCCGCTTTTCGGAGCGGCGAACAGCAGCCTAGCCATCTTTCCCCCGTGTTCAGAATCTATACCCATACTCATCTGCTTTCTCCCCCGAAACAGGCAATCATTACCGGGTTTTCAGCATTCATCATGTGGTACTGTCCCACATGNCTGCTCCGTGTAAGATTAGCCTGCANAATTTCCATATCCTGATACTCCGGGAATTTTTCCGGNATCTGTCCAATCTGNGCCATGGTTTCCANNGTNACCGCATTTACCACNAACCTNGCTNCCGGGTTCTTTTCCTTTACCGCTCTTATAATCTCCATCAGGCAGCCGTTGCTCCCGCCAATAAACACATGGGTAGGGGCAGGCAGAGGTTCCAGAGCATCTGGGGCATTCCCCTCAATGATAACCATATTTTCCACATGAAAGCGAACACAATTGCTTTTCAGGAGTTCCACTGCCTCATGCCTTTGCTCCACGGCATATACACAGCCGCTTGGGCAGAGCCGGGCCGTTTCCACAGACACAGAGCCTGTGCCTGCCCCGATATCATAGACAATGGCGTTCTCGGTCAGCTCCAGTCTTGCCAGAGAAAGGATACGGACTCCCTGTTTCGTCATGGGAACTTTTTTGTCCTCCCCATGGTTCCGTATGAAATCCGCATCCGCCAGACCCGGTGTGACCGGATATGCGCCGGCTTCCCAGCCCTCCAATTGCAGATATATTACACTCAGGTTCCCAAAGTCCATTTCTGATAATTCCTGCGGCGTCCCCTGCACAATGCGTTCTTCNGGGTAAGAAAGCCGCTCCCCCACAGCTACCCTAACCCTGTATAGACCAAGTTCCAACAGGCTCCTGCAAATCTCTGCTGCCTCGCCTTCCCTGCCGAGAAGCGCAAACACCTTTCCTTTCCGCAAAAGCAGCGGGATCAGGCATGTCTGCTTTCCATGACGGCTCACTAACTCCGTATCCTGCCAGCCAACGCCTATCCTGTCCAGAAAATATTGGGCGGTGGATATCCCGCTGACTGACACTACCCGGAAACCCTCCANCGCTTCCGTCATACCCATTGCCCCTGAATAAAAACCGATATCCCCTGAATATACCAGCGCCGCTTTCCTGTATTCACTGTGCGCTTTTAAAAATGCCNCTACATCCTCCGCCTTGTAAGCGCAAAACTGGGGTTTCCGCACGATCTGTTCACAGCTTTGCAGGATGCGCTGCGCGCCGATCACACAGTCCGATTCCTGCAGACATCTCACCGCCTCTCCTGTGAAAAGCTCTGCTACACCCGGACCCGCCCCAATCAGATACACCGTCCTTTTTGTCATCAGCCCATAGCGGGCGGAGAGATAATCTATTGCCTCCGATAAGGACATAGCCCGAAAAGCATCTGAAACTCGGCTGTCTACCGCAGTCTCCCTGGGTCTTCTGATTACTACCAGCTTTACGCCTGCCCGCAAGGCGGCTTCACACTTTTCCTCATAGCCACCCTCTTTTCCGGAATCTTTCGTCACCAGATACCGGCAGTCNGCCTGNTTCAACATCTGATAGTTCATCTCCTCCGAAAAAGGACCCTGCATGGCAATCAAATTCTTGCCAGNAAATCCCAGACCGGCACATTTCTCCATTACGGACAATATTGGCAGAACCCTGGCGATGCATCGGTTCTGGTAATTTTCAATGATCGTATACTTCTCCAGTTCCTTGCTCCCTGTCGTGATCAGGATCTTTCCCTGAGTAGCTGCANGAAATGCCGCCGCTTCTTCCACAGAGTCTACGAAAATGACATCCTCCGGCATTTTGTCATATGATACAGCCTTTTTCTGAAACGCCGCCTGGGTATCCTCCCGCAATATCCGAAGCAGCGGGCAGGAGAGTTTTTGGCAGATCTTACGGATATTTTCAGTGACAGCAGCGGCATAGGGGTGGGTGGCATCCACTACCAGCTCCGGCTCCTCCGACTGCAAGAGGCGTTCCATGTCCTCNGCGTCCAGTCTCCCCATATGTATTTTGATATTGTCAAATTTGGGGAGCAGGGAACCCCCATAGGCCGTTGCCACACACAGATGCACCTCCAGCGGCGTTCCCCCAAGCGCCTCCGCCANTTCCCTGCCNTCTGTTGTTCCTCCAAAAATAATGATCGCNGCCATNCTTNNCTCCTGTTTAAACTGTCAGAGTGCTTTGCCCCATGGCNANAGCCACTGTGACGCCATCCATGNCGAATTTCCTGCTAANCAGCNTTCCCNGGNCTGTTTNCTCCATGCTCTTATGACAGGCGGCAATGGCGCTCCGCTCACATACATTGTCCACACCCGTTACTGCAGATACAAATTCCGAGGCTGTAAAAGCCCCCGGCTGCCGTCTGAGTTCTTCTGCAGAAAAGACCAGAAATGGCAGAGGCTCTTTCCTGTGCATGCTTTTTGAAAAATTGTCACAGAATGCCAATATCCCCGGCTCCTCCTTTTTCAAGTCGATACTGGCTACCGCACACAAGGTTTCCCTACGGATACCCTGTTCCCGCAGGTAGGTCTCCACTGCCTGGACAATCCGCTCTGCCTCCGTCCCTTTTCTACATCCAATCCCAAGGAAAACCACTTGCGGAACCAGATGCAATGTCAGCGGAAACGCCTTTTCCCCGACCGTTGCACCTCTGTTTTGGCGAATGGAGATATGGATTCCCGCACTGCATCCCTCCGCTGCCGCCCCAGTCAGCAGATACTCCGGTATGTTCCCGCATAAGGAAAAATCCAGCTCCTTATCCACCACAAGCCCAATCTTTTCCCCTGCTAAAATCCGTGCCTCAAGCAGTTTTGCTGCCTGCCAGTCGGTCAGGGTCAGATGATTCCTGGCCGCAAACAGATCCACTGCCATTTTACCCTCCCGATCCGAGGCAGTGGTGATCACCGGCACCGCTCCCGTCAGCCTAGCCGATTCCTCTGCCTGCCTGTTGGCACCGCCCACATGGCCGGAGAGCAATGCTATGGAAAACGCCCCTGTCTCATCCATGACTACCACAGCAGGATCGTCCAACTTATGGGTGATAAATGGCGCTATACAGCGTACAGCGATTCCCGTAGCACACAGGAATACAATGGCATCTGCCCTGGGAAACCACTCTCCTATGCACACTGTCAGACTCCGTTTTTCCGTCACATCCGGGAGCGCGCTGCATTTTACCAGACTGTAAAGCGAATCCTCCGGGTGTGCCTGCTGCCACTTTTCCCGGATGCGCCCCATCAGTTCATAGGCTTGTATGCTGCAGGCTGCAAACAATAGTTTCATTGCTCTTTTCCTTTCCGAAACCCGGTGGTAAAAGAGGCGTCATAGAGCCGGGATCTCCTGCCGCCACCATCCAGAACCTTTCCCACGATGATCAAGGCTGTCCGTACAATCTGTTCCCTCTCCATCTCCTGAGGTAGCCTGTCCAGGGTTGTCCGCACAATCTTCTCCTCCGGCCAGGTTGCCTTATAAACCACCGCCACCGGGGTATCCGGCTCATAGCCGCCTGCCAGGAGCTGGTCTTTCACCTGCTCTGCCAGGCCCGCTGACAGAAAGAGTACCATCGTGGCATGATGCGCCGCCAGGCTGCGCAACTCTTCGCCCTCCGGCATCTCGGTCTGCCCCTGCTGCCTTGTGACAATGATGCTCTGGGAAACGCCCGGCAGTGTATACTCCAATTCCAGGGCTGCCGCCGCTCCGGACATGGAACTGACCCCGGGGCATACGGCAAAATCAATTTTCCGCTCTCTCAGCGCATACATCTGTTCCTGAATGGCTCCGTATATGGAGGGATCTCCGCTGTGGAGGCGCACAGTTACAAACTTCCTGTCCTCAGCCTCCTCTATGACAGCCAGAACATCCTCCAAGGTCATAAAAGCGCTGTCATGTAATACACATCCCGTTTTCACATACTTAAGCAGCGCAGGATTGACCAGTGATCCCGCATAAATGACAACATCCGCCTGCTCCAGAAGCCGCATTCCCCTCACCGTGATCAAATCCTCCGCACCAGGTCCCGCACCCACAAAATATACCATTTCTCTTTCTCCTTATTAAAGTCGCTGCGCGACGGCACTAAAGGGTAAAGTCCTTTCGGCGCACACCTCATGAGAGAAACTTTCATTCGAAAATACACTCATGAAAGTTCCTCTCGTGCGCCTTCACGACTTCACCTGTCCAGTTATACATACACAGGCTATTAAAAGTCGCTGCGCGACGGCACTAAAGGGTGAAGTCCTGAAATCTTTCCAGTATCTGTCCGCTGTCTGCGGTTTGTCCCAGAAACCCATATTTTTCTGAGAATAACATGACCCCCACGCGCAGCCTGTTTCCCATTCTCCTGCCTATATGGTACTGTATTTTCCCGCAGATTCCGGCAACCACAGCCTCTCTCAGCCCCCACTCTTCCAGATGTGCCAGCATTTCCTCAGTGGTGATACAGTTCATCAGAACTTCTGCCATTGTGCGGTCTCCGCCCTGCAATACCGTATGTACTGCCATGATCTCTCCCCGCCCGTCTGCCACCCTGGAATGGGTGTTCATAATGCCCGCTGCCAGCTTTACCAGCTTTCCGATATTCCCGATCAGCAGAAGTTCCTCCATCCCATAGGCTGCCGCCAGGTCAAGGGTCTCCCCCACATAATTGCTGCATTTGACGCTATTATCCAGATTCAGTCCCAGATAGGATGAAACATAACTCTGCCCGTAATTCCCCGGCGTTACCAGAAGTCTTTTCTCTCCCCGGGCATGGAGCTGCCTGATCTGGGTTTCTATGGTATCTACTATGGCCTTTTCGCTCATGGGTTCCAGAATGCCGCTGGTTCCAAGAACCGAAATGCCGCCCTCAATTCCCAGCATAGGGTTGAATGTCTTTTCCGCCAGTTTCTCCCCAGCAGGAATGCGCACCACGATCAAAAGCCTGCCCTGGTATTCCGCATGTTCCATAACGCTGCCCACTGCCTGGAAGATCATGGCCCTGGGAACCTTGTTGATGGCCGCATATCCGATGTCCTGTTCAAGCCCTTCCCTTGTTATGCGCCCGACGCCCTGCCCGCCCTCCAGCCACAGGTCTGGATAATGTGCGTCTGTAAAGGCTTTTGCACCCGGCATCCATTCTTCCCCCATCTTTTCCACCGATACATAGACCTCCACACCGTTCGTCACATCCGGGTCATCCCCACTGTCCTTGACTACCAGATATTCACATTTCCCTGCCTCCTCATGAGAGCATTGCACCGGAACATATGCCGTGATCCCTTTGGGCGTATGAACCGGGATTTCTGCCTGTCTGGCACCGGTAAGGAGATGGACTGCTGCCGCCTGCGCCGCCGCAGCGGCGCAGGTTCCCGTAGTGATACCCATCCGCAGCTGTTTCTGATTTACCATCCTGTATTGGGAATCTCCATCCCGAAACAGCCCTGACGCTTTCTCCTCCGCCATAATGCCCTCCTAATTCCCATTCTGCCTCTGTGCCTCCAGCCATTCCCCGGCGCTCCTGTATACAGGAAACCGCATTTCTTCCGCCAGCTCCAGCAGCCGCCCGTTCATCCTGTTAGTACTTCCTATGGGGGTGCCTGCATGGATCAGAGTCCCCGCCTTTTGCATCCATTTCAGTGCCTGTTCAAGCTGCTCCTTGGTCATTTCCTCAAATGCAGGCGCTGTTACCACATGCCCGCTGAGCGCGGAAGCCACCGGACAGTCTATGTCATTTTCATGAAGTATACCCGTTGCAAAGGGAATCTGGCATTTTTGGAGCAGGCGGTACACTTCCGTGCCATATCCGCCGCCTGCCACCACAAACACCCTTGGCTCCCCTTCAGGACGGCCAAACTCCACACTGCCATAGAGCTGGTTATAGTTTCCTTTTTCCAGTCCATACAGGCTTTCTATGACACCCTCCTTCATGATCTCCTCCGGAGTTCCAAAAGCCGCTATGGTATCCCCTTTCACACATACCATATAATCGGAGATCTTTGACGCCAGGTCTATCTCATGGAGCGACATCACCACGGCAGTTCCTTCTTCATGGGCCATTTTCCGCAGGATGTCCAACAGTTCAATTTTAAAACGGATATCCAGATACGCCGTTGGCTCGTCCAGCACGATCACCTGCGGTTCCTGGCAAATTGCCCTCGCCAGCATGATCCGCTGACGCTGACCGTCACTCAGGGTGGAAAAATCCTGCTCCTCCAGTTCTGTGGCATGAACCTTCCGAAGGGCCTGCGAAACTGCCTCCTTATCTGCCGCTGTCATCTTTCCCATGGCATTGGTATAGGGATAACGGCCCATGGCAACCACTTCTCCGCAGGTCATCAGTTCAGGGCGGATGCGATCCGTCAACACCACCGCCACCTGGCCTGCCAACTCCTTCGTACTCCAGCCTTGTATATCCTTTCCTCCGATTGCCACCGTCCCGCCGATTCTGGCCAGATGCCTGGTAATCGTTTTCAGTATGGTGGACTTTCCTGCACCATTAGGACCGATCAGTGTGAGGATCTTCCCCTTTTCCATGCCGATATTGATACCATGGATCAGGCTCCTGCCCCGATACCCCACCGCCAGGTCCTCTGTCTTAAAATACTCCATATGCATCTCCTGCAATCCAAAAAACTGTTCCGGCAGTTCCCTACATATCTGCAGAACGGCGTTTCAGCATCATTACTATTACCACAGGCGCCCCGAATGCCGCTGTCACTGTCCCTATGGCCAGTTCCGTCGGTGAAAATAAAGTCCGTGCGATCAAGTCACAGTAAATGCAGAATACTGCCCCGCTTAGATATGTCACAGGGATCACCACTNCCGGGCGGGATGTCTTTAACATGGTTTTNGTGATATGCGGCACCGCAATNCCNACAAANGAAATNGGNCCCGCAAAAGCGGTCACACAGGCCGAAAGCAGACTTGACAACAGGATCAGAACTGCCCGGAAAAGTTTCACATTTACGCCCAGACTCTGCGCGTACCCTTCCCCCAGGGCATAGGCGCCGATAGGCTTTGATAAAAGCCATGCCATCCCAAGNCCCGGAANACNNATCCANGCCGAAAATNCCACATTTCCCCANTTNGCNCCGGAAAAACTTCCCATNGACCAGCCCGCCAGATTCGCAATGTCATGTTCNTTTGCAAAAGCGATACAGAAATCTGTGGCCGCCGANCAAATATACCCTATCATAATTCCTACTACCAGCAACATGGACATACTGTGTACCCTCTGGGAAAACAAAAGCACTGCGGACACTACCAGAAGGGAACCGANGAATGCTGANGCAATCAGCGCTGCCGAGCTGATCTTTCCNATGTACTGCGCCCCGAAAACCAAAGTAATTCCCACNATCAANTTTGCNCCGGAAGAAATACCCAGCACAAAAGGCCCGGCAATAGGATTCCGNAAAAANGTCTGCAGCAGNAATCCGGANACAGCCAGCGCACCACCCAGAACAGCAGCCANCATCATACGGGGCATCCTGATACTGAAAAGAATCTTTGACTGTGTGGATGCCCCGATNANCTCCTCCAGCTGCGNCCCNTAGGCGCCNCCGGTAAACAGGTTCANCACCTGATACCGGGCGGCGTCCCACACCATGCGNAAGATATCNCNGGNNGGAATATGTACCGATCCANGGTTTATGTTCAGCACCAGNCCCCAGGCCAACAGAACNGTCAGNATGACCATTGTGGNCAAAAACCTTTTTCGTGTCTGTTTCATACCNGCTGNCCTATTCNCCTGNTTNCTGCGGNATTTTGATCAGGTGATCNGTTGTCACNTCATCCGGGTTCTCGCTGNANAAAATCGTATTCATATCAGCAACAATAGAGGAGATTGCCGAGGTCGCCTGNGTAAAGTCAGGAGANGTNACCCATACATGCCCNTCCTGTACCGCCTTGAAATCNGCAAANAAAGGCTCATATTCCGTCATCTCCTGGATGGAATAAAACTTGTTCCCNAGGTTCCAGTAGAACANATAATCCGCATCCTTGAAAGCTGCATACCACTCCTCAAAAGTCATAGAAGTATTCCCGCTCTCCTCCGGCTCCATATCAGCGCAGATATACTCGCCTCCTGCAAGCCCGATCATCTGTACCAGGTAGTCNCCGCCGTTTCTGGCATAGCACTTNCCGCTGGATGTGATGTAACCCATTGCCACGGTGATACCGGANCTTTCTGCCGCCGTTGCCTGATCCATCAANGCTTTCTGGTTGTCAAAATATNCCTGCGCCTCTGCNTCCCTGCCGAACAGCACNCCCAGCAGCTTCACCCATTCCACACGGGCCAGGGGATGATTTTCCTTGGAAGANATCTCAACAAGGTTNGGAATTCCNAGTTCNATAAATTTNTCNTTGACTTCCGGCACNGAATCNANCATGGCATTNTCNATGTGAAGCTGNATNNCCCGCTCCACCATCATCTCATAATCGGGCTCNTTNTAATTTCCTGAAAAGCCGATGCTGCCATNCTCCACCGCTGCCTTTACCTCGTCAATATACCAGCCGTCCGCATCGGTTGCCACCAGNTTGACATAGTCCANNGCGTCAATGGCGTTCATCAGGGAGACCATACCTGTGCTGGCAATATACACATTGTCAATGGGCATCTGAAGCACGGTCACTGNNTNATCCAACTCNTCCGGCNCACTCATCCCNTCCGGCACCACAAGATACTTNGCNGCCGGATCNCCAACGGTGAGCATGCGGTAGCCTCCTTGAAAAAGCTCAATGGAAAAGCCCTTGGCATAGTCCACTTCCATAATGCCGTCCGAAACCAGCTTTCCGTCATAATTTTCTTCCTCAGATGATGGAGCATCTGTTTCCGTATTGGTCTCAGCGTCATTTGCCTCAGAAGTATTTTCTGCCGTATCAGACGCCCCGCTGCCTTCCACGGGTACACTGCCCTGGGGCTGTCCTGCATCGTTGCCGCAGCCTGCCAACACTGAAATTCCCAGTGAAACCACCAAAATAATAGCCGCTATCCTCTTTTTCATAATAACTCCCTTTCTTCCTGTACTTTCAGGCATTTATAATATTTTGAATATGGTGGGAACAGAGACTGTGCCGACACGGCTCTTGGATTAGCGTACAAAAAGAAAACCCTTTTCTCCGAAAAAAAGGGTAAAAAGGATTAAAGACAACATTTTTAAAACTTGTCTCTCGGCATGTACTCCCAATTACTCGTAGGCTGGAACAGTTGTTCCTGTACAACAGCAGGCAGGTCTCCTGGCTCATAGATCATCACATCGGCCATCTTCCCAGTTTCCCAGTGATATAGCGGCTCCTGCTCCCTAAATACAGTGACGAGTTCGTACAGGATTCTCACCTGTTTCCCTTTTCACCAAATCCCAGCCCCCGAAAGGGACTCATTTGACACCTGCTGTTTTTCTTATTCAATTAGAGATTACGATAACACATTTCCCACAACTATGCAACTATAATTTTCTCATGAATACATTTTAGGTTGGAAAATTTCAGGAGCCACCTGCTCCGGCAAGTGGCTCCTGCTCCTTTGTTATGATATTATTTTACTCGGCGTCAATCCGCTCTCCGTTCATCGCCTTTTCGATAAGGTCGAAATACTCCTCGTAATAATCGTATATATCCTCTATCGTGTAAAGCTCCGTATGACAACCCAATATCCTATAGACAAACCTGCATCAGGAAACTATAATAAAATACAGTGCAGAAAAATACAATGCGGGGGAGGACCATAAGATATGTCTCAGGAACTATATGAACTTTACGAGAGGAATTTTCCCTTTATCGTACGGGAAAAAGAAACCGTTCTGCGAATTTTACAAAATGAGGGAAATACCGCTATAGAGCAAAGGGATGAACAAAATAAATTGATCGGAATATCTGTTATAAACCAAAATACGGTGCTCCTCTTATGCGTTGACGCAGCGCACCGCAACAAAGGCATTGGGACAAAACTGCTGGCAATGTCCGAGGACGCCGTCCGAGCCGGTGGATATGACAAGATCGTCATCGGAAACGGCTTTGACTATATCATGCCGGGAGTCCCCACCTCCAAGCGCTATGTTGACGCGGAAAACGAGGAGCTGTATCCCGGCCTTGACGAGACAGCCAGCGATTTTTTTGCGAAAAGGGGTTACACACACTCGTGGCAATGTAATTGTTTTGATATGCGTTTTCCCTTAAATCGATTTGAAAGGGACACTTATCATGTGGGAGATACCGTCGAGGGTATTACATACCGCTTTGCAGCGATAGACGATTTGGCGGAAATATGCGCCTGCACGGACGACGCCTGTCCGGAGTTTACACAGTATTACCGCTCCGAGAGCCTGTATACTGCCGATAATGACACAAGGGTTTTGATTGCAGTCTCTGACGGGCAGGTCGTGGGAACTTTGATCGTAGGAGTTGAGGACGCAGGTAAACATTTGGGCAGCGTGGGCTGTACAACAGTGAAACGAGCGTATCAGGGACGGCATATCGCCGTAAATCTTGTCACGATTGGAACAAAGTACCTGCGCGATATCGGGTTTGAGGAAGCCTATCTGAGCTATACCTATACAGGGCTGGACCATATGTACGGCTATGCGGGGTATAAAATCTGTATCTATTTTATGATGGCGGAAAAAGAATTATAATGGGCAAAGTTCCTTTACACCTGCCTTTGGCGCCTCATAACCGACAGCGCAGCCGTCACCAGCACCACTGCCGCCAGCAGCTGCCAGCCCTTGCCGCTCATCTGCCCTTTACTCATGGAAAACAGATTCAGGCACCCCAGACGGCGTCCCAGACCGTAGCTGGCCAGATAGTAGAGCATGCAGGCCATGAGACCGCTGGCGACGCTGCCGCTCACCCCGGCCACCGCCAGCCCCACCGCTCCCAGCAGCAGGGCCGAGCAGATGCTCCCCCATATGTGATAGGGCAGAACCTGACTCTCTCCGGCTTTCATGATCCCTGTGAAAAGCAAAGTCAACACCGGCACAGTCAAGACAGAATAGGCAATGCGGAGAATACAAATATGCAGATAATCGGTCCGCCTGGTTCGCACCACGTCCCGTATCTCCGGGTTCTGCTCGGGCAGAAACACAGGAACCAGCAGCGCCGGGCCAATCCAGATCATCAGCAGCTCCAGAGGCTGTGCCACCGCCGTGCCCTCCAGCGCGTTGAGATTGAATCCCAGCTTTGTCAACACCAGCAGCACCACCGCCGCCAGAACCGGCCAGAGATATTGGCGGCGCAGATTGGTCTTCAGAATACCGACGTATATTTCCAACTTATCACGCATCTCCATCACTCATCCCTTCTTTCCCTTTTTATCATCATGGCTTTTACCCGATATGGAATATGATAAAATATGGTTTATCCAGGACATTCCGCCCCTGCGCTTGCGCTCGTACAGCCATATGGTCAGCGCCAGGCACAGGGCCGCCAGAGCTATGAGCAGCATTCTGTTGCACACAAAGTTGTCCCACTGGCTCTGCCAGAGCGCAATCTTCTCCAGAGAATTGTGTCGCACTTGAAGACCAAACTTTTTCACATTCCCGGTCAGCGCCGTTGCGTTCAGCGACAGGAACCACCATGCGCACTGCAGGAAAATGGCCAGCATCGGAGAAAGCAGCTCCGTCAGCAGCGCTCCCACCGCAGAGACCGCCAGAATATCGGCAAGCAGCCACAACAGCGCCATCCCCAGGCCGCCGCCCCAGGCGATATGCATCTGAGGATACATTCCGTTCACCATGAATATGGTATAGAGCAATGTCAGCAGCACCGGCACAGCCATGCAGCAAACCAGCGCCAGATAGCGGGTGCCAACGATCCGCAGGGCCGAGCTTTTCCGGGTGTAGATCAGCGCCTGCATCCTCGCCCTTTTATCCTGCTGCCACAACGCTGCCGCCACAAACACCGGCATCACCGCCAGATCGATACCCATATAGTCGCAGTGCAGCCGCAGATAGGCGCTGCCCAGCTCCCGGGGCTGCATCACAGCCTGATACTCCTCCAAAGCCTCCTCATAGGTCATGGGCGCTCTGCCGAAGTAGCTCGCCAATGTCTTGACACTGTAGCTGCTGCCTCCGCCGATCAGCTTGTCGGCCCGGTCCATCAGCTCACAGAACCGCTCGTAGGTCAAACTCTCGGGCAACGTGTACTCCGGCAGCACCATCTCCTGATGATTTATGATGGGATAACCGTTCTCATCCAGTCCTTCACTGTAAAAGCCTTCCTCCCGGAAATCGTTGAAACCGTCTATCTCCTCCCCGGAAAGTCCTGTCAGCTCTTCCAGGATGGCTCTCATCTCCAGCCTTTTGTTCTCCTTCAGCTTGACATCCTTGTAAAACATAATGGGATAGGCGGGATAACTCCCACTCAGATAATCCCCCAGCAGACTTTCCACCGCCGCCGGCATTATCAGCTCCGGGGACTCCCGCAGGGTCGTACCGTAGTCGCCGCTCTCCAGCCTGGGAGCCTCCACGTAGGCCCGGTCATTATAAAACTGCGTCACATACATAGCCACTACCGTGACCACATACAACACAAAGGTCAGAGAAAAAATAACTTTCTTACATTCCTTACAGAACAGCATCACTCCTCACCTCCCACAATCTCACAGCCATGCTGGTGCAGACAGTACATATAGGCGTCCTCACAGCCCGGCATGGCTGCCCTGGCCTCCGGCAGCAGCCCGTCTTCCGCGTCCGCCAGAAACCGCACTGTCACACTGCGCGCGCTGCGCAGCATGCCGGTCACAATATAATCCCTCTTGACCTGGGGCAGCATCTCCACAGGTATCTCCGCCGTATAGACCCTGTCCCTGGCATTCTCCAGCAGCTGGGATACCGTGCCCTTCCACAGAATTTCTCCCTCATTCATTATGGCGATATTCTCGCAAGTGGCCTCAATGTCTCCCACGATATGGGTGGACAGGATCACAATGCGTTCCTCCGCCACCTCGCAGAGCAGGTTGCGGAACCGAATCCTCTCCTCCGGGTCCAGGCCCGCAGTGGGTTCATCCACGATCAACACCTTGGGGTCATGGAGCAGGGCCTGGGCGATGCCCAGCCTGCGCTTCATCCCCCCGGAAAGACTTTTCACCCGGCTCCTCTTCTTTTCCGTCAGGTTCACCCGTTTCAGCAGCAGGGAAATACGTTTCTGCCGCAGCGCCTTAGGCATTCCCGACAGCATTCCCAGATAGTCCAAGCACTCGTAGACCGTCATATTTGGATACATGGAAAAATCCTGGGGCAGATACCCGGTAATGCTGCGGATTTCCTTGGCGTGGCTGATGGGAATCCCGCACACGGATATCTCTCCCGCCTGTTTTTCGTGCAATGTGGCAAGTGTCTTCATAAGGGTGGTCTTGCCTGCGCCGTTTCTGCCCAGCAGGCCGAACATGCCCCGCTCTATGATCAGATCCACATCCTTTAGCGCCTGTTTCTTGCCATAGTACTTATCCACATGGCTGATGACAATGCAATTATCTTGTTGTTTCATATTCTGTTCTCCCTTCTCACTTTCGGTGCTCTGCTGCGCGCCGTTCACTCCGGCAGCAGGGAACAAAAATGGTGTGGATTGCTCCACACCATTACCCTACAGTACATCTATCAACTTTTTATCTACTTTGCGGCAGTTTCATAGATTTTTTTGAATACTATTGCCGTTCCCGCAAGTACAACTGCACCCGGTTCTGGATGATACCAGCCACCGCCGCCGCATCCCTGTCCCCGGAGAAATAGCTGCCCGCCTCCTCCATGATGATGTCCGCTATTGCGCTTGTATCCACATTCTGACCCATGCTCTTTTCCATCACCGCTTTATACTCTCCGATCCTATAGTCCCCCTCCGGACCGGGGGTAAGCTCTTTCGCCACATTCTTCAATTCACCCCAATCCCCATAATCGATATACATTCCGGTTTTTCCGCCAACAATTTTCTGTATCAGCCTGTTGTCCAACATATCCCGTCTCACAGACTCAGCATAGAAAAGTACGTTGTCGTTGCTAAGAACCTCTTCCAGAAACAGCCCGATCTCCTCTTGGTACTCTGTCTCCCCGTTTACCACCAGAAGTCCTCCGGAGTTCCAATATGTCCCGCTTTCTCCTTCCGTAGGGAATCCAACAATATGGTAATCCTCCCCTAACAAGGTCTTAAGGTCGTCAAATTGGCCTATTTGCACGTCTATCCTCATGGCCAGCCAGTCCTTCTCCGGATATAACTCCTGCGCTTCGGAATAGTTGAAAGACTTGGTGTAGGTTCCCGCCAGTTCAAGCGCCCGGATAAACAAGGGGTTTTCAAAGTCACAGATTCCTTTCTCCACATCCAGAAAGGGAGAATCCGCCAGGCTTTCAGTCACCAGCCAGGACAACACATCATAGTTGTCAAAAGCACCATTGGATACAAGGGGATACTGCATCTCCGGATGTGCCTCGAACACCTCCAGAGCCTCCTCCAGCGTCCAGTGGTCTCCAGCCCATATTTCATCCGAGACAAGCATGGATTCCACATAGGCTACCGGCGGAATTCCCACCAGCTGTCCGTCCAGGGTTCCCATCTCCAGGGCGGCAGGCCACAGCGCTGACAGAGTCTCCTCGGAGATCAGCTCCGACAGATCCGCCAGCACGCCCTTTTCCTGCAATGTGCGCATTTCGGATATACCAACATAGTACATGTCCGCCCCTTTGCCGGACGTCAGCTCCGCCATGGCTCGGTCCCAATAAACCTCTTTATCTTCACCGTCGTTGGGATATTCCACCACCACAGAGTAGTCCGAATACTTTTGGGAAAACGAAACAACGGCGTTTCTCAGGAAGTCCGGAAAGCTGCCACTCACCAGACGCACTCCCGCTTTCTCCGGCATCTCTGTGCCCAACCTGCAGATCACCGTTTCCCCGCCCTTGCTGCCCAGAAACTCCGGCTCTCCATCTGCCCCTATGACCATCCTCACCAACTGCCCGGACTTCCGCTCTCCATCCAGCCCCAGCAGTGGGTAATACATACAGTCCTCCACGGAACCGGTGCGGATGTCACAGCGCATCAGCTCCCCACTCATGTCTACATAGTACAGATATCCGTCCGCCCCCGGCGTCCACAGCCAGGCGTATTCCAACCTTCCCTCCCAAAGTGTGTGCGCAGTGTTCTCTTCCCTGTCATAGGTCTGCAACAGAATATACATATTCGAAGGGCTTGACCAGGAAAACACAGGGCTGCCATCCGGAAGTTTCATGGCCCAATTGACCCCGATATAGCCATCTCCAGGAGACTCCATGATCCCCACGCTTTTTCCATCGGAATCAAACACATTAACCCTGTTTCCTTTTCCGATATAATTTTCCTGTCCGGAAACCAGGTAATAATATCCATTCCCACCCACATAGGCTGTCTGATAGGTTGTCCCCATCCCCACACCCAGTTCCCGCAGGGCAGGATATAGATCTGTCACAGATAAAAGCTCTCCCTCCGGAGTCATATGCACAGCCAGATAACATGCCGTATTGGAAAGTTCATCCCGTTGTCCCTGGAGGAACAATACCAATTCCTGTTCACCTTTCACATCAAAGGCCGCCGCAACAAATTCTTTCCCCGCGTATTCCTCCGGCAGGGACAGCTCTATGGGCCAGCGCAAAACGCCTTCGTCCGTCCCATCATAGCGGATGATATAGTATAAATGCTCCCAGTCATCTCCTGTCCTTCGGTAGAAATCCTCCAAACCATAAATGATGTTTCCCAGAGCACAATACGTCACAGTACGTCCATCATACGCCTCGTCCGGCTCTGCATCCAGTCCCTTGATCTCCTCTGTAAGATACAGGGGATGCATGGATACGGATCCTGCTCCTCCGTTGTGAATCCAACGTTCTTCTGTCCAGTATGTGTCTTCAGCCACAGTCTGAATGGCATTGGCCTCGCCGGGCACATCCTGGCTTTCCTGTCGCCCGCAGGCCGTCAGGGTCAATAGGCAAATGATGACCAGAGCTATCAAAGATTTCCTTTTCAATTTTTCTCCCTTCCCATAAAATATTGGTTTAGGCGTTTGCAAAACACCTGAAACCCGCATAAATACAGAATATTGCCCTGCTACAAAATAAAATTCCATTTCGCAATTATCCAAAAACATCAATATCCAACACAAGGCATATGAATTATACCTCGCGTTGGATACCGAACTTACAAAGATTTTTAATTATGATCCGTGCCATGTTGATCAAAAGTACCAGTTCCCGATCCTTCTGCACCACAGTCTTTACACGTTGAATTATAGTTATATCTTACCACTGTCACGGCGCACTCTTTTGTTGTTCCGCCCGGCGCTATGTATGTGTGGTGATATCCTCCCACCTCCGTTGTTGAAGTTATTACTATATCCTGGTTCTGGTGTAGGCAACTTTCTTGTTGTGCATCCACCCGCGCTGAAACACAGCTAAATAACAGCCCCACCGCAAAAAATGACGCTAAAATCTTTTTCCCCATAACAGAATTCCTCTCTTTCTTTTTGTCGTATTGAAACGCATTGTGCGTTCTTTATTACATTTCAATCATACTATATATTTTTATAATTGTCAATCGGTAATTATATTCGAAAAAGCTCCGAGATACTCTATAATTAAAGTATTCAAACAGATTTAGCTGCTGTGATTGGGCCTTTTGAGGGAAAGAACCCATTTATACCATTCCGGCTCATGGAAAAAACATGTTCTATCGCATAGTCCAGTGCATAAAGAAAGATAATCCCGCATGAGAGACTGCTTTTCCTCAAAGGAGCTTACGTTTCTGGAAAGCCGCTCAATCGCCATTTGAGTGTAATGCCTTCTTTCAGGGAACGGGCAATCTCACTGAAATGGACTTTGTTGCCTGCAAGAATGCCATAGAGCATCTGGTGGATAAATTTCTGCTGCGGACGTTTTAAGGGTTTTGAAAAAGCGTTATATCATCTTGACGAAGTATATAATACACACTATTATTATTTATATTATTGATATCTATAAATACAAATTTCCATCGCACTCATTCAAAGGAGGATTTTATGAAAAACTGGCAAAAATATATCCTACTATTTACAATATTTATCCTCCTTGTTGGCTGTATCATTGGAATTTATATAGCCATGGCGTCCTCAAAGTCCGTCTGGCAGCCCAGGCAATTCACCGTCTCAGGCGGCACCCCCTGTCTGCTGCAAGATGGACAAGTCTGGAGATACACGGGAGAAAAGCACTGGGAGCAGATTCCGTTATCCCAGAGCGTCAAACAGCTACTTCCAGGCGAAACGCTGTGGGTAGTCTTACAGGACGGCAGACTCTATACACCCGAGCCGCCTGTCATAGAGGAATCTATGCCCCTCACAGGCGCATTTTATACGGAAATGGCTCTACAGTTATTAGAAATCAGCAAAACACAGCCTTTTTCCCAGATCAGCGGCAATCCCTTTTACTGGGATGTGCTGGTCCTGCTGCCGGACGGGACCCTCTTGTCCCTACAGGCAGATACATACAGCCCCTATGCGCTGGGGGAAAAGGCGATTGCCGTTTCCGGCCGCTATGTCCTCACAGAGCAGGGCAATCTCTATTACTTAGAAGAAAATGGAACCTCCTCATTTTGTATCCACGACAAAGGCGGAATTACAGCTATAACAACGGACGTCTTCGACCATACCGCCTGTCTGGCCCTAACAGATGATGGCAGGGTGCTGTCCTTTGGCAGAGACTGGCAGCGCAATCCCTATGACGGCAGTACGATGCTTGCCTGGACCAGTCTGCCCACCGAAGACTGGCACCATGTCACCACTGTCGCGCAGGGGCACGATTTTGCCGCAGGGGTGACCGAACAGGGCAAGATAGTATTTACCGGCACTCTCCCCGCAAAAAGTCTGGCAGAGATACAAAAGGAGCTATCCGACTGGCGACACATTGTATCCATTGCCGCTTATAACACGCAACTATATGGACTGCAATCAGACGGCAAATGTATCTGCCTGGAGCTGGAGCCATTCCTATTCAATCAGTAATATCATTGTTTATCTTCTGAAACGATTTTGAACCGGGCCGTCACCCGCCCGCCGCATACTGCGTTGGACAGAATCAGGCTGCCGCCGCATTTGCCGCAAATCAGGCGACAGATATACAGTCCCAGGCCAAAATGAGATTGCTCCATCTGTCCCTCCCCCCGGTAAAAGGGATCTGTGGCGTGCTGCAGGTCCTCGGGACTAAAGCCCGGACCGTCGTCCTCCACCGTTATCTCCAGATATCTCTCAGACTCTTCCTCAGACCCGGACAGCTCTCCCTCCGCCACCCTCACGGTCACCTGCAGCCTCTGCCGGGCATATCGCAAACCGTTGGAAATCAGATTCTCGCACACCTCCAGCACAAGTGTCTCATCCAGGCCAAGTATCCCCTCCCCGGAGAAGGAATATAGGATCTCCTGTCCCAGAATCTCACACATGGATCGGAGTTTCTCATCCAGCGCCGCCGCTTTCACCGGCGCAACCTCCGGCTCCAGATCCTCCAGTTTCCGAATACTGCTCATTTTCTGGGTATAATTTTCCAGCCTGCGTATCTGTCCGTTCATCATCCCCAGGATCTCCATAAGCTTGTCCTGGGATATCCTGCCCTCCGGGATATAGCGCTCCAGCATCTCCCCATAGCCCTTCAGCACTGTGATCGGAGTGCGCATGTCGTGGGCAAAAGCCGCATTCAACCGCTTTCTCTCCTCCACCTGCTGCCACATAGCCCGATTGTTCTCGTACAGCGCCGCCCGCATTTTCTCAAAGCCGTCCCGGAGCCGTCCCAGTTCATTGTCCTTCACCGGCTCCAGTTCAAAGTCCAGACAATTGTCAGCTATTTTCTCCGAGGCGTCCTGAAGTACCCGGAGAGGCTTTTCCAGCTCCCTCTTGTAAAAGATCCACACGATCGACCAGACACAGGCCAATATCCACAGTGGAATCAAGACTGTCTGTGCATAGCTGATAATATCAAAAGTCAGTTCCTTCGTCAGATTTATCTGCCTCTTATCGTATGTCGGCACTTCTTCTCCCACATAGCTGTAATGCAAGTTTCCGCTCTGGTCTATGATAATCTCATAGCCATCCTTCCATATCCGTGTATCCTCCCCCTCCATATAGCTTGAAGAATACCAGTTCTGCAGATAATTCGTGCCGAACCCGATTGCCATGCTCCCCAGAAATGCCAGAAAGGCACAGATAAAAATGCCAAAAAACAGAGTCTGACGCAGGGATCTGATCTTTTTTTTACGGCGCCGCCATTTCCGCTCTCTCATTTTTTCCATCTGTATCCCATCCCCCACACTGTCTCCAGATGATACTCCTCACCATACTCCTTGAGCTTGGCCCGTATGCGGCGCACATGCTCCGCCACCACGCTGCTGTCTCCCTCAGCATCATAGCCCCAGAGCTTTTCATATATACGCTCCTTGTCGAAGACCTGTCCGGAGTTGAGGGACAAAAGCTCAATGATCTCATACTCTTTTCTGGCAAATGGGATCACCGGTCCCTCCACAGCCACCGTCTTGGCGGTGTAATCTATGACCATCCTCCCCCAGAATCGCACGTTGGCGTCTGCCTTGCAGCGGTGCTCCCGGCGGATGTGGGCCGCCACCCTGGCTCCCAGCTCCTCCATGGAAAAGGGTTTCAGGATATAGTCGTCTCCTCCCGCGGCAAATCCCTGCACCTTGTCGCTATCCTCAATTCTCGCTGTCAAAAAAAGTATGGGACAGGAGACATAATCCCGTATCCCGCGGCACACGGCCAGCCCATCCATGTGAGGCATATTGATGTCCAGCAGAATCAGATCCGGCTGTTCAAGAGCCAACTCCATGGCTTTCTCCCCATTGCTTGCCGTAAGCGTATCATATCCATTAAGCTCAAAATAATCCCGGATCATACTCACCACATCCGGCTCATCGTCCACGATCAATATTTTATACATAAAAATTCCGCCTTTCCTGTTATGCTCTTGTTCAGCATAACAGTATAAGGCGGAAATATCAACTTTTTATCTACTTTTAGTACCTTAACATCTTCATCGGAGTTACGCCAGTAATCAGCTCCAGATGGATAATCGTTTCTGGTAGGACCGTCTGAACACGTCAGCGCTTAGCGAGGTATTTTCGAGCTTAGCGCCTGCTACGTGTTCAATCGAGCGAGAGCGTGTCCGGACAGGAATAATTATCTGTCTGGAGCGTGACTTCCCGGAGACTGTGAATAATAACTATGCCTTTTTATGTTTTCCCGCAAGGGTCTGGATACCCTCAATAACAAGCACAATGGCCAAACCGATCAGAAGGACTGCGAGAACTACCTGAGCATACGGACCCCAATCGGCTCCTCCTGCGGTAATGATGCCAAACTGGTTCTTCACCGTCAGAGCCAAAGAGCATATGGTAACAACGATCATAAACGCCATGGGAGCAAGGAACATCTTGTTGCTCCTTCCGATATTTCCAAGCCATGTGGCGACAGCCAGAAGGCCGATACCGGCCAGGAGCTGATTGGCCGCTCCGAACAGTCCCCAGATCTTGCCGTATCCGGTCATACCCAGCAGGATTCCCAGCACCACTGTCAGAATCGTGGCAAAATACGGATTTACCATAACCTTCTTGAATCCGCCCTTTACATCCTTGACGGTCTGTCCCGGCTCCAGCCAGAACTCCTGGAACATGAAACGCGCCAGACGGGTAGCCGTGTCCAGAGAGGTGAGGCAGAATGCGGAATATGTAAGTACCAAAAGGGAATTCAGCACTGCATAACTTCCCGGAATCACATCATCGATCATATGGGCGATGCCGCCGCCGAAGATAGCAGTCGCACCTACCAGGGCTTTGTCCGGATTCGCCGCATTCCACTTATATGCGTAACCTATTGCGCACAGCGTCAGCACTGCAAGCACGCACTCTAACAGCATACCGCCATATGCGATGGGTTTCGCGTCTTTCTCTTTGTCCAGCTGCTTAGAGGTAGTGCCGGAGGATACCAGAGAGTGGAAACCGGAGATCGCGCCGCAGGCAACCGTAGTGAACAGCACCGGGAACAGATACTGGATACCGTTTCCGTTATCTACCGCAAAGCCGGTAAAGGCCGGAAATGAAGCATCAAAGGTCGGATGTGCAAAAATAACACCGAAAACAGCCACCGCCAGCATCGCATACAGCAGGAAAGAACTCAGATAATCGCGGGGCTGCAGCAGGATCCACACAGGCGTTACGGACGCGATGGCAATATAGACGCCCACGATCCACATCCAAGTCTTGGAGGACAGGTAAATAGGATGCCAGTTCATGCCAACCGCCATGATCAGGACAATGGCCAGCACGCCTATGATGGACGCAATGCCCATGGGCACATTTCTGCGGTATACCAGAAAACCAAATACTATGGCGATCAGGATAAATAGTATGGAGATCATCGCAACCGATGCCGGAGTGGCGGATTTCGCCATATCCAAAGCGCCGGACTCATCATACACCGCGCCAAAGGTGGACGCCACGATGGACGCGAATGCCGCCACCACCAGGATCAGGGTCAAATAGGAAAATATAATAAACAGCCTCTTTGCCCTGCGGCTCATATTGGTGGAGATAACTTCCCCGATGGACTGCCCTTTGTGGCGGATGGATGCAAACAGGGCTCCGAAATCATGGACGCCGCCAAAGAATATGCCTCCCACCAATATCCAGAGCGTCACAGGCAGCCAGCCAAATATCGCCGCTCCGATGGGTCCGGTAATCGGCCCCGCTCCTGCGATGGATGAGAAATGATGTCCCATAAGGACAGGCGCTTTTGCCGGGACATAGTCCACGCCGTCCTCCATCGTATGTGCGGGCGTCTCTTCCTTGCTTTCGCCCACACCCCACTTTTTGCATAGCCATCTGCCGTAGAAGATATACCCACAGGCCAGAATGGCAACGCAGATAACAAGAAGTACCAATGAATTCATACTGCTCTCTCCCTTCCTCACTTTGAGAATAATATTTTTTTCAGACTTTTCGCCACCGTATGGCCGCTGCGGTTGGCGTCGATCCGCTTTTTTCCCAGATCCACCACCGCGGCATGGTAATCCATCCATCCGTGCAGCGAAAAGCGAAAACTTTTGTAAATATGGCATTTCCTCAATACTTTTCTCGCGTCCTCATCACAGCAGTCGCAGATAAAGACAGGTGTGATAAAGGAGTACATATGCCCCGGTCCTACATGTATACGGCTCATACCGTCGTTGTAGACATAATCTCTCCACTTTTCATATGACTCCAGTGTCAGGTGCGGAATATCCAGGATATAGAGGAACTCCTCGCAGTCCGCAGACCAGAGCTCCGCCCTTTTCGAGATCACATACTTTTCAGAATGCTCGAAAAAATCACAGCGTGCCGCAATTGGCGTCTGTTCATCTTCAAACAGCGTAATATTGTAATAACTTTGATAACTTTTCAGCAGGCGGGCTATAGCAGCCTCTCTTGTATCCGGCATCCGTCTCTCCATAATATTTTCAGCAGCTTTACCTGACATTTTAGTCACATCATGTCAATATAGTATCATATCCCTGTATGTTTTACAACTATATTTGACATTTTTTGCTATTTCCTCACTCACTGCTTAGACACAATATTGTTGCTGTCGATCTGTACCCCCTCAATGCTGCTCACATAGCGGGAAAGACGGGCATATCCGTAGTCCTTGTACTTGAAATCAGGAAAATGCTCGTGAAGCTGCTGCCCCAAAATCTCCAGCTTGATATTCTGCTCCGCCTTGCGGATAATATACTGCTGTACATTGGTCTCCATATTGCGAGGCGCTCCCTGACCGCCTCTCACCACCAGGATCGTGGTGCCCTGCTTTACGATCTTGAACTTGGTGGCCTCGGTGATAAATTTCATCATGGCATTGTAGCCGTAGTTGCGTTCGTCAAAATCGGGATAGAGTCTCTGCAGATTGCTCTTGACCATCCCCAGGTTGGCAGGCTCGCCGTTGTTCTCGCACTCCTGCAGCAGATTGTTGATGGCGGATTTGATCTCCCCAATAGGGGTGATGGAATCCTTCTCCGCCATCGGCTTGTCCCCCTTGGACTCGTCGTCCACGATCTTGTCCAGAAATTTGTATTCATCACAGACGGCGATAAAGGTCTTGGAGGCGTCGCTCTTGCCCATGCCGATCACGGACTTGCCCTCCTCCCGCAGGCGGCTTACCAGCCGGGTAAAATCGCTGTCCGAGGTCACAATACAGAAACCGTCTATGCTGCCCTTATACAGTATGTCCATAGCGTCGATGACCAACATAATGTCCGCCGCGTTTTTCGCCGTGGAATACCGGGACTGCTGGATGGGCACAATGGCGTATTTCAGCGCCTTCTTGTTCCAGCTGGCCAGATCCGGATTGGTAAAGTCGCCATACATCCGCTGATAGGTAATGACACCATATTTTTTTAACTCGCTGATAATCACATCCACATATTTGGAGCTGGTGTTCTCAGCGTCAATCAACAAAGCATATTTTCTCTCTTCCATAAAAGCTTTCCTCTTTCCTGCACATCTCTGGTCTGACCCCAGCCAAACCACAGCTTTTCCTAATAATTATTATTGTATCCTACTTTTGAAAAAAAGGCAACCATGTGGAAAAAGGAGAATAAGCCATTGCGCAAATATATTGAAAGGTGGTACAATGTCCGTGAGAGGTGGGGATTGTGTCCACCAGTTAAATGCATGATAAATAAGGGGGCTACATATGGAAAAACAAATTTTTACCAATGATGTGATTCTGTCCTGGCTGCAGTACTATTCCCAGAACACCACCATTGATTTGGAGCATGTGAAGATCATTGACATTACCAAGAAAAACAAGAATGTGATACCCACCGTGGAGGCGCACAAGACCACTTTGGTGTTCACCAACGCAGGAATAGGCGACATCTTTTACAGACTGTGGAATGCGGGACTGGGAGAATGCGAGGTATGGTATAACGAAGGCTCTGACCCCAGCGGACAGATTCTGCATAAACAGGTCAAGGACATGATCGACAGGGGGATCAATGCCTCCGCCGGAATGCTGATCCTCAATCCCAACGCCCGCAACACCGCTAAGATCGGCCTGAACAATGAGCTGCTGCAGAGGGGTTCCATACAGTATGTGGGCAGCGAGATCCGCGCCATTATCCTGAACAAGATGGCCGTTGATCCTCAGGATGATCTGGTAGTAATCGGCGGCGAGAGCATTGCCATAGAGGCGGCTCTGATTGCGGCGGAAGGCTCCGTCATCGCCGTGGAATATAGTCAGGCTGACCGGGCCACCCTGGAAGACAATGTGGCTCATTTCGACCTGCACAATGTAAAGATTATCGATCATGTAGATGCGGAGAGCATGAAGGATTGCCCCGTACCCTCTCTGGTATTTTTGGTGGCCTCCGCCAGCACGGACCAGGAGCTGGAATACCTGACCCGCCTCAATCCCAACATCAATGTGGTGATCTACACGCTGGATTTCAAGACTGCCGCCAGCCTGCCCGCCACGCTGAACGCCCTGGGGCTGGAGGATGTGGATACGATACAGGTGTCCGTGTCCAAGCTGGGCAGCAACAACACCTTTAAGACCGATCCCGCCCCCTGGATCATCACAGCCAGAACGCGGGAAAACAGATAATTCTATTCCATACAGCCGGAGGGATTTGAACCCTCATCCTTCAGATTAAAAGTCTGCCATTCTGCCGGTTGAACTACGACTGCTCAATACCCGGGGTTCAGGCGCTGACCGCAGTCTGCGCCTGACGAACCGCCAGGATATCCTCTATACGGACATCAAATATTACGGCCAGCACCAGCAGATTGTCCACTGTGGGCAGCGCTGTGCCGCGCTGCCACTTGTATATCGCCTGGGGTGTGGCGAAACCAAAGATCTCCTGCAGATCTCTGACCGTCATTCCCCGAGCGTCTCTCAGCCTCGTAATGTTTTGTCCTGTTGCCACCATGTCGATGGCGGGTATTTGTGTCATAACTATTCACCTCTTTCTCAAAAATAAAAACCGCCTATCTCTTTACAAGATAAGCGGTTATCACATCCATGCATCTGGTTTTGCCCTCCGGCTCCTCATTCGGCCAGGCCCTGCATCTGTTTTCGTTCTCGCTCCATCCTGTAAAAGCACAGCAAAGAAAAGCTCTGATATATTTTCAGTGCCTCAAGAGATTCGTGTTTACGATATGCTTTTACAAAACATCTGCTCAACATGACTTTTTCCTTTCCGGTCCGGCTTGTGCCCTGACCACCATTTGTTCAATCTGTCTTCACTATAGCATACTTTTTGAGATTTGTCATTATACCGGAGGTATAATTTTTTTCCGGTGATTTTTTCCGGTCGATTTCCCCGATATATGTAAGAGGCCTTATTCCTGTAAAATAATTCCCACTCTGCTCTGTATGATACGCGCAACATCCTCTGCGCTTTTGTCTCCGGCAAAGTAAGGAGCTGTCTCCTCCGTTATCACTGTCCATATATCGTAATCCATCACACCGTTGCACAGTTTCCCATGATAGAAAATCTCCTCTACAATGTATATCTCAGCGTCTGTAATCGTCAGCATTTCCCCATCGGATCGGACGGGCATTTCCTTTGACTCCTCCGCCACCTCTTTTAGCATAGAACCGCGAACCGGTAATCCGGGATTAGCGATACCACAAAATTTTTGATTTGAGTCCCACAACAGACTCTCTATAAAAGCCCAAGCCCCTTCCTTGCGGCTGCTTCCGGAATAAATAGCGCAACTGTCGGGGCAAGCAGCAATCACATAAGTCTGTCCGTAAAGCGTGGGATATCCATAAAGAGGATATTCTCTTCCATACACATCCACGTGGCTTAAATAAGTAGTAAAATTCCATCCCAAGTATATTTCCTGACATAAAATATTGCGCTTTTGCTCCTCGTAGGTCTGTTCTTCTGCATATGACCAGTCCCTCTCCGCATATTCCTTACACAATTCCAATAAATTAACAAATTCTTCTGACTCGAAGGCAGCTTTTTTCTGTTCCCAGTCAATAAATTCGTCCTGTCTGCCGCTCAGCAAGAAAGACAATAACATTTGCGGATTCCCTACCTGCCCTCCCACAGGTGCTTTCTCCCATTGATTTTGCTCCACCATATCCAGAAAGCTTTTCATATTCCATTCCTCAATGGCTGTTTCATATTCCGGATGTATCGCAACTCCCCGCAATTGAACCTGCGGGGTAAAGATATATAATCCGTCTCCAATTCTAAAAGTATCCAAAATATTCCATATGATATCATCTTTGTACTGAGACTGATCCAAATAGGGGGAGAGATCCTCCAGATACCCATTTTTCACATAAGATTCATAATATTCGGAATACGTCATATCTATTACATCCGGTCCGTTCCCGGCAGCCATATCTGCGTGCAGGCGGTCAGTATTATTGTAGTAGTCTCGGATCGTCACATAATACTCGTTGCTGCTCTGATTAAATGCGGCGATAGCTCTCCATATGCTGGAAGTGTCTCCTCTATTCACGCCACATACCATTCCGTATATGATCTCTGTTCTTTGCTCCGCAGATGTATCTCTCTCACTTAACACACTGTATTGCAGTTTCTCCGTATCTGTTCCGGCCAGACTGTATAGCTGCAGTACCCCTCCGCTCTCGTCATAATACCCCGCCAGAACAGAATGTACTCCCAGTTTCATCGTATCAGTTCTTGCCAGCAGGCTGCCGGACTCCTTATCCAAAAACAGGATTTCCTGATTCGTTGCCAGACACAACGTTTCTTCACTGCCGCTCTGGATGCCGTGGACCTCCTGGGCGGATACTTTCAGCGTCCATTCCTCCGCCGCCCCGTTTTCCTTCAGTTCGTACAGAGTGATCTCCTCTGCGGTTGCGGCCATACACTCCACATTACCGCTGTCGTTTTCCGACCAAAGGCAAACGATTCCTTTTAACTTATAGTTTTTTCCTTCCTGCACATTTCCGCCAAATCGCGTCACCCCGTCTCTGCCCACCAGATACACGTTTTCACTGCTGTCCACGAAAAATGCGTTTCCCATATCGATATAGTCTTCCCAATTGTCCACTCTGATGGATATAACGCTGCTCCAATTCCCGTCCTGGCCACATTTGCGAATCTCAAGAATATTATTCTCTCGGTTTCTCATTTCCGCATAGAGCATCCCCTGGCGTTCCGCAATGTTTATAAGATCAAAGTTTCCCTCTTCCGGCTGCCATTCGATCTGCTCTGTGCCCATTCCCAAAGCCTGTGGGGACCATTTATATATCGGATCATTTTTTATAGTGCTAATGCTCCATGCGCTTTCCGCATTGCAGACTACTTGTATGGTTGAAGAAAGTTCCTGCTCTTGGGAGTAATCCACGCCAAAAACCTTTGCGGGAACCTCAATGTCTTTTTCTTTTCCACAGGCGGACAGCATTCCCATCGCAAAAAGAGTAAATAATAGTATAAAAACAGTTTTTATTTTTCTCATTTTCATACTTTTTCTCTGCTCCATTTTTCCCGACAGCCTAATCTACCTTCAGCTGGCTCACAGCCTCTTCCATCTGCTTTGCCCTCTCCTCCAGCTGCTCGACCATAGTGTTCAGTTCCTCCACATATTCTTTCTGGCGCTTGGCAATGCCATCCACCTGAACGGAGTTAACGCTGGTCTGCTCCGACACAGCCGAAATGTTTGTGATGGCGTTCACGGCTTCCTTTTTGGACTCTTCGATCTGAGCCATACCCGCCGTCATCTGCGACAGGTTATCGGCCATCATCTTCACCCGCTCATTCACTTTATTGAAAGCATCCTGGGTCTTGCCCAGAGAATCGTTCTGCGAGTTGACAATCTCACCGGCCTGATGTACCGCATCCACCATCTGCTCCGTCTGCGTCTGAATCTGCTGTACGATTCCGCCGATCTGCTGAGCCGCGTTCAGAGACTGGTCAGCCAGTTTCCGAATCTCCTCGGCCACCACCGCAAAGCCCTTTCCGGCCTCTCCTGCCCTAGCCGCCTCAATGGAAGCATTCAGGGACAGCAGATTGGTCTGAGACGCAATCTCGTCTATCACTCCGGCAAAATTACCGATAGACTGCGTCTGATCGCTCAGGGACATGATATCCTCCTGAATCGTGCCGGTGATATCCGCCGTTGCCTTGGATTTTTCACCCAGATCCTCAATGACCTGCATGCCGTCTGTAATGGTTATGTTGGCATCCTCTGAGATTCTGCTGATCTCATCTGTATATTCATACACCCTGCGGATCTGATCCGACAGCGAATTGATCTGAACCACACACGCCTGTGCGTCCTGCGCCTGCAGGGATACGCCCCTGTCGATCTCCTCGATTGCCCCCAGAATCTCATCGCTGGACTCCATCAGCTGCTGGGTGCTGTTCCCCACCTGCCCGGAGGTCTGCTGCACCGTCAGCACCACACCCTGCACACCCTGGATCAAAGTCCTCATACTGGCGATCATATGGGAAAGGCTGCGTGCAATCTGTCCGAATTCATCTTTTCTTCTGAGGGCCACTTGCGCCGTGAAATCCCCCTGGGATACCCTGTCCAGCGGCTTTGTAATATCTGTCACGCCTCTGCTTAAGGTTCCCGACAAAAAGATACACATGACGACGGCAATCACAAGCGCAATGAACACCATCAGATATGTAATAGCCTGGATACTGCCCGTATCCCCCAGAAACTGACTGGTGGGCACCAAAGTGATCAGCATGGCCCCCGTGGAACCGATCCTTGAATAAGCGAACACATAGGACCGCCCCTGAAAGGTGATATCCATATATCCGTCCGCTGACTCGGCAGAGAGAGCTTTCTGGTAGGCCTCCATCTGACTGAACATCGGCGCCTCCTGCGCAGCTGTGCCGGAATCACTGCCGCAGAACACGGTCTCCCTTCCACCCGGCGCCACAAAGACGGCATAACTGTCATCGCCGTTATTCAGTTCCGACAGCGCACTATAAATCGTGTTTTTATCAATGTCCACAATCAGAATCATATTGGTCTTCATATTGACCTTGCGCCATAGGCTTACAGCGTAATCGGAGCTGTTAAATTTCTCATCCTCTTCGTAGACCACCTGCTCCAGGAAGGGATGGGAGCCCAGATAGCCCCATTTCTGCTCTGCGCCATCGATCTGCCGACCCTCTTCTGACGCGATAAAATCTCCGTACACTCCCATGCTCATCGTCGCAGGCGTGGTGGTCAGGCCGGTGGCAATGTCACTGAGCAGATAAACATGATAGACAAAGTCGGAAATGCTCTTCATACTCCGAATCTTAGACCCCACCTCGTCCTTGGCGCTGGTCTGTTCCTTAGTCAGCGAGGATACGTCCAGTTTCGGGTTGAGATAATAGGCGGCGCACTCCTCCATAGAGATAATCTCCATCATCTGGTTGTCCACCTGCTGCAATCCCAGCTCCAGATAACTTCCCTTGGCGGAGACCGTCTCCACCATGGAGGCCTTCACTTCCTCGCTGATCACATTTTTAGCCACCGAATAAGATACCGTTCCCACCAGAAAAATCATGATAATCAGTATCACGAAGGCGCCTATCATCTTGACAATCAGGCTGTTGGGAGACAATCTGTACCCGGAAGTGTTCCCCATTGCCACCGTCCCGGCCTTTTTCTGCTGCTTGTCCATAGACTTCTCATTTGGATTACTCATACTTACACCCCCTGTCCGTTTCAGCGGACTTAAAATCGAAACCACTCTATTTCATCGCATTGGCCATCTGATACAGGTGCCAGTATGTTCCCGCTCTGGCCATGAGCTGCTCGTGAGTGCCCTCCTCGATGATGCCCTCCTCCGTCAGCACTAAAATGCGATCACTGTTTCGGATCGTGGACAGGCGGTGCGCCACCGTCAACGTGGTACGTCCCTCGGACAATGCCGCCAGGGATTTTGCAACTTCATATTCGCTCTCATTGTCCAGCGCCGAGGTTGCCTCATCCAAAATGATGATCGGCGCGTCCTTCAAAAACATTCTGGCGATGCTGATCCTCTGTTTCTGACCGCCGGAGAGTTTCACTCCCCGCTCTCCGATATATGTATCATATCCGTCCTTCAGCCCCATGATAAACTCATGAGCCCCAGCCCGATGGGCGGCCTCCTCCACCTCCTGGCGGGTAGCGTCCATCCTGCCATAGACAATGTTTTCATAGACCGTGCCGGAGAACAGATACACCTCCTGCTGCACCACGCCGATGCTGCGGCGCAGACTCTTCAGTGTCAATTCCCTGATATTCTTGCCGTCCAGGTAAATTTCACCCCCCGTCACATCATAAAATCTGGGAATCAGATTGCACAGCGTGGTCTTGCCGCCGCCGGAGGGACCCACCAGCGCCACCTTCTCGCCGGGTTTGATACATAGGTTAAGGTTGCGGAACACTTGATTGTGATCGTCCGGATACTCAAAGCTCACATTCTCAAACACAATATTGCCCTTGGCCTGAGTCAACTCCACCGCTCCCGGCTCGTCAAATATCTCAATGTCCGCATCCATAATCTCCAGAAAACGCTCAATTCCCGTCATACCCCGCTGAAACTGCTCAGCAAATTCTATGATCCGCCGCACCGTGGCGATAAATGTGGACACATACATCACATATGCCACCAAATCGCTGGGACCAATCGCCCCCCGTATCACGAAAAGTCCGCCCGCCATTATGGTCACCAGATACATCAGCCCGTCGAACAGCCGGGTGGAACACTGAAAGAGTCCCATATAGCGGTAGCTGCGTTTTTTGATCTGGTAGAATTTCCGGTTGTCCTGCTCAAACTTGGCATTCTCCACATCCTCGTTGGCAAAGGCCTTCACCACCTTCTGCCCCAGCAGGCTGTCCTCAATTCGGGCGTTCAGCTCTCCCACCTGCTGCCGCTGCTGGCGGAACAAGGCACGCAGCCGAAAATTGATCTTACTGCACACCACTACCATCACCGGTATGACGCAAAAGATAATCAGTGTCAAGGGCACGTTGATCGTACACAGGATGATAAAGGAGGCCACTCCTTTTATCGCGGCGATAAAAAACTCTTCCGGGCAATGATGCGCAAACTCCGTCACATCAAACAGATCGTTGGTGATCCGCCCCATGATCTGCCCCACCTTGGTGTTGCTGTAGTAGGTGTCGGACAGTTTCTGCAGGTGTCCGTAGGCATCCCGTCTCATGTCCGTCTCCATATCCACGCCCATCACATGCCCGGTATATGCCATATAATAGTAAGCCGCGGCGTCGATCAGCCGCAGCACCAGATACAACAGTCCCAGCCGCCCCACGGTGCGTACCGTCAACAGCGCGATATCCTCCATGGCCTGGTTGGTGATGTAGCGGATGATCAGCGGCAGTACAATCTCGCAGACAGTGGTCAGGGCCGCACACACCAGATCCAGACACAGCACCTTTACATAAGGTTTATAGTAAGGCAAAAACCGTTTCAGCAGAACTTTCGATTTGTATTTTCTCTCTTTCATCATTACCTCTTTCCCGCAAAATTGCGCTCCGGGTTCGTCATTCATGACATCCTGCGCTCACTTGAGCAGCACAGCCAGCTTTTTCTGCATAAAGGCAATCACCGGTCCAAGGAAAAACGCTACGCCCACAGTCACGATTCCCACATCGCCTCCCAGCACAAAACCGGCAGCCATGAAACAGATATCCCAGATCATGCGGATTGCCTTAAAGGGTATCTTCCTGCACTTGTGAGAAATAATAAAGGGCATGGCATCATAGGGCGAAGAACCCAGCCCAGCGGTCATATAGGTGGACGCCCCCAGGATAAACACGATCAGCACTGGCACCAGCAGGCCCCAGCGCACGGGCATGGACGCAAAAAAATCCCCGGGCAGCACCCTGTCCCATATCCAGCCGAAGAAATCTGATATGTATCCCAAAAACACCATATTGCCCACGGTGCCGAACCCGATATAGCTCATGTCAAACCGCAGCACAAAGACAAAGGTCACCAGATGGCAGAGCAGCTGGGCCGTACCAAAGCTGATGGGCACATAGTTGATTACACCCTGGGTCAGGCAGGAACAGGGATCGGTGCCCAGAGCCAGCCGTATCAGCAGGGACAGGCCAAAGCCCTGCACCATCACTCCGATTATCATCATCACCAGCCGGGTCCAGAATTTCGGCGGTCTAGCAAAACAGGTCAATTTCATGAAAGACTCTCCTTATTTGTAGTTTCGTAACCGCTCTGTCTGAGCAGTCACTCATTTATCAGTCCGCAACTGTGATTTCAGTGTAGCACTTATGGGGCTTTCTTGCAAGTATTCTCTTGTGTCCGACCACTTTTTGTGATACAGTTTAGCCAGCGGAATTAACGGAAAGGATAATCTATATGACACCTTTATCAGAAAAAAAACTGTTTCTGTTTGATATAGACGGCACCATCGCCGTGGGAAACACACTGTTCGAGGGCACACGCCCCCTGCTGGACTATATTCGGTCCGTGGGCGGCAGAGCCTACTATATCACCAACAACTCCACCTGGAGCAATGCGGACTATGTCAGAAAATTCCGGGACGTTTTCGGACTGGAGACCGACGAGAGCCAGTTTGTCACCTCCGGCTATATGACCCAGCGCTTTCTGCGGCAGTATCATGCCACGGACAAGATATACGTGTTGGGCACCTCCTCCTATATCGCGCAGCTGCGTCAGAGCGGGCTGCGCGTCACAGAGAGTCCCGAGGAGGATGTGAAATGCGCCGTGGCGGCCTACGACAGTGAACTGACCTACCAAAAACTGGTGGACATCTGTCAGCTGCTGTCCGTCAAGGATATCCCTTTTTACGGCACCAACCCCGACCTGTGCTGTCCTATAGATTTCGGCTTTATCCCGGATTGCGGTGCCATCTGTCAGATGATTACCGCCTCCACCGGCAAAAAGCCCCGCTATCTGGGAAAGCCCAGTCCCGAGGTAGTGACTCTGTGCCTGGAGGACAGCGGATTTTCGGCGGCCCAGACTCTGGTAGTGGGCGACAGACTCTACACGGATATCGCCTGCGGCATCAATGCCGATGTGGATACCTGCGCCCTTTACACGGGAGAAACCTCCCCCGAGGAGATTGCCCTCAGCGAGTACAAACCCACTTATGCCTTTGCCGATGTGCAGGCGCTGCTGGAGGCCTGCCTGAATCGTTAGCCCCCGTCATCCGACGGCAGCCACGATGCCGTTCTCCAGCACCCGCAGTACATTCCCGTAAAAAATCTTATCCAGCTGTCTCTCGGTAAAACCGTTTCGTTTCAGGCATTCCCACAATTTTTCCATAGCCTGGGCGCCGGGAAGG
>JAAUZI010000036.1 GCA_014804645.1 Lachnospiraceae bacterium | reverse complement strand
TTCAGTTTCTGTAATGCTTCTAAACCACATATTTGAAATGCCACATACGCCATTTTATACGGAATAGAGGTATGGCTGTCTGCATTTTATTAGTGTGTTACCTTATGGCACCTGTGCATTTGCGCCCGGATTATCATTCCCGTAACCCTCTAAAAGGTTGATGACACCCCATACCGCAAGACCTGCGCCAAGGGCTACTACTAATGTCTGTAAAATTGTGATCGCTGAAGTAAAAAATGCCATAAATTCCTCTCTTTCTGCCGCCACGCGGCCTGATAAATTGATAGTTTCCTTTTGCAGACCAGACAGATTTTTCACATACCCGTCCGGTTTCAGGCAAAAAAATAGCGGCAATCCCCTGACTGCCACTAAAAAGACCGCTGATAATCTGCGGCTGCTTCCATGTTGTAATATCCAACAGCATACCATATTCAGTTTTTTACGATTTGTCCCTGTCAGGCGCACGTGCCTGATAAACTATATTTTCTATTGTCCCATCTCCTTTTCTACTGCCCTTACCCTTCCGTATCTTCCTCACTGACCTCCACCTCAATCAAGTCAAACTCCTCATCTGCCCGCAGTTTCAGCCTGTGTTCCAGATAACCTTCCACGTCAAAGGTATTCTTCTTGTCATAGTCTGACAGTTCCTTATACCGCTTATGGCTGGTAATATCGAACTTATTGCTTAAGAAAGGACGTACCCCGCGAAGCTGTAAGATACACTTGTCACCGTCCATTACCGCAAGCTCGTCTCTGCTCATCAATTCCTTTCCTGTCTTTTGAAAATTTAAACCATAAGAGCGGCTCTGCCCTCTGGTATCGGAAGTGTTATAAAGATCAATGGTCTCCTTCCCTAAAGTCTCTGAAATCTCCTTTAAAGTGGTACTTTCCTTCCCTCCGAGGAACAACATGCTGTCACAATTCCCTAAAATCGTTTCCGATGCGTCCTTATAAATCGTCTTTAGCTGGCTCTGTGACTGTAAAATAATAGAAGCAGATATCTCCCTGCTCCTTATGGTTGCGATCAGCTTGTCAAATTTCGGGATCTGGCCGATATTCGCAAATTCGTCGAGTAAAAGCCTTACATGGTATGGCAGCCTTCCCCCATGCACATCATCTGCCCTGTCACATAAAAGGTTAAAAAGCTGGCTGTACATTACCGCCACGATGAAGTTAAAAGTGTCGTCTGTATCGGAGATAATGACAAACATGGCTGTCCTCTGGTCGCCCAGCATATCAAGTTCCATTTCATCATAAGAAGTCAACTCCCGTAGTTCCGCGATGTCGAACGGTGCAAGCCTTGCACCGCAGGAAATCAGGATCGATTTTGAGGTTTTGCCCGCCGCAAGCTTAAATTTCTTGTATTGACGCACCGCAAAATGCTCCGGCTTCTCCTGTTCCAGTTCCTCAAACAGTTCGTCCACCGCATTTTTAAATTCCTCATCATCTTCCCTTGTCTCCGAGGCATTGATAAATTCCAGCAGGGTGGAGAAATTCTGCTCCTCCTCCGGTGCTTCATAATAGATGTACCCGATCAGGGCGCAGTATAAAAGCCTTTCGGATTTGACCCAGAAATCCTCAGCGGATTTCTCCCCTTCCCCCTTGGTATTGGCAATAATGGTATTCACCAGCTTTAAGATATCCTTTTCAGAACGGATGTACCGGAAAGGATTATAGTGCATACTTTTCTTGAAATTGATGGTGTTCAGTACCTTTATCCTGTAAGGTTCATACATAATTCTCCCATTTTTATCCCTGACCGGCTTCCCGTTTTTCATCTTTGGCGTTCCCCTGCTCAGCATTTTCCCGCATTCCAAAAGGATGGTTCCTTTCGGATCAGTGGTCACGAAGCTCACATTTGAGGGCATCTGCATGAGCTGGGGCTTTACATAGAAACGTGTCTTTCCCGAACCGGAACCGCCGATAATCACCACGTTCTTATTCCTTGCGTACTTCGGCTGTTTCGGCCTGCCATTCATGGTGAGCCACTCCGTCTGTGTGAAAAGGATATTGTTCTCAAACACCGGGTCGATAAACGGTGCGATATCCTTCTCATTCCCCCACCTTGCGGAACCGTACTCCACGCCCTGCCGGTACTTCTTTGCATTTTTTCCTTTCAGGTACACCATGCCTTTTACCACCGCTGCACCGATCACTCCCACTGCAATATCATAGGCATGGAAGCTGGGGACAGGGTTTTCAAAAGCCATCTGGAAATTCAGGAAAAGTACCCCTGCTTTCTCCGCGAAAGAATTTCCTACACAGTGGCGGTACAGCCATGCCAGCTTATCCGCCAGATAAAATACAATGATATAAGGTACGTTCATCATGAGCAGTCGCTTTTTATCTATCATGGAAAGTTTTTCTGTTAAACTGCCCGCTATTTTACCAGTCAGGTCATGCAGTGAAATACCCTCTTTCTTCCCACTCATAATTCCTGCCCCCTGTCCTTTTGTTTTGTCTTTTCTCGCTCCCTGTGCTTTGCTACACGCTCCTTTGCAAGCTCCAGCTTTTTCCTGACGGAAGGCTTTTTCGCCTTATTCAGCGTCCTTCCGGTATATTCCTTGAAAGCGGCGGTGATAGAATCCACGTCCTTCGCCCGGAAGAATACAAAATACCGGGGCGGCGATACGGATTTGTCTTTTTTCAGGCTGTAATCAATGTTGTATTTCCGGGCGCACTTTGCAAAAGATTTGATATTCCCGTCAGTGACCTCTATGTTGGAAAGCTGGCTGCCGTTTTCCGCAAGTTTTTTCAGGCTCTGCTTCCCATGGCTTACTGTCTGCTTTTTCTCCTTCTGCTTTACAGAAGCGTTATATCTTTCCTGCTGCCCGGAGCGTTCCAGATCAGCCAGCGCCTTCTCCATTGTGTCCTCTAGTATCCGCGCGGAAATCTTCCCGCCATTGATGCATAATGCTATGAGCTTCTCGCTTACCTCTTCCTGCATAGTTCCTCCTCCCTTCCCGCCCTATACTTTCAGCTTCATCTCCCGGACGATCTTTAAAAGGCAGTAGCCGATACAGGGGGAATGCTTCCCATAAGGGCAGTCCCCGCAGGTTTCCCCTTCCTCCTTTTCCGGCTTCTCCGGGAGCAGGTAATAACACTTTTTCAGCCTGCATGTGCCTTTCTTTTTACGGAAATAGCAGTAGGCGCAGTCCGGTTTATCTTCCGCATATCTTGGTTTCTCTCCTTTCCCTCCCTGCACTCTGGTTTCCTCATTTCTTTCATTTTTTCATAACAAACGCTGCCGCGTTCTGCGAGCCAGCTTATTGTAAAAAAGCGTCCATGGATTATCTGACTGTCCATGAACGCTGCATTTTATTTTCCATTACTTTTCGGTTTTATCTGTAGAAAATGCAAAATTATCACTGCTGACATTTACCGGCTACAATGACCAGCCTTCCGTCTTTCCCAAACTCCGAACGGTCACAGGTGGAAAGGGTAAGTATCTCTGCAGGGGCATGGTCAGGCTCCGCATAATATAATGCATGTTCCTGCAGCTGCTCCATCCAGAGGTTATAGCTTTCCATGTCTGCGTGGTTCCTCGTGCGGAAATCCCAGCTTCCGGTATCTTTGGCATTGTATTTTACTACCGCCATGAGCTGGTATTCTGCTGTATCACCGTAACATTCCGTATAGTAGAGCTGCCTGTGCGCCATAAAATAATCCTCGTCCTTAAAGTTCAGAAGCGGGGAAAACATGGCATCAGACGTGCGGCTCATGTTGTGGGCATAGATAGTCCTGTTAAAATCCCACTGGCCGGTATCTTTATCCATAAAAGGACAGCCTACACTCTTTTTCTGTTTCCAGAAATCATGCGTCAGGTAATAATCGTTATCGGAAGTGCCGACTACAGGAAGGTCAATAGGTGTGTCCGGCAGATAAAGCCAGCCTTTCACATCGGCATTGATATCAATCAGAGAATCCCAATCGTAGGTAAATGTTACGGTATTTGTATCACTCTCCTCCATATCACCTGTGTCGTTCCCTCCGCCTGCTTCCGGTGATTTTTCTTTCGCAGATTCTGTTTCTTTTTCTTCCGGCAGGATAATCTCCATTCCTTTTATCTGCTGGAATTTCTGCTGTTGCTTCACTTCCTGATGGCTATAGATCAACATTCCTGCTATGGATATCAGAGCAATTAAAAGCCCTATAATGATCTGTACCATGATCCGCCTGCTCTTTTTCTCTTCCACATCAGGAAAGATCAGTTTCCCCAGCTTTCCTGTCAGGTCTTTCATTCTGTCGTGCCGCCTCCTTCTTATCAAACTCTGCCCCCGCTTCGTGAGCCAGCTTATTGATCAAATGCAGGGGCATAACGCCCCTGCGGTAAAACTTTATTCCATGGAACTGCGTTTTCCCTCACAGATAGAAAGCGCCGCAAGAAGAATACCGAACATTCCAAGGGCTGCAAGAAGATAAATGGGTGAGGTGCGTCCGGTCTGGATCACAGGCTCCCTTTCCGCTGCTGTCCCTGATATGCCTGCCGCTGTATCCACTGATTCTCCTGTTGCAGAAGAATCTGTAGAAGTTCCTGCATTGGTATCAGAACTGTTATTGTTATCAGTATCCGTAGTGCTGTTATCACTGTTTCCGCTGGCTGCGTTTTCCCACTTTGCATAAAGGCAGATATCCCCCTCCGGCTTGTAGGTGTCGCCAGCCATGCCGACAAATACCTGCTTATCTGTATACCAGCCCTTAAAGGTATATCCTTCACGTTCTGCAGCAGGGAGCTTTACGCCTGCACCCTTTGCCACTTTTGCAGAGGATTCTTTTACAGTGCCGCCATTAGCGTCATATTTTACGGTGTATGTACCTGTGGTCTCTTCATTGCTGCCCTGATCCGTACTGTTTTCCTTTGATTTTTCCCACTTGGCATAAAAATCGGTGTCTTTGGTGATACGGTAGGAATCCCTGTAAATTCCTGCAAACTGCGTCAGGGACTGATCCAAATACCAGCCTGTGAAGTCGTAACCTTCCCTCTCCGGAAGGGGCAGATAAAGGCTTGCGCCCTTTGCGATGGTAACAGACTTATTTTTCAGTGTGCCGCCCTCTGTGTGGAATACTGCCTTGCAGGTCTCCTGATCCTTATCTCCGTTCTCTTCCGCTTTTTCCTTCTCCCATAAGGCATAAACGGTCATATCCTTTGTCACTTCCATCTTGTCCCCGGCAAGGCCAAGAAGGATACCGTTTTCTTTCTCTGTATACCAGCCAAGGAAAACATAACCAGATTTTTCCGTCCCGGGCAGGGTGATCTTTTCCCCTTTTGCCGCCCTTATATGGTCTGCTTTCCTTCCGCCATTAGGGTCAAAGGTAATAAGATAAGTAACCTCCGCCTTTTTCTCATAACGTGCTTTCAACACGACATCGCCGGTAACAGTGTATTTCTCCCCTGCCTGTCCTGCGCAGATATCATTGTCATACCAACCCACAAATTCATAACCGTCTTTCGTGCATAAAGGAAGGGTAACCGTATCGCCGATTTTTGCGGTAATATCCCCGCCTTCCATCTCCCCACCGTCTGCATCAAAGGTAATTGTTCCTGTGGATGCTCCTTTCTTTACATAATGGGCTTTCAGGGTAACATCATCGGATACCGTGTACTCTTCCCCTGCCTGCCCGGTACAGGTATCGCCATCATACCAGCCCACAAACTCATAACCATCTTTGGTGCAGTCAGGAAGGGTGATTGTATCGCCAATTTTTGCAGTGACATTTCCGCCCTCCATCTTTCCTCCGTCTGCGTCAAAAGTAACGGTTGCTTCTTCCTTTTCCCATGCGGCATAGTAGGAAGCGTCCTGCTGCGGGGCATAATGCTTCTCCCCTGCATTCCCTGCAAATACAGTCAGTTCCTCATCTTCATACCAACCTTTGAAGCTGTAGCCTTTTCTGGAAGCGTCCGGGAACGCGATATTCGCTCCGGGAATGACCTGCTCACTTTCCGTCTCCCCGGTGTCTCCGTTATAAATGTAGGTCAGGGTAACAGGGGCTGTCGGTTTCCACTTCGCATAAAGGTAAAGATTATCTGTCAGGTTGATCTCCTGCCCGGGCATATAATCGGTTCCTGTTCCGTCTGCTTCCGTGTTCCACCCGTCAAAATCATATCCAAAATACACAAGGTTTCCCATAAGAGGGAACAGCTCTTTTTTGCCCATGATTACTACTGTATCTTCACTGGTATATTTATTGGGGTCTGAACACATAATGCTGGACCCCGCAGGATTGTTGTTTACATCATAAGTGACAAAATAAGTCTTCGGCATTTCCGCAAGATAAATATTTCCCTCTTTTTCTTCTGTCCTGTAATTTAACGATTTCCATACGAACTGTGATGCATCCGCTTCTTTCCCATTGGAAGCCGCATCTACCAGAAATGCCCCTGAGAAAGAATTCCTTCCCGACATAACAAATACAGAACCGCTTTCAAAATCCGCCCCCAGTGTTACAGGCGTTGCATCCTCATAATAAAAACGGATATCCCCTGCATTCCCGTCTGCAACGGTATTTCCTTCCATTACGATCTTCCCGTCCAGGATCAGCGGTGCCTTTGTCATGTAGGTGATCGTGCTCCCGCTGTACTGGTCTTCCGCCACATTTCCTGTAATCGTACAGTCCCTAATGGTAAGCGGCTCCGTCCTGCTAATCCCCGAATAACTGATGGCACTGGTATATTTGCTGCGGTTGCCCCTGATGATACAGCCCTCAATGATGACAGGGGAATTTTCGGAAACGCTTACCGTCCCACCGTCACTTTCCTCTACATTGTTTTCGATAATGCAGTCTGACAATGTCACTTCACCATGGATGCCTACCGTTGCTGCCCTTGCCTTATTGCCCGAAATTGTCATGCCGGACACGCTGGCAGGGCCATAAAACTCTATTGCGCCCCCAACATATGCGCGGCAGTCACGGATCGTCCCGGCAGTAATTGTTACATTGGACGTCCTTCCTGTCTGTATCCCGCCGCCTCCGCCATTTGTATAGCAGTGGTGTATCAGCCCTCCGTTCATGGTAAATGTGCCTCCCCACTCCACATGGAGAGCACCTGCTGACCTTGATGTGTATTCTTCCTTATTATTCGTGTTGTAATTATTCTGGAGCACTGTCCCGTCTTCCATGGTACAGGTTCCTTTCACATAAACCATCGGCCCGTCCCAGACCTGCCCGGTATTATTGAAATCGCTGTCAAGCTCCGCACCGCCATCAAGGATAATGTCACGTGTGGTGAGGCTTCCTTCTATCCCTAACAGCACGTTATTGATATCTGTCTTGTAGTAATTTTTCCCTTCAAATTCTTCATCCCTGCTGATTATTGCCGGGTTCCCTGCATCTTCGCTTGTCAGGGTAAGATTGGCTGCGGAAGCCACAAGCGTCTTTGAAGCGCTGCAGTCCCTTAAAACAGTGATTGTATCCCCGTCCTGTGCATTTTCAAAAGCTGATTCGATATCCTCATAATAGTTCCCTCCAATCCTTGCCTCGTAGGATATGTCAGCTTTCTCTTCCGTTTCATCTTCTGATCCCATCTCCAATTCCTCTTCTGCTTCTAATTCCGTCTCCTGCTCCGTTTCCTCTTCTGATCCTGTTTCCGGTTCCAATTCCTCTTCTACTCCTGTCCCCGGTTCCAGTTCCTCTTTTGATTCTGTCCCCGGTTCCTGTTCTTCTTCTGTTTCTGTGCCAGGTTCTCCTTCTGATTCCGTCTCCTGCTTCCAGTTGGCGTACAGCCACATATCCCGTTCCGGGGTATAAGTGTCGCCTGCCTTTCCAACAGCCGTAAATTTGGCCACACCCTCATTGTTGGTTATGTCCATCCAGCTTTCAAGGTAATGCCCTTCATAAACTGCTTCCGGCAGCGTCAGGCTCTCCCCTCTGGGTACGGAAATGCTTTCCGTCTCACAGGTTCCCTCATAGGCTTCAAACGTGACCGTGTAATTTTCCTCTTCCGCTGCCTTTACGGACAGGGGAACACTTCCCAAAATCCCCGATACCATCGTAGATAAAGCCACAGCACACATAAGAAGCTTTGGCTTGATTCCTTTTCTTCCCATACTGTTTTTTCCTTTCTTCTATTTTTTTATATTGAGCGCTTTTGCCTGTTTCCCTCCCAGACCCGTTCCAGCCCCGGTCTCTACTTTTCCGCGGCGTTCCCTCCGGCAGGGTACGCTTAAATGCACACTCATCTGCCGGGTATCAATCTGGGCAGGCTATGAAGTTGTCAAGGTTCGATGAAAGGGAATTTTGATGAATTGAAAATGAGATTTACTTACCCCTTCACTAATAGCAGGCGGGAAAGGGTGAAAATTAAACAGTTTATAAAAATTTTAGAATTTAATTTTGAAAATATATTAGAACGACTTTTGTTATCAAATCTGATATAATAAATTTACTATGGACATAGGAAAAATATCTTTCATAAAGAAGGGATACTCTTATGAGCAAAAGAAGAAAAAGAAACTCAGATGCTGCTAATGCTATGAGCAGGATAGATAAAAATATAGAAGCCATTGCCAAAAATTCTGATGAAACAAATAGGAATACGGCAGAACTGGTAAAAAACAGTAAATCCAAACTGCCTATTATCATATCCATTATTACATTGATTGTTACAATCAGCGGGGTATCTGTCTGGGGAATCATTGAAAAATTGTCAGAAAAGCCTCCACAATATGAACTTTACTTAAGTTCAGAATATACAAAGCTCAAAGTCAAGGCAGAAACTGATATAGTCGCAACAATGAACTTTAATGCAAGCTCAATCAGCATTACTGCGTATTTAGATTCCATTAAAAATGGTGATACTTTAGAAATGATACAGGAAAACGGTAACAAATGGCATAAAAAAGTTATTTTTGAAGAAACCGGCATTTACAAGGTTGTTGCCACTGCAATTGCCCCNAATGGGGATATTGTAGAAGAATCCATAGAAATAGAGGTTATTCCCACAGATGATATATTCAGCCAGATTTTTGAAGGCATGAATTAAACAGCTGTATTGGAAATTACTGATATAAAATATCAAAAANCAGTTCACTATACAAACAGCGTGATTTTGGATATAATATAATCTGACANCATAAAATNCATAGAAGAAAGGGGCGGTTTATTATGTTAGCGGCAGTAAAGGGATATTATAATGGCAGCCATATCGTGATTGATGAAGACGTCAGCCTGAGTGCCGGGCAGGAAGTTATTGTGACTATTCTGGATTCGCAAAACGTACCCGAAAAGAAAATAGATCTTAAAAAATACATGGGCAGGGGCGAGAAGATGTTCCACACAGATGCACAGGATTATATAAGGGAGATGCGGGACAGTGACAGAATATAAGAAAATCTTTTTAGACACCACTCCTATCATTTATTTCCTTGATGCAGACATNAATTNTGCNGAAAAAGTGGAGNNNNTNTTTGAANAATTTATAGAAAANAANTGCTCNATGGCAACATCTACGATCACNTGNACNGAATACCTNACCTATCCATACAGGACAGGGAACACGGAAAAAATAAATGTTTTCTTTGAGTTTTTAACAGACTGCAANGTGCAGATACANCCGATTGATATCAGCATAGCCAAAAANGCGGCNCAGATACGCGCCAGATATAAGGATTTTAAGACCATGGACTGNCTNCAGCTTGCCACTGCCTGTTTACAGCAATGTGACCTGTTCCTCACAAATGATAAGCAGTTACGCCAGTTTNATGAGTTAAAATGTATGGTTATTGATGATTTTAAATGATATTAANNCAGNCCTAAAAAACTATATNAATGATTANTGCTNTGAAAACNTTGNAAGCCCTCCGGGGGCTTAGGGCGCTGCCCTAAGAACCTGCAAGGGACNNNTCCCTTGACCCTTTANCCGGGCGCTGCCCGGACCNGTCCTCGCCGGAAGCAGGAAAAGGAGCAGCAGCCCCTTTTCTGTCAAACAGGATAATCCGTGAACCTTTTGTCAATAGACTTTCGCGGCATAACGGGGCCCCTACCCCATTATTCCACGGTTCTATTGACAACGGTTCCGCTCCGTTCCANCTTTATACGCTTCTTCTCNCCATGNGAATGTTTACATTNCTTCCATCATTTTCCNNATTTTNTCTAAAATCTGNTTNCNNCTGTTTTGGATTGTTTTNCTGCTNCANTTAAAAATATCTGCTGCTTTNTTTACAGTGATTTCCTCAAAATACAAAAGTTTGAGCAGACGNATGTCCTGCTCCGNNAGATTNNTAAGGGCATTTTNNANTCTNNTGCTGGTANTCNTTCNTNAAAACTGNTTCNTGTGTCGTATCGCTNGCGAAAATGGACTGTTCNGGGAAATANCCTTTTTCATGGAGTTTATCTATACTGCANANTCCATACTTNCNGTCACGCTCNTTNTGNTAACGTTCCCTCCGNTCTGACCGATACCATTCCAGATANATTTCTCNGTTTACTTCNACTANCGTNCNGTCNCNAAGNCGNANAACATATTTTTCNCGTTCCTTCGGTTTCTTCCCTCTCATACAGCCGCTGCCTCCCTTTCTGCATGATTNGGGGAATGATATTTTTTNCGCAGTCTCCGGGCTGCCTGTGAAAGTATGNTNGATATTGCNGGGCTNNTNATTCCAAGCTCCTTTGCAGCTTCCTTNCTGCTTTTCTGTTGGAAAAAGCATAGNCTGACTNCNGNNTTCTGCCTTTCTGTCAGGCAGNGCANTATTTCTTTCCTGNTNTCTCTNTNNACAAGNNATTCNAGTGGNNTTTCCCNTGCATTTCCCATGACTTCCCACTCTTCCGAAATGGCATGATATGAAACAGTCTTTTCCTGTTCTTTTGCCCTCTGGTTACGGTCAAGCCTGTCCTCACCTTCAAGCACCAGCCGCACATACCATGGCTCTTTTTCAAAAAACTGCTCCGGTAAGTAACTGCTTATGCCGCTGGACACATACAGATAAGCTCCACAGATATGAATTGGGAATACGGTAGAATGACCGCAGGCATGATACAGTGCATAGCCATTCCGGTAAGCTGCAATCCATGTATCATTCCTGATTTGTTTTTTTGCCACTGCCCTGCCTGTTTCCCTCAAATTTTTTGCAGTAGGTATTTTTATCCTTTGTTCCGGAATATCAGTAATTTCTTTCAGTTCCTGCAATGTCAATTCTTGCCGCCTTTCTGTCCAGAGCATGTTTATCTGCTCTTAGACACGGGCTGCCTTGAATTGCTCTCTGCCTGCAATACAGGCAGTAAAAAACAGCTCCCAGCGCACCCGTTTTTTTTGACGGAAGTTGGAAACTCCTTTTTACTGCCTGTTCTCCGTTTTACATTTTCGTTGTCATCTTTGGCTTATAAATACAGTTTAGCGGTCCGGCTTCTCATTTTCCTCAACGGATATGTGGAAATTCCGGCAATCCTCCACCATATCTGTAGAGTAGAATCCCTCTCACCTATTCCTGTGCAGTTCCTCCACCAGTGTTTCAACTGTCCGCAGGACAATCTCCTGTTCACCTGCCCTCAAATGGCTGATACGGTAAAATATCTCCTGATACTGCTTTCTCCCCGCTTCCGGCAGAATTCCCAACAGCCTGTCTGCATCTGTATCCAATGCCTGAACCAGCTTTATAAATATCCCTATGGTCACGGACATCTGCCCTCCTTCAATCCGGCTTACCGTATTGGCGCTGATTCCCGCTTTCTCTGCAAGCGCTTCCTGTGACATACACAGTTCCATCCTCCGGCTCCGTATGCGTTCCCCCAGCATGACCAGTTCCTCTGACACTGCACGTCCGCCCAACACGGTATCCCCCTTCTCATTTAGATTTTCAATTCCCAACTTTGCGACACCGTGTCGCAAAGTTGCCTTTCCTGAAAAAAGGCAGTAAAAAACAGCCACATCACATATCTGGCTGTCTCGATACGCTATAATTCAATTTTATCCGCTTTATCCCCTCGTTCTCTGTCATCTAAATACCACCAGCTGTCTGAACCGTTACCCACTCCCATACATGTCATGGTTTACCTCTGCCCGGTAATAATTATCCATGGTCAGTGCGGCATTATAGAGCGATGTCAGCAGGTACGACCTGATATTCCCCACTTTACTGGTATTCGCACGCAGACAGCCAAGCACATAGGTGATATGGGAATGCTCCAGCTTCAAGAAGCGTTCCTTTACCACCGCTGCAGGTCTTTCCACGCCTGCTATCCGCAAAGACGCATAATCCGGCATTATCATCACGTCCACCATAATCTCCACCAGTTCGTCCAGTTCCTCCCTCTGGCAGTTCCTATCGCTTAAAAAACACTCATACGAAATATTTTTCTGCAAAGCATCACGGTATCTGCCCATCTGATCTATCACATCAGATGGATAATGATTGATAGGATCAGTCTTACTAAAATCAGTATTATTAAATTCAGTATTATTAGATTGTGATTTTGGAAATTCTTGAATTGTGGTTTTCACTATTCCTGAATTGTGATTTTCATCATTC
>JAAUZI010000035.1 GCA_014804645.1 Lachnospiraceae bacterium | reverse complement strand
TGCTTTCAAAAACCAGCAGATTGGTACTTTGGGCAGGCATACTCACTTTCTGGTTACAATTTGCGGAAACTCAAGGTAACGGAAAATTTGTATCTGCCTAGGAGGAATATATCATGACAAACATCCAGCAGACGGGGAGTATCGTCTACAGCATTCCTACCAGGTGGTTCATGCGGCCAGAGAGACCGCCCGGCAGATGATTGCGGAGTGCCTGCTGTACCAGCGGCAGTATTATGAGAAGGTGCTGGAGCAGATGGAGCGCAGCGAGACGTTGGACTGATTCAGGATTGAAAATTTATAATTGCTATGCCATCTATATTGCGAGAGGAGATGTACATCCTCTCCATGTCGATATAGGTGCAGCCACTCAATTGCAGCGGAACGGGGATCACGCGGATTTTCTCCAAGGTGTCCCTGTTCCACAGGGCGATTTCGCTGCAGGGGAAAGAGACTGTCACCAGCGCATCTTCCCATAATCCGGCGCAGATAAACATTTTTTGATGTACATTTCTCTTCTCCTCAATTACAGTCAAATCCGGCAGACTTATTATATGCAGACGTTTATCCTGACTGGCGGCATATAATGTGTTACCGCTGACAAAAAGGTTTCGGATATTCTGTTTCCCCAGACGAATGCTTGCTTGGATAGTTACCATCTTCCTATCCAGCAACAATAATTGCCCGTCCACGGTCCCGCACAGCAGATAACGGTCATATATTTTCAGACTCCACATGCTGCTGTCGGAGACAACGTATTCCTGACGCTGAAATGATTTTCGGTCCACAGTAATCAGCTTTCCGTTGCGGATAGAACAATATAACGTATCACGGTCCACCGCCATTCCGCAAATATCAGAACGCAAATCCTCACCCAGCTGCCATCGGCCAAGAAACTCGTAGCGATCCTGACTGAATGCATACAAGGTGCAGAAATCGCTTATGAAAATCTGGCCATTATCCGCGCGCAAAATTCGGGACAGTCCTTCCTTCTCGAAAATTTCTTTCTCATATACAAGCTTTCCTGATGCTTTCTCTATCTTTTGCAGTTTTTTTCCACATAAACAGTCAATGTGGTCTCCCTGTACGCTAAAGCCCAGTACGGGTGCGCCCAATTTTGCCAAGTATTCCATATTTACCTCTTTTCGTATAGCGCAGTGTCCTCAGATACCAACTCTATTTTACAGGATGTGCGTGGCAGTTTCAATAGATAGATGGCAAAAAGAGGGCTTGCGGAATTCCAGTAAATGTGGCATTATATTTTAGAATAAATGTGTATGGAATATTACGGAAAAAGAGGTTTGAACAGATATGTCAGAAAATAGAAATAAGCGGGCGGGACAGCTGGCAACAATGAGAAAGGTGCTGCATTACATTAAGAAATACTGGCTGTTGGTAGGTTTGTCCCTGGTGTTGGCGGCTGTGATCGTGGTGCTGACGCTGTATGTACCCATACTGACGGGAGAAGCGGTGGATCTGATCGTGGACAAGGGTCTGGTGGACATGCCCGGAATCCTTGTTATCCTGACGAGAATAGCCATTGCCATGGTGCTGACCGCCGCAGCCCAGTGGACTATGAATACAGTCAACAACCATATCACCTACCATGTGATTCAGGATATCCGGCAGGATGCTTTTCACAAGCTGGAGAATCTGCCGCTGAAATATCTGGACGCCCAGTCCTATGGCGATATTGTCAGCCGGGTCATCGCGGATGTGGATACCTTTGCGGACGGTCTGCTCATGGGCTTTACTCAATTGTTTACCGGGGTGTTGACGATATTCGGTACCCTGTTTTTCATGCTGTTTTACAATGTTCCCATTGCACTGGTGGTAATCTGTATTACGCCGGTATCCTTCCTGGTGGCGAAATTTATTGCCACCAAGACCTATACTATGTTTAAGGAGCAGTCCGAGACCAGGGGGGAGCAGACGGCGCTGGTGGAAGAGATGGTGGGCAACCAGAAGATTGTAAAGACCTTTTCCCAGGAGGAGGCCGTGACAGAGCAGTTTCGGGAGATCAACGGCAGACTGGAAAAATGTTCTCTGAAAGCAATTTTTTACTCCTCGCTGACCAATCCCTGCACCCGTTTTGTCAACAGTCTGGTGTATGCGGGCGTGGGTATCTTTGGAGCGATGGTGGTTATCAAGACCCGGGGCATCGGCTTTAGCGTGGGCAGACTGTCCTGCTTTTTGAGCTATGCCAACCAGTACACCAAGCCATTTAACGAGATATCCGGCGTGATCACGGAGCTGCAGAATGCCATCGCCTGCGCAGCCCGGATTTTTGAGCTGATCGAGGAAGAGCCCCAGATACCGGATGCGGTGAACGCAAGGACGCTCACGGACGCACAGGGCAATGTGCAGCTGGAGCATGTGTATTTCCAGTATGTGCCGGATAAAAAGCTGATTCAGGACTTCAATCTGTGCGTAAAGCCGGGGCAGAGGGTGGCCATCGTAGGCCCTACGGGCTGCGGCAAGACCACGGTTATCAATCTGCTCATGCGGTTCTATGACGTGGACCAGGGCTGTATCCGGGTGGATGGGACGGATATCCGGGATTTGACCAGAGGGAGTCTTCGCACCAGCTATGGTATGGTACTGCAGGAGACCTGGCTGCGGGCAGGGACGATTCTGGACAACATACGAATGGGTAATCCGCAAGCCACGGAGGAAGAGGTGGTGACGGCTGCAAAGGCGGCCCACGCCCACAGCTTTATCAAGCGTCTGCCGGAGGGATATCACACGGTGATCACCGAGGACGGGGGCAGTCTGTCTCAGGGGCAGAAACAGCTTTTGTGCATTGCCAGAGTAATGCTGTGCCTGCCGCCCATGCTGATTCTGGACGAAGCTACGTCCTCCATCGATACCCGCACAGAGATACGGATTCAGAAGGCTTTTGCCCGCATGATGGAGGGGCGGACCAGCTTTATCGTGGCCCATCGGCTGTCCACCATCCGGGAGGCGGATATCATCCTGGTCATGAGGGACGGCAACATCATCGAGCAGGGCAGCCATGAGAGTCTGCTGGCCCAGGGCGGTTTCTACAAGGATTTGTACAACAGTCAGTTCGCGGGGTGAGCAGAGCCGTATTTTGGCGTCAGGGAGGCAGATATGTACAAAATTTTGATTGTGGAGGATGATGAGGGAATTGCTCACTCTCTGTCCCGGCAGATTGCAAGCTGGGATATGGAGCCGCGCTGCGTGGAGGATTTTCATAAGGTAATGCAGGAGTTTGCGGCCTTTGATCCTCAGCTGGTACTGCTGGATATCATGCTGCCCTTTTATAACGGATATTACTGGTGCAGCGAGATACGCCGGGTGTCCAAGGTGCCCATTATTTTTCTCTCCTCCGCCTCCGACAATATGAATATTGTCATGGCCATGAACATGGGAGGGGATGATTTTATAGCTAAGCCCTTTGACATGGCGGTGTTGATCTCCAAGATACAGGCGTTGCTGCGCAGAACCTATGATTTCGGCGCCGCGCTGCCGGTGCTGGAGCACAGGGGGGCGCTGCTGAACACCGGGGATAATACCCTGACTTATCGGGGGGAGCAGATACCCCTCAGCAAGAATGAATATCGGATACTGTTGTCCCTGATGGAGAGTAAGGGCCAGGTGGTGAGCCGGGAACGGCTGATGGAAAAGCTGTGGGAGACCGACAGCTTTGTGGACGACAACACGCTGACAGTCAATGTAAACCGTCTGCGCAAGAAACTGGAGGCAGCGGGGCTGGAGGATTTCATTACGACAAAGTTTGGGGTGGGGTATCTGGTTTGTGATTAGGGTGAGGACAGAGTCATGAGACATTTCATACGCATTTATTTAAGGCAGCAGAAAAGGCAGAATCTGATACTTCTGCTGTTTTGCGTTATCTTTTGTATAATATTTCTGCTGTATCAGCTGCCGCCGCTGGCGCTGCTGTATCCCGTTCTGTTGTTGGCGCTGGTGTGGCTGGGTGTCACGGGCGTGGACATGTACCGGGGCTATAAGCGCTATATCTCTCTGCAGCGAGTCCTGGAGGCGGTATGGCAAGACCCTTACGGGAATCAGATTGAGGACAGGGAGCCGGATAGTACCGGGGAAAACTGTGACTGGGATCTGTTTCAGGAGCTTTTGGAAAAGCAGGAGGACAACGGGGACTGGGAGAGCGGTATTTACCGGAGTATGGCGTCATGGCTGCTGAAGGAGCGGAGGAAACAGCTGGATGCCATAAAATTCCGGGAGCAGGATATCGTGGACTATTACACCACATGGGTACACCAGATCAAGACGCCCATCGCCGCCATGGGGCTGATTCTGCAGCAGGAGGACACGGAGGATTCACGCAGACTCAGCGGGGAGCTGCAGCGAATCGAGCAGTATGTGGACATGGTGCTGACATATCTGCGGCTGGGCAGCAGGGAGACGGACTATGTATTTACCTATGTGAATCTGGATAAACTTTTGCGGGAGTGCATCAGAAAATATGCAGGGCAGTTTATCCGGCGGCATCTGCCCCTGGATTACCGCGGTGTGGACTGTCAGGTGCTGACAGATGAAAAATGGCTGTCATTCGTGGTGGAACAGGTGCTGTCCAACGCCTTGAAATACACCAGGTCGGGCAGCGTCAGCATCTATTTAGAGCCGCCCTGTGTGCTGTGTATCTGTGACACCGGTATAGGTATTGCGCCGGAGGATCTGCCCAGGATTTTTGAGAAAGGCTATACGGGATATAACGGACGCAGCGACAAGAAAGCCACAGGGCTGGGGCTGTATCTGTGCAAGCAGATCTGTGACCGCCTGAAACACAGCATCACCGTTCGGTCTGTGCCGGGGGAGGGGACCACGGTCTGTATAGGTCTGGGCCGCGAGGTGCTGGAAGTCGAGTAGTGTTAGAAGAAGTTCGGGACTTGCCCGGGCAAGTCCAGCTTACAGCAAAGGCTGTTTCGCAAAGAACTTCTAATCTAACACTTGAAAAATGCTGGTAAATAAGCATTTTTCATCCTAATCTGAGTGCCCGCCGGGGCGGGCAAATGGGAGTAGTGTACAGAACTTGTGACAAAAATGTAAGATTTTCAGGGGGAAATGTAAGCCGATTCGATGGTGTTCATTTCCCTGATTTTCTATAATGAATCCATAATCAATAAGCCGTCCGCAGCAGGGCGGCAGGGAATATGGAGGTAGGATATGAGTATTCTGGAAGTGAGAGAAGTGAAAAAAATCTATACCACACGCCTGGGAAACAATCGGGTAGAGGCGCTGAAAAATGTGTCCTTCAGTGTGGAACAGGGAGAATATGTGGCGATCATGGGCGAATCCGGCTCGGGAAAGACCACGCTGCTGAACATTCTGGCGGCGTTAGACAAGCCCACCGGGGGCAGCGTGGTTCTGGGAGGTCAGGAGCTGGGACGGATCAAGGAGTCCGCAGTGGCGGCATTTCGGCGGGACAATCTGGGATTTGTGTTCCAGGATTTCAACCTGCTGGACACCTTTACCCTGGAGGACAATATCTACCTGCCGCTGGTGCTGGCGGGCAAGCGATACGATGAAATGCGCGCGCGGATACAGCCTATAGCGGAGGAACTGGGAATCACACAGTTGCTGAAAAAGTATCCCTACGAGGTGTCAGGCGGACAGAAACAGCGGGCGGCAGTGGCAAGGGCGCTGATCACCAGCCCCAAGCTGGTGCTGGCAGATGAACCCACCGGAGCTCTGGACTCCAAGGCCACCGACGAACTGCTGCGCCTGTTTGGAAAGATCAACCGGAGCGGGCAGACAATACTGATGGTAACACATTCTGTCAAGGCAGCCAGTCATGCGGGCAGGGTGCTCTTCATTCGGGATGGAGAGGTGTTCCATCAGATATACCGGGGCAGCAGTACCGATGAGCAGCTGTATCAGAAGATATCGGACACTTTGACATTATTGACCACCCGGTCCGGCCAGATGGGAGTCTCTGGCCAGGCGCCTGCGTCTCCGCTGTTTCAGCTGGGCAGTTCTGCGCAGATGGCACAGGGTTCTGCCGGAGGGGAGGGAGTACAATGAAGATCGGTTTTTATCCTCGCCTGGCCTGGTCGGGCATCCGAAAAAACAAGGAGTTGTATATCCCCTATCTGCTGACCGGAATGGGAATGATTATGATGTACTATATCGTGAGTTATCTCTACACCAGCACCCTGCTGACAACGGTCAGGGGCGGAAACGTGATTGAGATATTAATGTGGCTGGGGCGTTTCGTGATCGGCGCATTCTCCATTGTATTCCTGTTTTATACGCATTCCTTCCTGATCCGCAGGCGCAAGAAGGAGTTCGGTCTGTACAGCATTCTGGGCATGAACAAAATCAATCTGGCCCGGATTATGATCTGGGAGAGTGTGATGGTGGCTGCTATCAGTCTGGCATGCGGCCTGGCTATGGGAATCGTGTTTTCCAAGCTGGCGGAGCTTTTGATGAACCTGATCCTACGGGCGGATGTGGACTACGCCATGCGGATAAACCCGGACAATATAAGGCAGACCATTGTGCTCTTTCTGGTCATCTTTGTTCTGATTCTGGTGGTATCGCTGTGGCAGGTGCGGATGGCGGACCCAATACAGCTGCTGCGCAGTGAGAATGCGGGCGAGCGCCCACCTAAGGCTAACTGGCCCATGGCGCTGGCAGGAGCGGCGCTGCTGGGCATAGCCTATTACCTTGCCGTTGCGATCAAAAATCCCGTTGAGGCCATACTGTGGTTCTTTCTAGCGATACTGCTGGTCATAGCGGGCACCTATCTGCTGTTTGTGGCGGGCAGCGTGGCGCTGTGCAGAATATTGCAGAAAAATAAGAGATACTATTACAAGACCAACCATTTTGTATCCGTGTCCTCCATGGTCTACCGCATGAAACGCAACGGCGCCGGGCTGGCTTCCATCTGTATTCTGTGTACCATGGTGCTGGTTATGCTCTCCTCCACAGTATGTCTGTACGGAGGTATGGACAGCAGTCTGCGCTCCCGGTATCCCCGGAATATCGTGACGGACAATCAGGCCTTTGCATTGGAGCAGCTGCAGGAGGAAAACTATGTCCCTCTGCGCGCTGCCATCGAGCAGGTGATGGACAGCCATGGGCTGACAGCGGAAAATGTGCTGGACTATGCCTATGTTGACTTTGGAGGATTTCTACGCGACGGTATCATAGAGACGGGAACAATGGAGGACTTAGCTATATCGTATCAGGATCTGTGGCAGATATTTGTGATTTCTCTGGCGGACTACAACCGTCTCATGGGAACCTCGGAGACACTGGAGCCGGGACAGATACTGATGTATACCACCAAGATGTGGTTCCGTCAGGACAACCTGCAGATTGCCGGAACCGATCAGGTCTGGCAGGTCGTCAGGGCAAAGCGCTTTGTGGACAATGGTGTGGACTCCATGCAGATCATTCCCTCCATGTTCCTGTTCGTGGAGGATGTGGAGAGCTTTATCAGTCCTCTGACAGCCAGGGCGGATTATTTCGGGGATCGTCTGCTGGACTATGGGTGGATATACGGCTTTGATCTGAATTGCTCCGGGGTGGAACAGGGCGAGATTTATTATGAGATTCTGGGCAGGATTGCCGAGCTTCAGGCCGCGGGATATCCTCTGCTTTGCAGCGCGGAGTCCATGGCGTTAAACCGGAGTGATTTCGGAGAGGTCTACGGCGGTCTGTTTTTTCTGGGAATCATGCTGAGTATTGTGTTTGTGGCTGCCACCACGCTGATTATGTACTATAAGCAGATATCGGAGGGATACGAGGATCAGGGGCGTTTTGAGATCCTTCAGAAGGTCGGCATGACCAAAAAGGAGGTCAAAAAGAGCATCAATAGTCAGGTGATGACCGTATTTTTCCTGCCCCTTCTGGTGGCGGGCGTCCATCTGTGTTTTGCCTTCCCGTTCCTGTACAAGGGGCTGATGCTGCTGAACTTCAACAATCTGGGACTGCTGGTGTGGGTGGCGGTGCTGGCGTATCTACTGTTCGGTGTGGGCTATGTGGTCGTGTACCGCATCACCTCCAGGGCCTATTATCATCTGGTGGGCGGCAGGGCAGACTGAGCGCAGGGAGAGTTCTATTCGGAAATGATTGAAAATTCTCTTTAATGGGAAGAATTGTAGAATTATTTCAAAAACTAAAAAAAAGGTTGCAATTTTCGTGGAAATATATTATAGTAAACAAGTGCCACGAAAATGGCAGCTGTGGCTGATTGGTCAAGCGGTTAAGACGCCGCCCTCTCACGGCGGAAACAGGGGTTCGATTCCCCTATCAGCTGCTCTCTTTCATAAAATATGCGGATAACAGTTATGGCTGATTGGTCAAGCGGTTAAGACGCCGCCCTCTCACGGCGGAAACAGGGGTTCGATTCCCCTATCAGCTGTTTGCTATTTTAACANAATAGCCCAACCCGNAAAGTGTCGGAAACANTNTGTTTCNGGCATTTTTTTTGTGGAAAGGCAGANNGGAGAGCATTTTTCGTCAAGAATAGTAGNTGTGAAAGCGGTATTCTGTAGTTGTAACTACAGACNGGAGGTGGAGNNGTTGAAACGTTTCNAGGCGGTNTTTNATTCTCTGGAAGTGATNGAGGAGAGGATCAGGGAGAAGCTTACAGTGGAAAATCTGGCAGGCAGTGTCCATTTTTCCAAATACCATTATCAGAGGCTGTTTCGTGAGGCGGTGGGTGAGAGCGTGATGCAGTATGTGGCCAGACGCAGGATGGCGCTGGCGGCACAGGAGCTTGCCGGAACAGATGCCTCTGTCCTGGAGATTGCCCTCAAATANGGGTATGATTCCCATGAGGGTTTNACCCGCAGCTTTCGGGCNCACATGGGTGTAACTCCTGCGGAATACCGGAAATATCGTTTCTCCATAGGATTCCCACAGACNCAGAAAGGGAGAGGTGCTATCATGTATGCAAGGAACACAGACGAGATTATCAAAGAATTGAACCAGCTGATNGTTCAGGCCAGGGAGACGGTGGATTTTACCGNGAAGAACCGGGATATTCCGGACGCAGCGGTTTACGCGGAATTCTGGGACTACACGGCCCACAGGACAGAGGCCGCGGCAGATGCGCTGACAGAGATGCTGGAGCGTATCACGGCCATCGCGCGGCGGCCAGATGAAATATCCGCCCGCTTTATGATTTTGAAGGCCATAGAGGATGCGGCTTTNCAGTTTCAGCTGACCGCATTTCAGACCAGACTTACCGTGTCAAGGGCAAAGCCGGAGCACCGCAAAGCNTTTGAGTCCATATGCGGGCAATATGACGGTCTGGCCCACAGTGCCGGTATGAGGGCGGGGCGGATTGCAGGTTTTCTGGGTGACCTGGCGGAGCTGATTTTCAGGGACATGAGAGAAAACGCCCTGAAATGTCTGCAGGAGGCGGTGGAAAGTGGCAGGGCGGCGGCAGATGCGTTGGCNGATCCGGCGCTGCCCTATGGCTATATTGCGGATGCGGTGAGAGACATTGCGGATGATTTGTCTTCCCTGCCGCTGCGGGAAGTGACTGTCGCACATCTGGAGGACTGCGGTATCCGGCTGGATATTATCGCCTCCACCGCNGCCCTGGATGGGTGGAGGGCTCCGGAGCATAAGGNNCTGCTTAATGGCATCGTGGATTTTCACAGCCGGATCGACGAAGCAATAGCTTTTTTTCAGAATCTGCCGGAGGATGTGTCCCGGATCGCCGCAGAAACGGAAAACGGCGGCATGGAGAGGAANGCTGACAAAAAGTATAGCGATATGACCTTTCAGGGAAATATACTGCTCTTTTATTTAANAGGCGAGATACAGAAAATGGAGCGTCATCTGAATCTGAAACAGCGGGCGGCTCTGGAGGAAATCTGTGACAGGCTGGCGGGAGCCATCGGCCGGATAGCTCACAGGGCAGAGGAAGAGNCTGCTGACAGGATTATCGAGAGTCTGCAGGGAATCTATCGGGACATGGCAGCGTTGGCAGAGGAATTGGGACAGTATGGAACATCTATTTACTTTATAGCGGAGCAGATTGATAATATCCGAGCTATGTGATCGGCCTTGCTTATATACTGACGACCGCTAAGATTTTCCAATTTCCGCACAGCACATGTCGCATAATCGGGCAGATGTAGTTTATCAAAGATAAACTACAGTAGTTTGCCATTTGGCAAACTACATTGCACTGTGCGGAAAGGAAAATCTAACCGGTCGTGAGTATAATGCAAAAGAGCTTAAAAAGAGAAAGGGTGAATGTAGATGTATGCTGCAATAAAGAGAATAAAAGAGAATGTCATTCATATTTTCAGATTTATATACGAAATTGAAAGAAGTACATTTTTTACCCTGAGTATTGCGGTTATTTTATCGGGACTTGTTGCACTACCCTCATTATTTCTGCCAAAATTAATTATCGATGAATTTGTGCTGGGCAAAAATTATCGAAATGTGATCCAATATGCCCTGCTTTATGCAGGACTGACATTATTGCTGAATATTTCCAATCAGATTATTATATCCAAGCTCGAAAAGCAGACAAAGACCCTGGAATATGAAGGAATCATCCGGCTCTTTAAGAAGATAGCGGATATGGACTATTATATGCTTCAGGATGCAGATACGATGGATAATTTCGCCAAGGCGACCAAATGTGTTATGGCGCAGAATTTCTATCTGCTGAATACCTCGCTGGTCAGATTCCTTTCAAGTATCTGGCTTTTGGTTGTAGTCACCGGTACACTGATTCTTCTCGATCCCAAGATCTTATTGATTGTGGGTGTGGTTATCGTGATCAATGCCTGCACAAATTCCAAGGTGAATAAGATTCGCTATCAGGTCAACAATGAGCTTTGGCCGTTGGACAGAAGAATGATCTGGTTTATGCGTTTTGCAGGTGATCTGAAATATGCCAAGGATGTCCGCTCAAATTCCGCACAGGATTTCCTGTTTTCAAAATACAGGAAGCTCTCACGAGATTTTTACCAGCTGCAGAATAGAATTGTTGATTCCGACCGCAATGTGAAACTGATTAATTTTGCACTGACCTCAATACAGGAGCTGCTGATTTATCTGATTCTGGGTTTTAATATCATCATTACAAAAGTTTTCTCGGTCGGTGATTTCTCAGTGGTCTTCAACGCCATGAACACCTTTAAGTCCGGCTGTAGCGGTATTATCGACGGAATCATAGAAATCAGCAATCGGGGAGAATATTTTAAACAGTATCTGGATTTTATCAATATACCAAGCACATTCCGGGCGGGCGAGCAGAAAAAGTGTGTACTTGCGCAGACAGATGACTTTACCATCGAATTTAAAAATGTAAGCTATCGATATCCCGGACAAGACAGGGATGCCCTTCATAATATCAATATTACGATAAGGTCAAGGGAAAAGATATCCATTGTAGGGGAAAACGGAGCGGGAAAGACAACGTTTATCAAACTGCTTCTGCGGCTTTATGACCCCACGGAAGGGGCAATTTACCTCAATGGGACGGATATCAAGGAAATTGATTACGACGATTACTGTAAGATCTTTTCCACCGTCTTTCAGGACTTTAACCTGTTCGCTCTGACCTTGCGGGAAAATCT
>JAAUZI010000034.1:2606-32830 GCA_014804645.1 Lachnospiraceae bacterium | reverse complement strand
TAATAGCAACGAAATAGAGAGTGACATTAAAACATACTGCGAAAATAATTTGTTAGACGGGTATATACCAACTATGTTTATTTTTGTTGACAAATTACCTCTTACAAAGGTCGGTAAAGTAGATTATTTAACACTTGAAAAATTAGCAGAGGAGAAAATAAGCGGAAAATAAAAGTATAAAAGGTTGCCGTCAATAGATAACCTCGATTAAATTAGTTCTATTTATTATTACAATAATTTACAATATCAGCCCTACCAATTTAATCTATTGGTAGGGCTGTTTTTTGTACAATTCATAATCTAAGTTTTATCGTAATTCTTTATTGGCACACCGTAGAATACAGAATACAATTGTATATTTCCATAAACTTTTCTTTGTCGCTTGGCTCGTCAATAAGGGTGAGATAAGATCCAATCATAGTTAACGTCCTTTTCGATAAAATAATTTTTAAAATCATTATTCAACATAATGCCATTTATAACCACTATATAAAGACCGCTCAGAACGCAAAATCACGTCAAAAAATTTCATATTTTTCAAAAAATCAGCGATTTTAACAATTTTGTATAAATAAGAGTATACAACATTATCCAACAAAATGCAACAACAAATTTTCCGCAAGTTCCCTAAGCTCATTTTCCTTGGTTCTAAGGAACTCTGAATACTCATAAATACTCTGTTTCGGACTATCCTCGGATAGTCCTTTTTTCATTTTAAGTGCTTGGGAGCGGATTTTCGCAAATTCAATATCAAATTTTTCACGGGCAGTACTGTTTTTACCAAGTTTTCTCCGCAGATTGGAACAGTTCCGAGAAAATATATCATATAAGTCTTGAATAGGGTTATCTTTGTTCTTTTTTCGTACCGCATTTGTGGCAAGTCGGTGCTGTTCTTTCCTGCACTTCTCGCTGCCGCATATTTCGGACACGTTTGCTCTGTCGGATAAAATCAGCTTATGACAAATCTTGCAGTTACGGACAACAACATTTGCCTGATTTAATACGTCCACATAGACCCGTAAAATTGCCATAAAAGAGTTATCGGCGGCATATCCCGTCTGCCACGTTCCGCTTGAATGGGAAGAATAGACTTGTAAAATCAAGTCGTTTTTCTCCAAATTTATCTGCTTGTCAATATTCCAATATCGGACGTTTTCCTCTGGAACGGTCGGGAGATTTCTGAACGGCAGGAGCATATCCGAAATACAAGCATTGTACTGCTCCGCAAACCGTTCTGCGGACTTTTTCATTTGTTTTACCGATAAATGAAATTCACCGCTTAGCGACTTGTGGTTAAGGTTGAAATTTGTCATAACAAAGAAAATTATGTAGTTAAAAAGCATATTTGCATTTGCGGAAGTATCATATAAATTGCATAGTGTATCTGTATATTCGCTTGCCGCCTTATTACCCTGTCCGCTGTTCAAGACGCTACATAAGCCGTTTGAGGCGGCTATTACGCTTGTCATTTTATCACCGTCCGCAGCTTGGGCAAGTTCGTTCATTTCGTCAACAAGTGTGCCTAACTTTCGAGTGCGCAAGTCCGCACTTTCAGATAAGATCCCTGACGTGTAATATCGTTTTACATCTTCGGGACTGCCGATAATTATTGTTTCTTTTTTGTTCGGTACGTCAAAGCTAATACCGATTGAAGCTGTTTTCTCCGAAAATGGCATTTTAAAATCCTGCATATTTTGTCTCCTTTTGTCGGAATGTGTATTCATAGTTTTATTGATACAAGTATATCATAATTTTCACAAAAAGTCAAACAAATCCCATAAATACGTAGAATACCTAATGTGAATGGTTGACATAACACATTCGATTGACACGTAAAACCATTCATTAATATTGCCTTTTCACACCCGCAGCGGTATACTGAAAACAGGCTGAAACGCCAAAACAAAAAAATTGAAAGGAGGACAAAAAGATGTCCGAAAGAAAAAATGAATTTCCCGAAATGATGACTGCGGAGGATTTACAGAATTTTGGTTTTACACGATCTATGGCATATGCGTTTCTCAACCGTGAGTACGTTCCTGTTATCAAAATCGGAAAGAGGAAATTTATCCGCAAGAAAAAATTCTATGAGTGGATAGAGGCGCAGGAGCAGAAAAGGGGCGGTGAATGAAAATGACGGTCAAGGCACTTTGCGAAAAATATAAAATATCACATCAAGCTGTTTATGCGAAGATACGCAAAAAGAAAAAATTGCTTGACGGTCACATTTTCAAGGACGGATGTCTTATGCTTGACGATTACGCCGCAGAAATACTAAAACCAGTTTCTGCCGACGGAAGATTTTTTAAGGAAAGCGAAATTCTGAAAAATGAGCTTGCAAAGAAAAGCAAATATTTTGATATTTTGCAGGACGAGCTTAATTTCAAAAATGAAAAAATCGCTAAACTTGAAAATTCGCTTAATGACAAAATCTCTGAAATTAAAATTTTGAAAAATCAACTTGCAGAGCAAAATTCAAAATTTGAGATTTTGCAAAAACGGCTTGATGAAGAAGATTCAAAAAACGCAGACTTGATAAAAAGCGTGAAACGGCTGACCGATGAAGTAGCCGAAAAAAGCAAACTTATTGAGAAGCTGAAACAGGAAACCGAGCAGCTTAATCAGAAGTCACGAAGATTATTCGGTAAAAATTGATTTGCAACCTATTGCAATGCTGTTTTCAACTGGTTGCAAAAAATGACTGCTTGTAGGATAGCAAGCGCAGAAAAAGTACATACTTTTTCACAAAGGGACTGCGCCCCTTAAACCCCACTGTATAAATCCATACAAAGGAGGATTTCAATGAGGACTATACGAAAAATCATAAAATTCAACGAGGACGAATGGCAGGCTGTTTGTAAACGTGCCGAGTTTTTGAATTTGAGAACAGGGACGTATATAAGAAGAATTGCTGTTCGGGAAGCTTTAAAAGTGTTCGATATGAAAAAACTCAATCGGGTTCTGATGTCATTTTTCAGAATTGAAAATCTGCTTGAACAGATTTTGAGGGTTGCAATGCGTGAGCATTCGCAGTACACGGAAGAAATCCAAAAGCTGTTGGATGTGGTCAACGAATACGAAAAACCACTAAAAAAATATTTATCGGAGCTTAAACCCGAAAGATTACTTTGATGTAAAAGAGGTGTTACCCATGGGCAGGAAAATTTGCAAGGAAATCAAATACAGCGAGGACGAGAAAAGAATAATCAGCAAGTGTGCCGAAAAGCGTAACAAACGGATCGGTACATATATCCGTGAAATATCTGTTTTCGGTAAAATAAAAATTTACGATTTAAGGCATTTTGACTATTTGGTTATGTCCTTTAATCGTATCGGAAATGAAATAGATTCCATTACCGAGGTCGTCAACAGCACAAGGACGATTACGAGAAAGGATATTGAGGATTTAGGCAAATCGGTTGAATATTTGAAAACGGTTTTTGAGTATTATCTTCTGCCGCTGAAATTTGATTTTTTTAATAACGAATAGAATTTGACGGAAAGGAGGACAATTATGACGACAAATTCTAAGCAAGAGCTTATATCAAAAATTGTGACTTTACTTAACGAATTAATCATAATTACCGAAAATACTGAGAATGTTATTCCCCCAAAAGATGAAAAGTTAGAAATGCTGACTGTTAAGGAATGTTCAAAGTTAATAAAAGGGCTTTCCGAACATACTGTTCGTCAGCTTGTTAAACAGAATAAAATCCCATATGTACGTGCGGGACAAGGCAAATGCGGCAAAATTCTGATTAACAAAACCGATTTATTGGATTATTTGAATATGTCTGCATAAAAATATTTTGCATACCCCTGCAAAAAGACTTAACATTAAAGTAGTAATGTGCTAAAATATATGATGCAGGGGTATGTCATAAAATCTACAATATCAAAAGGAGAGATATTTTTATGGCAACCATTAGAAAACGGGGAAGCTCTTATCAAATCAGGGTTTCCTGCGGTTATGATACAAAAGGCAATCACAAAGAGCAAGCTATGACTTGGAAGCCCGACGAGGGTATGACCGAGCGGCAGATACAAAAGGAGCTCAACCGTGTTGCGGTTATGTTTGAGGAATCTTGTATGCGAGGTTTCAGAACTTCCGCAATAAAGTTTGAGGAACTTGCCGAGGAATGGTTTGAGGAATATGCGCATCTCAATTTGCGTAGCACGACTTATGAGCGAATGAGACAGCTTACTAAAAGAGTTTATCCTGCAATCGGGCATTTAAGAATTGACAAGATAACAGGTAGGCAGCTTCAAGCGTTTGTGAATTCTCTTGCAAAAGAGGGCGCAAATGAAAAGACAGGCGCACCGCTTGCTCCGAAAACAATCAGGCATAATCTTAGTTTTATCTCTGACGTTTTTTCGTATGAATTTTATTTATAGTGCGTCATAGAAAAATATAGTTCAGCAGATTATGACCTTTTTACATTAAAACACTGAAAACAGCCCGCCATTTCCGATAATGACGAAAATGGCAGGCTGTTGCAATTTGCCAAAATACAAAAATTACAAGCACATCCTATAGATTTCCTATACATCATACGAAGCAAGGTTTTTAAGATCGTTTGTAGTTCCACCCATAAAAGTGTGTTGTCTGTTCGGAAATAAAAGTAATTAGAGACAATCGAGTTTACATATTGTTCAAATATGTAGCGTGTCTGAGTATTTTGTAAATCGTAAGTGAACATTTGCGGAGAATAAAAAATAATGTATTCAATTTTCTTCTGCTAAATTCACTATTTTGCAATTCTGCTTTTGAGCATACTGTACAGTCTTATAAGCTCCGCCGCTATTTCGCTGAATACAGCATACAACAAGGTCTGAACGGTCTACCATATTCTTGTTCCTCACTTGTATAGCTGACTTATAGTGAGCCTCGGAGGATTCAGTACATACCTCGATTTCGTCATAATATTCAAGATATTCATGCTTGTTATTACGATACTCCGCTTTCATATACGGAAGCACCAAAATAAAAGATGTATTTCCGCAGCCATAATTCTTGACCGATCGTCTTATGACCGACGCGGCAAGTAAATCAAATTCTCCCTCCCGCCCGATTAGAAACTCAATATACTCTTTTTGTGTAATAATATCATGCAGGAGTTTGTCAAGCCGTTTTTCTATTTCTAATGGGCTTTCGATCTCCCTGTGTCCAAAAAAGCTGACAGTATAAATATTCATAGCACCGCTCCTATGTACTTTTATTACTATATATTATACACTTAAATGTCCATATATTCAAGCCCAATCAGACATTATTTTATTGCCCGATAAGGTGTATAATAATAGTAAGGAAATACCGAAAGGGGCGGTTTAATGGAAGTCGGAAAGAAACTGCGCAAGTTAAGAGAAGATAAAAATATGTCTATGTACCGTCTAACGCAAATTACAGGTGTGTCGGGACACCATATAAAGGGCATAGAGGAAGGCACAAGGCAGCCTACTATTGAAACGCTCGGTAGGCTTGCAGTCGCACTTGGTTCTTCTTTGGCAGAGATATTCAACGATGATACAGAATGTACCTTTCTTTCCAAGAAAGAAAGACGACTGATTGAGAACTTCCGCACATTGTCCGATGAAAAGGCAGATGCTCTGCTGAATATGAGTGATGTTCTGAATAAGTAAAATAAGGCTATTGCATTTACGTGCAATAGCCCTTGCTTTTATTCATATGTGTTTTGGCATTCATGCAAGTCCTGAACATTTTATAAAATGCGGGAACTCTGCATACTCCTGATCTCATCTGATATCGGCATTACTTTCAATGCGCCCTTTCTTCCCGTTATTATAGAAGCAGCGGCGTTTGAAAAATCCAAAAGATTTTTCAGCTGCACTTCGTTCATGTGTATGCCGTTTTCGCATACAAAGCTGAGAGCGCAGCCCATAAACGTATCTCCCGCGCCTGTAGTATCCAGAAGATTTTTATTTTCATATGCGGAACATTCTGCTGTGACATTGCCGCAGTACGCCCTGCTTCCCGAACGTCCCATTGTTGCAAAGACAAGCGGAATGTTATATTTGCTGTAAATTGCCGCAATGCCTTTGTCAATGTCCTTTTCGCCTGTTATAAATTCAATTTCGTCATCGGATATTTTAAGGATATCGCATACCGAAAAGCCGTACTCCATTGCCGCCTTTGCGTCTCTGAAACTTTCCCAGAGAGGTTTTCTAAGATTGGGGTCAAAGGAAACAAGCAAGCCGTTTTCCTTTGCAATATTTACCGCATACATGGTAGCTTCCTTGTTGGAAGCGTGGGTCATTGAAAGCGTACCGAAATGAAAAATTTCCGAACTGCGGATAATGTCGGTATTGATATCCTCGCGGGTAAGCATCATGTCTGCGCCAGGATTTCTGTAAAAGCTGAATTCTCTGTCGCCATCGTGAGTTTTGTGTACAAAGGCAAGGGTGGTCGGCACGCTTTTATCGAACACAAGCCCCTCCGCTCCGATACCGCAGCTTTTGATCGTATCGCAAAGCATTTTCCCGAAGCTGTCGTTCCCCACCTTACCGATAAAGGCGGTGCTTTTGCCAAGCTTTTCAAGCATTGCAAGCACATTGCATGGCGCACCGCCTGGATTCGCTTCAAGGAGCGGGTTGCCGTTTTCCGACAAGCCGTTTTCGGTAAAATCTATAAGCAGTTCGCCCAAAGCGACAACATTGTATTTTTTTGCGCTCATATTATTTTGCCTCCGTGATAAAAATTTCATAGGCAAAGTAATCGCCCTTTGCAGCGGGCAGCAGTACTCCGCCGCTCATAAGAGCATTTCCAGTATAGATACGCTCATCTTCCGCAATTACATACTTTTTATTTTCATCAAGTCCCCGCAGCTTTATTCTGTGCCGCATAAAATTAGGCTCTGCACGAAACTGCATTCCCTGTAAAAGTATTTTGGTCTTGTCCTCGGAAACAAATTCCCACAAGGCAGAATTATCGTTAAGCGGATTTGTGAGACGATAATATTTCCCGTTGTGAATAAGCTTGCGGTAATTTTTAAAACGCTTTATCTGCATTGGAATTTCCGTTTTTTCCTCTTCCGTAAGAGCGGAGGGGTCAAGCTCGTACCCGAAGCTGCCAGACATTGCCGTAACGCTGCGTGCGTTAAGAGAAGTTACCCTGCCCGTCTGGTGGTTCGGGACAGCCGAAACGTGGGAACCCATTGTTGATATCGGGTAGAAAAACGACGTACCGTACTGAATTTTAGTCCTTTCAAAAGCGTCGGTATCGTCGCTGCACCATATCTGCGGGCAGTAATAAAGCATACCTGAGTCAAAGCGTCCGCCGCCGCCGCTGCACCCCTCGAACAATACGTCGGGGAAATCCTGCGTAAGACGTTCAAGCAGCTCGTACAGACCAAGGACGTACCTGTGGGGCATTTCCCCCATATTTTTGCTTTCAAGGCAAGCAGAATACCAGTCGCATATGCTGCGGTTCATATCCCATTTTATGTAGGAAATTTCCGCGCTTTTCAGTATGTCGGAAATTGATTTGTAAAGATAGTCCCTTACGTCGGTTCTCGTCATATCAAGCACAAGCTGAAAGCGTCCACGCATTGGTTTGCGGTTTGGGATTTGTATAGCCCATTCTGGGTGACTGCGGTAAAGATTGCTGTTTTCGGAGACCATTTCGGGTTCAAGCCACAAGCCGAAATCCATTCCCAAAGCCTTTATTTTTTTGGCAAGCTCTCCGAGTCCGCACTTTATCTTATTGGGATTAACGAACCAGTCGCCAAGTCCCGAAACGTCGTCGTCCCTTTTTCCGAACCAGCCGTCGTCAAGCACAAACATATCAATGCCAAGCTTTGCGGCTTCTTTCGCGGCGGCAAGAATTTTTTCATCGTCAAAATCCAGATATACAGCTTCCCAGCTGTTGATAAGAACGGGACGTTCCGAAAGCTTGTATTTACCTCTGCAAATATGCTCCCGAATGACCTTGTGGAAATTGTGGGACAGCCTTTCAAAGCCACTTCCGCTGTAGGACATTACCGCTTCGGGAGTGCAGAAGCGTTCACCCTTTTTCAGCTCCCAGCGGAAAAGTGCGGGATTTATCCCCATAATGAGCCGAACCTGTTCAAGCTGGTCGTATTCTATTTTTGCGCTGAAGCTGCCGCTGTACATAAGCATTGCGCCGATACAGCCGCCGTTTGTTTCGGTGCAGTCATTTCCGCAAAGAATAACTGCGGGATTTTGCTGATGACTTGACGTACCCCTTTGGCTGGAGCTTTCCTGAATACCGTGTAAAAGTGGCATTCTCTCGAAAAGTCTTTCGCAGGTATGTCTGCCGTGAAAATGTATCCATTCATTGTAATCACACGGCATATCAAGACACAAACTTGCGGCGTTTGTAAGGAATACGCCGGTTTCCCCGCCATTTTCTATAACTGCGCTTCTTGTAATAATATCAAGCTTTGGCAGAACGCCGTATTTAAGCGTTACGGAAATATCCGAAGCGGTGTCTTTTAAAAATATTTCAAGAGTTTCCGCCTCTGTATCGTTTGCGTAAACCGCAGGAAGTCCCTCAATGCCGTACTTTCCATTGCTTATCTTAAAGCCGGCATAACGTAAATCGAGAGCAAAGCTGCCGTCCGAATGGACTGCCGACAATGCATTTATTCTGAAATCGCCAACTCCGCCGCAGGAGTACTCCAAAGGCAAAGTATCGAGAGAATAGCTGCGAAGATTTTCCGCCTCGTAGATGTTCCCCGAAAAGCCAACGTCGGGATATTCCTGCAAATATTCCATGCTCATGCCGACCTTTTCGCCGTACCACAAATGCCGCAGCACGCCGAAGCTGTCCGCCATAAGCTGATATTCGGAATTGTCGGTCTCTATACAAAAAAGCCTTGATTTTTCATTAACGGTTATCGGCATAATTTCACCTCATTGCTTATTGCAATATCTCAAATTTGTAGGAAGTCAGATCGGCTTCAAGAGTAATTGTGTGTCCCTTGCAGCTTCTTGTTATTGTAATTTTGTCGTCATTGGTTTTAACGTCAATGCCTCCGTCAAGTCCAAATGCAGGGTGGGAATTTCTAAGCTCCATAAGCTCTTTAAGCTTTCTAACAACAGGGCGGGACTGCTCCGCTTCTATATCCTCGGCGGTGTAGTAATGACGGTTTATGTCCCGTCCGTTTTTAGTTTTTTCCATAAGCTCAATATCGTTTGTTCCCGCAAGCATACCCACATAATAAACCTGCGGAATTCCGGGAGTAAAAAACTGTATCGCCCTTGCAAGAAGATATGCGTCGTCGTTGTCTCCCAAAGCAGAATAATAGGTTGTGTTCACCTGATAAATGTCAAGATTGTTGTACGCTGCGGAGCTGTACTTCATTTTAAGATTTGCGCCGTTTGAGTACATCTGATCCTTTACTTTTTCGATCTCCTCGTCGGGCAGCAAGTCCTTTACGTCCACAATGCCTATACCGTCGTGGGTGTCGAGGGTGGTAAACTGCTTCATGGGACACTTTTCAAGCCAGTCTTTGAGATATTTTCCCGTATGATTGTAAAGCGCATGGAGCGTTATTACAGGCAGCGCAAAGTCATATATCCAGAAGCCCTTTTCCGCAATTTTCATTGGTATAGTATAATGCTCGTGAATTTCGGGAAGTATTTCCGCGCCGCCATCTGCGGTAATTTTTTCAATATCGTAAAGCAGTTCCCATATGTCGGGCTCTATGAAAAAGCAGCTTGTTCCCTGTTTTTTCACCGCATAGGCAAAGGCGTCAAGACGTATCACCGCCGCGCCTCTTCTGCACATTTCCCGAAGTGTGTCGGCAATGAATTTTTTCGTTTTTTCCTTTGTAATGTCAAGGTCTATCTGTTCCTCGCAGAATGTACACCAAACCTTTTCCGTTGTGCCGTCGGCAAATTTTGCCTCAATATACGGCGCGCGGGGCTTGCGCTTGTAGATGATATCCGTCTGCTCGGCAGTAGGCTCTCCGTTGTCCCAGAAATCATTGTATCTTATGAAAAAGTCCTTGTATTCGGAATTATCCTTTTTTTCAAGAAAGTCCTTGAAATATTCAGAGCTTGCGGAAATATGGTTCACCATAAAATCAAACATAAGGTAATATTCTTTTCCGAGAGCTTCAATATCCTCAAACGTTCCGAATTTTTCGTCCACAACATCATACCGCATTGGAGCAAAGCCGCGGTCGGCGGAGGAGGGAAAAAAGGGAAGTATATGCACTCCGCCCACGGCTTTTTTATAGTGCCTGTCAAGAATTTCGTGCAGCTCGGAGATATTTTTTCCCATACTGTCCGCATAGGTTATAAGCATAATTTTGTTATCAAGCTTCATAATTTTTCTCCCTTATTATCAATAAATTAACCCTTGACAGCACCGTTTGCAACTCCGCCGATTATCTGCTTCTGACATACGATATAGAATATCACGATAGGCAGCAAAGCAAGCAGATAGGAAGCAAACGCAAGATTGTAGTTAGTACCGAACTGTGTCTGGAAATTAAGCTGTGCAAGAGGAAGTGTGGTGTTGTCCGAACCCGACATAATTACCAGCGGGGTCATAACATCATTCCATGTTCCGAGAGCAGTCAGTACCGCTACAGTTGCGTGCATGGGCTTCATCATGGGGAAGATGATAGTCCAGTACGTCCGCCATGCGGAAGCTCCGTCCATGTCGGCGGCTTCCTCCATTGCAAAGGGAACATTTTTCATATAGCCGCTGTACAGCATAACATTCATTGGCATATAAAATACCGTGTAGAGAATAACAACGCCAAGCATATTGTCAATGCCGAGGCTTGCGGTCTGTTTTACAAGTGGCATCATAAGTATCGCAAAGGGTACGAACATACCGCTTACAATGTAGAAATATATCAGCTTGAAGCCCTTTTTGCGGTTCATATTTCTGCCGATAGCATAGCCTGTCATTGAATGAATAACGAGGGAGAGAACAATGGTCGCAACCGTAATCGCAACGCTGTTTCCGAGAGAGTGCCAGAAGTCGGTAACGCGCATTGCTTCCGCAAAGTTTCCGAAGCCGAAGCTTTTCGGCAAAGCGAGCGCGCCCGAAATATCGTTTGTCATTTCTGTCGGGGATTTGAACGCGATTATAATTGTCATATAAAGCGGGAACAAGATTGTAACGCAGCCGAGTACAAGCAAAACGGTAAGAAATATGCTTGATCTGCCGTCCTTGTCGTCTTTTATCTCATCTGCCGATTTTATATTTACCTTAACAGGCTCGGGGACGCTGTATTTTTTCGATCTGCTCATAACTGCTCCTCCTTTTTATTTGTAATGACCATTTGGATAATGGAAATAGTAACTATCACAACAAAGAACACTACTGCGTTTGCGCTTTGGAAGCCGAACTGACCGCCGTCCATACCGTTCCTGTATATAAGGTAGGAAATAGACTCTGTGCTTTGAGCAGGTCCGCCCTTTGTGAGAGCCATTATCTGATCAAATACCATAAGCATATTTTTTGTGCTTAAAACAAGGTTTGTGGACACAAACGGCATAAGCATGGGCAGAGTAAGGTCTTTGAATTCCTGCCAGCGGCTTGCGCCGTCTATCATTCCCGCTTCGTGAATTTCTGCGGGAATTGTCTGCAAGCCCGAAATATAGATGATAGTATTCATTGCAACAGCCTGCCAAACGCCTACGATAAGAACGCCTATCCATGCGTATTTTTCACTTGCAAGGATACTGTTCTGCAAAAATCCGATGTTGAGGGCTTCACCAACTGCGGGGACTATGTAGGTGAAAATAAAGCTGAAAATATAGCCGATGATAAGTCCGCCTAAAATGTTGGGCAGGAAGTACACGCCGCGGAGCAAGCTCTTGCACTTTATTTTGCTGTTAAGTCCAAGTGCAAGAATAAGGCTCAGAAGGTTTACGAGAATCGTTCCCGCAATAGCATACTTAAAGGTGAAAAGATATGAATTTCCCACTCTGGAATCTGTGAAAAGGTCTATGTAGTTTCGGAATCCCACAAAGTCGTAGCTTCCGTAGCCGCGGTAGTTTGTGAAGCTGTACGCCGCGCCTGTTATCAGCGGGATAGTGTTGAACATTACAAAAAGGATAAGAGCAGGTATAACCATTACAATATAGGTTTTCTGCCTTTCGGACATTTTCTTTTTATTCATTATTTCCTGCCTCCTCGTGCTTCTTTATTTTTGCGATAAGGTCCCTGTTGTACCGTACCCATTCCGTGTCGAACCTGTCAAGGAATATCTCTGCGGAATTTGCGCTTCCGTCCATAAGATAGGTCTGGATAAGTGCGTCAACGCTCATTTCGCTGGGATAATGGTGGTCGTGGAAATCGGACATTCTTCCCTCGTTTATATAATCCGACATACCGTTAAGCATTGAGGGAATAGCAAAATCGCCCTCCTTGCATGGTATTCCGCCCTGATCGTCAAGGTATATCTGCACGGTCTCGTCCTCGTTCAGAAAACGCAGTACCTCGTAAGCGGCTTCCTTGTTTTGGGATTCCTTCATAACGCAGAATTGCAGGTCCACGCCCGAATTAAGTACGTTGTCCGCCTCGTTTTCGTTTGCGGGGAAAGTAAAGGAATCAATGTTCATATCGGGATTTGTGGATAAAATCTGCGGTACGGCGTAGCTTCCTATGGGGTACATTGCCGACTCGCCTCTTGCAAAGGCTGTGCAGGCGTCATTGTAGCTGTACGCATAGGGATTCAGCTCTGCGTAATCAAGCATGACCTTTATTTTGTCCGCAACCTCGCCGTACTCTGCTTTAAAGGTTGTTTTTCCCGCATTGACGCTGCTGCATACGTCCGAGGGCGCAAGTCCCACGGCAAGAGCGTTCCAAGGCGCAAGACAAGTCCACGTGTCCTTGTAGCCGAAGTATAACGGAGTTGTTCCTGTTGCTTTTATTTCCTCACACAGAGATATAAATTCGCTCCATGTGTTTGGAATTTTCCAGCCGTTTTCGTCAAACATATCCTTGTTGTAAAGGATTCCCGCACAGTTTGCCGCATAGGGCAGAGTATATATGCCGTCCTGCGGAATGAACTCAAGCTCTTTTTCCATTTTGAGGTAAGCGGGCTTTACGTCGTTGATAATTTCAAGGTCGGAAATATCCTCAAACAAGTCTGCGTCAAGGAAATTCGAGTAGTTTATATCGCCGCCTATTCCCACAATGTCGGGATAATCCTCCCTTATAAGTCTTGTTTTGAGAACGGTCATTGCTTCGTTTGGAGATTCAATTTTCAGCGTAATATTGTCGTGTGTTTCATTGAACCGCCTTTCAATCTCCTCAAAGGCTTTTACCGCTTCGGGTTTGTACTGGAGCATAGTGACCTGTATCTTGCCGTTGCTGCTGTCCGCCGTACACCCCTGCAAAAGCATTGTTGATGAAACCGCCGCAGCTGTAAGCAACACTCTCAATGCCTTACCTTTTTTCATATGCAATTCCTCCTTTTGAGATGATTTTTTTCTTTGTAATTAGTATAGCATACCATAATGCGTTCTGTAAATCTCATAATTCAGTATATTTTATACCAATTTGCAATTTTTAAGTAATATATATAAACAATATTGCATTTTGGTATATTTTATGATATACTGATAATAAAGCCGTACAATTACAAAAAAGTATTGTTGATTTTTACGGGAGGTATTTTATGAACGATCTGATGTTTTCCGTGTTTCCAAATGAAAATTTTATCGACCTTAGCTTGTATCAGTTCGGACGTGAGCAATGCAAGCCGGCTCATTCATTCGGACCCGCCGCAAGGAACCATTATCTTTTTCATTACGTCATATCGGGAACGGGTACGCTTATGGCTGACGACAGCAGCGGAGAAACAAAGACATATTCCGTTAAAAGTATGCAGGGCTTTATGATATTTCCCGACCAGATCACAACTTATATTGCCGACAAAAATGTGCCGTGGGAATATATATGGATCGAGTTTGACGGTCTGCGGGCAAAGTCTATCGTTGACGCGGCAGGCTTGTCCCCCGACAATCCCGTCTACAAGGCACGATCAAAGGAACTGCGTGAAAATATGATGAATGAAATGATTTACATTACGGAAAACAGCAATTCTTCACCGTTTCACCTTATCGGACATCTTTATCTGTTTATAGATTATTTTGCGCGCTCAGCGGCGGAAATAAAAATTCGTCAGGGAAGCAAGCTGCGGGATTTTTACATTCACGAAGCCCTTGCTTTTATAGAGCAGAATTTTCAGAACGACATTACCGTGGAAGATATTGCGGAGGTATGCGGTCTTAACAGAAGCTACTTCGGAAAAATTTTCAAGGAAGCGGTTGGAAAATCCCCGCAGGATTTCCTGCTGAATTACCGTATGGTAAAGGCTGCCGAGCTTTTAAAGCTTACAAAGCTTTCCGTGGGGGATATAAGCAATGCGGTGGGGTACGACAATCAGCTTCATTTTTCACGGGCTTTTAAGAACATATATGGAGTTTCCCCAAAAAACTGGCGTACAGAGCAAATGCTTAAAGGGTAAAAAACTGCATTTTGCAAGTAAGTTAGTAAAAGACTGTATTCATTGTGATTTTGTTATTTTAGACAAAGAAGGTTTTTGATTATGCAGCAATTTGCATAATCGGAAAAGATAATTTGATATAATATCTTGACAGCAGATAAATTTTGGTATATAATAAAAATATATCGCATGCGAGGTAAATAAAATGAATTTGATTGATATTAAAATCTTAAATACAGCAATTGAGAGATTGCTTAACCAAGCTTTAGCAGAGTATGACATTACATATGCACAGGCAACGGTTATTGGATATTTGAAATCCAATTCACACAAAATAATATGTCAAAAGGATATTGAGATCAATCTTGGTCTTTCTACTCCGACTGTCAACAGTATATTAAAACGTATGTTGGAAAAAGGCATGGTAGAAATTACTGTTCAGACAGATGACAAACGTTTCAAAGCAATCAGGCTTACTGAAAAATCAGAAGGTCTTTCTGCTGTGACTAAAGAAAAAATTTCCGATATACAGCAAAAGCTTTCAAAAAACATATCCGAAGATGATATTGAACTGTTTAATTCTGTGATCAAGCAGATGATAAATAATATAAATCAAGGCTAATGAGAGACATTCCGAATGGAATGTCTTGATTATCACAAAAATACATCGCATACGAGGTTATTTAAAGGAGGACAAACTAATGGAGAAAATCTGGAACAAAAAATTTATTTTGCTTTTCATCACTAATCTTTTGATGATGGCAACATTTTATGCGTCCGTACCGATTATACCTGTATATTGTGCAGAGGTCGGCATTACAGGCTCTAAGATTGGAATTGTATTGACAGCTATGTCTGTCACAACAGTCCTGTTCAGACCGTTTGCGGGATATATAATCGACAATTTCAACAGGTATCGGGTGTATTTATTATTTCTCGGACTGTTTACATTGTCATTTCTTGGATTTTATTTGTTTAAAGCGTTCAGTATTCTGGTATTGATCCGTTTGTATATGGGCGTGGTGTATTCTGTGTGCGGATCGTCAACTATGACGCTTGCAGGCGATGTACTGCCCCAGAAAAAAGTTTCGGAAGGGATCAATCGTTTTACACTTACCATATCCATTGGAATGGCAGTCGGTCCATTTGTAGGAATACAGATTCAGAATCATATGAACAGTAAGGCTTCTTTTATTGCATTGTTCGCACTTTGTGTAATTGCTTTCATCTTTGTTTCTATGTGCCGCATAGAATATCCCAAGCAAGAGCGAAAAGCTTTTTCGCTGAAAGGCGCTTTTTACGGTCCGGCAGTACCGTTTATGCTCAACATGATGTTTATTATGATTCCTTTTGGGGCAATGCTGGCATATTCCGCAATGCTCGCACAAGAGAAAGGCATTTCATCTGCAACACCGTATTTCTATGTTTGTCTTGTAGTTGGAATGCTTGTATCTAAGTTCTCTACACAGAAAATGATAGATGCAGGAAAACATAGGGTTTTAGTAATTATTTGCCTTATTCTTTTAACAGCAACAATGGCAAGCTATTACTTTATGAATACCGCAGTACATTTCTTGATCATTGCTGCGCTTTTAGGACTTGGTTATGGGATATTGCAGCCGTTGTTCCAGTCGCTTGTAACAGGAACAACACCTGTTCAAAACCGAGGAACAGCAAATGCTACCTATATGCTTTCCTATGACATTGGTATTGGTATAGGTTCCCTGTGTATGGGATTTGTGCAGAATACAATAGGTCTAAGCACCGGATTTGCATTGACCGCAATTGCCTATATAGCGGCAGGCTTGATTTTTTTGTGCTATACAGACGGTTACTATAGAAAATTACTTTGTTAATGTTCTATCCTAATAACCAATAAAATTATAGATAAAAAATCGGTACAAAAGCCATACATGCAAGCTTTTGCGCCGATTTTTTATACACTTTTTAATTGATAATCAGTATTATATAAAATACTACTTTTTTTCAAATCCTGCCGGAGCGGCAATTTCATAATCTCCATCGGAATTCATTGCTTTCATCATTGCAGCGATAAGCTCGGGCTGAGTAATTTCACAATTTGTTCTGTTGATAACTCCAAAGCCCTTGTCGCCGTTCCAACCATTGTCCCAGTAAATCGGAATACAGCCGTTTTCTTTTGCTGCCTTGACAACGTACTCCATCCAGTAACATCTGAATACATTAAATGTATCACTTACGTGAGATTTGTTTTGTACTCCCATTTCACCGATTATTACAGGATATCCCTTGCTTACAAATGTGTCGTTGAGCTTTTTCATTGTACTGTCAACATAATCCTCCTGACCCCAGTTGTCAAAATTCTCAACAGCATATTTTCCCCATTGAGTTTTCGCCGAGGTCATATTCTCGTCAAGTGTAAAATTGTAAGGGTCATAATAGTGAACCGAAATCATAAGTCTGTTTCCGTTGGCTTCGCAATGGCTGTCGGTAGGAATTACAAATCCAAAATCTCCTGCGGTATACTCAATATTTGTGTTCCAACCTGGAAGAAGAAGCCAGCGTTTCGCATTATTTGAGCCTGTTTTTCTCACCGTATCAACAAAAATCTGATTGTACGCATTGATATTTTCATATCCCTTGGGATTTGGCTTTCCGTATGTATTGTCGAACTCTTCGTTCATAGACTCAAATATCAAGTGCTCGTCATAATCCTTAAAGCGTTCTGCAATTTGTTTCCATACGGCTTCGTATTTTGCCTTTATCTCAACCTGCTTTTCATCGTCCTCAACGCAGAGAAGCCAGCCTTTGTCAACGGTGTAGTATCCGTCGCCGTGCATGTTTACAACAGCGTAAAGGTCGTTGTTTACAACATAGTCAACAACCTCCTGCACCCTGTTCAGCCATTCATCGTTGATTTTGTAATCGGGCGCATCGCCTATTTTAAGCAGATAAGAAACGGGAATTCTTACTGTTTTAAAGCCTTGCTCCTTTACAGTTTTGATAAGCTCTTCTGTAATTACAGGATTTCCCCAAGCTGTTTCTGAGGGTATACCCGAATTTGAAGCTTCAAGCTGATTTCCCAAATTCCAGCCCATGCCCATAGCTGACGTTATTTCAGTCTGGTCAAGGTCGTTCCACTCTGAGGTTTTTGAAACAATTTCCGCTTGCGCCGATGTTGCAGTAGTTTCCGCTGAAGTGTTTCCTGTTGATGAACAACCTGAAAATGCTGTAACAGCAATTGCTGCCGCAAGTGCAGCCATTCTTTTAAAAAATGTTCTCATCAATATATCCTCTTTTCTAACAAATTTGCATTATATGCTAAAATAATTATACAATATTCAAGCATACAAAATATATATAAATAGCGCAAGTATTTATAATTATTGCGCCAAATATGTACCGCCGCAGTTTTTTCGGAATTTCAGCGGAGTAAACCCCGTGTGCAATCTAAATGTTTTTGTGAAGTAACTTTGATTTGCAAAGCCGCTTTTTTCACAAATACTGCTTATTTCTTCGGTAGTTTCAAGCAGTAGCTTTTTAGCGTAATCAATTCTCATATCAATAATATACTGCATTGGAGCGATATTCAGATTTTTCAGAAAGCACCGCTGACACTCTCTTATGCTCACTCCCGCACTTGCGGCAATGTCAGCAAGAGTAATACGGCTGCGAAAATTATTTTTAATATAATTCATCATTGTTCTTATACGGTATGTATCGGCAGTTACAGGCGTATCACTATAGCTGCCTGCAATAGGGACAAGCTGCAAAATAAATTGCTCCAAGGCTTCACGCAGTCTGAATTCATACCCCCAACTCTTGTTTTCCAATTCATCATATGCTCTGCGAATATATTTTAAAAAAGCGGCGTCAGCCTTGTTTTCATTTCTGAAAATACAGTATGAAAGCTCTGTGCTATTTAAAATAGGTGTAATATATTTCTTTTTTATAGAAGTATCATCTATTCCACATATGAATGACGGGTGGAAAACAACATTTGGCATAATACACGGCTTATTGGTTTCTGCGCTGCCGTATTTATGGATAACTCCCGAATTTATAAATATNCCGTCATTTTCGTTTAATATATAACGCTCGCTTCCTACCGAGACCTCGACAGAACCGTTAGCTACAACAGACAGTTCAAATTCGTCGTGCCAATGCCAATNGTAGGAGTTGTTAAAGTATTTATCCGTATAAGACACGCAGGGAATATCGTCAGTTTTATGTTCTGCAATCTCACGTTGGTTTGGATCAACGGAAAAAACAGTATTGACATTTTTCATTTTAACACTCCTTTTGTCGCATTTATTATATATTAAAACATTTTTATTATAGAATTATACCGAAAAATGTTATATAATTATAAATAAATATAATTAAGGGAGGATTTGCAATGAAAAATACAGCATTGATATTAACAGGAGATTATTGGCACCCTACCGACACCATAACACCTGTTATCGGGCATATGCTGCCTGATGATAAATGGGACGTAAAAATGACAGAAAACCCCAATGAGTTTCTTGAATTACAAAAAACTCCAGATTTACTTGTAACATTTAAAGATCCAATCGAAAATGACCAAGTTCCAACGCCTATATGGTGCGATGATAATTGGAGCAGCAAACTGAAAAAAAGTATAAATGATGACGGAATGGGATTTCTTGCTGTTCATTGCGGACTTACCGATTTGCCGAAAGAACATATCATTACACAAGAGATACTGCACGCACAGTTTATAACTCACCCGCCGCAGTGCGATGTAAAATTTATTCCCGAAAAGGCTCACCCTATTACTGAAAATGTGACAGAATTTACCTTTCCNGCTATTGATGAACATTANATTATTGAAATGCTCCNCGAATTTCCCACAGAAATATTAGGCTATACCGTTTCGGAAAACGGCAGACAGCCTGCATTGTGGGCTCATTCATTGGGCAAGGGCAGAGTATGCGGCATTACTNCGGGACATTCGACCGAAAATCTTATTTTCCCCGAATATGTCAAGCTGCTGAAAAATGCCGCTGACTGGTGCGTCTACAAAAAATAAGAAAGTGAGGAAGAGTAATGAAAATAAAGAGTATCAACANGCTTTTTATTTCGGCGGTTTTATCGGCGCTTCTGCTTTGCGGCTGCGAAACAAATACTTCCGAGGAGGTGAAGCCNGATATGTCGGAAAATGCTGNCGAAACATTTCAAACCGCTCAAATAATTGATGAGGAAACATTGGAAAACACGCCGTTTTCCGTTCACGGAGCATTATCTGTTGACGGGGCGTATCTTGTTGACAAAAATGGCGAAAAGGTACAGCTTCACGGTATGTCCACTCACGGAATTGCGTGGTTTCCCGATTACATAAATTATGATACGTTTAAATTTTTGCGGGACGATTGGAATACCAACTGCATACGTCTTTCAATGTACACCTATGAAAGCGGCGGGTATTGCAGCGACGGCAATAAGGAAAAGCTAAAAGAATTGGTAAAAAGCGGCGTTGATTATGCGGCGGAGCTTGGAATGTATGTTATTGTTGACTGGCACGTTCTTAATGACAGAAATCCATTAGAGTATAAGGACGAGGCGGTTGTGTTTTTTGATGAAATGTCAAAGCTTTATGCCGACTATGACAACGTCATATATGAAATATGCAACGAGCCTAATACCAATGCACCTTGGGAAGATATAACCGCTTATGCAGACGAGGTTATTCCTGTAATAAGAGCCAATGACAGCAACAGTGTGATTATTGTGGGAACTCCGACATGGAGTCAGGAAATTGACAAAGCGGCTGCTTCGCCATTAAATTATGACAATATAATGTATGCCCTGCATTTTTACGCCGCAACACATACGGACTGGTTAAGAAACAGAATGGAAAGCTGTATTGAAAGCGGGCTGCCTGTATTTGTAAGCGAATTTGGCATTTGCGACGCATCGGGCGGTGGAAGTGTTGACTATGAACAGGGAAACAAATGGAAAGAACTTATTGAAAAATACAACACAAGCTATATGTGCTGGAATTTATCTAATAACAAGGAAACTTGCAGTGTCATTTCTAATGAATGCGAAAAGCTGTACGGCTGGACTGATGAAGAATTAAGCGAGCAGGGCAAGTGGGTCTCTGACTGGTTTAAGAGTGAAAAAAATTGAAAACATATACTATATAATAAGGCTTTCNTATGCATACAACAGNTTAAAATCATATTGAATATGGCGCANGAAATAGTANTTTTATATATCTTAACAAAACTGTCATTAGATAGCACAAATCAGACATAATGGCTTTACTCGCTTGAAAATTGTATTCTTATATTTTATAATGAATTTTAGAATACTTTTTGAAAGGATGAACTGAAATGAAAAGTGTATCTAAAACAATTGCAATTATTTCCGCATTTACGGTTACATCTTGTTTTGCNTCTTGTTCGGATAATTCAAACGGACAGTCTCTTCAAGATGANGTTCAGACAACGACGTCAATGACAGTTGCTATCAATACCGAAACTCTTGCGCCTGAACAAGAGCAGCAAGTTGTTGAACTTGCAGATAGTCTGACAGGTGAGCTGGAAAACAAAACCGTAAAGTGGCTATCATTTTACGACCCTTGGCACCCTACGGGCACAGGCAACAGCAAGCCTGTTTCTGTGGAGCTGTTTGAAAAAAAGTACGGCGGTGAAATTGTATATTATCCTACAACATGGGCAAATCAATACAACGANCTCTCCACAAATATTTTAGGCGGCGAGGGCATTGACTTTTTCCCTGCAACGGAAGCTGTCCCCAAATGTGTAATTAGCGGTATGACACAAAGTTATGACGATTATGTGGACTGGAACAGTCCGCTTTGGAGCAGCGTTCGCTCTTTGAACGATAAGTTTATTGTGGGTGAAAATCATTACCTTATGGCTTGTCAGGCTACAGAGGGCTATGTTGTATACTACAACCGCAAAACCATTGAGGAAAACGGCTACGATGACCCAAAGGAGCTTTACGAAAACGGCGAATGGACTATGGGAAAATTTAAGGATATGCTGACGGATTTTGTAGATCCGAACGAAAGCAGATACGGTCTTGACGGTTGGTTTAACTGCACTCCGCTGTATCTTGCAAGCGGTGTTCCGTCAATTTCTCTCGAAAACGGTATTGTAAAAAATAACCTTGCCGATCCGTCATTTGAACGCGCAATGATTTTCCAATATGAACTTAACAAAAATGGTCTTGTTTTGGATAAATCNCTTTTCAATTATGCAACGCAGATCCAATTTATCGGAGAGGGCAGCGAACTTTTCTATATAGGCGGACTGTATGAAATAGAAAAATCACCTGAAATATGGACANCCACTTTCGGTGATGCAAGTGATGTATTTTTTGTACCTATCCCCCGTGATGAACAGGCNGATAAATATTACTACAACGCTGAGATAGACTGTTATAATTTATGCATGGGCGCAGGAAATCCCGAGGGCGTTGCAAGACTTATGGAGTGTGTTATCGCTTCTTACAGTGATGAAAATGCTATTGCAATAAACGATCAGAAGCATAAGGACGATTTCGGCTGGACAGACGAAATGATAGAAATGCGTAATGAGGTTTTGCGGCTTACGCAGGAAAACCCTGTCAGAGATGTATACGGCGGACTTCCCGACGACATTTCATCAGTTATAAGCGAATCTATCGGAAAACCGCTTAACGGTGAAGATTGGTATCAAACAAGAGAATCTATAAATGACTTTGTTTCTTTGCAGATCGATCAAATAAATTCTCAGTTATCCTCCTGATAAAAATTCTCGTTATTTTACATCATATGTGAAATAACGAGAATTTTATTATACGGTTATCTTTAATTTTTCTTTCTGAACTCGGACGGCGAGACACCGATCTTCTTTTTGAAAAGCCTGCTGAAATAATTAACATCATCAAATCCGCATTTTTCCGCCGTTTCCGATATTGTCAAATTCAAACCCTTCAGCAGTGCACACGCACGGTTTATTCGCAGATTTATAATATATTCAATGGGCGAGCAGTCATATGTATTTTTAAAGATCCGCATAAAATGCCGTTCGGAATAATAGGAAAGCTCTGCAAGCTTTGCCACGGAAATGCTTTCATCAAAATGATTTTCAATGTAGGAAACAGCTTTTGCAATGTTTATAACATCATGTTCATTCTCGCTGACATCAAAACTGTAAAGTCGTGAAAGCATTACTGCAAGCCGTATAAATTGTGAGATAAGCATTGATTTTGAACAGTCAGACATGTTCTCATATTCCATTACCATATCATCAAGTATAGACTTTACCGCCGTATAATTTTCCCGATATATCTTCAGTCTGTTTTTAAAGCTTTGCTCCTTAATAATCCTCGGTTCAAGCACAAAAAGAGCTTGATAACCTGCGCTTGCAGCGATGTCGGGCATAGCGGAGAACATCTCGTTATGATGATACATGATGTTGCAGATACGAAAATTGTTCGTATTCTTATACCCGTGAACAGTATCATTACCTACAACAAAAACATCGCCCTTTTTTATTAGGTATTCCTCATTGTTTACCATATGTACCGCGCTGCCGTCAATGACGATAACAAGCTCGTTGAAGTCCTTGTGAGAGTGGATATAAAGGTCTTTATCATGTTTGCCGTACTGAATAAAAAATGGGAAATCAACATCGTTTGTAAACCAGTTCAGACGAGCCTCCGGAATATTATCAGACATAAAAACATCTCCTTCTTAAATAATTATACCATATAAAATTAGCATTTTCAAGACAAAACAAATTTCATTTTAGCATAAAAACGCCATAATTGATTTAATAGCTTGAAACGCATTGAATTATGCTGTATAATGTTCCTAACAAGTTAAATCTATCAAATAGAAAGAGGTTTTTTAAATGAAAAAGATTATTTCTCTTTTTACAGCGTTAGGCGTATCGGCAGCGTTATGCTCATGCGGCAATGCGACCGCAGAAGCTACGGTTTCTGAAATGAACGGTGGGCTTGTGGAAGGTTCAAGTAGTTCAAACAGTTCAAGTAGTCCAAGCAATGAAGCAAAGATAGGTACCTATGGCGATGTGTTTGCTTCAAAGTCCGAAGAAAATGCAAATCCGCTGATCGCAAATATATTCTGCGCCGACCCTACCGCTGTGGAGTACGAGGGCAGACTGTATGTTTACGGCACAAATGATCAGCAGCAATATGATGCCGTAGGCAGCGACGGAAGCAATACCTACGAAAAAATCAAATCAATTGTAATGCTTTCCACCGACGATATGGTAAACTGGACTTATCACGGAATTATCGACGTTGGAGAAATATCTCCATGGGCGCTTGCTTCATGGGCGCCGTCTGTAACTTCCCGCGTTGAGGAAGATGGAAAAACTCATTTTTACCTCTACTACTCAAACAGCGGCTGCGGCGTTGGCGTAATAACTGCCGAAAGCCCTCTCGGACCGTGGACAGACCCTCTTGGAGAGCCGCTTATATCTACCTCCACAAAAGGACTTAAAGATTGTCCAAATCCATTTGACCCCGGTGTTTGCATTGACGAAAACGGCGTAGGCTGGTTAAGCTTCGGCGCCGGAAAAGCCTCCAACGGCAGCGACTATATGCCAGGCTCTGCAAGAATAGTTCAGCTTGGGGACGATATGATTTCATTTGCAAGCGATTTTGCTGAAATTCCNGCNCCGTACCTTTTTGAAGCAAGCGAATTGAATTATATAAACGGCACTTATGTATACACCTATAACACAAGCTGGGATCAGCGTCTTGAATGGGAGAACAAAGAATTTATGAGACCTGCTGCGTGCAGCATGGCGTACATGACGACAAAAACGCCGCTCGACTCCGATAGNTGGGAATACCGCGGGGATTATTTCAAAAACCCGGGAGAGCAGGGTCTTGAATACAGCAACAATCACACCCATCTGCATAAATATTCGGACAAATACTACCTGTTTTATCATGCGCTTTTTCCGCAAAAGGCTCTCGGTTTGGACGGCGGTTTCCGCAGTCTGTGCGTGAATGAAATTTCTGTCAACGAGGAAGCGGTGGAAATAGCCAACGGTTCGGGTACTAAAAAAGGCGCTGAACAAATAAAAAATGTTGACCCGTATAAAGTAAATCAGGCTGAAACGCTTTTTACCGCCTCGGATATTTCCTATGTTGAGGCAGAGGAAAACGGCAATATGCTTATCAGCGGAAATAAAGGNTCATGGACTTATGTAAGCGGCGTTGANTTTTCCAAAAAGACCTCTTCGTTTACCGCAAAGGTAAAAGGCAAGGGCAGGATAGAGGTNTATGCGGACAGCATTGACGGAAATTGCCTTGCTTCAGTTGAATTTGACTGCAATGAATTTAAAAATGTTTCCACCAACGACATACAAAAAATCGAAGGTGTACACAACCTTTATTTTGTGATCTCGGGCGGCGATATGCTGTTTGACGAATGGCAATTTGCATCTAAAAAATAATGGCAGGTTTGTCATACGAAGCATTAGTTCATCTTCATTGACCCTAAGAAACTCGGAATATTCATAAATACTCTGTTTCGGACTATCCTCGGATAGTCCGTTTTTTTGCTAAAGCTTTAGTATGGATTTTTTACCACGTATCATAATTATCACGAGCAGTAACGTTATTCTCAAACCTTCTTCACAGATTGCAGAAATTCCNAAAGAGAAAGCTAATTTTAGCGTCTATAATATTCTTGGTNATTTTATCACCCCAATTATATTATAGCAAATTGACATTGCAAATGTCAACGGTTATCCTGCGTTGTTATATTCTGCTGTATAAGCCGTTACCGCAGCCTGACTGCCGTTTTCATCCAATAAAATTGCCGTAAAGGTTATGCCGCCCTTGGACAGTTTCTCTTCATCAATAACTGCCTGCCATGTTCCGTTCTCTTTGTTGACCTCGACTTCAATTTCAAACGCAGCGAACGACACGTCCCACACTCTTAGAGTTACCGAGCTTCCGTCGGTAAATTTTCCGCCTATGGACACGGGGAAGTTTTCCANTACNTANGGNNCGTTCTCNAACGAGATATGTGGATTNGGAAGATGTTTTTCATAAATCTCGATTCCCGAAAACGACGTACTGCCGTCATAATTAGAGCTGACAGTAACCGATTTTCCCTTTGCAAGATCGTCCGCTGCTGTTTTTATTTCCTTTTCCTGAGGTACACCTTTTACGCTTATCTCGTAAACCGCTGCAAACTGCTGCTTTTCGGTCTGTCCCACATATAAAAGCAACTCGTTTTCAAAAGCCTCATAAGGAACGTCGTTTCCGTTAGCAAGCTCTTTAACACCGATGATTTCATTTTCTAATGCGGGTATAGAAACAGAGCCTTTTACAACAGGGTCTGTCTCAAGCAAGATAACATAGATTTTACCTTCGTCATTTTTTACTGTCACCTTTACATCTTTTCCTATGCTTTTTGAGAAACAGCTTTTTTCTGTTCCGTAAACTGCTTCGCCAAATTTATTGAACCATTTGCCTGCAAGCGACATATTTTCCAAAGGAGCAGCTTCCACTGCTCCGCTGCCGTCAGGTCCCACATTAAGGAGCATATTGCCTCCCTTGCTTGCAATATCCACAACGCTGTTTACTATCCATTGCGCCGACTTCCAGTTATCGTCTCCTTTTTTATAGCCAAAGCTGTTATTCATGGTTACGTTAGATTCCCAATCATAATCAAGACCTGTTAGCGGAATTTCCTGTTCGGGAGTGCCGTAATCGCCATCGGACGGATCGCGCTTGCCCACTCTGTTATTAACTATGCAATTCTCATTCAGAGACAAAATATATCTGTAAAGCTCCCGACCGTCGTCTGCCGTCCACCAGCTCACCCATTCTCCGTCAAAGAAAAATACCTCAACGCCGTAATCTTCAATGAGTTCCTTAAGCTGTCCTTTAAGCGCAGTTTTATATTCTTCCTTGGTATGACCCTCGGCAATTTTTCCGCCGTAATCCTTTTGAGTGGGGTCGTGCCAATCCATTATTGTGGTATACACCCCNAAATGGATACCGGCATTTTTGCATTCCAAAGAAAGCTCTTTAAGTATATCTCCGCCCTTATATTCGGGACAGCTGTCGGGATTCATCAGGCTGTAATCTTTAAAATTCCTTATCTTGGTGCCATAAATACTAAGTCCTTCGTGATGCCGCGAGGTAATAACCAAATATTTCTGACCCGCAGCCTTAGCGTCGTTCACTATTTTTTTTGCGTCAAAATTTTCAGGATTAAAATGCGCAACGGCATTTGCGGCATAGTCTTCCTTAGAAATTTCAAGAGTGTTCATTATCCATTCCGAATACCAACCTGTTTGTCTTCCCATATAATCTCCGCCAAGATATGAATATGCGCCGAAATGAATAAACTGTCCGAATTTTGCATCCTTCCACCACTTCATTCTGGCATTATGCTCTTCTTCGGTTTCCGTGCCGTTATATGAGGTAAGCTTGAACCAATCTGCCTCAAATTCTGCTGACTCGGGGAAAAAGAATATTAAATTATGTACACCGCTTATTCCGTCCCGCAACTCGGCATATTGCTCACAAAATTCATAATTATTCGACTTAGCCTTGGTACTTGTTATCAACGAACCGATTTTGTTCTGTTCATTGACTTCATCAATATAAAGCTCTATTGTTTTGTCGGTACTGCCCTCCGATATGGCAGCCTCCAGCAGCAGGCATTTAGCGTTGTCAAAGTTTAAATTTTCAAAAGTAATATAGTCACCCTGCTGCGCTTCTATCAGCAAAGAAGAAAAATCAGCGGCATTATCGCTTTCGGTACATTTTGCGGTAGACAATTGGCTGTTAAAGCTGTTCATATCTATACTCTCCCTTATTTTGTACTCAGATTTGGCTTCCGTCATTTTCTCGTATGATTCTATCTCATTGGTTGATTTGGTTTCCAACGTCTCGCTCGTAGTACTCAAATTGTTAAGCATCACTCTATGAAATATTTAATAATATTATTATATCATTTTAGGAGATGTATTTCAATACACATTTATGACATGTTTTTTGTACAAGTCGTTTTTATGCTGTTGTTTGTTTTGCTCAAAAAACAGCGGTATCATTTTCACAATACCGCTTTTATGTTAGACTTTCATTTCTACAAGTTTTTCAAGAGCGTACTTCATTTTACCAACCAAATCAACCGTTTCCATGTCGTAGTCTGAATAATAATCCTCGTCCTCGTTGTCATCATCTTCGGGAATATCCCGCTTGCTGTATCTCCAGTGAATAATCGTGATAAATTAAAATATAGCTCAATAACATCAAGTGGAGATTTATATATCGTTTTGCAATGTATATATTTTCTGTATCCGATTTTGTCCCCACAAAATCTATGCTTGCTAAAATAATCCTTTTNAATTTTTCATTCTCCGCAGCTGAAAAATNCACTTTTTCANCTCGGAGAATGCTTTTTTACCCTAATAATAACCATTNGANAAAAGAGAAAAAGCTGCTNCCACATATACAAAAAGCCGCCGAAAGTGCTTGAAACAAAGCATTTTCGGCGGCTTTGCTATTAAAANGCAAGGCACTTGCTATCAAAATTTCAAAAAATATATCAATCCGCTGTCAATTGACTGTCAATGACTTTNAGGGTCAGAGGCAGTATAATAAAATCACGATAATTCGCTATCAAAACTGTCGGCAGGAATAGCATTATCTCTGAAATTTAATAGCAGCGGAGGTACAAAATGAAAGAGCAGAAGTATGTCCCGTTNGGCAGCGAACACCGCGAGGAAATCGGGAAAACCGTTTTTATCGTTAATTCATTTGCCGACAGCACAGCGGATAAATCGTCAGAGGAGCTCATTATTCAGCTTCTCAAATCAAAAATATCAAACAATGATTTGAAGGAGGAAGCAGTATGATAAATTTTAATTCAACGTGTATAATAGGCGTAGACCTTGGTTACGGCAATATCAAAACGTCACGCACAATTTTTCCGACAGGTTTGACCGCACATAATACCGAGCCTGTTTTTTCGGGNAAAATTCTGCAATTCGGCAGTAAGTTTTACAAGATCGGCGACTGCCACAAGCCCTTTATTCCCGATAAAACAGTTGATGAGGATTTTTACATTCTCACCTTGGCGGCANTTGCTTCGGAACTGCAAGTATACAATATAAATGAAGCAAACGTCCATATTGCGGCGGGTCTGCCGCTGTCTTGGGTAAAAAATCAGCGNGAACAATTCCGCAGGTACATTACCAAAAATGAAATTGTGGAATTTACATTTAACAAAAAGCATTATAAAATAAAAATTGTCGGCTGTACGGTTTTACCGCAGGGTTATCCCGCTTTGATTGAAAATACATCTATGCTGACGGGAGTTAATATGCTTGCGGATATTGGCAACGGCACAATGAACGTTATGTACATCAATAACAAAAAGCCCATTGAGGAAAAATGCTTTACCGAAAAAATCGGTGTAAATCAGTTTGTCATTGCGGCGCAGAACGCTGTAACCGACATTTCGGGAAAGGTTATTGACCCTGCAATAATTCAGAATTTCATTCTTGACGGTACGGCGGATATTTCGGAAAATTATCTTGCCTGTCTGCGTGAAACGGCAGAAAATTATTGCAGTGAAATTTTTGATACCCTTGCTAAATACGAGTACGATCCCGATTTTATGAAGCTGTTTATTGTGGGCGGCGGAGGGAAGCTGATNAAAAATTTCGGCAGATATAATTCTGACAGAGTAATTTTCATCAACGATTTATGCGCTGCCGCAAAGGGCTTTGAAAAAATGGCATTTCTTAAAATGCAAAATAAAAGGTAGGNGGCGGTTGTTATGAAAAATATAAAATCGCTTTGCATCAGATTTAATCTTTTNAAAAACAANGATAAATCTGCATGGGATATTCTCCATGACNTTGACAAAAAGAANTGGAAATCATACAGCAATGCCGTTATTCTTGCGGTAACAGATTTTTTTGACAGACAGAGCAAAACCGAAAGCGACCCGTATTTTGAAACAAGGGAACGTGAGGAAAGATTTGTCGGTGAAATCGTCTCGGCGGTAGAAAAAGCCATAAACNAGGAAATNCCNAAATTTTTATCTTTTTGTTTCGGTGAAATTATCAGACAGTACGGAGAAATGGGCGGGAGAANTCCCGCTCCTGCTCCGATTACCGCAGCAGAAAAGAAANATATTTCCGAAAACACTTTATCCGCAGATAATGACTATTCGGATTTTGATATTGATTTTATGGACGAGTGAGGAGAATNTATGAGAAATAAAAATATAAAAATAAGAGTNACCGAAAATGAGCTTGCCCGAATAAAAGAACGGGCGGCNGCTTCGGGNATGAATGTCAGCGGATATATCCGTAAATGCGCTGTTGACGGAAAAATAATTCTTTATGAAACAANAAATCTTTTCGGTCTGAAAACAGCATTGAAATCTATTGGAAAAAACGTCAACCAGATTGCGGTCGTTGTAAATTCAACGGGCAGCGTCTACGCAAAGGATATTGAGGANTTAAAGAANAAGTATGNGNGNCGNNCNGNNTATGCTCAATGAATATTTAACGCCGCTTACAGGCAGAGAAATATAAATGGCAATTTTAAAATATACGGCTGTTCATACNACGCCGAAAGNGCACCTGAAATACATTTTAAATCCAAATAAAAATGAAGATTTGAAATATGCGTCTGCNTTNAATACAAGTACCGATTATGAATTGGCTTATGANGATTTCAAAGANATTTATGAGCATTTCGGCGGCGAAAGNTTTAATNNTTNCGAAAAAA
>JAAUZI010000034.1:0-2598 GCA_014804645.1 Lachnospiraceae bacterium | reverse complement strand
AAAAAGCACNTCCGTATTCACTCNTACATACAGTCNTTNAANGATGATATTTCACCNGAAAAAGCGCATATGATCGGNGTTGAATGGGCGCATNAAATGTTNGGAGAAAACCGTCCCGTAATNATTTCAACNCATGTTAATACGGGACACNTNCANAATCATATTGCGGTTTGNCCTTANGATATGGACGGCAANCGGTGGCTTGCGAANAAGAAAACTCTTNCTCTCGGCAGGCAGATTTCNGACAANATTGNAAAGGCGNGGGGATTATCTGTTATAGAAAATCCCCGCCGCAAAAATACATTGAGTTATGCGGAATGGCTTGCNAAAAATAACGGCACGTCTTGGAANTCAAAAATGGCAGATGATATTGACCGCTTTATCATTTCTNAAANTGTAACNGATATAAATTCGTTAATTCGGAAAATGAAAAGCGAGGGATATATTTTTACNGACGAAAATAAGCNNNTNGCAAAACCGANAAATATTAAATACGGCTGTCGGCTTGACAGGTTAGGTCTTGGNTATTCGCAGGAAATGCTTCAAATGCGNATNGANAATAAATCAGCTTGAAATGGTCGGCAGAAAAATAAGCAGATACCANGGCTTTCAGNTCAATGTTGCTGTGTGNTTTAAGCAAACACAATATGATTTTTACCGCATAAANGACAGCGGNANTNATAAAACNNCCTATGCNGAATTAAAGCGCAGTGCNGAGCTTCTGACATNTNTNTGCGACAACAAAATACGCTCCGAAAAAGAATTTGCCGATTATGTCAATTATCTTGACNGCAGNGAAAAGGAGCTGTNTAAAATTNTNGAATACAGCGGCTANGGCGGCATATATAANGGAAATGCNTTTGATACCNTNGTNAAAAACCGTGAAAAAANTAAGCTTGAGCTTGACAGAATAAAAGCCGAAAAGCATATTGCCTCGGCTAATTACAAAACCTATCTTACNTTTATGGAAAGCAGTTATGACAGACTGCTGAAACAGGAAAAAATCAAGCGTGAAATTGAATTGTACCGTCAAGGCTACGAAATTTCACCTGACGGAAAGCCGTACAAGGATTTTATCGAAACAATTCTTCGTATGTCTGAATGGGCTGACATGGTGCAGGAAAAAGCGGCAATCAGCAAGGCACAGGAGAGCCGTTACATATCAAGATAACGCTCAGTTTTGCGGTACTGTAAATTTCATACTTGACAGTAATTCTGCCGCTTTTTCTTGCTTTTCCTGTAATTCCTCGTATGCGCCCATTTTCGCAAACGCTTTAAAGGAAAGCTCAAACAGCCGCATAGCTTCACTGATATTTTTAATGTCGGCATTTATGACGGCAGCGTCGTAAAGCAAAGCGGCATATTCAGAATGACCTACATTTTTCGCAAGTTCGGAGCATTTTGTCATGGCATTTAACGCTTGATTTTTTTCGCCGAGCATATATAATAAATCGGCGTAATTTCTCGTCATAATAATTACATCTGCGGTCGGGAAATTGGCATATGCCATAATTTCCATAGCGGTTTCCATATATTTTTTTGCATTGTCAAGCTCGTTTTTCCTGACGTACAGATTTCCTAAATTCATATTGAGGTTTGCGGCAAGTACGGGATTTTCGGCAGTGTCACAAAAGGATAAAGCTCTGTTTGCATAGCTTATTGCTTTATTGACATTTCCCGTAAATTCATTTTCGTATGACGCTTGGAAATTACACAGCAAGGCACGGTCGCTGCTTGTTCCTATTTCTGTGTTTTTCAGAATATTGGAAATTTCGGAAACGACTGACTTCATTCCGCTTTCATATTGATATTTCTCCATAAAATTAAATGCGTCCTCAATAAATTTAAGATATTCGACAGTATCATTTTTAATAGAATATTTTATTATATTTTCCGATGTAATAAGCACCGTATTATGGAATACAACGTCCGTTCCGATTATCAGGCATATTTTATGAACGCTTTCGATAAACGGCTTGCATGTATTAAAATCAGGCTGCAAATCAACTATAGAAATATCCCGCAGCATTGGGTGCAAAACCGCAATATCAAGCTGATTATTTTGAATAAATCCTGCCTCGATAAGCTCGTTTACAGCGTTCGTATTTACAAGTTCCGCCCACTTCGCAAACATTTTAATTCTTATTCCGTTACTCGGAGCAAACACCATACAGCGCATAATATACTTGTTTTCTTCGTCAAGCAAATAAAGTGAAAAAAGTGTTTTGATATGGTTGTAATATGTTGCCTTGAAATTTGTGCCGTCCTTGTTTATTCCTATTTTATCCTCGGATCGGGGGTCTGCGCTGTTTTCCGTGAGTTTATTCAAAATATCTTCGGGTTCGGCAATTCCTTTTTCAATAAGTCTTGCAGACATTTCGACTGCCATTGTGTGGTGGTAAACAGCTTCGATTATATTTATAACCGTTTCTTTATGGCTGTCTGTATGAGAATAAAATTTGCCGAATAATTCAAGCAAAGTTTCTGTGTTCGATATTTCTTTAAGCTCGTATGTATAACCGATTTCAAAAGTGCAGCGTGATGTGAAAACTATTTTACAGTTGTACTTCATCAGAATTTGCAGCATTGGTTCTTTAT
>JAAUZI010000033.1 GCA_014804645.1 Lachnospiraceae bacterium | reverse complement strand
TCTGCCAACTCCCTAAGCTCATTTTCCTTGACCCTAAGAAACTCGGAATACTCATAAATACTCTGTTTCGGACTATCCTCGGATAGTCCTTTTTTCATTTTAAGTGCTTCGGAGCGGATTTTCTTAAATTCAATATCAAATTTTTCACGAGCGGTACCGTTTTTACCAAGTTTTCTCCGCAGATTGGAGCAGTTGTTGAAAAAGGTACTGTAAAAATCCTTGATTGGGTCACCTTTATTCTTTTTCCGTACCGAAATTGTTTTAAGTCGGTGCTGCTCCTTTCTGCACTTCTCTTTGCCGCATATTTCAGACACGTTCGCCCTGTCCGATAAAATCAGCTTATGACATATCTTGCAGTTACGGACAACAACATTCACCTGATTTAATACGTCAACATAAACACGCAAAATGGCCATAAACGAGTTATCGGCGGCATACCCCGTCTGCCACGTTCCGCTTGAATGGGAAGAATAGACTTGTAAAATCAAGTCGTTTTTCTCCGAGTTTATTTGTTTGTCAATGTTCCAATAGCGAACGTTTTCCTCTGTAACGGTGGGCAGATTTCTGAACGGCAGGAGCATATCCGAGATACAGGCATTGTACTGCTCCGCAAACCGTTCAGCGGACTTTTTCATTTGTGATACAGCTATATGAAATTCTCCTGCCAATGCCTTATGGTTAAGGTTGAAATTTGTCATAATAAAGAAAATTATGTAGTTAAAAAGCATATTTGCACTTGCGGAAGTATCGTACAAATTGCATAGTGTATCGGTAAATTCACTTGCCGCTTTATTACCTTGTCCGCTGTTCAAGACACTACATAAGCCGTTTGAGGCTGATATTACCGCCGACATTCTATCCCCGTCCGCAGCTTGTGCGAGCTCGTTCATTTCGTCAACAAGTGTGCCTAACTTTCGGGTACGCAAGTCTGCACTTTCAGATAAAATCCCTGTGGTGTAGTATCTTTTCACATCTTCGGGACTGCCAATAATTATTGTTTCCTTTTTGTTCGGAACATCAAAACTGATACCGATTGAGGCTGTTTTCTCCGAAAACGGCATTTTAAAATCCTGCATATTTTGTCTCCTTTTGTCGAATGTGTATTCGTAGTTTTATTGATACAAGTATATCATAATTTTTACAAAAAGTCAAACAAATCCCATAAATACGTAGAATACCTAATGTGAATGACTGACATAACACATTCGATTGACACGCAAAACCATTCACTGATATTGCCTTTTCAAACCCGCAGCGGTATACTGAAAACAGGCTAAAACGCCGAAATGAAAATTTGAAAGGAGGACAAAAATATGTCCGAAAGAAAAAATGAATTTCCCGAAATGCTCACAGCGGAGGATTTACAGAATTTTGGTTTTACACGGTCTATGGCGTATGCGTTTCTCAACCGTGAGAACGTTCTCGTTATCAAAATCGGAAAGAGGAAATTTATCCGCAAGGAGAAGTTCTATGAATGGCTTGAGGAACAGGAAAGGAGCGGCGACAAAAATTGACGGTCAAGGAGTTTTCTGAAAAGTATCAAATCTCACAGCAGGCTGTTTATGCGAAAATCAAAAGAAAGTCGGCACAGCTTGACGGTCACATTACTAAGTCGGGCGGTCTGCTTGTGATTGACAAGTATGCGGAAGAATGTCTTAAACCTAAATGTGCAGACTTCATGCTTGTGAGAAAAATTCAAAATCTACAAAATCAGTTTGACAATAAAAATACAGAATGTGAAAATCTGAAAAAATCACTTGCAGATGAAATCACAAAAAATGAAAAACTGCAAAATTGTCTTGACGATAAGAATTCTGAAATTGAAAAATTACAAGGTCAGCTTGCAGAGCGAGATTTAAAAAAATCCGATTTTGATAATTTTATTGATATTCTAAAAATTGAAATTTTGAAAATTTCGGACAAGATTGATAATGTACAAAATTCAATTTCAGAGACTACAAAAAAGAACAGCAACGGTATAATCGGACTGCTTAAAAAGTAATTAAATACGTTGAAAATTTGCAAATTCAACAGGTTGAATTTGCGGTGAAAAATTATGTGCTTGTAGGATAGCAAGCGCAGAAAAAGTACATACTTTTTCGTCAATGGACTGCCGCCCTTTGGACCCCGATACGAAATGAGGCGTTTTATGAAAGACATACGCAAAATTATAAAATTCAATGATAACGAATGGCAGGCTGTTTGTAAACGTGCCGAGTTTTTGAATTTGAGAACAGGGACGTATATAAGAAGAATTGCAGTTCGGGAAGTTTTAAAAGTGTTCGATATGAAAAAATTCAATCTAGTGCTGATGTCATTTTTCAGAATTGGAAATCTGCTTGAACAGATTTTGAGAGTTGCAAAACTGGAGAATTCCCAGTATACAGAAGAAATTCAAAAACTGTTAGATGAAGTCAATAGCTGCGAAGAACCACTTAAAAATATTTATCGGAGCTTAAACCCGAAAGATTACTTTGATGTGAAAGAGGTGCTGCCAATGAGCAGGAAAATTTGTAAGGAAATCAAATACAGCGAGGACGAGAAAAAAATAATCAGCAAATGTGCGAAAAAGCGTAACAAGCGGCTCGGTACATATATCCGAGAAATTGCAGTTGAAGGGAAAATCAAAATTTATGATTTAAAACAGCTTGAATATCTTGTTATGTCCTTTAATCGTATCGGAAATGAAATAGATTCCATTGCCGAAGTCGTAAACAGTACGAGGACGGTTACAAGAAAAGACATTGAGGATTTAGGCAAATCGGTTGAATATTTGAAAACGGTTATGGAGAATTATCTCCTGCCGCTGAAATTTGATTTTTTTAATAACGAATAGAATTTGACGGAAAGGAGGACAATTATGACGACAAATTCTAAGCAGGAGCTTATATCAAAAATTGTAACTTTGCTTAACGAGCTGATTGATGTTGAAGAAAAGTCATCAATGAAAAATCCAAAAACAGAAGAGAAAATTGAAATGCTAACAATTAAAGAATGTACAGAGTTAGTAAATGGACTTTCCGAGCATACTGTTCGTCAGCTTGTTAAACAGGATAAAATTCCGTATGTACGTGCAGGACAAGGTAAATGTGGCAAAATTCTGATTAACAAAACCGATTTATTGGATTATTTGAATATGTCTGCATAAAAATATTTTGCTTACCCCTGTAAAAAATCTTGACATTCGTGTGGTAACGTGTTAAAATATATGTATACAGGGGTATGTCATAAAATCTACAATATCAAAAGGAGAGATATTTTTATGGCAACCATTAGAAAACGTGGACAGTCCTATCAAATTAGGGTGTCCTGCGGTTATGATACAAAAGGCAATCACAAAGAGCAAGCCATGACTTGGAAGCCCGATGAGGGCATGACCGAGCGGCAGATACAAAAGGAGCTTAATCGAGTTGCAGTAATGTTTGAGGAATCGTGTATGCGAGGTTTCAGAACTTCTGCAATAAAGTTTGAAGAACTTGCCGAGGAATGGTTTGAACAGTATGCGTACTTAAATTTGAGACATTCGACCTTTGTGGAAATGAAAAAGCTCACTCGACGAGTATATCCGGAGATGGGTCACTTGCGAATCGACAAGATAACCCCGCGGCAAATTCAAGCGTTTGTAAATAGTCTTGCAAAGGACGGTGCAAATCAAAAAACTGGTAAGCCTCTTGCTCCGAAAACGATACGTCACCACCTCGAGCTTATTTCTGATGTATTTACATATGAATTTTATTTATAGTGCACCATAAAAAATATAGTTAAGCAGATTATGACTTTCATATCAAAGTACTAAAATAGCCCGTCATTTTGGATAATAGCTGAAATGATAGGCTATTTTGAAAAATAAACTGTGTAAACGCATTTTTTAGATAAAAATGTCAAGACTTAAAAATCAGTATAAAAAGTGGCAACACTGAAAAACGGCTCAATACATTATTTTATTCTGTAAACAAAAAAGCGATTAAACCTAAAATTTGACAGTAAATATTTTCTGTGATATAATAAATGATATAATAGATTTTACTAAGGCGGGGATAAACTATGGCGCTTACACATATTTACTGCGGAAACGGAAAGGGTAAAACTACCGCCGCACTCGGACTTGCCATGAGGGCGAGCGGCGCAGGAATGAAAGTACACATTGTACAACTTATAAAGGGCAGCGATACATCAGAGCTTTCAAGTATTTCACAGCTTTCAAATATAACAGTAGTCAGACCGCCAAAAAATTACGGCTTCACTCGTTCAATGAGTGAAGCCGATAAATCAGAAATTATAATATGTCACAATGAAATGCTGTCCGAGGCTTATAAAAAAATGTGCGGCAACGAAATTGATATGCTGATAATTGACGAATTTTTTGCAGGCTATAACAGCGAACTTGTTGATATAAGTCTTGCTGAAAAAATAGTTTTTGAAAAGTCCGAAAGCTGCGAGCTTGTGCTAACGGGCAGAAATCCCCCCGAAAAATTTATTGCAGCAGCCGATTATGTCAGCGAAATAACCGCTGTTAAGCATCCGTATGAAAAAGGCATATCTGCAAGAAGGGGCATTGAATTTTAGTGATAATTTTTTAGTTTTCCCTGTTTTTGGGCGTACTCTTTCAGCTTTTTATTGCCAATATTCATTGTCCCGAATTTATCTGTACAGCATATCACCTCGCGGCAAAGAGCGATTTTCTCTGCCGCTTTTTCTATGTTTTCACTGCTTATCGGTTCAAAAGCTTTTTCGGTAATAACCTCTGCGGCAAGGGCGGACGCTGCGGGAAAATCAATATCGTTTTCATGGATTATTCCCGTAATAAACGGGATATTCAGTCTTTGCAAATTGCGGAAAGCGTTTATACCCGTACCGCCTCCCGCTATAACAAACACCTGCGGCACACCGCATGGCTTTTCAAGCTCTGCCGTTCCGTAATTTTCATTGTAGTAACACGGTGTTATTCCGTAAAGTTTGCCGATATATTCTGCCGTGAAAATTTCTTCGGAAGTACCGTATTTGTCTATACCTTTCCCGCTGACGCATACTATACGATCCGAAACTCTCTGCGCCAAATCAAGTTCGTGCATTGACATTATTACAGCGATATTTTTTTCGCACACAAGCATTTTCAGAATATTCAGCATTTCAAGCTTATGCCTGATATCGAGAAAAGAAGTCGGCTCGTCAAGAATAAGAACGTCGGGTTCCTGACATATTGCTCTCGCAAGCATTACACGCTGCCGCTGACCGTCGCTGATACGGTTGAAATTTCTGTTTCCGATTTCTGTAACACGGGTAAGCTCCATTGCTTCCGTTATCTTGCTTTTATCATGCTCCGACAAAATTCCAAGCTGCCCCGTATATGGATAACGTCCTGTTTTAACCACGTCGGCGCAGGTCATAAGTTCCGTTTCCATTCGCTCCGTCATAAGAACGGACATCGTTTTTGCTAATTCATTTCCGCTTATGCCTTCGGCATTTTTACCGCTGATAAAAACCGTACCCGAAATTTTGTCAAGCTGCCCGATAATTGTTTTCAAAACAGTGGATTTCCCTGCACCGTTGGGACCTATCAGAGTTGTGATCTGTCCACGATTTACGGAAATATTTATGCCGTCGATCAAAATATTTCTGTCATATCCCACCGATAAATTTTCGGTATATAAAAATTTATTTTCCATATTATCGCTCACTTTTTCTGCGAAGCATTATCCATATAACCGTCGGCGCTCCGAAAACCGCAGTAACAGTACTTATGCTAAGTTCCGACGGGGCGAAAACTGTTCTTGCGACAAGATCGCTGAATAAACAGAAAGCCGAACCGCCTAAGAATGAAGCCGGAATTATAACCTGCGGCTTTGCAGTACCGAAAAGACTTTTAACCAAATGAGGAACGGCTATTCCAACAAATGAAACCGGACCCGCAAACGCCGTGACCACAGCGGATAATATGCTTGACAGTAAAATCAAAACCGTTCTGAACAGGCGTATATTCAGTCCCATACTTTGAGCGTAAACCTCTCCCAGACTGTATGCGCCGATTTGCTTTGACAATATAAAGGTAATTGTCAGCGCAGTAAATACCACGGCTGAAACAGCTTTTACATCTCCGCTGTCAATACCCGAAAAGCTGCCCATTGACCAGTTGTGCAAATTTACAATGCTGCTGTCGCTTGCAAATGTAACCGCAAAATCCGTAATTGCCGAGCATATATATCCTATCATCACGCCGCTTACTATAAGCAGCGAGCTTTTTTTGACGCGTACAGAAATCAGCAGAACAAAGCCGAGGGAAAGCATTGATCCTACAAACGCTGCCGTTATTAAAGCGGCGGAACTCATAGCTTTTCCCGCACCGAGAAAAATAATCATTGCAAAAGCAACCGTCATTTTCGCTCCCGAAGATATTCCAAGAATAAAGGGACCAGCGATCGGATTATTGAAAAAGGTCTGTAAAAGAAATCCCGAAACGGACAGCGCACCGCCCAGCAATGCCGCCGCAAGAGCTCGGGGCAGACGTATTCCGTTTATTATGCTTGCCGCTGTGACATTATCGCTGTTTCCCGAAATAATTCGCAAAAATTCTGCGGCAGAAACCCTTATGCTACCGAAAAATAAATTGAGCGCGAATAAAATCAGCAATAACGCCGCAAGCAATGAAAAGCAAACGGCATAACGCTTTGAAGTACTTTTCATACTGAATAAACTCCTATTTTAATTGATAAAAGAAATCAAAATCCTCGTCTGTTTCGCCGCTGAAAATTTTGCTCATTTCGTAAATTACGTCTGCTGCTCCCGTGGTCTGCTGAAACATATTCTTTTCGGTACACCATACGTTTCCGTTCTGCACAGCCTTAAAATCCGCAAGCAGCGAATTTTTTTCAATAAGCTGTCCGACGTCGGAAATACCGCCGTCAACAGTGCTGTTATAAATCAGAAAATCCGCGTCCTTTGCAACCGCATAAAATGTTTCAAACTGAATATTCATTGTTGACAGGTCGTTGTCGTCGATTTTTAAGTCCTCCGCCGAAAACGCATACTGTCCTCCCGCAAGCTCAATAATTTTTGAAATATAATCTCCCGATTTACGCACGTTTACATTCCCGTTTGAACCTATATAGAAAAACGCTGCCGTTTTTTCTGTTGCTTCGCCAGTAACAATGCTTTCAAGAAGTCCGATTTTTTCATTAAAGAAATCCTCCGCCTCTTTTTCTTTTCCCACAAGCAGACCGTACAGCTTTATCCATTCCATTCGCCCAAGCGGGTGAGCTTCATAGCTTGAACGCTCTACCATTACGGGTATGCCTTGATTTTCAAGCATTTCCTTGACCTCGGGTTTATGGTATATCATTGTTGACTGAATTGCAAGGCTGCATTTTTCCGACAATATAAGCTCATAATCGGGCGCGGAATATTTCCCCGCATAAAGTATCTGTCCGTTTTCCATAGCCGATTTTATGCGGGGCAGCGACCAGTCCTTTTCCTTTGTTGAGGACGCGCGTATGCTGTCAAGAGAATTTATTCCGTCAAACAGATCCATAGCGGAGGACGCGGCAAGATAAATATTTTCCACAGGCTGCTTTATTACTGTCATTTCTGCGGGAACATCTTCGGGAATATCTTTGTCCTGCGGCACAAGCAAAAATTTATCCGCCCCGCCTATGGTAATAACGGAAAATCCGTTGCTGTAATAATCAACGGAAAATTCCTCGGCATACTGCAAATCCATACTGCCCGCCGGTGCATTTTCAAGGGAAATACTGTTTTTCTCCGATGTGCAGGAAGAAAGTACAAATGCCGAAAATATTATGATACTAAGGAAAATAACACGTTTCATTTTAAAAATATATCCCCGCCTATTTCATATATATTTGCAAAAGGAATGTTAATACCGTTTGACAGCAGCAGATACTGTCCCTCTTCATCAATATGTTCCACCGCACCTACGGCTATTGACTGTTCGCTCTTGCTGCCGTCGCAATAAAAAACGTATATCATAGGTTTGCTGTCTATTATTTCTTTGAGAAATGATATTTTTTCCGAAAGCCGATTATCCATAATAAACATCAACTCCTGTTCCTGTAACAGATTATTGTTGCTTTATCGTTGACGAATTAAAATACAGCGTATATTCAATTTCGTAGGGCGTACTCATTGCAGTGGTATCGGCAGTTACGGGAATTTTGCAGTCAAAGCCTGCAACGGGGATTTTAAACGCTGAATTTCCCTCCGTATTTATCATATCGAAGCGTTCGCCGTTTACAGTCATATAATCATAGTTTGAACTGCCCCAGATTATTTCGGCAAAAGCGTTTCCATTCTCTACCGTCAGCTTGGCGGGGGACTGTATTTTTGCGCGTCCCGAGCCGCCCTCCAGAGTTACCTGGGCGGTATACTCACCGTCGGCAAGTCCGAGAGATTCGACAGTTGCAATCACTCCATCTGCAAATGCGCTTGTGGGCAGACTGTCGCTGCGGAAAATCAAAATACGGTCGTACCATTGCTCTTTATTTTTGCTGTAAGCGGCGCACTCTATTTCCATATCCAACGCTTCAACGGGAACGATGTAAGTATGCTCGCCGTTATCGTTTTCCTTAAACGGAATGTATCCGCTTTCCTCTGCATTTTCGCCCTTTCCCATAAAAATGTGAAGATAACCCTTGCCGCCCATTGTCATAACGGCGGTCATTTTACCCTCCGAAACGGTAAGCTCGCATTCCGTAATTTTAAACATTGACGAGCTTGACTGTACATCAATGGTGTATGTTCCGTCCTTAATATCCGCAGCGTAAATCGGCGTAAGGCTTGATGTGTCAACAGTTTCGGCGGGAACAGTTTCATCTCCTGCCGCAACCTTGTTTTCCTTTTCCGACATTGTTTCCGATACGGTATTTTCCGCTGCGGAATTATTTTCCGAACAGCCGGAAAAAGCAGCGGAAAAAATACATATTGCCAATATAAACAGACATATTTTTCTTTTCATTATTATAATCTCAACCTTTTTTAAAAGGCGGCATAAATGTTAAAAACCGCATTATGCCGCCTGTATTTTTATTCCGTTATTGAATTTATTGCAGCCTGTGCGTGGTCAACATATATTTGTCTTATCTCTTCGTTTTCGCCCAAGCCACGAAGCAGGCATACTACTTCATATCCCTCGTTTTCAAAAGCAGTTTTCCACGAGTCCTCATCGCTTCCTGCCATATCGTTGTTGGCGTGGTCGCCCGAAACTACCATAAGCGGCTCAAGAATGACCCGTTTGTAACCGCCGTTTTTTACAGCTGCAAGAACATCGTCAAGAGTAGGAGCGGCTTCAACCGTACCTATAAAATAGTTGCTGTAGCCGTCGGAAGTCAGCATATCCTGCAATTTGGGATAAACGCCATTTGCTTCGTGTTCCGTACCATGTCCCATAAATACAACAGCGGTTTCGCCGTCGTCATATTCGGCTGTCCATTCGGTAATTGCTTTTTCCACTCTTTTGAAGTCATCGTCGCTTGTGAGAAGCGGTTCGCCGAAAACAACCTTTTCAAAAGCGTCGGAATAATTTGCGACCTTACCCACTATTTCCTCATACTCGATTCCGTTCATCAGGTGAGTAGGCTGTATAACAAGAGTTTTAACGCCGTTGTTTGCAGCCCTGTCAAGAGCCTCGTTAATATCGTCAATATGTATTCCGTCCCGTCTTTCAACGTGGTCGATAACAATATTTGCGGTAAATCCTCGTCTTACGGAAAAGTCGGGAAAAGCTGCTTCAAGGTCGTTTTCTATAGCGCCGATAGTCAGTCTGCGGCTGTCGTTGAAGCTTGTGCCGAAGCTGATAACAAGCAGTTCGCTTTCACCGATCTCGTCCTGATTTCTGATATTGTCAAGTGATGCGTCGCCTGTGTCGTAGTTTTCCTCATCGTCCTCGCCCTCGTTTTCGGGTTCTGTGGTTTCTGTAGCCTCAGCGGTTTCTTCGTCTGTCTTTTCAGTTTCCAATGATGCCGTGTCTGCTGCGGAAGTTGTTTCCGCAGGAGCGGTCGTATCTCCCGCTGAAGCGGTAGCATCGGAAACGCCTGAATTGCTGTCATTGCCGCCGGCTGCACAGCCCGTTGTCATAGCTGCCGTTACAATTAATGCAAGCAGCATAGCTTTAAATTTTTTCATAGATATTTCCTCCGATTTCTAATTCTTTTCGGAGGCATTGATCCTGATCACCAATAAAAATGCAGATAAAAAATCTGCACAAAAATTATATTTGCAAATTTTCGTTTGATTTTTATACATTTTTTAATTGGTGATCAGTATGACATTATTTTACCGACAGAAAATGTGTACTGCCAGAAAAATAAAAATACCCTTTTACCGAAAGTATCACTCGGAAAAAGGGTACAGCAAACAAAACCCCGCCCTGAAACGGAATTTTAAAACGTACAATCAATACCTCGTGATTTGAGAATTTAATCTCTGTACCGACAAACGGCAGGTTTCCTGACTTATGCGTCAACATATACGGCAAGCCTTCCCAATTTTACTCAGTGACATAATTCAGCCGTATACTCAGCAAACACAGTGACGAGATCGTACAGGCATTTGACCTGTTTCCCTTTTACCCTTAGACCTTGCGCAAAACCTGAAGCGGCTCTGTCCAAGCTAAGGCACCGTTCGTCTATTAAATTTTTGTGCGTATGCGCATACAACACCACATTAAAATTATAACACGGCAGAAAAATTTTTCAAGCATATAAATTTATTTTTATGATATTGAACATATTTTGAATGCGTAAAAGAGTATATTTTGTTATTTTCTAACAATTTTGGACGTGCTGTTTTTCTTGACAAAAAATATATGCTGTGGTAAAATAATATTGTACAATTTTAGATGATAACAGGTGTCGGATTTTTTCGTTTGTACGAAAAAGATCCGGTGAAAAGGGAAACGGGTGAAAATCCCGTGCGAACTCGTCACCGTGATGAGGGAGCGTACAGCACGGTTCATTTATGAAACGTATTTGTCACTGGGTAATACCGGGAAGGCTGCTGTGCGCGTCGATCTCTGAGTCGGGAGACCTGCCTGCTATCGGTGCAGTTGTCGGTATTAGTTATAGCCGACATAATGCCGCGAGTAATCGGCAGCACGTTTTGATACTAATATGCAATTAAAAAACGTACAAAAAATCAAGCAAAAGCTTTAATATATGCGGTTTTGCGCAGATTTTTTGTCTACGGTTTTAATTGCAGATTAGGATAAGCGCATACGCATTTTTTTAAAACGGTGTATGCGTGTTTTTGGCGTGCGCTTTTGCTTTTCGGCAGGAGCGTTTTTTATTTTGCAGGTGATTTAAAATGCTGATTGAAAATGTTAGTCCCGCAGAAATTGAGCGGCGGAGTATGGAGATAATCGAAAGCGAGCTGGGAGATACCTCTCACCTTACCGAGCAGGAAAAAATTATTGTAAAAAGAGTTATCCACACCACTGCCGATTTTGATTATCTGCAAAATATGAATTTCTCCGAAAACGCTGTTTCGGACGCGCTTAAAGCAATAAAGGGCGGAGCGGTTTTTGTTACGGATACAAATATGGCTCTTGCGGGAATAAGCAAGCCTGCTCTTGAATTTTTAAACTGCAAAGCGTATTGCTTTACGGGAGACAGCGACGTATCGGAACAAGCAAAAAATCTCGGCATAACACGGTCTGTGGCGGCAATTGACAAGGCTGTAAAAAATTTATGCGGAAAGAAAATTATTTTTGCAATCGGTAATGCCCCTACAGCTCTGATACGTCTGCACGAACTTATAAGCAGCGGGGATATTGCCCCTGCCCTTGTAATCGGCGTACCTGTGGGATTTGTAAACGCCGAGCAGTCAAAAGAAATTATAATGACGGACAATGTTCCGTACATAATCTCTGCGGGGCGAAAGGGCGGCAGTACTGTTTCGGCGGCAATATGCAATGCTCTTCTATATATGCTTTACAAAAGATAGGACTATGCTCTATGCTTGAAGAATACATTTACCGCGGCAAAAACAGGCTGCGCTGCGGATATACGACAGGCTCCTGTGCGGCGGCTGCGGCAAAGGCTTCCGCCGAAATGCTTTTAACGGGCGAATTTCAAAGCGGTGTAAGCCTTATTACGCCTAAAGGAATTTGGCTTGAGCTTGAAATTTTAAATGCGGAAATTTGCGCCGGCAAGGAGGGTTACGCAGTTTGCGCTGTAAAAAAGGACAGCGGCGACGACCCCGATATTACAAACGGGATACTTGTTTACGCAAAAGCAGAAAAAATACCGTTTGGCATAGAAATTGCGGGCGGCGACGGCGTAGGCAAGGTCACGAAAGCGGGTCTTGACCAGCCTGTGGGAGCGGCGGCAATAAACAGCGTACCGCAAAAAATGATAAGCAGTGCAGTATCCGAAATATGCGAAAAATACGATTATTGCGGCGGGATAAAAATTACTGTTTTCGTTCCCGACGGTGCGGAAATTGCCAAAAAAACTTACAATCCGCGAATGGGTATCGAGGGCGGGATCTCTATAATCGGAACAACGGGAATTGTTGAACCGATGAGCAATTCCGCTGTTATAGAAACTGTTCGCGCCGAGGAAAAAATGCGGCGGGCAGACGGTACAAAAAATTTGCTGCTGACTATAGGAAATTACAGCAGCAGTTTTCTTGCGGAGAATATGCCGTTTGCTCTTGAAAAAAGCGTTATGTGCAGTAATTTTATCGGCGAGGCGATCGACGCTGCCCTTGAATACGGCTTTGAAAACGTCCTTATTATCGGTCATATCGGAAAGCTTGTAAAGCTTGGGGCGGGAATTATGAATACACATTCATCTTGTGCCGACGGACGTATGGACGTGCTTGTTACCTGCGGGGTTTTGGCTGATATTGATAACAAAATTCTCAAAGAAATTACCGACTGCGCAACGGTTGATGCGGCTTTGGACATATTGAAAAGCGCAGGAGCAAAAGAAAAGGTCGCAGAAGTTCTGATGAATAAAACACAATATTATCTTAACGCAAAGGTAAAAAATGAAATAGGCATCGGTGCGGTTTTATTTTCGTTCAAGCACGGAATAATCGGTCAGACCGCAAGTGCGGCGGAAATTATTCGGAAAATCGAGGCGGAATACAATGGTTAATTTTGTGGGCGCAGGCTGCGGCGCACCCGACTTGATAACAGTCCGGGGAGCGCGGCTTTTGAGCGAGGCGGACGTTATTATTTATGCGGGTTCGCTGATAAATACCGAACTTTTAAAATATGCAAAAAAAGACTGCGAGCTGTTTGACAGCGCATTTTTAAATCTTGACGAAATTATTGAAATAATAAAAAAAGCCGAGAATAATAACAAAATGACAGTACGTCTCCAGACTGGAGATACGAGCATTTACAGTGCGCTTCGTGAGCAAACGGAAAGATTGGACGAACTGAATATTCCATATGAAATATGTGCGGGAGTAAGCTCATTCTGCGGCGCAGCGGCGGCTCTGAAAGCGGAATATACTCTTCCCGATATGACTCAGACCGTTATTATCACACGCATAGCAGGTCGGACGGCCGTTCCCGAAAAAGAAAAAATTTCCTCCCTTGCGGCGCACAATGCTACAATGATAATTTTTCTCAGCGCAGGTCTGATAAATGAAGTTATGACAGAATTATTATCAGGCGGTTACGACAAAAAAACGCCTGCGGCTATTGTATACAAAGCAACTTGGACTGACGAAAAAATATTCAGATGTACCCTTGAAAAGCTTGCGGAAACAGCAGAGGAAAACGGTATCAAAAAGACTGCGCTGATTTGCGTGGGAGATTTTCTTGGAAACGATTATTCGCTTTCAAAGCTGTACGATAAAGAATTTGAAACGGAATACAGAAAGGTGCAAAAATGAAAATCGCTGTGATCTCTCTTACCGAAAACGGCAGAAATATCTCCAAAAAAATTTTTGCTGATTTAGCCGGTTGTGTTTGTTATGCTTTTGAAAAGCATTGCGCCAGCGAAATTCCTTTTACAAGCTTAAAAGAACTTACCGCCGAAATTTTTTCCGAATATAATGCACTTATTTATATATGCGCTTGCGGAACAGCGGTTCGAGTTATTGCGCCGAACATTGTTTCAAAGCTTACCGACCCCGCCGTTATTGCGGTTGACGAACAGGGGAAATTTGCGATATCACTGCTTTCGGGACATATCGGCGGAGCAAATGCTTTTGCAAAAAAAATCGCCGGAATTATTGGCGGTACGCCCGTTATAACGACCGCAACGGATATTGGCGGGAAATTTTCTCCGGACAGCTTTGCTGCCGCAAATAATTTGCACATAACCGATATGGGACTTGCAAAGGAAGTTGCAGCCGCTGTTGTAAACGGTGAAAAAGTCGGTTTTTACAGCGATTATCCCTGCAAAAATATTCCCGATATTTTTTCCGATAATGCAGAAACAGGCGTTTGCGTTTCAGATAACAGGACCCGAAAACCGTTTAAAAGGACGCTTCATCTGATCCCAAAAAATATTGTTATAGGCGTGGGGTGCAGAAAGAATACTTCTCCGGAAAATTTGTCGGAATTTATTTGGCGTATTATGGGAGAGAACGGTATTTCGCTTTTCCGAATTTGTCAGCTTAATACCATTGATATAAAAAAAGACGAAGCGGCTGTTGCCGAATTTGCCAATAAGCTGAACATACCCGCAAATTTTTATTCAGCGGAACAGCTTATGAATGCCCGGGGGGATTTTTCAAAATCGGAATTTGTAATGAAAACTGTAGGCGCAGATAACGTCTGCGAACGGGCTGCGGCAATATCGGGCGGCAGGATAATTATTGCCAAGCAAGCTGAAAACGGTATTACTTTTGCCGCCGCCGAACTGTCCGTTGACATTGACTTTGAAAGGGAGATATTATGAAGCTTTATGTCGTAGGCTTTGGCGCAGGAAACCGTGACGGTATGACTGCCGCCGCAGAAAAAGCAATTTTGTCAAGTGATTTAATTGTCGGATATACGACTTATATCAAACTGATAAAAGCAATTTTTACCGAAAAAGAGTATGCTTCAACGGAAATGACAAGAGAGCGGGACAGGGTCATTCTTGCGTTTGACGAGGCGCAAAACGGCAAAACGGTATCTCTGATTTGCAGCGGCGACAGCGGCGTTTACGGAATGGCGGGACTTGTTTATGAGCTTAGTGAAAAATATCCCCAAATTGAAATAGAAATTGTTGCGGGAGTAACGGCGGCGCTTAGCGGAGCGGCTGTTCTCGGTTCTCCGCTTACAAATGATTTTGCGGTAATAAGCTTGTCCGACTTGCTTACTCCTTGGAATAAAATTGAAAAGCGTCTTGAGTGTGCGGCAATGGGCGACTTTGCTGTTGTGCTGTATAATCCGTCATCAAAAAAACGCAGTGATTATCTTTTAAAAGCCTGCGATATTATGTTAAAATATAAGGACGAAAATACTGTCTGCGGGTATGTAAAAAATATTGGCAGACAAGGACAGGAAAGCGGGTTACTTACATTATCGGAGCTTAGAAATATGACTGTTGATATGTTTACGACTGTATTTATAGGCTGCTCGGAAACAAAAATAATCGGAGGGAAAATGGTTACACCGAGAGGTTACAAGGATGTGTAAAATTCTTATTTTTGGCGGCACAACAGAGGGCAGAGAGCTTGCGGATTTCTGCGACAAAAATAAAATCGGCGCATACATAAGCGTTACAACGGATTACGGCGCGCAGCTTATCCCCAAAAGCGAGCATATAACTGTTCTGACAGGTAAAACTGACGGCGGTCAGATACTGGATTTTATAAAAAATAACGGCATTAAATTAGTAGTGGACGCTACTCACCCATACGCCGAGGAAATAACGAGGAATATACAATATGCTTGTGAAGCTTTAAATATAAATCGTATTCGGGTAATACGAAAGAGGGCTGCGCTCGTTCGGGACGGCAGATATTTTGACGATATAAATTTGCTTATAAATTACCTTAATGACAGGTCGGGCAATATTTTTATCACAACAGGAAGTAAGGAGCTGCGTCATTTTTGCGGCATAAACAATTTTCGTAAGCGGTGTACCGTGAGGGTTCTTCCCATTGAAAAAATTATCGGTGAATGTGCGTCACTGGGTTTTGACAGATCGCACATTATAGCTGAACAGGGACCGTTTACGGAAAGCCGGAATATAGAGCATATTAAAAATGCGGACGCTGTTTTTCTTGTAACAAAGGACAGCGGCGAAGCAGGCGGATTTAATGAAAAAATATCCGCTGCAAAAAAATGCGGAGCGGAAATTCTCATAATAAAACGTCCCGCAGAAATCGGAACCCAACTTTATAAAGCGGAAAAAATTATTGCGGCGGTGAATAATGAATAAGAAAATTAAAATAATCGGAATCGGAATGGACGGGATAAAAACCCTTACGGCGGAGGGAGCAGCGGCTGTTGCTTCGGCGGAGGTCATTATAGGTTCAAAGCGTGTTGCAGATCTGTTTCTTAATACTCGCAAGGAAATTTTTGCGTCCTATAAAACAGAGGAAATTACAGAGTACATTAAAAATTCCGAGTATAAAAATATTGCCGTACTTATGTCGGGCGACTGTGGATTTTACAGCGGAACCGAAAAACTGCTGCAGCAGCTTTGCGAATACGAAACAGAGGTAATATGNGGAATATCTGCGCCGATTTATTTTTGTTCAAAAATAAAAATACCGTGGCAGGATATGCACTTTGTAAGCTTACACGGTACGAACGCCAATATTGTGAGAAATGTCTGCGCATACGAAAAAACTTTTTTTCTGCTCGGAGGTAAAATNACGCCGAGCGACGTGTGCAAAAGGCTTTGCGAGTACGGTCTTAAAAATACAAAGGTGTATATCGGCGAAAATTTAGCATATGAAAATGAAAGAATTTTAAGCGGCAGCGCAGAGGATTTTGCGGATATAAAAACAGAAAATCTTTGCGCTGCAATAGTTATAAATCCCGATTATGAAAAAGGCGTAAGAAGCTGTATTCCCGACGGCGAATTTATTCGCGCAGATAAAATTCCAATGACAAAATCGGAGGTCAGAAGCGTATGCGTTTCAAAGCTTGAAATTGCGCGNGACAGCGTTTGCTGGGACATAGGCTGCGGAACGGGTTCGGTGTCTGTGGAAATGGCATATCGGTGTACTGACGGCAAGGTTTTTTCCGTGGATAAAAACAGCGCAGCAATAAAGCTTACCGAAGTCAACCGCCGTAATTTTCGCTGTGACAATATTGAAATTACAGAGTGTGAAGCGGAAAAAGCGGTAGAAGTTCTGCCCGCTGCGGACTGCGTTTTTATAGGCGGTTCCGGAGGACAGCTTGAAAAAATAATTGAAACCTCATATCAAAAAAATCCCCGCGTTAAAATCGTTATTACGGCAGTATCATTGGAAACTTTAAGAGAGAGTATTGCGGTATTTGACAAAATAGGCATTGAAACNGAAATAACGCAAATTGCTGTGACNCGTACAAAAAAAGCGGGCAGTCATACAATGCTTTCGGCTGAAAATCCTGTTTTTATCATAAAAGGAGCGGTAAAATGAAGCGCATTTTAATTGCGGGTACTCATAGCGGCTGCGGGAAAACCTCTGTTGTATGCGCGGTTTTGCAAGCCTTTATAAACAGAAAAATTTCCGTGACGGCTTTTAAGTGCGGTCCCGATTATATCGATCCTATGTTTCACAGCCGTGTTACGGGTGTTCCCGCATATAATCTTGACCGTCGTTTCTGCGACAAAAATACTGTAAATTACTTGCTGCAAACCTATGGCGGGGATTTTGCCGTAATTGAGGGTGTAATGGGCTTTTATGACGGAGCGGACGAAAATTCCTCCACTTGTGCGGTTTCCTTTGATACGGGGACTCCCGCAGTTATTGTTGTTGACTGCAAGGGTATGAGCCAATCAATAGGCGCATTAATACAGGGATTTTTGAACTACCGTCAAAATAAAATTGCGGGATTTATTTTTAATCGCCTGCCCGAAAGTATTATTCCGCAGACAAAAGAACTGTGCCGTGAGCTTGGAACGGAATATCTCGGCAGACTGCCGTATTCAAAAGAATACAAAATTGAAAGCAGACATTTNGGACTTGTTACCGCTGATGAGATTTCCGATTTAAAAAATAAATTGCTGCTTTTGGCAGACAGCGCAGAGAAAAATATATTACTTGACCGCATTTATGAAATTGCGGGACAAGCTGAAAAAATTAATATTAAAATGCGCAGTATTTCGGCTGTGTCCGATAAAAAAATCCAAATCGGAATTGCATATGATAAGGCATTTTGCTTTTATTATGAGGAAAGCTTTGAATTGCTCCGCAAGCTTGGCTGTGAACTTGTATTTTTTTCGCCGATGTACGACAAACAGCTTCCAAACGGCATTTGCGGGTTATGGCTCGGCGGCGGTTATCCCGAAATTTACGCAAAGCAACTTTCGGAAAATACGGAAATGCTGAAGGAAATATATTCTGCAATAAGCGGCGGTCTGCCTGTTATTGCGGAGTGCGGCGGGTATCTTTATCTGANCCGTGAAATAGAGGATATAAACGGCATTTCATATAAAACCGCAGGATTTTTTGACGGAAAAGCATATCGCACAAATAAGCTGAATCGCTTTGGATACGCAGATTTGACTGCCAATTCGGACAACCTGCTTTGCCGGAAAGGCGATACATTAAAATCTCACGAATACCATTATTGGGACTGTACAAATCTTGGAAAAGATTTTACGGCGGCAAGAAAAAACGGAGTTTCCGACTTATGCGTCCACTGCAATGATACAATTTATGCGGGATTTCCCCACTTGTATTTGTGGGCGAACGTGAACAGCGCAGGACGCTTTGTGAAAAAATGTTTGGAGTATCGGAATGGAAAGAATAAATAAAATAACTGCTCCCGATAAAGCGGCAATGGACAACGCGCGTCAGCGTTGGAATAATATCGGGAAACCGCTGCACAGCCTTGGTCTGCTTGAAGAAGCCGTTATTAAAATTGCAGGGATCAGAGGTAATGCGGACGTGCTTTTGAACAAACGCCGTACCGTGGTTTTTTGTGCGGATAACGGCGTTGTCTGCGAGAATGTAACGCAGTCTGACAGCAGCGTTACAGCCNTTGTTGCCGAAGCCATAGCAAACGGAACGTCAAGCATAAACCGAATGGCGCAGACGTTTAANGCGGACGTTCTGCCCGTTGATATTGGAATTGCCCGCGAAATTGCAAACGAAAAAATACTCTGCCGAAAAATTTCTTTCGGAACAGAAAATATTGCCAAAGGCGCAGCAATGCCNCGGGAGCAGGCAATTAAAGCAATTGCCGTGGGAATTGATATTGCTGAAAGCTGCGCCGAAAACGGTTTTGATATTATTGTGACGGGCGAAATGGGAATAGGAAATACAACCACTTCATCGGCTATTGCGGCTGTACTTTTAAGCGCTTGTCCGCGCGAGGTGACGGGACGNGGCGCAGGTCTTGACAATACGGGTCTTGAAAGAAAAATTAACGTAATTGAACGGGCAATAGCATTAAACAGTCCGTGTAAAAATAATGCTGTTGATATTATTTCAAAGCTGGGCGGATACGATATTGCAGGAATGACAGGACTTTTTCTCGGCGGNGCGATTTACAAAATCCCCATTGTAATAGACGGTTTTATTTCGGCAGTTTCCGCTGCGCTTGCGGTAAAAATCGATCCGCTTGCAAAAGAATATATGTTGTGCTCCCACGTTTCCAAAGAACCTGCGGGACGGAAAATTCTTGATTTGATCGGACTTAAACCGCTTATTACGGCGGAGCTTGCGCTGGGAGAAGGAACGGGCGGAATACTTCTTCTGCCGCTTTTGGACGGTGCGCTGTCGGTATATAATTCGGCGCACAGCTTTGACGATCTGCAAATTGAAAGGTATGTTGAATTATAATGTTTGTACTTATTACAGGCGGCTGTAAAAACGGTAAGTCGCGGATAGCTGAAAAAATTCTCACAGCATATGATGTTCCTGATATGCCGAGATTTTATGTTGCGACAATGGAGCCTTTCGGAAGCGAAGCGGCGGAAGCCATTGCGCGGCACAGAAAAATCCGTGAGGGAAAAAATTTTACCACAATTGAAAAATATACCGATATTTCCGAAATAAAATTACCGCAGGACAGCGGCGTACTGCTTGAATGTATATGTAATTTATGCGCCAATGAAATGTTTTCGGCAAATGAAAAAAGTCCTGTCCCCAAAATTNTAAGAGGTATNGAAACGCTGATAAATTATACAGAAATTTTTGTTGCTGTAACCAATCAAGTAGGCAGCGACGGCGTAAAATATTCACCCGAAACAATGGAGTACATAAAGCAAATGGGGCTGTTGAACAATAGACTTGCCGAGCTTGCTGACGTCGTGATAGAAGCCGTTTTCGGAATACCTGTTTTGCTGAAAGGAGACTTGCCGAAATGTCTTTGTTAAAATCATTATGTTCAGCATTTTTAATGTACTCAAGAATACCTGTCCCGCAGGTCGAATGGAAAGAGGAAAACCGCCGTTATTCTTTATGCTTTTTTCCGTTGGTCGGTGCGGTTATTGCTGCGCTGATCATGCTGTGGTGGAAGTTATGCGGATTTCTTTCCGCAGGCAGCTTATTTTTTGCGGTCGGCTGTACCGTTATTCCTGTTTTGGTGACAGGCGGAATACATATTGACGGATTTTGCGACGTGAATGACGCTCTTGCAAGCTGCCTGCCAAAAGAAAAAATGCTTGAAATTATGAAAGACCCGCATATAGGCTCGTTTGCGGTAATTAAGCTGTACATATATTTTCTTTTGCAAACTGCTCTTTTGTCGGAAGTAAGCAGTTTTTCTCTGTTGATGATCTGTACCCTCGGATTTGTTCAGTCGCGGGCGTGGAGCGGTCTTGCGGCAGTGACGTTTCCGAACGCAAGGGGCGAGGGCAGCTTGCAGAATTTCAGCAAACCTGCCCATAAAAAAATAACGATCATTGCCGAAATAATTTACTTGTTAATATCATCTGCGGTAATGATCGTATTAGATCCGATTTGCGGTACGGCAGCATTTTTGTGCGGAGGGGCGGTATTTATATATTACCGAATATTTTCGGTACGCCGTTTCGGAGGAATAACGGGCGATTTGGCGGGATATTTTTTGCAGCTTTGCGAGATATGGATAATCGCAGGCGCAGTCATTGCAAATTTGTTTAATACTAATTTCTGTCTAAAAAGCGTTTAAAAAATCAAGTAAAAATTTTCGTGTATGATTTTTGCGCAGATTTTTTAACTACGCTTTTAGACAGAAATTAGGATAAGGAGGCGGTTTTATGACGTTTATAACAGGCGGCGCATATCAGGGAAAAACAGAATTTGCAATAAATAATTTTGGATTTTCCGAAAGTGAAATTGCGGATGGTTCTGCTGAAATTGAAATATTATTATCGGCAAAATGTATTCGTAATTTTGAGAATTTTGTTTATGCTGTCACGGAAAGCGGCAGAAACGCTGTCACGGCAGCCGAAGCGATATTATCACAAAATCCTGATGTCGTTATTATTATGAACGAAGTTGGCGGCGGGATAATTCCACTTGAAAGATCCGAACGCAAAAAACGTGAAGCAGCCGGACAAACAGGCTGTATGCTTGCAGAAAAAGCTGAAACGGTAGTACGTTTAGTATGCGGAATACCAACCGTTCTGAAAGGAAAGCTATGAAAATTGTTTTTATTCGCCACGGTGCGACTGCGGGAAATCTCGAAAAACGCTATATCGGAAAAACGGACGAGCCGCTTTGCGATCACGGCATACGTCAGCTTGAAATAAAGAAATACCCTTCCGTCCGGCGTGTAATTTCAAGTCCGATGAAGAGATGTATACAGACCGCAAAGCTGATTTATCCCTCTGCCGAACCGATTATTTTCAATGATTTCAGGGAATGTGATTTCGGCGATTTTGAGGGTAAAAATTACAGCGATCTAAAAGGGAACAGCTGCTACCAAAAGTGGATCGACAGCGGCGGTGAGCTTATGTTTCCGAATGGAGAATTGCCGCTGAATTTCCGTCAAAGAAGCTGTGATGAATTTATCCGTGCAGTAAACGCATTTGAAAATGCCGACAGTATTGCATTTGTTGTTCACGGCGGCACAATTATGTCTGTAATGTCGGAATATGCGCTGCCGAAACATTCCTATTACGATTATCAAATTGCAAACGGCTGCGGATATGTCACGGAATGGGACGGAAAAACAATTAAAATTCTATCGGAGTTAATATGAAATATTTTATTTTCACATTGCCGCTGATATGCGGGTTTATTCTTGATTTGATTTTGGGCGATCCATATAATTTGCCCCACCCCGTAAGGCTGATCGGCAATTTTATTTCTTGTCTTGAAAGCTTTTTCCGAAAAAAATTTCCCAATAATCCGCGGCTTGGAGGCACAATTTTATCGGTAATCGTATTGATTGTTTCAACCGCTGTTCCCGCACTGATATTGTTTGTTTGCTATCAAATAAACGCATGGTTCGGCGTTATTGCCGAGAGTATTTTGACATACTATATGCTTGCGGCGAGGTGTCTTTGCAATGAAAGCATGAAGGTCTGCAAAGCAATTGAAGCGGACGATATTTACGCCGCACGGCAAGCGGTTTCAATGATCGTTGGACGCGATACCGATAATCTTGATAAAAACGGAATACTGTGCGCCGCTGTTGAAACGGTTGCCGAAAACACTTCCGACGGTGAAACTGCCCCGCTTTTTTATATGGCTTTCGGCGGTGCGGCAGCAGGATTTTTCTACAAAGCCGCTAATACTATGGACTCTATGCTCGGCTACAAAAATGATAAGTACATTGATTTCGGACGTTTTGCCGCAAAATTTGACGATATTTTAAATTATATCCCGTCAAGAATTTCCGCATTAATGATGATTGCGGCAGCATTTATTCTGCGTTATGATTTTAAAAGCGCATATAAAATCTGGCGGCGTGACAGAAACAGTCAAGAAAGTCCGAACGCCGCACAGACCGAAGCAGCGGCAGCAGGAGCGTTGGGCTTGCGGCTTTTAGGCGACGCATACTATTTCGGCAAACTGCACCATAAAAACACGATAGGCGATAATGTCCGCAAAATTGAAGCCGAGGATATTCGCCGTGTAAACCGACTTATGTTTACAGCAAGTTTTATAATGCTTTTATTTGCCGCAGCAGTTCGCTTATTGCTTGCGTATTTTATTTTTTAATTGGTGATTAGTTATGGAACGATTTGAACACGGCGGAAACGCAAATTCTGATGTTTTATACGACTTTTCGGCAAATATTAATCCGCTGGGACTGCCCGAAAATGTCAAAAAAATTCTTATCCAAAATATCAATATTTTTTCACAGTACCCCGACCCCGATTGTACAAATTTAATTAAAAAAATATCGGAATGCGAAAATATTCCGCGCAAAAAAATTGTCTGCGGAAACGGTGCGGCTGATTTGATTTATCGGCTTATTTATGCTGTTATGCCCAAACGGGCGTTGCTTCTTGCTCCGACATTTTCGGAATACGAAAAAGCGCTTGCGGAGGTCGGCTGCGAGATAAAATATCATTATCTGCGTGAAAACGAAAATTTTCAAGTAACAAAGCGTCTGCTTGAAGATTTACAAAATGTTGATATATTTTTTCTTTGTAACCCAAATAATCCCACCGGAAAAATTGCAGAACCTGAAATGCTGAATGAAATTTTCCGCCGCTGCGAGCAGGAAAATATTCTTTTGATCGCTGACGAGTGCTTTATGGATTTTGTCACGGACAAAGAAAAATATACCTTGCCGATACGGCGCGGAACGGTTGTCATAAAAGCTTTTACAAAAATTTATTCAATGGCGGGACTGCGGCTTGGCTATGCGATTTTCGGAGATGAAAGTCTTGCAAATAAAGTACGGCATACGGGTCAATGCTGGAANGTTTCAATGCCTGCNCAGCTTGCGGGAACAGCGGCATTAGACGAGAAAAAATACATAAAAAGAACNATTGATTTAATCAAACAGGAGCGAGANTATCTGTACAATTCTTTATATNATATGAAAATTAAAGTATATNCTTCNGACACAAATTTTTTATTATTTTTCAGCAAGTTACCGNTNNGTAAATTNCTGAAAAATGAAAGAATTGCAATACGAAGCTGTGATAATTTTATCGGNCTTAATGAGAANTATTTTCGTATTGCAGTAAAAAATCACNGCGAGAATGTTATTTTGATAAANGCACTGAAAAAAATACTGAACGAAAGCGGGGAAAGCAATTAATTATGGCAAANGCAATTATGCTTCAAGGTACAATGTCAAATGCGGGAAAAAGCTTTTTATGCGCAGCGCTGTGCAGAATTTTNANGCAGGACGGTTATTCCGCAGCGCCNTTTAAGTCGCAGAATATGGCGNTNAACTCATACATTACCNGCNANGGACTTGAAATAGGCAGNGCGCAGGCAATGCAGGCGGAAGCTGCGGGAATAGAACCGTCCGTTTTNATGAACCCTATTTTGTTAAAGCCAACTACCGATATGGGTTCGCAGGTGATTGTAAACGGAGAAGTGCGCGGAAATATGCGGGCGGCTGACTATTTTAAATACAAAAAAACGCTTATTCCCGAAATTGAAGCCGCATATCGNCAACTTGCGAAACAGTACGACATTATTGTAATTGAGGGTGCAGGCAGTCCCGTTGAGCTTAATTTAAAATCGGACGANATTGTAAATATGGGTATGGCAAAAATTGCGGACGCGTCGGTNTTNCTTGTGGGAGATATAGACAGGGGCGGCGTTTTTGCACAGCTTTTGGGTACNCTTTCGNTGNTNGANCAGGACGAACGTGAGCGTGTCAAGGGACTTATTGTAAATAAATTTCGNGGTGATATTTCACTGTTTGCAGACGGTGTAAAAATACTTGAGGAAAAGGGGAAAAAGCCTGTTGTGGGCGTAGTTCCGTATCTGNATTGCGACATTGAGGACGAGGACNGTTTATCNGAAAAGCTNCTTAATAAAACCNCAGNTGAAATCGACATTGCCNTTATACGCTTGCCGAGAATTTCTAATTTTACCGACTTTGATGTTTTCGGTCAATTTAAAAATGTTTCTGTAAGATATATTGAAAAATGCTCCGAATTTGGCGATCCCGATATGATAATTATTCCNGGCAGCAAGAGCGTTATTTCCGATATGAAATGGCTGCGGGAGAGCGGCATTGAANCTGCCGTAAAAAGAAATGCGTTTGGCGGTACGCCGATTTTCGGCATATGCGGCGGTTATCAAATGNTGGGAAAATTAATTTCAGACCCATATANTACCGAAAGCGGCGGTGAAATTCTTGGTATCGGTTTGCTTGATATGAAAACGGTTTTCCNTACCGAAAAGNCAAGAACAAGGGTCAGCGGAATTGTGACGGCTGACGGCGGTGATNTTCCTGCNCTGTGCGGCGCACACGCAGATGGTTATGAGATACATATGGGCGAAACGGTCGGAATTGAAAAACCGCTGCTAAAATTAAGTGACGGGCGCACNGACGGGGCATATAAAAATAATATTTACGGGAGCTATTTACACGGATTTTTTGACAGTGAGGAGGTTGTGNGTGTAATTATAAATGCAATTTCAGAGCGCAAGGGTATTGCTGCAGAAAAAACAATAAACCGCTCCGAATATAAGGAGCGGCAGTATGATTTGCTTGCTGACGGTGTGCGAAAAANCATTGATATGNAAAAAATATATGAAATGNTTTGAGCTTATTTNTCCCNACTGGGGACTTCCTTTGAATAATCTTTTCCGTNTTTCATTACCTCCTATACCTTCATTTNTTCAAGCCGNTTNATTTCAGCNTTTATTATACTTGNNAAATACGCCNTTTCNCTGTCATAATCNGAATAANAATCCNCGNCCTCGNTGTNATCATCTTCGGGAACGTCCCCGATNTAGTCAAGNATTTCNTTAAGNCATATTCGNAANNGCNTCCTTGATACCNTTAGCAANNTTTGGATTTTCCTNNGNANTTTCNGNAATGTACTCCCTGNACGCTCCNCAGGTATCGTCAAGCTGTTCNGCGGACAAATCCTCNAAAAANGCTTGNATNGACGAGGCGGCAACATCGCTCCATTCCTCGTAATANTCACCNANTTCGCAGCAGGNCTTGATGTCCTCNACNGCNCTCAANACCCGNCNGTGNGCTTCGCTTCTGACTTCAAACATAATNNATTCCTCCATTCAATTTCGTACAAACTAATATTTTTAATACTTTGTCAAATATTTGTTTATGTATATATTATCACATATCTCGACAAAAAAATTCAATGGTAAATCCTGACAAACTTTTTATTCGTTTTCGCGCATTTTGCATACTAACACTCAAAATAGCTGTTATTTCATTGAATTGTTGATTTACGCTGTAGGCAATGTTCTGCTTGCTCTATCTCCAGTGTATATTTTTTACACCACCGATTTTGTCCCCACAAAATCTATGCTTGCTAAAATAATCCCTCTTAATTTTTCATTCTCCGATGCTGAAAAATGCACTTTTTCACCCGAGTTAAATAACAATTTGCCAAAAGAGAAAAAGCTTCTCCACATATACAAAAATCCGCCGAAAGTGCTTGGAACAAAGCATTTTCGGCGGATTTGCTATTAAAAGGCAGTCCACTTGCTATCAAAATTTCAAAAAATATATCAATCCGCTGTCAATTGACTGTCAATGACTTTCAGAGTCAGAGGCAGTATAATAAAATCACGATAATTCGCTATCAAAACTGTCGGCAGGAATAGCATTATCTCTGAAATTTAATAGCAGCGGAGGTACAAAATGAAAGAGCAGAAGTATGTCCTGTTGGGCAGCGAACACCGCGAGGAAATCGGGAAAACCGTTTTTATCGTTAATTCATTTGCCGACAGCACAGCGGATAAATCGTCAGAGGAGCTCATTATTTAGCTTCTCAAATCAAAAATATCAAACAATGATTTTAAGGAGGAAGCAGTATGATAACTTTTAATTCAACGTGTATAATAGGCGTAGACCTTGGTTACGGCAATATCAAAACGTCACGCACAATTTTTCCCACAGGCTTGACCGCACATAATACCGACCCTGTTTTTTAGGGAAAAATCCTGCATTGGGACAGTAAATTTTACAAGATCGGCGACTGCCACAAGCCCTTTATTCTCGATAAAACAGTTGATGAGGATTTTTACATTCTCACCTTGGCGGCAATTGCTTCGGAACTGCAAGTATACAATATAAATGAAGCAAACGTACATATTGCGGCGGGTCTGCCGCTGTCTTGGGTAAAAAATCAGCGCGAACAATTTCGCAGGTACATTACCAAAAATGATTTTGTCAATGATACTTGACACAATTTTTCAAAAAAAGTGAAAGCAATAAAATCAGGACTGTGAGATGTAACAAATATTTCCGAGCCTACGACAATAGGCTCAGAATGGTCACATTTAATCATTTTCGGACAGATTACTTTTCCCTAAATTACAGTCACTACATAATGTATGTAAATTGTCAATAACAGTTTCTCCGCCTTTTGACCAATGAATAATATGATCGATGTGTAATTCCAATCCTAATGTTGTCGCTGGCGATCTTCCACACATACAACATTTGAAATTATCACGTTTCATAACCATAAAGCGCAATCGCAAATTTATACCTCGTTTTGTTTTGTGAAGTAATTCATTATCAACACTTTTGGGAATCGCTTCGGCCGGAAACTGTATATCATCCATATCATCGGTTTGTTCAATCTCTTGTTCACCGTTCATATATGCTACAAAAAATTCAAGTGCTTTTCTCCATGAGCCAAAGTGCGCTCTATATGTAGCAAGCGAGTATCTACTAATACCATTTTCTATATCCGCTGTTGTAGGCTGTCTGCCAAGTATTATCCAAATGCGCTCAATTTCCTTGAGGCAGGCATACTCGCTTATTTTAGCATTGCGTCCTCCTAATGGATGATCAAAAGGTTCTAAACCCGAGGTTTTCAAAGCATTGTTCCAAGTCGTAAACCTCCTCAAATATGAATTAACCGAATACTTTCCATTATTTCTATATTCTACGCAAGAAAAAGTTTTCTTGTTTATTTTTTAGACACTCTAAGTAAGTCGTTGATCAATTCTTGCGTTGTTATAGGCGCATTATATGCAGAGACAGAATGCCTTTGACTTTCATTTGGAGATAATCCGCATCTTTCCAGAGCATTTATCCAACCATCAAATCGTTTCCTAATGAATGAAGAACTATACTTTCCTCCATTTTTTACATACTCTGTTTGCGAAATTGTAGTTTTCCCTAAAGAATTAGCAACTTGTAAAATGTCTTTCAGCAATTCTTCATCCGTAATATTTCGGTGATAATCATTTAATTTGAATTCCATAAAATCACTTCCAAAATCTCTTTTATAGTTCATATTATATCATAATCAAAGGAAAAAAACAATCCCCTTTTTGTTGTGATTCTGTATGAGAATAAAATTTGCCGAATAATTTAAGCAGAGTTTCTGTGTTCGATATTTCTTTAAGCTCGTATGTATAACCGATTTCAAAAGTGCAGCGTGATGTGAAAACTATTTTACAGTTGTACTTCATCAGAATTTGCAGCATTGGTTCTTTAT
>JAAUZI010000032.1 GCA_014804645.1 Lachnospiraceae bacterium | reverse complement strand
TTGTTATCTGGCATTACTGTCTTTTGGTTCGTTCTCTGAAAATAGAATTTTCAGGGTTGCATTGCTGTTTATTTGTCAAGGAACAAGAGGTAAATAGCTACGCTATTAACCTCGAGTAATTGGCTGCGCCAATTACTTCTGGTAAATGCCTTTGGCATTAACCTCCTGCCACATCTACTAATGCGACAGCTTTAATAGATTATCACACAGTTTCTCCAATGTCAATAGGTTTTTTGCAAAATTTTTAATTCCTTTTTAATTCCTTGAAAACCTTTACCAGATATATCATTCTGGAATGGCTGCGCCCGTAAGAGCAATGACCAGAAGACCATCTGCGAATTGTTCTATGTCTGCTGTGAGGATATACAGGATATCGAGTTAAGCACTGCTATGAAACAACTGTTAAAAATCCTATGCGTTGGCATCAAAAATCGTGCGATCACTATCACAAAAGAAATAAAAACGCAACTGACCAACTGGTTTGTGTCTCAGCCCTCATTTATTCAGGCTTTGTACCCTGAATTCATGTGGGAAGTTTGAGTTATTAACGGGGCTTATTCCTGCTCCAGCAAATATAATCTTGCACGATTCTGCAAAATCTCGCAGGCGCTGTCCAATGATTTTCCGCCTTTTAGGTAACTATCCATCTCCTCCGTAAGCATCAGATAGATATACTTTTGTGTTTTCGAGTCCGCAACAGCACTGTCGATCAATTCCTGTAACTGCTGATTTTGTTCGTCGGTGAAAAAATATGCTTCGCCGTCCAGCGTATTGTAAGGGCGCTCCGACTCATAAATCTGTTCTCTCAAAACATCCTCGTATACCGAGAAAATAGCCCAGGTGTTGCCGCTTTTCCCGAAACTGCTCTCGCTGTCACCCTTCATCAGCAGCTCCGAAAGGGAATTATAATACATGATAAAATCAAAAGCTTCCGCCTTGCAGTCGGAGGTAGTCAGGATACTCATCGGGAATTCCAGTTTCATAAACACATGGTTCTTTCCGTCCGTTCCCGGTATTCCTTCTTTTTTCACATTCGGCTCCGCCAACTCCGGAGCTGAGTAACTCGCGCACCATCTCGGTCCTCTGGCGATCTCCCGCTCCTTATAGCCCTGATCCGCCATGGAACCCGTATCCAAATTACCGCGGTGCCGGTCGTAAACTTCTTTGTACGCTTGCATCAGCTCCCGGAATTCTTCTGAATCAAAAAATACCTCTGCGGTGTTTTCATCGTAGAAGGCGCGGACATTCGCATACAGAAAATCGTCCATCTGTCCCATTCCGCCGATCTCTCTTTCCGTCAGGAAACGGTCATACCATTTGAGATAGCGAACCGCGTCGCAGGTTCCGTCTGCATCATACTCCGTCCCGTCGGAAGTCCGCAGCAGCAGCCGGAACCTTCCCGCCATTGCGTACATTGCATCCGCATTCGTTGCGCCAAGAATTTCCCTAGCCTTTGGGATCACATCATCCAGAGAAAATTTCTCCTGTGCTTCAAACAGCGGAAGAAAATCTGCCAGAATATCCTTCTGCACATATGTTTCCAGCTCCGTCTGATCTTTCATCATAATGACGTCCGGCTGGTTTCCCTTTCCCAGAAAACTCTCCAGATCATCTTCATATCGTTCCACCTCAACAAAAGCGTCAGCGCTAATCTGATTGTACTTTTTCACATGAAATTCCATCTGATAATAATATTCCTGCGGTATCGCCACCCGCACGATCCTTCTCCCGTCCGGCGCATACGCCTGCGCGTCCTGTTCATCGCCCGGATTCCCTGCGTTTTCCGCTCCCTCTGTAGCAGCATTAACGCGCAAAGTGAACACATATCCCTCCTCGGGCCGATTCGGGTCCAGCGAGACGATTTTGATTTCCTCACGATTGCCGAACAGGTATTGCATTTGGGACGCGACCAAATTTTGTCTGGTCAGATCGATCAGCGGCTCCTCATCCTCCCCTTCCGCCCGGAAGAACACAACCCAGTCCTGCAACACGGAAACAAAACCTTCCTCAAAAGCAAAAATATTCATTGATTCCTTTGGCAGATTTCTTGTTATTTCCTCCTGGCCTTTTTGCGCATCCAACCTTGTGAGGCACAGTTCGCTTTGATTTGTCTCCTGCTTTTGAACGACCGCGAATACCTCTTGCTGGTTTGACAGAACAAATCTTTTTACATTCCCCTCTTTCAAGCGAATATTATTCAGAATATGCCCTTCGTCATCCAGGAAATACACATCTCCGGACATACCGATGACATATCCTCCATCCGGCAGCGCCAAAAATTGCATTGCTTTTTCCAAATCGTTAAAATTCCCATCAATAATAATTTCTCCGTATTTTTCGCCTGTTCCATCATACTTCAAAATACAGGCTTCATCGCCGATCCGGAGAACCGCAAGCCCGTCTTTCCCGTCTCCCGCAACACCTGAAAATGCTTTCACAACTCCATCCTCTATTTTGCAGAACGGGATGGCCTCTCTGCTATCATATGTCTGATAGAAAAATTGATACTCCTCACCCATTGCGAAATAGAAAAAGCCTTCTCTTGCAAATTCCATCCTATATGGATTGGCATCCTCCGACAGTCGAAACGCCAGATTACTCTGCGCATAAATCGGAGCCTCCGTTGCAAGAGGCTTTTCCTCCATATTTTTTTTCGTAGACGAACAGCCGATAAGAGCCAATGCAAGCAACGATATCAAAATAATCAAGTGTTTTTTCATAGAATCTTTAATTTTTGCCCTATATACAGTAGTCCAACTCTGCCCTTGAAAAATTAGGCTTTTCAGTATCAGGCTATTAATTAAAAGTTGCAATTCTTCCTTCTTTTATTCCATACGTTATGTAATGTACATATAGCGCATTTCTATCATAACCGAATGCATCCATTAAGTCGGAATATCTATCTGCGTATTCTATATAGTTAAATTCATCAATAGGTCCCGCTACATCCGCAAACCATGGATTATTGATATCTATATCCGTTGGATCCCATCCTCTGCAAGGAGAATCCTCTGCTATTTTGATTGCCGTCGGTTTCTCGAGCAATCCTGCCACTTCGCTGTCAGAGTATACAACTACTGTTGTCCCCGGCTTACAATTATCGTATATCCACTTAGCATCCTCGACAGACAATCTGACACAGCCTAAGGACGCATTTTCGCCCAGCGCATTATACTCTTCCCATTCCTGCGAATCAGGAGACTCTTCTATATAAGGTACCGAATGGAACAAAATCTTTCCATTAAACCGTACCGCATATCTGCCATAGGTGCCATCCACCATCTTGCGCCATTCATAATAATCGGAGGTCTGAAAAACCCCCTCCGGCGTTTCATGCCCTACTCTTCCACAGGAACAGACCATTGCCTTGACGGGCACCACGGAGCCGTCCTCGACCTGCTGTACAACAGTAATACAATTCAACGCTCTATTCACAAAAACAGTATAATCCGGCCTCGTGTCTATGGCTACTTCCGACGACATGCTCTGCAATTCCTCTGCCTCTACATTACCGACAGTAATAAAAGCCAGCAACGCGCTCATGCATAATATCCTCATTGCCCAAATTGTAATCTTTTTCATATTATACCTTTCCCGCTCCTTTATTCTTACTTATACTCACTAACGATTAGATTTTCCTTTCCGCACAGTACATGTTGCCCGATTATGCGGCATGTGCTGTGCGGAAACCTAAAAATCTTAACGTTAGTCAGTATACGTTTCTCTGCAATGCGGAAATTATAGCATATGCACATTTGAATTACAATGTTACTTTTTCACAAATGGTTTGTCCACAGAACAGCTTTTGGTTAAATTTTATAACATTTTCTCCGCAATCAGCACATCCATACAGTGCTGGTGGGGTATGCCGCCACTGTTGCAGTCGAATATAACTTGCTCACATTTATGGAAAAGCCAGTCATGATAGCATGTAAACAGTGCACCGGATTTCCAAGGAGTCTTTTGCTGCCCATCCTTCTTTTTCATAAAGGGCTTATCCACAAAGGCGTTGATCACGTTCAGACCGCCGACCACTGTGTGCTCCTTTAGCATGGACGTAAACTCTCCCTTTATTTTGTCTGGGAGATAATCAAAAAATCCGCTGCTGTATATGATATCATACATTCCCTCAATCCGGTAATCCAGCGCATTGGCTTTGAAAAAATCCACATGCACTCCGTTTTTCTCCGCCAGCAATACCGCCTTGTCGATGCCCGCCTGGGATTCGTCAAACGCTGTCACCTGATAGCCGCATCTGGCCAGAAAAACCGCATCCTTTCCCTCGCCGCATCCGATTTCCAACACTCTGTAGGGCCGGGTGGGCGGTTTCAGTTTCATAAGCTCATAACACAGGTTATTGGGATTCAATCCCCAGTAGTACTCCTCCTCCTGATATCTCTCATCATACTTGCTTACCGCGCCCTGATAGCCCAGCAGCCCGTCCACCGTGGTCTCCAGCACCTGGGCGAGTTTCGGCATTAACCCCAGGTCAGGCAGAGCCACATCATTTTCCCACTTGGAAACCGCCTGGGAGGATATGCTTAACNTTCCCGCCAGCTCCTGCTGGGTGTAGCCTAACAGTTTCCTTCTNCGCTTGATTGCCNCTCCAATTGTGCTCATNCCATCCTCCTGTCNGCCCGCTTNAGCGGGCGCTCTGTCGCAAATGATTGATTGTTTCCGCTGTCGTATTCATTTTACCAATTCATTAATCTGCTGACAATAACGGCATATTCACAGTATTTCACAAAATTCTACTCGTGGTTGATTTTCTCACCATTTTTGCAAGTCCAGGCAATTCATGATTTCACANGCCTTTANCANATCACTGTCCTGAACTCCTTTCAGNGCATCAATATGTACCAAATGAGCCTGTATCNCGGGTTCTGAGGAATAGTCNTCCCCAAAGCAGTCATCCAAAATCACATAATTGTAGATCTGCGGATTGGATTTCAAATATGCGGCGATCTCCTCCGTTCGAGACCNNTATTCGCTGCTCCCGTAACGCCAATCCGAGATAACCACCAGTTTTGCATTTGTCCTTGCCACGAGACNGNGCAGTCTCATNNAGCGCCTCCGGCATTAGCTTTTGAATATGGACATTGGGGTCAAAGACATCTAAAACACCATCAACGTCAAGGAATATCACAAACTGCTTTGCCTCGATCTTCTTCTCTACNGNCTCAAGAATATTCCGGCACCATTCCTCCGTTGNGGGGATATCACTGCACAATTCNNCTATTATAGCCTCNCCTTCCCGTAAAGCNGCGTCATATTGCTCTCTNGTGAGTTCTNCTGACCCAAATGCNGCGTCCAGNTCATCCCGGTCATCAACGATCACATCNCCCTGTGGCGTAAAAAGTACGTCCAGATATTTATCAATGAATACCGCAACGCCATCCGGATCGAATGTGGCCTCTTCAATAACATCCACATACCATGCCGATACCCTTTTATCTGGCAAAAACATGGCCGTAATAGCCCGGCTGCCATGATCGGGAATCAACTGCAGCCAGNCCATNCCTTTCCCTGCCACAGGCACCTTTCCCGCCTGNGGGAAAAAATCCCAATACAAATATTCNCCNTCTGTCAGCCTAATCAAACTGACCAATCCCGTAAAAATATCATTTTCCATCCGCATTTGAAAATATGGATAGTACTGAAAACCCCATTTCTTATCACGATTTAGACGTTTCCTTGTCATATAAACTCCTTGTTGTCACCTTGCGCCATTCACCAATAGGAGACACGTCTTNCTATTCCTTCCCATAAATATCAGCCAATTCCCGGCAGTACGCATAAAGATCGTCGTTTAANGCCATGGCCTTCACCATATTACGGATTGTTTCGCTTTTAGCATTTACTTTCATCATCGGATAATAGCGGGCAAAGGACTCTTCATGCTCCTCAATGTCTGCAAAAATTTTTTCCCAATCCTTATCTCTGATTAGAATAAACTCATTTTCCTCAACCAGCCACCGGCATCGGCAGTCTGCCGATTTTTTCATCAATCGGGCATATTCTTCCTCCTTTAAAGCGCCCTTATAGATATTATAGGATTGGCCCAATGACTTCATAATCGCAGGATGTATTGTGTTCCCNTTTTCATAATAGATAAGGCCTTCACAGTCACGATCACAAATATCATACTTCTCATATTCTTTCTGTAATGCCTCTATTTTGGCATTCATCATCTGATTAAATGCCTCNGCTGTATCCTGCTCACCNGCNGACTTTACTTCATCGTCACCNCTGTCTGTTCCGGNCGCTTGGTTTGCACCCTGCCCGGTTTCCTTCGCAAGATATTCATCAATGATGGCGTTGACATCGCACTTGTCCGCAAGCCCCNGATTTAAAGCATGTCTGATCTCCTCAATCGGAACATAGCGATTAACCTTTTTGTTTTTAGCTCCGGCAAATACAGCTTGCGCTAATTGNGTAGACACTCCATANGGAAGTGCTTCTTCCTGNTCAATCGTCAACGCATCNTCACANTTTTTGTCCATAACATGAAGCTTGGCATCCATTATACATAAAACAAATTTCTCATACTGCGGATTACNGTCCTTNTCCATATGATCTGTCAGGNAGCANAGTTTCTCCAGATCAAATCCCAACAATAAATATTTATGAATCAGTCCGTCAAACCTGCCCGACCCTATCNGACAACCGTCAAATCNCTTTTTCCAATACTCATCACATGCACCTTCTGAATAAATACTCCGCATATATTCACCAAGTTCTCCATCCAGAGTGCCCAGATACAGTCTCNCAAATACAGCCAGCTGTTCACTNNCNCTAAGCGGCAGCTTTGCCACTCTTTTCGCAAAGCGATCCATATCGCAGCGAGCGGGAATATCTATAGGNGTGTCCAAATATTCATTTGCCATTTCCACCGCTTTCCTACATTGTCCCCGGGTAATATCCCCATACACAAATGCTTTCTCGCCAAGTCTGGCCTCAATCAGGCATGCAATGGCAAGGAGATACATATGGTATGGCTCTCCCTGCGTCTTATTGCCCCAAAGTTCATAACAATGATCGAACCGGGAATCTTTCTGATCGTAATCCAAATAAGCCGGAAGAGCCGCCATCAGTGCATCTCCTGCCTCCGCCTCAGTCTCGNCCTTGTCCTCATCAATCAGATTCCTGGGCAGAGAATACTCTTCGCAAACACTCATAGTCTCATAGTCTCCATCTGCCACCNATTTGATTCTTGTCTTTTCACGCCTCCACCCATAAGGATGCTCACGCTCCATAGTCGGGACAAGACAAATTGTTTCGATCCCCCTGCATGGTACTTTTCTCCGCTCTGCCAGNGGAAATGCTTTCACAAGCACCAAGGTCTCTTCATATACTTTTTCCCATTCTTCTCTAGTGACAGATCTAGACACATCCAAGTAAATAGCTATTCCCATATACATTTTCCTCCGTGGATTATCACTGAAAACGCGCAGTATATACAATGATTCATTTTGGTCAACAGACTTTTCTCATGTTCCCACCATTAGCGTAACATCACTTCCATTGTCTGTCAATGATACATATTTCAACATGTCAAAAAGTTGCCTTGTTTTGAGCTATGGCTTATGATAGAATAAACTGNCAGGAAAAATTTGGAAAAAGCAGCACGGAAAGAGGNAACAANATGATTGAGACAAAGGACCTCATCCTTGNCAAGGCAAAATTCTCAGACTGGGAGGGAATGTACCACAATGTCTGGTCCCACCCCGAAAGNGCNAAATACATGCTTTGGAATGTTACCACCAATGAAAACGATGCCAAGACCAGAATTCAGAGAACCATTGAATTTCAGAAAAACCATGACTCCTATCTGGTCTATGAAAAGTCAAGCGGCAAGCCCATTGGATTTGCCGCCATAGAAGAAAAGGCGCCTNCCGTATACGGGGAAACCGGCATATGCCTGGGACCCGATTATGTGGGAAAGGGGTTGGGAAAACAAATTCTTCAAGCCCTGATTCAGTATTGCAGAGAANANTTTGGAGCCACAGAGTTTATTTACTCCTCGAGAGAGAAAAATGAAGNTTCAAACAGGCTGGCANTNTCGCAGGGCTTTACGCTTATNGCCTCGGAGGCCAAGATTGACAGCCGGAACGGACAACCCTACACTGTGCTGATATACAGTTTAAAATTGTAATNAGANAAACTCAATTCATTCAAAGGAGAAATCTGACATGTCCAGAAAAATTGCTTTCTTTGATTTAGACGGAACATTGACATCCGAGGTTGACGGCTCGGTGCCNNAGGATGCGGCTGCGGCCATCGCTCAGGCCCGGTCAAACGGCCATNTNATGTTTATCAACACNGGCCGNTGCTTTCGGAATGTGGACCCGCACTTTCGCAATATCGGCTGGGACGGCTATGTGTGCGGCTGCGGCACCAANATCTANTGNGACGGGCNGGACGTACTCTACATATCCCAGACCCACGCCACCATGATGCGCATTNTGGAGNCCGCCAGACAGACAGATGTGGATATTCTCTTTGAATCCCGCTCTCTGGTGGCCTTTGACCTGACCCGCCCCCTNCGGCATCCCAAAGCCCTGCATCATTATCAGACTTTCATAGATCAGCATTACCATATGCCGGAGCATCTGGAGCATCCCAACTTTTTTGCGGACAAATTNGTGATCTGGTATCAGGAAGAGTCCCANNTGGCCGCTTTCCGTCAGGTCAGCGANCAGTGGTTTGACTGTATCGACNGGGGCGGCACTTTCCGGGAATTTGTNCCCTACGGCTACTCCAAGGCCTCCGGTATACGCTTTGTGNTGGAACACTACGGACTGACNCTGGNGGACGCCTATGCNCTGGGAGACAGCAACAACGACCTNCCCATGCTCTCCTATGTCCCACACAGCATCGCTATGGGGAACGCCTCCCCCGCCAGCCTTTTTGACCAGGTGGAGTATGTGACGGCTCCCGCCAGCCAGGGCGGCATCCGCCAGGCCCTGGCACANTATCACTTTATCTGATTACAGNTTNTCGTTCTGTATCGTCTCCACAATGTTTTTCTTCTTGATCTTTCCCATGGAATAGTGCATGGTCCCATACAGCAGCACCGCCACGGCCGCCGCCGAGATGAGGATGCCGCCCCAGGGGAANAGGAATTCCATNTCAATTCCCTGGCTCATAGCCAGATGAAAACAGTAGGATATCCCAATGCCCAGGGGAATGCCGACAAGCAGCGCCTTGCCCCCATAGAACAGGCTTTCCAGCCATATCATGCGGCGAAACTCCNTNCNNGTCATGCCCACAGCCCGCAGCATGGCAAACTCCGGCGCTCTCAGCTCCATGTTGGTGGTGATGGTGTTGAAAATATTGGTAACNCCGATCAGCGCCACNACCGNAATAAATCCGTACAGGAAAACGGATATCAGAATCCGGGTNCTCCTCTCCGCCCGATAGNNTTCCTCATAATTNGNGATCGTATAATTNACCAGATTCATGCTNCCCCGCACATCCGCCTCCANCTGNGTGGCGTCCTCACACTTTATATANGCGTCCGTCANGGTTCCGAAGCTGCCGCTCTTGCTCAGNGCCNCCNAATTCNCGTCCATCCAGCTGTCGCTGACNATCAAANAGATTCCGTCANTNCTCCACTGNCTCAAAAAAACGGGTTTCACATCTGTCTGAACCGCCACCGTCACCGAGAGNTNCTCCTCACCTTCTCCCGCAATCACATCTCCCTTCTCAAAATGGNCNGCNGNGCCCNTGNCCTCATGCCTTANANNCTCCTCGTCATAGGAAATNTATTCATACTCNGCCAGAACAATAGCCTGNTCCTGGCTGNCNGANACACCNACNNGGNGGCAATAGCGGGNATAAGCCTCCTCCCCCAGAGAATANACNCTTATANGCTCTCCCTCTTTGTCCGGGAANCCATANANCTCCAGATAATCCTCCGTCAGCGGCAGAGACTGCCCNGGGACAANNAAATATCCNGTTCTTACCACCTCCGCCTCCTTCACNCCCTCCATCTGCGCCACAGCCAGCATTTTCTTATAGCTGTCAGAATCATAGCATGTGACTCTCAGCTGATATGGCATATCTTTATAGTAGATGTCGGAGGTGTGCTTAACCGCATGCATAAATGTGGTCATGCCGATGAACACCGCCACCCCAACTACGATGGAAATCACTGTGGTGCGGTACTTGACCCGGGCACGGCGCAGGTTTTTGTAGGCCACCTTGCCCCCTATGCCAAAAAGCCCTGGAATCCAGCGGGGACACCGCAGCTCCCGTCTGCGGATCTTTATGGTAGCGTTGGCCCGTATTGCGCTGATGGGCGATATTTTGGCGGCCCGCCTTGCCGACTGCCACGCCGAGAAGAAGATCGTAACAGACGCCAACAGGACAGAGAGGATAACTGCCGCCCAGGAGATGCCGAATACCAGCGGAATATCTACGGCGTCCTCCATCAGACCGCTGACGGACTCAACCAGGATCACGGACGCCAGCACGCCGCTCAGTATCCCCAGAGGGATTCCCACCAGTCCCAGAAACGCCGCCTCATAGTAAACAATTTTCCTCTGCTGCTTTGCGGTGGTTCCCACGGAGGCCAATCTGCCGTACAACTTCATCTTCTCTGTCAGGGATATCGTAAAGCTGTTGCGGATACAGAATACGCTGGTCACAATAATAATGGTCAAAGCCACCACTGCCATGGCATAGACTATATCCATGGTACGGGAAGAAAAAGTGAACAGCAGCCATTTCAGCAGATAATAGTTGTCATCCACAGAATCGGCCAGGTCCCCCAGCGCCGCATTCACCTGGTCGGCATGTTTAAGTCCCCAGTCCGTGTAGGTGGCGTAAATATCCAGAGTGTCCGCCTCCGTGGGGTCCTCCAGATAGGTATACACGGAATAGCCCGGCGCAATGCGGTCCTCCACATTGTAATTGGGCCGCTCGATCATGCCCACGATGGTATAGGTTCTGCTTTCCTTGTCAGTCAGCGTCTCCTCTTCGTAAGTGTAGGGGTTATTCTGATGCAGCGGATAGTCCCCTGTCACCCTCTGACCCACCTCCAGAGTGATGGTATCCCCCACATGCAGTTCCACCATGCCATTGTACCGGATATGCCTGCTGATGACCAGCTCTGAGCCGTTTTCCGGCATTCTTCCCTGCGTCAGCACCAGGCCAAAGGTGGGGAGAGCGTCCTCATCGACAGCGCAGACATACACATAGGGTTTATCCGGATTCTGGCTGCCCTCCAGAACGGCGTAACCCAGAGGCTGCATCAGCGCAATGCGTTCCAAATGCCGATTTTGCTCAAAATATTTCAGGTCCTCCGACTCTACCCCGTGAAAAGCGTAATACCAGTCTCCGTTTTCTTTTTTCTCATAGGCGACCATGCTGGCCCGAAAGCTGGTGGCAAGACAGGCCACTCCGGTGATCAGAGCCGTGGCCAGTATCACGCCGATAATCGTCACCAGCGTGCGCTTGCGGTTCTCCTTCAGGGAGCGGAAACAACATTTCTGCAATACGTTCATCTCGCCATGCCCCCCTCCCTAATCCGGCCGTCCTCTATGGTCAGCACTCGCTCCGCCTGCTTGGCAAGCTCCGGGTTGTGGGTAATCATGATGATAGTCTGCTTGTATTTCTGGTTTGCCTCCCGCAAAAGGGCCATGATCTCATCACTGGCCCGGCTGTCCAGGTTGCCGGTGGGCTCGTCCGCCAGCAGAATGGCTGGTCTGGTAATCAGCGCCCTGCCTATGGCAACCCGCTGCTGCTGGCCGCCGGAAAGCTCGTTGGGGAGATGCCCCAGCCGCTTTTCCAGTCCCAGAGTGTGCACCAGCTCCCGCACCAGTTCCGGGTCCGGTTTCCGCCCGTCCAGCTCACAGGGCAGCGTAATATTCTCCTCCACATTCAACACCGGAATCAGATTATAGAACTGATAGATCAGTCCCACCTGACGCCTGCGGAATATAGCCAGCTTGTCGTCGTTCATCGCATAGATGTCCGTGTCCTCTATCAGCACCCTGCCGGAAGTGGGCCGGTCCACGCCTCCCAGCATATGCATCAGAGTGGACTTTCCGCTGCCGGAGCTGCCCACCACAGCCACAAACTCTCCCTGGGCCACGGAGATGGATACATCATCCACCGCCAGAACCTCATTGCCGCCCTTGCCATATTTTTTGACTAAATGTTCCGTTCTCAAGATTTCCATGTCATCACCATACCCTTTTAAATTTAGTCCTGCAGGAACCCGCAAGTGGGCAATACTCCCTTTCCGGGTTCCTATCTTGTTGTCAGTATAAAAAATGGAAATGACATTTCCGTGACATTTTAGGATTTTATTTCATGAATTTAAGAAAGAAAACTGTCCCTTTCCCCTCCTGGGATTCCACCTGGATATGTCCGTGCTGCTGCTCCACCACCTCTTTTGCCAGCGCCAGGCCGATGCCGGTGCTGTCCTGGGCGGCGCAGCTGCCCCGGTAAAACCTTTGAAATAGTTTCTCCCGCTCCTCCTGGGAGATTCCGGTGCCGCTGTCCGTCACACGAATCTCCGTATATATCTCATTCTCCGCTGTCATAACCCGGACATTGCTGCCCGCGGGGCTGTGTTCAATCGCGTTTTTGACAATGTTGCACAGCGCCTCCACAGTCCAGTTTTCATCCACTGTCAGGGTCGCTCCTGGCTGCATCTCCCCCTCCAGGCGAATATCCCTCCACTCCGCGGTGGACTGCAGCCTGTCAAAGCATTTTTCCACCAGACGCTGCGCCTGCACGGGTTTACGCTCCAGCTCCACTGCGCCAGCCTCCAGACGGGAGAGCTTGAGCATGGCGGCAATCAGCCAGGTCATTCCCGCCAACTGCCTGCGGACCTCCGACAGAAAACGATGCCGCGTAAGCTCATCCATATCCTCGTCCTCCGCCAGATTGTCCAATAGTATGGTCATGGAGGTCATGGGGGTTTTCAGCTGATGGGAAATATTGGCTACGGAGTTTGACAGCGCCTGGCGCCTGCGCTGCTCCAGTGCGGCGGATTCCTTGAGCTGCACCGTGATACGATAGATTTCGCTGCGCAGTCCGCCCAACTCGTCATCCTCGCTTTCATCCAGCTCCAGTCGGTAATTCCCCCTGCTGAGCTGTTCCATGTAGCGCTGCAGCTCCTCAATCCGCCTTTGACGTTTTTGCAGATAAAAAATAATCAGCAGGATACCTAGCGCCAATACCAGCGTCAGAAACAGATTCATTTCCGTCTGAAAATACCGCAGCCGTTTCTCCTGCCCGTCCAGAGTACTGCTGCCATACTCTGTAAAAATACCGTATCTGGCCAGCAGCTCCTGTCCTCTCTCCGTATGTTCAGGGGCCTCCAGCAGGTGAAACAGCTCTTCATCCGATATCTGGGGATATGCCTGCTGCATATTCTCCATAATACCCGCGGCCATTATAGTATATTCCCGGCGCATCTGACGCCGGAAAATCCCTATGCCCAAATTCCCCAATACCAGAGCCGCCGCCAGAAACAGTCCCAAACTCACGATCAATTTTTTAATTTCCCCATTCCATCTCAGTCTCATATTTGCCTTGCCCCTACTTATCTATGCGATATCCCATGCCACGGACAGTCTTAATAATTCTGCCCTCCGTGTCGCCCAGTTTCTCCCGCAGCCTCTTCATCGTGACAGACAGGGTATTGTCGTTCACAAAATTCCCGGAAAAATCCCACACATCCGATAATATCTCGTCCCGGGTAAACAATTTCCCCGGATAGGACATCATACTGCTGAGAATCTTGTACTCCAGCTTTGTCAGCGCCACCTCTTCCCCGGCTACTCTGACCTTACCGCTCTCCACGTCCAGCTCGATCTGCCCGCACTGCAGCACCTCCCGCTCCTGGCCGCCCCGGCGCAGCGCATTCTTGATCCGGGAAAGCAGCTCTCGGTTGCGAAAGGGCTTTATGATATAATCGTCCGCCCCCAGGTCAAAAGCATGTACCACATCCTCCTCCTCTTCTCTGGCCGTCAGAAAAATAATGGGAAAATCGTATTGCTGCCGAACGGCCTGGCAGAGCTGATAGCCATCCCCGTCCGGCAGGCCGATGTCCAGCAGCATCAGATCCGGCAGTTCCTTCTGCAGCATCCGCTCCGCCTCCCGCCTGCGCCGGGCTATTCGGCATACATAGCCCTCCTGTTCCAGCAGATACTGCAAACCCATGATAATTCCGTCATTGTCCTCTACTAATAGTATTTTCAATCTAACTCCCATCTGCCCGCCTCAGCGGGCACTCAAACCAGTGTGGAAAATGCTTTCCGTCATTTGCTATTTTACCCTTAAGCGCCGTTCATTGCAACATCAAAAAGGAGTGTCCGAAAACACTCCCTTTCTGACTTTGCCCTTATAACAGTTTCCCTATTGGATATCCGTCACAGTGTAGCCCTGCTCCACAACCGCATGTCTCAGGACGTCCTCCGAAACCTCACCTGTCAAAGTGACCACCGCCGTCCCGCTCTCATGGCTTACAACCGCCTGCGACACAGCCTCCAGCTCCTCCAAAGCCTTTTTCACATGGGCCTCGCAGTGCCCGCACATCATTCCCTCGATTTTTAATGTCTTTTCCATGCTTTTTCTCTCCTTTTCTTTTTCGCGTTTAGATTTATTTTTGATCGGATCGAACATGATCCCATGATCTCTTGATGAATCATGCATTTTGAAAAAATTCAGGCGCAGTGCATTGGTCACTACGCTGAAGCTGGACAAACTCATGGCCGCAGCTCCAAACATGGGATTCAGCTGCCAGCCCAGTACGCCGATAAACACGCCCGCCGCCAGCGGAATGCCGATGATATTATATATAAACGCCCAGAACAAATTTTCATGAATGTTGCGCAGGGTGGCACGACTCAGGCGGATCGCTGCTGGAACATCCGACAGCTGACTCTTCATCAGCACCACGTCCGCCGCGTCAATAGCCACATCGGTTCCCGCCCCGATGGCGATACCAATATCGGCGCTTGTCAAGGCAGGAGCGTCATTGATGCCGTCTCCCACCATAATGACTTTCCCATCCTGTTTCAGCTTTTGGATCACGCTTTCCTTGCCCCCCGGCAGCACACCGGCAATCACCTCATCCACTCCCGCCTGTTCGCCGATTGCCCGGGCCGTGCGTTCATTATCCCCCGTCAGCATCACCACGCGGATACCCATATTTCGCATCTCCCGAATGGCTCTGGCACTGTCCTCCTTGAGCACATCCGCCACTGCGATGATACCGCAGAGTTCTCCGTCACGAGCAAAAAACAGCGGCGTCTTGCCCTCCTCGGAAAGCCGCTCGGACCGGGCCTTTATCTCCCTGGGTACTGAGACCTGTTCTCCGATAAATTTATAGTTTCCGCCATATAGGGTGACATTCCCCAGGGAGGCAGTCAATCCGTTTCCGGGCAAAGCCTTAAAGTCCGTGACTTCCTCCGCCGCCACCCCGTCCTGCTCCGCCTTTTGATTGATGGCTCTCGCCAGAGGATGCTCGCTCTTTTTTTCCAGAGAATAGGCGAGCTGCAACAGGGAGCTCTCATCTAAACTGCCGAATGGAAGAATATCTGTCACCTCGGGCTCTCCCTGGGTGATGGTTCCCGTCTTATCCAGCGCCACGATCCGCGTTTTCCCCGTCTCTTCAAGAGAAACTGCCGTCTTGAACAGGATTCCATTCTTCGCCCCCATCCCGTTGCCCACCATAATGGCGACAGGTGTGGCAAGACCGAGGGCGCAGGGACAACTGATAACCAATACCGATATTCCTCTCGCCAGAGCGAAACCTGCCGTCTGTCCCAGCAACAGCCAGACAACAATAGTTATAAATGCAATTGTGATAACCGCCGGGACAAAAACTCCCGACACCTTATCCGCCACCTTGGCAATAGGCGCTTTGGTTGCCGCCGCGTCACTGACCATCTGAATGATCTGGGACAGAGTGGTATCCTCTCCGACCCTCGTGGCCTCACAGCGTATAAAGCCCGATTGGTTCAATGTACCCGCTGAAATCCTGTCCCCAGCGGCTTTGTCCACCGGTATACTCTCGCCTGTCAACGCCCCCTCATCCACTGCGCTGTTTCCCTCCAGGACGATCCCATCCACCGGGATATTCTCGCCGGGACGAACCACAAACTGATCCCCTTTGGCCACCTGCTCTATGGGCACCGTAACCTCTGCGCCGCCCCGTAAGACCGTAGCGGTTTGGGACGCCAGTTTCATCAGCCCCTTCAGAGCGTCAGTGGTCCTTCCCTTAGAGCGGGCCTCCAGCATTTTTCCTAATGTAATTAACGCCAGAATCATGGCCGCGGACTCAAAATAAAACTCATGCATATAGGACATCACTGCGTCCGCATTTCCATTTACCTGTGCGTCTGTCATGGCAAACAGCGCAAAGGTGCTGTAGCCGAACGCCGCCGTTGCACCCAGAGCAACCAGCGCATCCATATTGGGCGCACGGTGCAGAAGGCTCTTAAACCCGCTGACAAAAAATTTCTGGTTGATGACCATAACGATAACCGTAAGCAGAAGCTGCGCCAATCCCTGTGCCACATGATTCCCCTCAAAAAACGAGGGTAACGGCCAGCCCCACATCATATGCCCCATCGAAAAATACATGAGAACGATCAGAAAGCCCAGAGAAACAATCAATCGTCTCTTCAATACAGGGGTCTCCTTATCCTTCAAAGCTTCCTCGTCTGAGGCAGACCGGGCGCTCTGATTTCCTGTCCCGTTCTTTAAAGCTGCTCCGTATCCTGCATTGTGAACCGCTGCTATAATATCTTCGGCTGCGGCGCTGCCCTCCACTCCCATGGAGTTAGTCAGCAGGCTCACAGAGCAGGATGTGACGCCCGGCACCCCGGACACCGCCTTTTCCACACGGGCGCTGCATGCCGCACAGCTCATCCCGGTTACTGTATATTGCTCCATAATCTAACCCTGCTCCTTTCTATTAGTGTTCCAGAGTTCCGCATATCAATCCCCATGCATATCTGTAGTTGGCTTTGCCAACTACCACTGTGTCTGCGATATTGCCCAAATAGAAAGTTGAAAAATCTTTGATTTTTCAACCTATCCCCTGCCCTCTTTTATTTCATCAGCTTTTGGAGGGTTGCCACAAGTTCGTCAATCACCTCGTCCTTGCCCTCCCGGATGTCTCTGGCCACACAGCCCCGGATATGATTTGCTATCAAATCCTTGTTAAAGGCGTTGACCGCCGCATTTACCGCCGCAGACTGCATCAGTATATCTGTACAGTAGGCGTCTTTTTCCACCATCCCGCGGATTCCTCTGATCTGTCCCTCAATTCGGTTCAGACGATGAATCAATTTCTTGCGCTCCTCCTCCGAACGGTCCGTTATCTTCCCGCAGCATCCCTGTATATCTATATCGGGCATTGTTCTCTCCTCCTCGCTATATACCCCCTGTGGGTATATACATTGTATACCCCCGGGTGGTATATGTCAATATAATTTTTTTATAATTGGAGTTTTTAAATACAAAAAAAGCAGGCGCAAACCTACCTTTTAGAATAAACACTAATATGAAATTATATTCGAAGTTAAATACGTAGTATTTTACTTGAAGTTAAATACATAGTATTTTACTTCCATGCCCTCAAAACCGAACACTGAACTACCTTACTCTCTCCGCTTGCTTTCTTACTTCCTTACCCTACATCCTTCTTGCGCTCGAGTTTACTTGTAAACTCTCTTTTCTTGGTTAAACTCTCGATCGATTAGTAAATGTCAGCTGAACACATTGCTGTGCTTACACCTCATTCCTATCTACCTCATACTCTCTAAGGGATCTTGCAGTTATTGCTAACTATAGATATCTCATCTTGAGGGGGGCTTCACGCTTAGATGCCTTCAGCGTTTATCCCTTCCGGACTTGGCTACCCTGCCATAGGACTGATTCCTAACAGGTACACCAGTGGTCCGTCCATCCCGGTCCTCTCGTACTAAGGGCAGCTCCCCTCAGATATCCTCCGCCTGCGCCGGATAGGGACCGAACTGTCTCACGACGTTCTGAACCCAGCTCGCGTACCGCTTTAATGGGCGAACAGCCCAACCCTTGGGACCTGCTACAGCCCCAGGA
>JAAUZI010000031.1 GCA_014804645.1 Lachnospiraceae bacterium | reverse complement strand
TGCATTATCCCCTGATAGATATTGCACATATACCGGTATTAAATTTTCCCATAACACCTCATTTTCACAGAACACTGTTTCCACAAATTTAAAATATTTTTCAAATGCCTGACCACTCCCAAAAGTACTTCTATATAAGAAATCAATACCCATTAATTTACAATGTTCTGACTCTTCATTTAAGTAAATATCTAACCACTTTTCTGCATTTTCACTTTGATTTCGATACAGTTCAATTTCTATTTTGCCTATTAAACTTTTCAATGCGTTAGAATACTTCGATACATATTTTTTTAAAATTGATGTTTCTTTCTTTTTTCTTACTACCAAAACAGCGTATCCATTTACAAACATATCTTTATCTGAGTCTTCACTGAAGTTCTCAATTATTCTTAGCAGTTCATCTATTTTGTGAATCAAGCAGTTCTCTTCATACTCAACACATGCTACAACAATTTTCAAAATGTGATTATGAAATCCTTTTTGATATGATTCTAGCAAAAGTTCTAACAGACTTATGCCATACTCGCTCTGTAATATAAATCCAACATACTCCGATAATAAATCATGTCCATTGAGCGTGAGCAGAAATTCAATAATATCTTCATATCTTAACGATTTTAGTTCTTGCATTTTCACACGAACCATGACACCCCATCGAGCGTGAATCATTTCTTCTGTTCCATCATCTAACTCATCAAATATCTGATCAGTAGACATTTCCAATAATGTAGGATTTTCATTGATTATCCTGTCTGCTGTAATAAACATCTCCTTAACTTCGTCCAAATCATAAATCATATTAATTAATTCCTTTTACTATTAATTAGAATTACCTATTCCTATACTTTCTTTAAAATATAGGATTTTGGAAGATTTTCTTTTGTGCAAACAAATATTACTTCTTTGCAATAACTTATTTTAGTTCCTCAATTATCAACTTTCTATAGCTAAATCCAGCTTTTCATTTTAAAAAGCCGAATTTTCTCTATAAAAAGCTGGATTTTCATTATTATAGATATCATCTGCAACATAAATGCATTTGCATCATATTACAAATTTTTCTATCCCACAACCTTATCAATAAGTCTATGGTATCTCCGTAGTCTTTCATAGTCTTTTCTTTATCTTATGCTAGATAATCCTATGGTACTTCTTTTTTTCCTGTTACATATTCATATATTAGAGATTTTTTGTAATTTTCTATCTCGGAGAGATATTGCTCTTTCTTAGAAATTATTATGTCAATTTCCTCACATTTTTGTTTTAGATAACTCACAATTTCCCGTTGCTCTTCCACTGAAGGAACTGGTATTATAATATTTTTTAGATCTTCCTTTGCCACTTTTAGCCTACATGTATTTACTCGGTCATCTCCCCGAACAATTGCATAAATACCTTTTCCTAAACTATATAACACTCTTAACATAGTCTTACTTCTAAATATATACTCACAGTATTTCGCAGTTACATGATCTTCTAATTCATCATAAAAGGTGTAATATACTGGACTTACACAACCAAAATAGCTAGATACTCCTGTCGCCCCCACAATCATATTCATACTATTCATAACCAAATCTCCCTTATGGGCTAATTTATATTGTTCAAAATCCTCCTTAAATCTATCCAAGTTTGTAGTTTTCTCTGCGTAAAGAGTCACCCCCAAATCAATTGACAAAGATAATCTCTCTACTGATTTTATAGGATTATTCTTTTCTTGACGCTCTTGGAGTACATGACGGAATGGAATCAGTTCCCATGTAAGTGGTATCTCTCCAATCCATTCAATTCCGCTGTCCTTCATTTCCCCGTTGCCTCTTATTCCTTTGGTGACAGCCTGTGTAATAACAGCTTGCTTTAACTTTTTGTACTCCTCTATACTTGCACGAGTTTTCTTAAGTACAGTATCAATTACAATACAATGCTTTTCCAAGTATTTTACAATTTTAGTTCTTTCTTTTTCTGGTGGAATCAATATATTTGTCTTTTTTATTAACTTCTGTGATACACTAAATAATTTCACGCCACTAACACATTCCCTAATTTGTTTTCTCCAACAATCTGACATAAAAAGAAATGCAAAAAATTTATTATCTTTCTGTGTCAGCGAATGCAGAATAATGGTATGATAACCAGCAAACAGAGTTCGTTGATTATCGACATATATAAAATTGCCGCATCCTTGTACGTCCTCTGATGTATCTGCAAAAATAAAATCTCCCTGATTCACTAGGGACTGTTCATCAGTATCCAAGTATGATTCATCAACAAACCTTATAAGTTCATCAGATATTTCAAAAAATCGATTTAATTTGGAATGAATTTGACCATAGCTAATGACAGCAATCCCTCGTTCTTTCAAATTTTCCTTTGTTATATTCAACCCTTTACCAAAAGAAAACAAATTTTTTATATTTCTTATTTCCCATTCGCTAGGTATCTCCCCAATCCACTCAATCCCACTATCTTTCATCTCTCTAGCCATATCTATTTCTCCTCAGCAAACAACTTATCCAAAGAGACAGAGATATCCGCCTCTAACGCATGAATACGAGCAACAATATCCTCCACCTTCTCCGGCGCCTGATACTCATAGAAATATCTCGTCATAGGTATTTCATACCCCACCTTAGTTTTTTTCTTGTCAATCCATGCGTCCTCTGCATAGGGCAACACTTCTCTCTCAAAGTACCTGTCAATATCCTGCACCAACGGCACATTCTCCGTATCACGCAGACTTGCATCCGCAACAGGTTTTCCATTTTTCCGAACAATTTCCCCATTTTCATCCCGCAGTGGTCTTTCCACCACGATTTTGTTGTATCCAAACTCTACAGTCTCAAATATTTTGCTCTCACAATAGATTCCGTTCTTGTCCCCATACACAGCGCAATTTTCAAAGGAACCATAGGCTTTTACTATCAGCTCTCGACACAGATCTGTAATATCGTTTCTTTTAGTGCCAATGCTTTTTCTTCTGGCCTCATAACAGTGGGAAGCATCTATGAGCTGCACTTTTCCTTCCCTATAGGTCGGTTTATTCTTGGAGCATATCCAAATATAGGTACTGATACCCGTATTCATAAACATATCCGTGGAAAGCTGCACGATTGCATCCAGCCAATCATTTTCCAGAATATATCTTCTAATCTCTGACGGACCACTTCCGGCATCTCCTGAAAACAGCGGGGAACCGTTCTGTATAATTGCCATCTTCCCATTTGGAGCAAGTTTAGAGAGTCCATTTAACACAAATAACTGCTGACCATCACTGATTTTAGGAAGACCAGGAGCAAATCTGCCCTGCTCTCCTCTTGCCGCTTCTTCCTCCACCTTTTTCTGTTCACGTTTCCAGTCAATTCCAAAGGGCGGATTAGATATACAATAGTCAAACGTAAAACCTTCAAACTGATCATCCGATAATGTATCTCCAAACCGCATGTTGTCCGGATCTCCTCCGCGAATCATCATATCGGCTTTTGCAATCGCGTATGTAGAAGGATTGAACTCCTGTCCAAAGCAGGTAACCTCTATATCCTCGTTTAAATCGTGAATTCTCTCCTCCATACAGGAAAGCATCTGGGAAGTCCCCATAGTCATATCATAGACAGTCATTCCGCCAGTATCCAAATTGGCATCCGCAAGAAGCAAATCTGTCATAAGATAAATGATATCTCTGCTGGTAAAATGCGCTCCTGCTTCTTCACCAAAAGACTCGGAGAAACGTCTTACCAAATCCTCAAAAATATAGCCGCAATCCACAGCACTGATTTTGTCAGCTCCCAAATATCCTTTTTCAGAATTAAATTCTTTGATAATAAGATAAAGTGTGTTGCTCTCTACCATCCTTTTGATGATATTGTCAAAATCAAACTTAGATAATACATCTTGCGCATTTGGAGAAAAACCGGCTAAGTAATCCTTAAAGTTCGTTTCTATATTATCCGGATCGGCCAAAAGAGTTTCAAAGGTAAATTTGCTTGTATTGTAAAACTGATAGCCGGACGCTCTTGTCAAGAAACCATCAATCACTGCCAAATGTTTCACTTTTTCGTACTGCGCAAGCACTTTGTCATGAGTAGGCAGTAAGCAATCGTGAAATCTCTTAACTACCGTCATCGGTAAAATAACAAGACCATATTCATGCGGCTTGAAAGGTCCACGAAGCATATCTGCCACATTCCAAATAACTGTGGCCTTTTCTGCTATGTTTATTCCAACTGCACTGATTTTATCGTCACTCATCTTTATCAGATTCCTCCTAAGTTTTTACAATTTAATAAGTCTACTAAATCACTCTCATATTCTATAAATTAGCACTTAACATCTTTTCATAAATTATATCATCATTTTGTCAAATTAACAATTCAAAAAAACTAATTACAATCAGTCCGCCCAATGCAATGCCTATCCCGCCGCAAAACGGCATATACTATTACTTAGGCAGCTGCCTAATACAATCTGTGAGGTGCAATGCTATGAAATCATTGAAACACTATATCATTGGAGGTGCTGTTTTTGTTCTGATAGCGGGAACACTCGCTCACTTTCTGTACGAATGGACCGGGAACAATTTTGTCGTGGGACTTTTTACCCCGGTCAATGAGTCCATCTGGGAGCATATGAAACTGGTATTCTTCCCGACGCTGCTGTACTCCTTTTTGTTGATAGCGAAATTCGGCAAGGAGTATCCCTGCATGACCTCTGCCTGCTGCTTTGGAATCTTGCTGGGAACCTGCCTGGTTCCCACGCTCTACTATATCTATACCGGCATCACGGGCCGGGACATCGTGATTCTGGATCTTGCGGTCTTTGCAGTCAGCGTCATCACTGCATTTGCGTCAATATACCGGCTTGCGCAAAGCTGCAGTGTACAGGCCTGGACTCCTGTGCTGTTTCTGGCCGTGTGCGCGGGCATTGTCTGTTTTTTCCTGTTCACCTACCATCCACCAAAAGCGGCCATTTTTATCCCGCCTTCCGATGCGCCCAGGCACACTGCAGTCTTTTTTTCCAGATTTTGATTGCCGTAATTTTTCAGGTATGCTATACTGATAACAGCGGTTGTCTTTGAGCAATCGGGGACGTGCGATCCGGGAAGGGGATGGAAATGGATATGAATACAAGCGAATCTGCTGAAAACTATCTGGAGACAATTTTGATACTGAGCAAGTGCAAGCCGGTGGTGCGCTCCGTGGATATAGCGGAGGAATTAGGCTTTAAAAAATCCAGCGTCAGCGTGGCCATGAAAAATCTGCGGGAAAAAAATCACATTACTGTGACCAAGGAGGGCTTTATCTATCTGACCGAGAGCGGTAAGGAGATTGCCGACATGATTTACGAGCGTCATGAGCTTTTATCCGAATGGCTGGTTCGCCTGGGCGTGGACCCCAAGATTGCCGCAGAGGACGCCTGCCGCATTGAGCATGTCATCAGCAAGGAGAGTTTTGAAGCCATCAAGCAGCATATCAAATAGATATTGGTATTATACTGACTAACGTTAAGATTTTCCAATTTCCGCACAGTACATGCCGCATAATCGGGCAACATGCACTGTGCGGAAAGGAAAATCTAATCGTTAGTGAGTATAAAAAAGTGCGCCGGATAACCGACGCACTTTCATTTTGCAACTTTTCTTTATCTAGCGCTGCACTCTTCCGGAGGCATCGCCGCCTGCCAGAGTCTCCACCTCTTTCCGGGACACCAGATTGAAGTCGCCGGGAATGGTGTGCTTAAGCGCGGAGGCAGCCACGCCGTACTCTAGCGCTGCCTTGAAATCCTTGCCGTCCAGCAGACCGCAGATCACGCCGCCCGCAAAGGAATCACCACCGCCCACACGGTCAACGATGGGATGGATGCTGTACTCCTTGGAGTGGTAGAACTCTTTGGTATCTCTGGAGTAAATACATGCGGACCAGCCGTTGTCGGAAGCCGAATGGCTGACGCGCAGGGAGGAAATGCAGTACTCAAAATTATAGTCCGCCACCATCTGCTCGAAAATGGACTTGTAACCTGCCAGCTCCAAATCGCCGCTGGTCACATCGGTCTTGCCGGGCTTGTAGCCCAGTACCAGCTCTGCGTCCTCCTCATTGCCGATACACACGTCAACATATTTCATCAGGTTCTTCATGACCTTCTGGGCCTTCTCGGAGGACCACAGTTTCTTGCGGAAATTCAGGTCAACAGACACCTTTACACCATGCTTTTTCGCTGCGATCAGCGCTTTCTCAGTCAGCTGGGCTGCACTGTCGGATACGGCGGGAGTAATACCGGTGAAATGGAACCAATCCGCGCCCTCAAAGATCGCATCGAAGTCAAAATCTGCCTCGGTAGCCGTGGAGATGGAGGAGTGCGCTCTGTCGTACACTACTTTGGAGGGTCTCATGGAGGAGCCGCTCTCCAGATAGTAAATGCCCAGTCTCTCGCCGCACTTTGCGATATGTTTCGTGCAGACATTGTACTTTCTCAGCGCCGCTACAGCACACTCTCCAATCTCATTGTCGGGCACTGCGGTCACAAACTCCGCATCGTGTCCGTAGTTGGCCAGAGACACAGCCACGTTGGCCTCGCCGCCGCCATAGCACACGTCAAACTCGTCCGCCTGAATAAATTTCTCGTTGTTGGGGGTGGACAATCTCAGCATGATCTCACCCATTGTAATTACTTTTGCCATTGGATTATTCCTTTCTCGAATTTTTGTTATTTCTGCACCAGATGCAGTGCGAAACCGCCGAATTCTTCCTTCAGATAGATAGCCTTCAGGTTGCCCTTGGCGTCTCTCTTGGCGGTATCCTCCGCGATCTCCACGCCCAGCACGCTGGTCAGGTAGTTCACAGCCCTGTCAATATAGTTGGTTCTGATAGCGATATGTCCGTGCTCGCCCAGATAAGGAGTCTTGTACACTTCCACCTCTGTCCCGGCAAATACAGAACTGTTGCCCACCTTCACCGGCATGCCAAAGATAAAGGAGAAACGTCTGGCAATCTTCTCCGCCTCCTCGGCGCTGTTTGAATTGATACCGATATGTGCCAGCTCAAAGCCCAGCATGGTCTGCACGGCCTCTCTGGTCAACTGCTCGATTTTGTCCCACTCTCCTGCATTGATCAGGTCGCCGGGCACCATCCAGGAGCCGCCGCAGGCAATGATCTTGTTGAAATCCAGATAGGAGGTCAGGTTCTTGGCATTGATGCCGCCGGTGGGCATGAATTTCATGTTCACATAGGGGGCTGCCATGGCCTTGATTTTAGCCAATCCACCGGACTGCTCAGCGGGGAAGAATTTCACCACGTCCAATCCCAGCTCAATGGCCTGCTCGATATCGGAGGGACTGGAGGTACCGGGGGTAATGGGCACATTTTTCTCNAGACAATACTTNACGGTCTTGGGATTCAGNCCCGGGCTGACAATAAACTGCGCGCCTGCCTCCACCGCCGCATCCACCTGGGCCGCATTCAGCACTGTGCCNGCNCCCACGCACATGTCCGGNAAATTCTCAGTCATGGCCTTGATTGCNGCNGCAGCCGCATCCGTGCGGAANGTCACCTCTGCNCAGGGCAGACCGCCGGCGCACAGAGCCTTGGCCAGAGGCACTGCGTCCTCTGCCCGGTCAATCTTTACTACAGGTACAATNCCNATCTTGCTCAGCTTTTCTAAAACTGCNTTCATGATTCTCCTCGTTTCTGTATGGCCTATANTGTTTTCCCGCACAGACGCCATACCGCCCATGCANAATTATTTTTCAGAGGTTACGCCAGAATTTCCTTAACACAGGCCGCCAGCTTGTCGCATTTACAGTTCTCAAAGAAGTACTCCTGGAACCGCTCTCCCGACAGCGCGCCCTTTACCAGCTCTCTGTCCAGCTTTTCAAGGATCGTAACCATATCCACATGGGTGATCTCCTTCACGCCGTCCAAAATCTTTTTGTTGCGCTGCTCCGGTTCCACTCTCTCCTTGGGATANCCGCCGCCCCCGGGGGCACANAACAGCTTTTCAAAAATATATTCAAGATTCAATTCACCGCCCCAGCCGAAATTCTCCGCAAAGGGCAGAGCCACACAGTTGCCGTCGTTTACCTGAGAAAACAGGTAGGCGTCCAGAGGACTCTCAATATGTCCGCACAGCACCTTGGGAAANGAATTGCAGGCCAGCATGGCNCCCTCTCCNGTGCCGCAGCCGGTNATCACATAGTCNGCAGCGCCNCTGTTNAGAAGCACTGCCGCCAGGATTCCGTTCTGCACATAGGTCAGGGAGTTGGGNTCNTCCGCACCGTACATACCGTAATTGTAAACCTCNTGTCCNATGGGTTCNACCACTTTTTNCAAGGTGTCACAGATCAGTCCATTCTTGGCTGCCTGGCTNTTCTCGTTTATCAATGCAATTTTCATGATAACCTCCAAAATATTTTTACTCAGGCTGCTTGCCGATATAGGCCANAATACCGCCGTCNACATACAGAATATGGCCGTTTACGGCGTTGGACGCCTCGGAGGCCAGGAACACTGCGGGACCGGTCAACTCCTCTGCCTTTAACCATCTGTTGGCAGGAGTCTTAGCGCAGATAAACTGATCAAAGGGATGTCTGCTGCCATCCGGCTGTACCTCACGAAGAGGAGCCGTCTGAGGAGTCTCGATATAGCCNGGCCCAAGGCCGTTACACTGAATGTTGTACTGGCCGTACTCGGAACAGATATTTCTGGTCAGCATCTTCAGACCNCCCTTGGCGGAAGCGTAAGCGGATACGGTCTCACGTCCAAGCTCGGACATCATGGAACAGATGTTTATAATCTTGCCGTGGCCCTTTTTNATCATGGAAGGAATAACAGCCTTAGACACGATAAAGGGTGCGTTCAGATCCACATCGATCACCTGTCTGAACTGCTCCGCAGTCATATCGATCATGGGGATACGCTTAATGATACCGGCATTGTTCACCAGAATATCGATCACGCCCACTTCCTGCTCGATCTTTGCCACCATTGCGCTCACGGCCGCCTCATCGGTCACNTCGCACACATAGCCATGAGCCTTGATGCCTTTCTCNTCATAGGCCGCCAGCCCCTTGTCCACCAGCTCCTGCTTGATATCGTTAAAGCAGATCGTCGCGCCTGCCTCCGCATATGCGGAAGCGATTGCAAAACCGATACCATAGGACGCTCCCGTCACCAGTGCCACTTTGCCTTCCAGGCTGAAATTTGTAAATTCGCTCATTTTTCTCTCTCCTTTTTTATTTTATATGGTTTTCGATGGGAAATCCCATCATTTACGTTCCTCTATGTAGAGTTTTTAGCGCAGATCCTGATTGGCCACGCCGTCCATGTCATCGAAGTCCTGGTTCTCTCCCACCATACCCCAGATAAAGGTGTAGGCTCTGGAACCGCATCCGGAATGAATGGACCAGCTGGGGGAGATCACAGCCTCCTCGTTACGCATCACAATATGCCNTGTCTCCTGGGGCTCGCCCATGTAGTGCATCACAAATGCATCCTCCGGCATCTCAAAATACAGATACACCTCCATGCGTCTGTCGTGGGTGTGGCAGGGCATGGTGTTCCACACGCTGCCGGGTTCTAACTTGGTCATGCCCATCTCCAGCTGGCAGCTCTCCACCTGGCCGGGCAGAATATACTTGCAGATAACCCTGTGGTTGGCGTCCTCCAGACATCCCAGCTCCACCTTGTTCTCATCCTTCACAATGACTACGCCCTCCTCGGGAGTACCCTCAGGCTTTATCAGCACGGTAGGGCAGGTGCGATGTGCAGGGGCGGAATTCAGATAGAACTTGGCCGGGGCCGCCGCATCCTCGCTGGCAAATACAATATCCCGGGAACCCATGCCGATGTACATAGCCTCCTTATAGCCTACCTTGTACACTTTGCCGTCCACAGTTATGGTACCGGCACCTCCGATATTGATGACACCTAACTCTCTTCTCTGGCAGAAATACTCTGCTCTAAGCTCATCCCCTGCGGTCAGAGTGATGGGCTCCACAGGCACTGCCGCACCTGTGATGATTCTGTCGATGTGACTGTACACCAGCTTAATCTGTCCGGGCACGAAAAGATTCTGAATCAGAAACTCCTCTCTCAGACGGTCTGTTGTGTAATGTTTCACATCTCTGGGGGATACTGCTGTTCTCAGTTCCATGCTGCGCCTCACTTTCTCCGGTGGTCCGACGGATTCTCCTGCTCCACAGGACATCATTTCCCGCGTCTGCGGTGCTTTGCGATCTGCCAGAATGCCGGTCATTCCTGGTTACTCTGCAAATATAGATATAATCTCTATGTAAGCGCTTACATTATAGCATATTTTCCATCCAATTTCAAACCAAATTTCAAATTTTTGTATGAAAATTTTATGAAGGCATGATATTTCAGAAAATGACTGGTAAAGAACGTTGCTGACTCTGGTCCCGCAGGAGAGATTATTCATCTACAGGCAAAAATTTAAAATATCCAGCGGTGTTTCAACATTTACAAACTCTTCTTTTCTTTTGGAGGGCTGATTTGTGCCTTCTTTTAGATACCATACCGCTTGTACCGCTTTCATGCCAATCATTTTTGCTGCCTCCAGTTCACAACTTCCGCCATCTCCCACATATAAACATTCATCGGCCCGTACATTTAGCTTATCTATGCATCTGCAGAATATAGCCTGATCTGGTTTTTGCATGCCTTCATCAAAAGATAAACATACGGCATCAAAAAATGGATACAAAATACTTTTCTTTATAACCACAGATTCCTCAGAAAAACAATTACTGATTAAGCCGATCAGTATTCCTTTTTCCTTTAATGACCGTAACATTGGAAGGATTTCACTATGCAAATGATTAAATGCTTCTTCTTTACACTTGATGCGCTTTCTTACAATATATTCGATTTTACTTTCAGAATAACAACCGTTTTCTTTGAGTACCTTTTCCAAGATTTCTTCTAAAGTTATTTTTCCTATGGTTCTGTCTTCTTCTGCGACGCTCCATAGTCTCTGAAATTTATCTTCCTCGATACCTGCGTCAAGCGCTATCTGTGATCCAAAGTATAACGGACTTTCATAAAGAGTTATTAGCGTCTCATACATATCGAATATTACTGCTTTAATCATTTACATTTCCTCCCTTAAGTTTTTAGTTTTCGTCCTTTGGACACGCCCCCCTACCTCTAAAGAGCTTGGTCTATCCTGATTTATACATTTGATTATAAACCAGTTGACTAATATAAACAATGTAGACTTACAGATTTCTTTTTAACAGGTACATGATTCCGAAAAGGAAGACTGAAAATATTGTACATTATGGCATTCCCTTTTATCAAAAGAAAGCTTATAATAGAATCAAAATATCTGTATGAGGAGGTTTCCCATGAACAGGAAAAACAAGAACGATTTTGCCCCTACTCCGCCCATGGGCTGGAACAGCTACGACTACTATGACACCACGGTAAACGAAAAGCAGGTAAAGGCCAACGCGGACTATATGGCCGCCCACCTGAAAAAACACGGCTGGGAATACATTGTGGTGGATATCGAGTGGTACGCCATCGGCGCAGGAAGCCGCCGGGACGAGTACCAGTACATTCCGTTTGCGGAGGTGGCCATGGACGAGTACTCCCGTCTGCTGCCGGACCCCGCACGCTTTCCCTCCTCCGCAGACGGGTCCGGTTTTAAACCCCTGGCCGACTATATCCATGGTCTGGGACTGAAATTCGGCATACATATCATGAGAGGGATTCCCCGTATCGCCGCCCACAACCACTGCGCCGTCAGGGGCACGGATGTGACGGCTAGCGACATAGCCATCGCCTCCTCCGTGTGTCCCTGGAACCCGGATATGTACGGGGTAAAGGACACTCCGGCAGGACAGGCCTACTATGACTCCCTGATGGAGCTGTACGCCTCCTGGGGTGTGGACTTTATCAAATGCGACGATATCTGCCGCTATGACCAGCCCTCCTGCCGGGATGAGGTGCGGATGCTCTCCACGGCTATCAAACGCTGCGGGCGTCCCATTGTGCTGTCTCTGTCCCCCGGACCGGCCATTATCGACCAGGCCTGGTACTATGAGACCCACGCCAACATGTGGCGGATCACCGATGATTTCTGGGATAATTTTGAACTGCTGAAAAATATGTTCTACCGCTGCGAGCTGTGGCAGGATCATGTGTCCGCAGGGTGCTACCCCGACTGCGACATGCTGCCCATCGGCCAGCTAGGCAAGGGTTTTGGTCACGAGTGGACCTCCAATTTCACGCAGGATGAGGCCAGAACCATGATGACTCTGTGGTGCCTGTTCGGCTCTCCGCTGATGATCGGCGCGGAGCTGACACTGTTGGACGAGGATACGCTGTCCCTACTGACCAACGACGAACTGCTGGCCATGCTGCCCCCCTCCGTAAAACCCCATCAGATCTGCCGGGACGAGGAGAAGGCCATCTGGCGGGCGGACGATATGGCGTCGGACGCTCACTATGTAGCCCTGTTCAACTTAGGGGAAAAGAAACAGGCGCTGTCCGTGTCTCTGGAGGAGTTGGGATACGAGGAGAAAGTTACCTTGAAAGAACTGTGGACCAAGGAGACCAGTTCTGCCCAGTCCGTGATCTCCGCCACCGTGGCTCCCCACGCCTGCGTAGTGTACCGAGTCAGTTCCGTATAAAATATATACTTTCCGAGATATACAGACAGGCAGTTGCCCACATCGGACAACTGCCTGTTTTTACAAAAGGTGTTCTTTCACATAGAAAGAGACGAATTGAGGAGAAATATTTTCCGGCTCGATTTCCCCTTCCTGCATCATTTTTTGAACCTGGTTTCTGGACAAACCCAGCATTCCCGCAATCTGCTTTTCAGGGCGGATTTTTAACCCGCAGGGATTATGTATCGAAAGCATGATCTGCTGTTCGCGGCCGTCTGCCTCCACCGTCCCATCCTGTCTCTTTACAAACTGATAATGCATTCTCTCAAAGTCAACCTCAGCTCTGCTGCGTCTAAATAGCTGAAGATTTCTGCCATACATTTCCGCAAGCTGTTCATCATTGTCCAGAAAACGGCTGTACTCATCCCGGGGAATTGCTAAAGCATTCTGTCTCTCATAGATTGTAAGGTTGAAAGTATGCTTACATTTCTCACACTGATAAATCAACCAGACGTCCAACTTGCTGCCGTTGGCATTGACCCGGAACTTTTTCGTATTTTTAAAATACGTTTTTCCGCCACAGCCAGAGCATCCCCGAATCACCGTAAACGATTCTGTCGGAACAATCTCATATTCAATTTTTCTCAAATAGCTCATCACATCTCCTGTTATCTTTCCTTACAGTCCGATGCGCAGGCCATCACTTATTCTTTTTTATTTGCAATAGCCGCGCTATGCAAAACAAACGGGTGTGGTCATAAAGATCAGTCTCCTTTCCTGTTTATCGCTTGTTTTATAGCTTAGCAGATGTCCCTGGCGGTGTACACCTCAAACATTTTTATAATAAAATATGAGCCGACCTAAATCGGCTCATGCGTTTCCCTTTCATTAAATCTGCACAGAATCCCCATACCTGCAGATCTGTGTCATACGTCCATCCTTGATCCTGTACGCCTCCCCATACAGGGTTTCCGTTCCATTGTCATGGAGGATATAACCGCCGTCATTCAGAGCGATGAACTCTCTGCCCATACTGTCCGGATACGCCATATCCTCCACCGCCCGCAGCCCGTCCACGCGCTCCGTTTTAAGGTCCTGGAAGTGGGGGATAATCTGGTGTCGGGTGATACCCAGACCCGGGATAAACCGGCGGTACCCGGGGTCCACACCCTCCCCCTCCAGCTCCGGCAGGGCATAGACAAGTTCGGCGCAGTTCATGGAGCCTGCGCTCCAGGAGATCACCAGACCTTCAAACGATTCCAGACGGCGCCGCAGATCCAGTCTCTCAAAGAAACTATTCTGCGTGGGAACATGCCCCCCGGCCAGCACAACAACATCAAACTCTCCCAGTCTGCAGGCCAGTCCCTCCGTCCGTCCATCACACAGCAAGAAGTCGCAGACGGACAGCCCGCTCATGGGAAACGCCTCTCTCTGGCAGTACAGGATGCCGTCATTTCTTTCATACTCCTCCGGGGATGCGCTGATGAGCAGCACATTGGAATTCTCTTTCCAGACACTTTTTATCCGCTCCACCAGGCCGTTTTGCTCCAGCAAAGGCGCAGGATATCTCCTGCCGTCAACCTTTCGGGAGCCTCCCAGTGAACTTGTAAGTATTGCGATCATCTCTCCCCCTCCCTATCCTGCTTTTCAAACTTCTTTCTACGGCGCAGGGCTATAACCGACGCAAATATCAGAACGCTCACCGCACTCAGCAGTATTCCCTGTTTCAGCCCATAGGGCACGTACTCCAGCTCAATCTCATAGTCCCCCGGATCCAGATCCAGCGCCATCAGGCACTCTCCCACCAGCACGGGTTCCTGTACCTCCCCATTTACCTGAATCGTCCAGCCCTTCTCGTAGGGAATGGACAGGATCAGTCGTCCGGCCTCCTCCAGCTTCAGCTTTCCGCTCACATGGGTGCTGTCGTAGGACACTTCCTCCAGGTGTCTTTCGCCCAGCACCTCCAGCGCCTGGGTCAGCACCTCCTCGTCCATGCGCCAGGCGCTCAGCTTAAACTCCGGGGTCTCGTCGTTCTCATCGTCGTTTTCAAAGGTTACTGTCTGCCCCGCCTCCAGATAGCCCACATACAGCACCGAATATATCTTCAGATCCGTGTATTTCCGCTCCAGTGCCCCGGTCATGGCGATTTTCTTGGTGCCCGATCCGGTGAGCAGCATGTAATAATAGCCGTCCGTCTTGGCGGTCATCGTCACCTTATCTCCCGCCTTTTTGCTGTCGGCCTGTCGAAACAGTCCGCCCTCTGTCCCCAGCAGCTCCACCATCTCATTTTGTAGTTTCAGCGGCTCACCCTTATAGCCCTCAGGCAGGTCAAAGCCCACAGGCGCCACATAGCCAAAGGGCAGTGTGGCCTCACAGGCATATAGCTCCGCCTGCCCTCTAGTGTCTATCAGAGAGTAAAGACTGCACTCCTCACTCTGGACCTTCTGCTCTTCTTCATCCTCCTGGGAGGACTCTTCCGCGTTCTCCCCATAGAGATAGTTCACGTTCAGCAGCGCCGAGAGAAAGGCTGTGGCGCCGTCATAACAATAGAACACCTTGCTGTGGCGCATACCCAGCCGCTCATACAGATTCGCGACTGAGGAATTCATGGTGGAAGAGAACACGGAGGCGGTGGGATACCCCGCCAGCGTGCCGTCGTTCTTGGTGGTGCGGGCAAATTTCTCCATGCGGAAAACGCCGCCGTTTCCCGCATCCATCTCCCGCTGCAGCGCCAGCTCGTACAGCTGTTCATAATTATCCAGCTGTCCCAGATAGGCGGACCGGCTGGTGGTGCCCACACTGGTATCGTAAGTGTTGATGCCGCTCTCCAGCGCCGCAGCAAACAGGGCGGCAGCAGCCAGCAGGGCCGTCCATTCCTTTCTTTTCCGCGCCCCAGCCGGATGCTCTCCGCTCTCCTGCCCCGCCACACGGGTGCGGTACAGGTGCAGCAGAACCGCCCAGACCGTCGCAAACAGGAGGGTTCCCAGCCATACCTCCTGGGAGAAATCCTCATGCTCCACAAATTGCTGGCCGCACAGCAAAAACACCACCGTTCCCAGATAGCTAAACAGGATATATTTTGGCTCCAAGTCTTTCAAATGCCTGAAACACTCATAGCACATGGTCAGTATCAAAAACACGTAGAGAAAGGTCTGCCGCCCCGGCAGGGAATCCGGATAATTAAATCCATGCCACAAAAAGTCCAGCACATTGGTGCCGAAACTGATCAGCATAAATCCCGCCAGAGCCAAATCGGCAAAGCGCTTTCTCATGGGAATCCCCGGATTTACCGCATACAGGGGCACCAGCAAAAAGGCGACCACCCCGCAGTAGATATTGGGCCAATGTTCCAGCCCCCGCTCCGTGGAGACACAGAGACAGTGCCTTGACAGCTCCGCCAACACGGAGAAATAGGTCTTCACCTCCTCCGGGAAACTGCTGTGGCCAAAATCTGTAGCCAGGAGGGCACAGACCTCCGGCACCAGCAGCACCGACGCCATACCCCCGGCCAACAGAGAGAAAAGCGCGAAATTCCCCAGGATTTTCACGCTGCGTTTCTCTGAAAAAAGCAGTGCGAGGAAATACAATACCAAAAAGATACACACCATGATGGACAGATAAAAATTGGTGTAGATGGACAGGGCAAGCGCCACACAGTACAGTCCGCAGCGCCCCTCCTTCACCAGCAGCTCCAGTCCCAGCAGCACCAGAGGCAGCAGGATCACCGGATCCAGCCACATGATATTCCAGTTGTAGGCCGCCATAAAGCCGGACAGGGCATAAAAGCAGGAAAATATCACACAGCTGACGGAGCGGGTCTGGAATCGGCGCTGCAGATATAGGCAGGCCGTCAGCCCGCAAAGTCCCACCTTGCACACCACCAGATAACTCAAAAATTCCATGATATGTGCTTTGGGCACCAGCGCTCCCAGAAAGTGCAGAGGGCAGGCCAGATAGTATGTGTAGAGAGCCAGAAAATTGGACCCGATTCCCACATTCCAGGTGTAAAAAAGACTCTCTCCTCCACGCAGTTTGTCATATAACTCGCTGAAAAAGGGCATATACTGGTGGTACATGTCCATATACAGAAAGCTTCTGCCGCCAAAGGGGAAGATGGATTTCAGGAAAAAGATAGCCAGCATGACAAAGGTGGGAATGGCCCACGCAGCCACCAATCCACCGTTTATCTGTATTTTCCTGCGGGCCCTCTCCCCCGCCCAGGCCGACTTGGACCTAATTGTCTGTAATATCTTCATAGACTCCTCACGCTCTCTGAAAATCTGCCGCCGTAAGCACACCGCTCTCACCGGCCTCTATCCACAGAGGGCGGGTGTTCTCTCCATACCGGATGGATGTGGACAGATCACTGCTGCCCACATAAATCTGACAGTGCGTTAACACCCCATCCTGCCAGGAGATGTCTATCGACGCATCGCCCTGTATCCGCAGTCCCTTGACGCTGCCGCTCTTCCATGCATCCGGCAGGGCGGGCAATAGCACCACCCGTCTGCTGTTGCTCTGCACCAGCATCTCCGCTATGGCTGCAGCGCCGCCGAAATTACCGTCAATCTGGAAGGGTGGATGTTTGTCAAACAGATTCGGATAGGTGGAATTGCCCAACAGCTGTTCTATATGTCGGTATGCCGTGTTTCCATCCCACAGCTTGGCATAGTGATTGATGATCCAGGCCCGGCTCCAGCCCGTGTGACCGCCCCCATTGGCTAGGCGGTGCTCCAGAGTGGCCCTGGCCGCCTGGGCCAGCTCGGGCGTTTCATCCACGGTGATCTGCTCCGAGGGGTGCAGTCCGTAGAGATGAGAGATATGCCGGTGTCCCGGCTCCCACTCCTCATAGTCCTGCCTCCACTCCAGTATGGTGCCTCGCTCGCTGATCTGTGTGGGAATCAGCCTCGCCCTGGTTTCCTCCACCTGGCGGATAAAGGCTGGCAAATCCGCAATCTCCGCCTGCGCCAGCGCAGCTTTCACCGACTCATCACACTCTCCCTGCTCCTCAAGCACCCTGAAAGCCGACAGACACTGTCCAAACAGATCCCGCAGAATCTGGTTGTCCATGGTTACGCCGATGCCGTTGGCACCCTTTTCTCCGCCGGGCAAAATATAGGTGTTTTCCGGTGAGACGGAGGGACAGGTCACCAGATAGGGGCCGTCCTCCACCAGAAAATCCAGGAAAAACAATGCCGCCTCGCACATAATGGGGAACTGCTCTTTCAAAAACTGCAGATCCCGGGTGTACTGATAGTGTGTCCACTGATGGGTACACAGCCAGGCGGCGCCCATGACCCAGTAGGTTCCGGGGATCCACATATCCTGGGGCGCCGTGTCCCCGTTGATATCCGTGTTGTGATGGCACACAAAGCCCCTGCAGCCGTACATCTCCCTGGCCGTCCTGCGCCCGTTTTGCACCATGCTCCGTATTAGATCAAAGAGCGGCATATGACACTGGGACAGATTGCAGTTTTCCGCCAGCCAGTAGTTCATCTCCGTGTTGATATTGATGGTGTATTTGCTCTCCCAGGGGGGCGTCATATCCTTGTTCCACAGTCCCTGCAGAGTTGCGGGCAATCCTCCCGGACGGCTGCAGGCGATGAGCAGATACCGCCCGTAATCAAAATACAGCTTTGCCAGTCCCAGGTCCTCCCCTTGGCGCTCTCCGGGCTGCCGGGCCGCCAGTTCCACCCGCCGGTCCGTGGGCAGCTGCTCCGCCTGCCGATCCCAATCTATCTCTAAGCTGACCCGCCCATACAGCTCCCGGTAATCCTCCACATGAGCCGCCAGCAGCTTTTCATACTCCTGATTCTGAGCCAGATCCAGCCGCCGGGCCAACTTTTCCCGCAGAAACCTCTGCAATCCCTGCTGCATCCGAATCTCCTGACGCTCATAGGAAGACATACGCCTAGCGTTCATCCAGTCCGCAGTCTTTCCCTCCGTCTCTTGCAGCCAGGCCGTCACCGCAGCCTCCTTTTCCTCCGGGCTGTAGTGCCAGCTGGTGTCCGCGCTGAAATACAGCTCTGCCTCGTCAGCGCCCTCCACCACGATATGCTCTCCCAAAAGCCGCATGCTGCCGCCCATGACCCTGACTCGCAGCGTCATGGCGAACTCAATGCCTCCCCGGCCCAGATTGCCGTAGAGGCAGATTTCTCCCGGATAGTTCTGTCCTACGCCGTCAAAGAAACGCCAGCGCTCCAGTCCCGCCCAAAAGCTGATTTTTCCCGGCTGGTCTGCGGTAAACCGCATCACCATACAGTCTGCCGGATGAGAGATAAAATATTCCCGCCGATAGCGCACTTCGTCTGCGGTAAAGCTGGTTCTGCACAGGGCTTTTTCCAAATCCAGCTCCCGCTCATAGTCTGTCACTTCTCTGATTCCGTCAAAACCGATCTGAATGTCTCCCAGCGTCTGATAGGGGTGCTGGCCGTTAGGGCAGCCGGACATAGCATGCCACATGAGCCGCTCCGCCTTGGCTATCTCCCCGTCAAACAAAAGTCGCCTGATCTCGGGCAGCTGCTCTCGCATATCCGGGTTGTTCCGCTCCACCGGCCCACCGTACCAGATGCTCTCCTCGTTGACCTGAATATGCTCGTGCTCCGCGCCGCCATACACCATGGCTCCCAGACGTCCGTTTCCCAGAGGCAGCGCCTCCTCCCACTCTTTTGCAGGAGCTGTATACCACAATCTGCTCATACTGTTTTTCCTCCTTAATTAGAGTACCGCTGCGGCCCCGCCGATACCAACGCTCGCAGAGTAATTTTAGTGTACCATTTTTTGCCGTTCTTGGGAATGTATTCATAAAAAATTAAGTTTTATCATAAGGTATTGGGAGTACTCTCCAATAATGCGAAAGGCGGAAACGGGAAAATGAAGGTTGGAATCGTGGGAAGAAAGAATGATACGGGAAATTATGAGGCTTTTTTGGACCGACACCAGGTCTCTCACCTGACCAGCCTCTCCACCAGCGACCTATCCACCTGCCAGGGCCTGCTCTTTCCCGGCGGCGGCGACATCACGCCCGCCTTTTTCGGGGAGCGGGACAGAGGTTCCCGCTCCATAGATACGGAACTGGATATCCTGCAGCTGCAGGCGCTGGAATACGGCGTACAAAATGGTCTGCCCATCCTGGGAATATGCAAGGGAATGCAGATTATCAACGTTGGGCTGGGCGGCAGCATCATCCAAGACCTGCCCACCGCCGACTGCCACCGCTATCTGGGGGCCGACCAGTACCACGGGGTATACAACCTCACCGGCAGTTTTCTGCAGCGTCTATACGGGGAGACCATGATGGTCAACAGCGCCCATCACCAGGGGCTGGGCAAACTGGGAACAGGTCTGCAAGTGATCTCCCGCTGCCCTCTGGATCAGTGTGTTGAGGCCGTCTGCCATGAAAGTCTACCCATCATCGGAGTTCAGTGGCACCCCGAGCGCCTTGACCCTGCCAAAACCGAAATCAGGGGGACGGCTCTTCTGAGCTACTTTTTGTCTCTCGCCAGAGAGGAAGGGTTTTAAGCTCCTGTTTCATGCGCATTCCGGCGATCTCAAACAGAGATTTTACAGTCTGTATCAAAGCTTTCTGCGTGTCCTCATCCAGCCCCTTCACGGCTCCGAGGACACCTGTCAGACTGCGTTTCAAATTAGCTGTAAAATCAATCAGGTTGTCGGATTCCGAGGCCGACAGGATCTGGAACAGCGTGTCCACAAAGGTGCGCAGACTCCTCTCGTCCAGAGACAGTATCCACTCGTTCAGAGTATTGTCCATAAAGCGCCTGGTCTCGTAGATATCCGACACCGTCACAAACTGCCCATCCTGCACCAGCCAGGTAAAGGGATTGTGCTGGGCCAGGCCAAAGGTGCGGCTCTCCACCACCTGATAGCGGATATCTTTTTCAAACAGCATGCCCACCAGGGAGGAATGGGGCAGAATCTTGCAGGTCCGCTCCTCGATCCGGCCAAAATCACATCTCTCCAGCACCTCGGGCCGAAAACCCGGGCCGTCCATGCTGTAGATTTTCAAAATCCGCTGCTGTGCCTGGGGGAAACAGTTCATTGCCGCGTAGACCGCCAGATTCCCCCCTTTTGAGTGACCGCCTATGTAGAAATCCCTGGGCAGCTGTTTTGTGACCATGTTCAGATATTTTACGGCAAACTCCTGGCCCGGCACCGGGGAGAGGAAGGCCATGTTGAAATCCTCCTTCCAGCCCACAATATTCTCGTCCGTCCCCCGATAAGCCACATACATGGTACCGTCCTCCAGCAGGAAGGTCACGGCGGAAAACTGGGTCTCAAAATCCGCCTGATTCTCAATAATATTGATATAGCAGTTCAGTTTCATGTTGCGGAAACGCTCACATTTCAGCATTGCCTCAAACAGCGCCCTGTTATTCTTCTCATAGCGCTCGTCCCCATAAAGCTTTTCATAGTCCGGGTGCTCATAGAGCTGCTGCAGGGACACGGGGCGGGCATTCTCCGTCACTGCCGGCACCAGCCCGTCGAATTTCAGATAGGCAAACTGACAAAGCACCAGACTGTCCACATCGTTCATCGGCTCGTCCTTCAGGTTTACATCCGCATATTCTCTCAGATAATCTATAATAGTTCCTTTCATTCTCCCTCCTGCTCCCCATAGATATGGGTCCGTATAAATTCCTTATTTTTCTCAAAGTCCACCTGCAATACCGACATTTTCCGAATCGTTGCGTTCTGGTAGCTGCCCTCTATGGGAATGCTGGCCTGCACAATCTCATAGGTCAGCAGCTTAGGGGCGTCCAAGCTCAGTGTATAACACTCAGACTTGCTGATATTGGTGGTCAGGTTGGGCAGGATGCCGTCAATCATATCACCTGAATTGGTCAGCATCGAGGAGGGCAGCTGGTGGAACACCGCCTCCAGAATTTTGCGCTGGCGCTCCGTCCTCCCAAAGTCGCTGCCGATATACCGGTTACGGCTGTAGGCCAGGGCCTGAGGGCCGTTCAGATGCAGCAGACCACTGGCGTCCACAGGCAGATAATCCGTATCTATGGGACGGTTCTCCAGCATATTATACTCGTTTAGATAGGCGTTGACCAACTGCACCTCCTCATTTGTCAGCTCCAGTTCCACGCCGCCCACCGCATCGATCAGGTTGGCAAACGCCTGGAAATTCACCTGTACATAGCGGTTCACCTCAATGTCCAGATTCTGCTTTATCGTCTCCAGCAGTAGTTCGGGGCCGCCGAAGGCATAGGCCGCATTCAGCCGATTGCTCTCATGCCCCGGAATCTCCACATAGATATCCCGTAGCAGGGAGGTCATATAGATGGTCTTGGTCCGGTTGCTGATGGAGACCAGAATCATGGCGTCGGAACGCCCGTCCTCACCGCCCGCGCGGGAATCGTTGCCAATCAACAAGATATTGGTGACGCCATCCTCCTTCATCGGCTCATCGGCCAATATCTCCGTGGGGACATATTCCATCTTATCGTATAGTTTTGAAACGGTCACATACCAGAGGGCCGTCACTGCCAGCAGCAAAACTACTACTATGGTCAGAAAACGTTTGATACCTTTATGCTTTTTCTTCTTGGCAGGCTGCTTTTTCCTGCCTGACTTGCCCGCGCCCGCCCTGGAGGCAGATGCGCCCTGTCTTGTTGCGGGTTTGTTTGCGCTTTGTCTTGCCATAACTGTTCTTACCGACTCCTCATCTTCATATTCACCATATTCATGTTCATCGCATTCATATTCATCGTATTCACATTCCTCATACCCGTTCTGCTGTGTATGTTCCGGCCCGGCATCCGATTCGGCCTCGTATCCCTCGTAGACCTCTTTCTCCAGAAACGCCTCCAGGCCCCTGTGAATCCGCTCCATCTCTGAAAGATTCTCTCTGCTCGTTTCCTTTTCCATGTTTTCCACTCCCTGCGCAGCAAAAGGTTCGTCCGGGCAAAACGCTTGCTGCGCCCATGTTATCGCGTCACTCAGCAAAGTCAGTTAAAAAATAATAATCGGGTTTGTTTTCCCGATTATTATATTGCCCTTTCCCACTTATGGCAAGGAACTTTATAGAGAATTTATCAATTCTTTATTTTTATTGTCACAAAACAACCGTTCACGCCGTCATCAGATTCACACCGACATGGAATTCCACTCCAGAATAATCCGAAGCCTGTTCCCGGCCAGCTGCGCCCTTACGCTGCCGCCCATCCGCTCAGCCAGCTCCTTCACAATAAACAGTCCCAGCCCGGAGGAACCTTTCCGCCGGGCCGAATCTGCCTTATAAAATCTGTCAAAAATATGTTCCGGGTCGGGCCTGCTGGTGTCCGACACCGTGTTTTCAAAAATCAAGGCGTCTCTCTCCTGCCGGATCACGATTCCTCCGCTGCCGTGCACCAGCGCATTCTGAATCAGGTTGTGAAAAATGCGCCGCAGACATTCCTCGTCCGCCAAAACGCGGAACCCCTCCTCCTCGAAGTCCACCTGTGGAGAAAGGCCCTTTTCCTCAAAGCATTGGTACAGCCCCACCAGGCACTCGCTGAGCATAGGCAGCACCTGCACTTCACGCATGTCCGGTGTGAACTCCCGGCTGGTGAGCTTGGTGTACAGAAACAGCTCCTCCAACATATCCCCCAGCTCCTGTAATCTGCCGGAGGCCACCTGCAGATAGTACTCCCGCCGCTCGGATTCTCCACACTCCCGGGCAAGCTGCACATACCCTGCGGCACCGGTCAGAGGCGTTCGGATGTCATGGGCAAGACCCGTGATATTCTGTTTCAACTGCCGTTCCGCCTTCTCATACTGTATCTGCCCCTGGTGGTGGAGTTTTTGCAATCGGTTGAGCGCCCTGCAGAGATCCAGCATCTCCTTCTGCCTGCTCTGCAGTCCCAGCTCCATATGACTCCCCCGCTCCAACTCCTCCAACTGCCTGCAGAGTGAGCGCAGTTCCAGTGTGCTGCGTATGCGCTGCACCAGCAGCGCTCCACAGACAATACTCAATACTATCAATGCTATCGCCATATCTGCCCTCCCTTTTCTCTGCCTTTGCACCTCGGGGTTATATATCCTGTCTCTTTAACACCAACCCCGCAATCGCCGCATAGAAAACCAAAAATCCCACTCCCACCGCATAGACATACAGGTCTGCAGGAGCCGTATATCGGTAAGGCCCCAGATCAAGCGTGTGATAAATCGTATACTTCATCCAATCGCCCATATGGATCATATTCAGCAGGGCGTACATGGGGCCCTGCACCGTACCGCTTCCCAGAAAGACAACGGTCAACGCCCCCGCCGCCACCTTTCGAGTCCAGACGCAGACCATTATAATCAGCGCCGCAAAGGCTGTAGTCACAAGCCATGCCCAGGATAGATAAAACAGCACATCCCCAAAAGCAGAATAGGACGCCATATTTCCCAGCAGCCGGTTCAGCAGCAGCACAAACAGATACTGTATGGTCAGGTAACAGAGATTTACTATACCCGCGGTAAGAATCTTGCTGAACACATAATTCCATCGATTCTGGTGAACCGCCATCACATTTTTGATAAATCCGCTCTGATAGTCCATGCACACAAACAGCATGACCCAGATACCAAATACCAGATTGTGCATACCGCCGTCCAGGCTGGTCTGCCGCAGCATCATCAGGGTGTCCACTCCCTCCATAGTCATCTCAGCCGCCACAACAGCCATATCCTCGGCTGTGAACATTTTGAGCCGCACTGCCGTTTCCTGCCCCTGTGGCGTACCCATCAGCCAGACCATGCACAATGTAAACACGGTCATCACAAGCAATATGCCAAGGCATACATACACCGATTTGCCTCTTTTCATTCTATATAAATCCATTCGCAGTAAATTAAACATAATAACCTCCATCCGCCCGCACTGCCGGGCACTCTTCTCACACTATTGGCCCATGCGCTCCAGAAAATATTCCTCCAGGTCCATATGGTGGAATCCCGATGCATACACCGGCACCTGATTTTCCGCCAGTTTCTGGTTCATCTCTGCTGCGTCCGAAAGCCCATATATCCGAATGGTTCGTGCGTCAAATACCTCCGCATGCACCTGAGAGAACGCCTCCTGAATCACGGGCAGCGCGCGGCGCACATCCGCCACTTCCACCTGGAAGTAGTCCTGGCATTTCTCCTCCAGTTCGCTGCGGGTGATCTGCTCCATCAGTTCCCCGTCCTTGATAATCCCATAGTGGGTGGCGATCTTGCTCAGTTCTCCCAGGATGTGGGAGCTGAGCAGGATGGTCTTGCCCTCCTCATGGAGTCTTTGCACCAGCTGTCGCAATTCCTTTATCCCCTCCGGGTCCAGGCCGTTGATGGGCTCGTCCATAAAATGTACCCCACTCCCGCAATCTCTTGTAAATACTGGCTCTAACGGCATACAAAAGTGTGTATAGTGTTCTGTTTTTCTGTCTTTTCCCAAAAGAAAAAGCATGACCGCAGCCATACTCCGACATTTTTCTGTTTTTTCATTTATATGTGTTTCTATCCTGCACCGGAGATTCTGTGATTCCTGGTATCCATTCTGCAGGATATGTACTCAAACTTTCTTTGCCAATGACCAACAGGCATACTTTTCTGTATGCTGGCTGTCGGTTCTTACCCTTAAGGGCTATGTTACAGATTCCGGAGCAGTTCCCTGTTCTTCCGCTCCAGTGCCTTTTTCAATTTTTCATTTTCCTGCCGCAGTTCATCCATTTCCTGCTGCATTGCCCTGACCTGTTTCTGCAGGGACAGAATCTCGTTGTTCATTGCCATGTCAAGTATGTTTTTCCTTGGATGGCTCATGCCACCCTGCTGTTCCAGCACCTTGTCGAGCGTCTGGCGCACCGATGGGTTCTTGTAGAAAAAGCCCCTTGAAAGCCCTGTCTTTTCCATCAGCTTCGGGACCGTGACCTTTTCCCCCGCATCCATCAGTTCAAAGATTGCTTTCCTCGCCCTCTCGACTTTCTCATCACTGGCTTTCCTGTTACATTCCAGCATCTTCTCGTATTTGTTCATATTCTTCCTCCCATCCGTCTAGATTCTGCAGGATTATCTCCGACAGCATATTCCTGACCTCCCGTGTCTCATCGGCCAGCGTCTGGTTGCTCATCTTCCTGTAATATTTCACATTCTGGACGCTGCTGTGCCCCAGCAGTTTGGCGATTGTGAAATCGTCCAGATGCATCTCCGTCAGCTTTACTCCGTAGTAATGCCGGTACATATGGGTTCCGAAACCGAACAGCCTGCCATTGTCATCCCGTAGGTTTTCCTTACGGATCATTCCTACTATCCTGCACTGCAATCGGCTGTATGGCAGGGGGTTCTCCGGGTTCTTGTCATCTACAAAGATGTATTTTGTCATTCCATGCCTTTCTTCCGTATAAGCTATCGCCCTGCGGATCAGTTCCGCCAGGTCATGGCTCACCGGTTTCTCAAAAGTCTTTGTTTTCATCTGCCGTATCCTTATGATCGTTTCCCCGCCGCTCTCATACAGGCAGTCCGTCTGGAGCGTGAGCGTGTCGGAGATCCGTGTGCCG
>JAAUZI010000030.1 GCA_014804645.1 Lachnospiraceae bacterium | reverse complement strand
TTGCATTGATGCAGGCTGGTTTTGAAACGCTCGTTGAAGCAGGTTATGACGAGAGAAACGCTTATTTTGAATGTGTCCATGAGGTAAAGCTGATTGTAGATCTGATTTATCAGTCGGGTTTTGCAGGAATGAGATATTCTGTTTCCAACACTGCAGAGTATGGCGACTATGTAACAGGCCGCAAGAGCATCACTGAGGAAAACAAGAAGGCTATGAAGAAGGTGCTTGCTGACATTCAGGATGGAACTTTTGCAAAAGATTTCCTTTTGGAAATGTCTGCAGGAGGACAGGTTCATTTTAACGCATTAAGAAAACTGGCCTCAGAGCATCAGGCAGAAGTTATCGGTTCAGAAGTCCGTAAGTTGTATAGCTGGAATAATGAAGATAAATTAATTGATAATTAATCATGAAGGACATGCTGCGTTTCACAATAGATGTGGATCGCAGTATGTTTTTGTCTTTAAGAAAGAGGAAAACAAATCATTTATATTTTTTGTATGGCAGGTGAGATGACACTGGCTGATGTGGGCTCGTGGATACAAAGGGGAAGGCAGTTTTCAGACATTGGGTAATTATAGTTGTAGCAGTCAAAGATGAGCCATATGGACCAAAACAGAGAAAATCTATTTATTGATTAATGAAAAAAGATTATGTTACAGCAGTTTGAAGAAAGGGCGTTTATTGGGAGATACCAATAGGCGTTGTGAAATAATAAAGGGATAAAGAAGGTGATAGTATCGGACGCATATTGATGATTGAGTTTAATAGACAGGATTCCCTAGCTTTTGATGAGGTAATGGAAGTCCTGAAACGCTACCCCGATTTTGACTATGTGCAGATGAATGGCGATTCGATACTGTCAGTGCCGGGGCTGGAGATCTACCCAAGCCGCAGGAAAATATACCGCGGGCGCAGGGAGATCAGCCTGACGGCAAAGGAGTATGACCTTTTCTATCTTCTGGTGGTGAACAGGGGGCAGGTCCTCACCTATGGGCAGATATACCAGAACGTATGGGGCGATGAGGCGATTGGCAGGGAGAACAATGCCGTGAAATGCCATATCAGGAACCTGCGTGAAAAGCTGTTCAAGGCGATGCCGGATGCCCCTTTTGCGATCCGGTGTGTCAGGGAGGTTGGGTACTGCTTTGAGGTGGTTTCGGAATAACAAATTACAAACGGCGGCTTGGATCACACAATCCAGGCCGCTGTTTTTTTGCGAACAACGAGCCAAACGGGCGTGCTTGCACGACCATCTGGCGACTGCCGCGAAAGCAAGAGGCGAACGCTTCAAGCAGCAAGCAACAGGGAGGAATGAATTTCAATAAATAAAAATTTTATAAAATTTCAAATTTAGGGTGTGCAAAACGTCCTGCCAACGTGGAAATAAGTAGAGGGAAAATTTTCTCGTTTCTGTACATTGACAAACACCGCCGCCAGGCGGTCATATCCAGCAGCATAGATACGTTAGCTGTCCAGCCTGATAAAGCAGAACAGTGCGGAGGACACGCCAGGACCACCTGCAGGGAAAACCTGTCAAAAAGACCTCACCAAAGGTGCAGAGCGGTAAATGTCCGTCCCAAGGCGGCCTGTGACGGGCCGTCTGCCATGACATGGACAGCCTATAATGATACTTCCGTCCAGTCACAGCCCCGCAGGAGCGGGAACACGCAATGAGGGCGGTTCGGAGAGATCCTCGGAAGGGTGTGAATCCCATGACGGCCTTGAGCCAGGGCCGGTCTGTGTCTGCTGCCTATGGGCGCACCCTGCGCCCGCCCCAGGGAGTAGTGTCAAACAGGGGAAAATATATGGGGACCATGGGAACTGTCTGCGAGTCATTTCCGCTTGCTTCCTATGGATCGCTGCAGTATTGCGTCTTGTACCGGAGGCTTATGCCAGGAACCTATGGTGCATGACAGGCTGCGCAATCAGCCGCAGGCATGCTGCATCTGCACAGGATAAAGGCAGTAGGGTGCCAACAACCAACACGCAGGGAGGGGATTTATCTTGGGCAGTCAGAAGAACAACGCAAGTCCTGTTTTCCGGCTGTATGTAAAAGACGCTGACGTTACAGTCAGGTTCAGCGAGGAAGAATCTAAGGATGTAAAATGCAGGGTCAGGGATATCCTTACAGGGGCATATGGGGAACGACTCCAGAGGGAAAACCTGCTGTGCGGAGGCGCGGAACAGACAGGATGAGCGGAACGCTTGTATGATTATTGCAGCATGTCAGGGAAACAGATGGTTTTCCCCGGACCTTGAAAACTGAATAACAGCAAGCGGCGCGATCCTGTACAGCAACAGGTACGGAGGCAGCGTATGAAACGGGTTTATTGTCTATACAGAGTATCGACAAAAAACAGGTGGACAAAAATGAAAATGACATTCCGATGCAGAAAACGGCCTGCCATGAATTTGCGGGCCGCCAGGCAGATTGGGTCATCCAGCAGGAATTTTCCGAGAAGGGTATTTCGGGATACAAGGTGTCGGCACAGGACAGGGATGCCATACAGGATTTAAAGGAAGCGGCACTGAAAGGTGAGTTTGACATTCTGCTGGTATTCATGTTTGACCGCATCGGCAGGATCGATGATGAGACGCCATTCGTGGTGGAATGGTTTGCCAAGCATGGCATTGAGGTGTGGAGCGCACGGGAAGGACAGCAGAGATTCGACAACCATGTGGACAAGCTGATGAATTACCTGCGGTTCTGGCAGGCGTCAGGTGAGAGCGAAAAGACTTCCATCCGGATCAGCAGCAAAATGCAGCAGATGCAGATGGATGGGATGTACACGGGAGGCCCGGTCAAGTTCGGTTACTGTCTTGTGGACGGCGGGCTTGTGAACAGGAAGGGTGCACCGATCAGGAAGTACGAAATCGACCCTGCAGAAAAGGAGATACTGGAGTTGATCGACGAACTGACGGTGAATAAGGGTTATGGAGCATGGAGGCTGGCAACCATCCATTACACGGACAGCTATGAAAGGGTTGACGGTTCCGTATACCGTGTGGACCAGGTCAAGTATTCCTGCTACCACAAGAGCCGCAAACTCTGTCCGTGTGACGGGCAGACCACCTACCAGGCAGAAAAGGTGGACGGGATGGTCAGCCAAACCATACGGGAAATCTTCAAGTCCATGAGCGGCGCGCCGGAGGAAGAAAAGATACAGGACCTATTCCAGCGCAGGATAGCCGGTAACCGCGCCATGCAGAAAAAACTTAATTTTGAGCTGGGAAAGCACCGGGAACAGCTCACAAAGTTACAGATGGAGATCGCCAAGACCCTGACCGGGGACAGCCTTTATTCGCCGGAGGATCTGACACAGGCCATCCAGACCGTCAAAAAGAGGATCGAGGAATCGGAAATACAACTGGAAAGGCTCAAAGAGGAAGAAGCACAAAAGAAACAGGGGATCGAAATGGTCACACCAGCTTATAAGCAGTTCAAGTCATGGGCAGAGGAATTTGACTCGGCAACACTGGAGCAGAAGAAAATGATAGCATGCCAGCTGCTCAAACGTGTTGAGGTGGGCAGGGATTACAAGATATCCGTGGAGCTCAACATGACTTACAGCCAGTTCTGCAATGAATGGAATGCCAATGAGTTTTTGGACACACTCCTACACTCCACCGACAATGAACCGGATGAAAATATATCGTACCAGGGCATGAATCTATGTTAAGAGATGGCAGAGAGTCAGTTGGGGATAAAATTGCATGAAAAAACGGATTCAAAGGAAGGATGAAGAAGTCAGAAGAGAAATCGGAGGTGCGAAGAATACAAAATAGTTCTTTTTGAGGTGATTTATAAGAAAATATTGCAAAATTATTGTTTATAGGTTAAGCTAATAAAGTAAATACATTGTTTAAGCGCAGTTTTTAAATGTAAAGTAACAGTTTGACTTACAGACCATGCTGTCAAGAAGAACTCGGACTTACATTGAAACTGACAGGAAAGCTTGTCAATGTATAGTGTTTTGTAAACCCCGGGAACTATCAAGGAACGGAGATCATGGGTGATTCTTTGAGATAGTAATGATAAACCTTCGGTGCGTAAATTATTGTTCCCCGGCTTTACACCATAATTTACCTAAGACGTATGTCAAGGCATATGTCTGGGTAGCTATGTGTGTAAAGCCCATAAATCTGACCAATGAGCCTGTACATACATAGTGTAGAGGCTTCTATTTTTGGTCAGGTTGGGGGGTGAGGACAAATGAAGATATGCAAGAAGAATGCACTGAGGCTGTGGAAAATGTGTTATGGTGAAGCTATGTATGCTGAGGATTTTCATGGAAACCTGATGTGCAGAAATGGTTATGGTAATCCAAATTATTATATTATTGAGGATGGCGAGAGGATTTATTGTGGCTGGAACCTGCATCACATTTTACCAAGAGCCTTTGGCGGCAGCAATGCGATTTCTAACCTGCTTTGTACAAACATCGCTACAAATGAGGCGGCTGGAGATCGGATTACATTCTGGATTGATAATTGTTTGTATCAAGTTCAGAAATGTAATAATGCGGAGTACGGGATTGTGGAGTTAAGGTAATAGGCATCAGCAAAGCAGATCTATACAGGAAAAACGTGTATTTCTGCCTTGTATTTTTACGGTTGCATATCAATCACAGGTAGAGCACGCAGCTGTCAACCGCGGGGTTGTAGGTTCGAGCCCTACTCGGGGAGCTTACGAGTAAATTACTTCGTAATTAACTCAGAAAGCCCGTAAACATCAGTGCTTGCGGGCTTTTTGTATTCTGGTGCGTTGTCTGCTGATTTACTTTTAATGCTAGCGCTTTGCTCCCTCTACGACTTTTTTGTAAGGAGCAATCATTCCCTCATTGATATGGCCTCCGGCTTTTTCTTTCAGTTTTGGAGAAGAGAGCAGTGCGCCTACCAGATACATTTTCAACATGGTGCCCCTGTGTTTCTGGGGGAAATCATACTGGCCATGAGCCTTGTAAAACTGATGATCGGCTTTCATCATGCCCTGCATCAGATAGATCAGGTCTCTAAAAATTTTCATTCCGCCCACACCGTAAAAATTCTGGGGCTGAGTATGGCGATGGGAAAGAGCATAGTTAAGTGTCAAGGCCAGGCGATCAATCTCATGATCCGGATCCGTCTCATCGGTGGCAACGCCCGCCAGGAAGTTGCCACCCACTTGGCTGCGTCCTTCCAGGATCATTTGCAGATTAGGTTCGGCGCTGTAGGAACCGCTGATCAGATAGCCGATGGGGGAGCCCATGGTGACGGTGCGATGCCCGTTGCAGAATTGCCTGTCATCATAGCATTTGAACACGGAACCCATGGAATGATCGCTGATGGTAAAGGCGTATACTATGGCATCGGATGTCTGGATTTCTTCCCGCAGGAAACGGTCAAAGCCATCCGTATAGATGCATTTTCCGTCAGACGCACAGTTAAAACACCCCAGACAGCCGCCGCGCATGGGATATTCGCGGATATTGATGACGCGGCTTTCACCGGGAAACACTGCCTGGAAACGTTCGATCATACTTTTTAACTGTGCATCTTCCACGCGGCAGTCGGTGACGATGGCCACTTTCTTTGCGGCAGAGGAAGGGGCTTTGCGATCGGAGGCGGCGTTTTGAGGAACTGTTACGGCTATGCGAGGCGCAGGCGTGCTGGGAGCTGGAAATGGTTCAAAGCTTTTCTGTTTTACGCTCCAAAGTACATAGGAGAAGAATTTTCTGGCTTCCATCTGTCCTTTTTTGCTCAGTAAATCGTCCATATCTGCGGAGAGTCCGCGGATGAATCTAAGCCCCAGATCCTGACAGTTATCCTGAATGTAACGGTGCGCCGTCACATCGTAGAAATGCTTGGAGGTGGTGATCTGTGTGGCGTATTTCCCAGACAGATCGATGCCGGATGCCTTTACCAGCTCAATAAAGCGGTGAAGCTGGCTGGGAGCAATAAAAGTATAGACGGGGTAGGAAAAAAGAAGCAGATCGGCCGTTTCCAGAGCGGTGCGGGCCGATGAAAAGTCTTTTTCCAGAAGTTTGATCTGTGCTCCCACATTCAGATAGGTAAATTCCTGTCTGGGGAAACGCTTTTCCAGATAGAGTACCGTCTGGAGGGTAATGCTGTAATTGGCTTTGGGACTTCCGTTAATGACTAGAATTTTCATGATGATTTCCTTTCCGTGGCTGTTGTGATGGAATAAGTATACCATAAAATCCTGAAATAAGGAAGATGACGCGTCTTGCTAATCGTGAAGAAATATGTTGACATACCGGTGGAATATTTGCTAATATTTAGGCATGATATATTTGAGCGTAGTCAAAAATATGGCAGATATAATCAACATACCCGAGGAGTATCGTGAATATTTCCGACCCGAAAGGCGGACTATCGAGAAGAATGACAGAATTATAAACACTTATTTTTTCGACTTAACACTCTCGCAAAAGGAGAAAACTCCGGTGGTAGAGCGCTCGGCTTAACCTGAGTTGGCGTGGGTTCGAGCTCTACTCGGGGGAGCTTACGAGTAAATTACTTCGTAATTAACTCTAAGTAAATCACTTCGTGATTAACTCAGAAAGCCTGTAGACATCAGTGTTTATGGGCTTTTTGCATAGAGAAGGGGAATAGAAACACATAATGTGAAGGCATTAATTCGGTGTAGGGAGGTTGGAACCATGCGGATAGCAGTTTGTGATGATGATGAGTGCGAGATCGATCATCTCTCAGAGCTGATTACAGAATATCAGTTAAGCCGTGGGGTGAGCGTTGAATGTCATTTTTTTCATAACAGTATTGATTTTCTGTGTGATATGAAGGGCGGAGAATATGATCTTGTTGTGCTGGACGTGGTCATGCCGGGTGAAAGTGGAATAAAAGTAGCGCGGGAGTTAAGAGAGAAGGACAAGAATGTTAAACTCATCTTTATTTCATTATCCCCAGAGTTTGCAGTGGAGAGTTATAGTGTGGATGCATACCACTATCTGCTTAAACCGATAGATATGGATGCGCTCTTTCCTCTGTTGGATAAAGTAAAAAAAGAACTGTCAATACAGGAGGAGCAGGGATTTGTACTAAAGAGCCGTGAGGGGGTTGTCAGGCTGTCTTTTGCGGAAATTGAATTTGTGGAAGTCATAAATAAGAAGGTTTCTATTCATTTGACAGACGGAGTAGTCCGTGAAGTGACTGCTGCTTTGGTGGATCTTGAGGGGGAGTTTTTAACCAGACAGGAGTTTATAAAAACGCACCGCTCTTATATTGTCAATCTAAACGGTGTTCAGTCTATCGGGCCCAAATGCGCCGTGACGAAGAGAGGGCATAGCATTCCGGTATCACGGCAACGGCACAATCAGTTTCAAAATGCCTATATGGACTTTTTGAGTCGGACCGGAACATCCGTTTCCGTGTCGGATGGGCAGCCCATGTTATCTGCTGAAAAACAGGAGCGTAATGACGGGATGTGGCGGATACTGTTAGTAGATGATGATCCTGGCGCCCAGACTTTCTGGGCAAATATTTTGCGATGCCATGGCTGCATGGTGAAACTGGCAGGGAATGGTGAGGATGCGCTTAAGCTGGCGGCGCATGAAACGTATGATTGTATATTGTTAGATGTAATGATCCCTGGAGAGGATGGCTTTTCTATTTGCGAGAGGCTTCGCAAGCTGACACATGCACCTGTCATTTTCTTGAGCAGCATTACCGAGCCGAACAGACAGGTGGAAGGATTTTCTGTTGGCGGTATAGACTATATTACGAAAGATACACCCATTGATCTTTTCTGGGCAAAGGTAGAGACCCGTATTAAGCTGGCTGCGAAGGACCGCACGCAGTTCCGGTATGGCCCGCTGCTTCTTGATCTGATGGGACACAAGGTACTGATCAATGGGAAAGAATTGCTGCTCACCCCCGTTGAGTTCGATATTTTGTGCCTGCTTTCAGAACATTTGGAGCATGTTTTTACCCCGGAGGAGATCTTTGGTATGGTCTGGGGCGGTCAGCCGTGGGATGGCGGGAAGATGGTGCAGACACATATGTCCCGGCTGCGGCGGAAACTGGAAAAGGCATGGGGAGAGCATTATTTTATTGAGACAGTCTGGGGACAGGGATATCGCTTTGTTTCACCTGGTAATTGACTTTATGAGGAGGTACATATGAAACGGAAAAAAGTCTTGTGGCAGCTGCTGATTGTTTTGGTTATGCTGGGACTCTTTTTAATGTTTCTTTTTTATGTGGATAATAAGTATCAAACGCCGCCTCCTTATGGAAGAACTGGTATGATAACCTTGAATGAGAGGGATCTGGAGAGGGATAATCCCATTTTTCTGATTGACGGATGGCATCTTACAGATGGGAGTGAAACGGACAGGTTCACCTATATTGGTGAATTCTCCAATCTCCAGCGGGGAAATCTGTGGATTTCGCCTCATGGGTGGGCGCAATATCAGCTGACTTTGCGCTATGATGGCAGGGATCAGATTGTTTCAGTGGATTTTCCGCAGCTTTCTTTCCAGTATGCTGTTTCTCTGGATGGAATATTGCTTAGCCAGGGCTTGGGCAGCGGACGGATCACCTTTCCGCTGACATCGGGAGATCATGTTCTGACTGTGGAGACTTCATCGGAGGTGGGATATTATAGCGGAATGTATTTTCCGCCTGCTCTGAGCACTGTAGAGACACTTGCGCAGGTGAGCAGTGTTCAGAGTTTCTCCTATGCGTTTGCCTTTTTGTTTCCGCTTTCGCTGGCGGTCGTTACCCTCTTTCTGTGGAGGATGGAAGAAAACCTCAGCCGATGGTTTGGGCTGCTGTGTGTCTGTTATGCATTGTATATGTTTCATTACTTTGTGTTTCTTTTCTCTATGCCAGTGGCGCGGTACTGGTTCCTGGTCCAAAATCTGGCGCTGTATGGTCTGTGTTTCTGTGTGGTGCGGCTTACCGCGCTGGTTTCCGGCAACAGGTATTTCAGAGTATGGTTCTGGGTAAAAGCGGTGCTATTATCGCAGCAGGCAGTATTGTTGGTGCTGTGTATGCTTATTCCGATACTGCCGTGGGCGGTTTGGGCCCATGGAAGGCTGACAGATATTTACTATATTTCTACCTTTTGCGGTACAGCTTTTTTTACTGTGCGGGGAATCATGGCGAAAAGCTTGGAAATCCGCCATACGTTGACGGGATGTACGATATTTGGAGTGGGATTGCTGGCTAATCTCCTTTTTTCTAATCGTTTTGAACCCATTCGTTTTTTCTGGCAGTTTGAGTGGTGTGGTCTTTTTCTGGTGCTGCAGTTCGCGGTCATGATGGTGTCACGCAGCAGGCGTATCCTGCAGGAAAATGATAGGCTTACGAACCATTTGGAAGAGCAGGTGAAGAAACGCACGGAGGAAGTTACCCAGCTTTTGGAAGAGCGCAAGGCCTTCTTTTCTGATATGGCTCATGATCTGAAAGCGCCTGTATTTGCCACCCGATCTTTTATAGAGGCCATCCGAAAGAGTGGCGTGGGAGTGGATATGGAGCTGCAGGGCTATCTTGACCAGGCAGAAGCCAAGCAGTGGGAAATGACCCGGCGTCTTCAGGGGCTTTCCGCCATTAATGCGCTGGACAAAATTGAGGAAGAGCGGACTCGTGTGTCCCTTCAGGAACTGCTTTTAGAGATTTACGATATTCATCATGGAGAAAGTGAGGTTCAGTCGGTGTATCTGATTGTAGAACCTCCCAAGGAGGATATATTTCTGATAGCGCAGCGGGAGAAACTTTATATACTCTTTGAAAATCTCATTTATAACGCGCTCAAAGCCACGCCGCCTGGCGGCAGCATTACTGTGTCTGCCATGGAGGAAGGCGGCAGGATCTATGTGACGGTGGAGGATACTGGCTGTGGAATTCCCAAAGAGGAATTGCCTCTTATTTTCCAGCGGTTTTATGTGGGGGCGAATAACAGAGAAACCGGCACGGGACTGGGACTGTACATTGTTCAAAGTATTGTGACGGAGCTGGGCGGCACGATCCGCGCTTGGTCAACTGTAGGTAAAGGCACGAAACTTCTCATGGATTTCCCACAGGATATTTGAACCGTACAAGACCCTATTTCAGATGTAAAAGTCTGTTTATCGCGCACATCATTTTCCGGGAAATGTTGCCAAACGTGTTTCCCACCATAACTTTTCCGGCTGCTTTGGCGATGCAGAGTCCGATGGCAATTATTGCCGCCGCGGGAAGAAGAAACCTGTATAAACTGTGTTCTGTTCCGAGGGCAGATTTTCTATCCGCTTGGGGGGAGCCGGTTTCTGCACTGACAGCAAGAACTGACTCTGGGTTCTCTACCCCGGCAATCAGGGCCGGAAACGCCTCGGCTATAGCAGCCTGTGTATAGGAATCTTCTTTTTCGGTCGTATGTTCGTCTGTCCCAGTCTCAAGGTTTCGGAGCTGTTCTCGAGGACTGTCTTTAGGTTCTTCCTCGAGAATTTGTGGCAGTCCTGGTTTTAGTGTATTCTGTTCATCTTTCAGGATTTGCAGTGGTTCCTGTTCCTGCGAATCCTGTCTGTCCTGTTCGTCATTAGGCACTTGCGGCGGTTCCTGTTCGTCCTCCGGGTCTTGCGGCAGGCCCGGCCGCTGTCCCTCCAGTGTACTGTCATTTTTATTATCTGAGCCAGCGTTGCACTCATTTCCCCCGGAACCGCTCAGATTCGGCAGTTTAGTGGGGAGTTCATCGGTGTTCGGCCATGCCAGGATCAGCTCTCTACCGTCATAAACACCGCCTTCAATCTTCAAACCTACATAGAAAGGCGTAGGTTCGTTTCCCTCGTTCTCTACGGTCAGATAAGTCTGATAGGGTTCTGAAGTATTTCTCAATATGAATGTATAGGCGCTGCCGGCGGCAGAGGATGGGGCATTGACCTCTTCCGGCAGCAGGGGATCGGGAAGTTCTACCCAGTCCGATTCGCCCTCTGAAAGGGTATATGCCCGGATGGCTGTAGCACCGGTGGGTTTCAGATGAAAAGCTATCTGCAGGCCGTTCATATCATATGCAAGTACTCCTGTGGGAGCTGCATCTTCCGCCACCACATTCAAAACCAGCCGGATCTCGTCGCCTTCAACGCTCAGCGGTTCATTCAGTTGAAAGATGCCGCTGGGTGTATTCAGCAAGGTTCCGGCGGGGACGATGATCTCTTCCGCGGCATCTGCGATGGTCATACTTTCCCCCGCGGTGAGCTGGGACAGAGACAGGGGGTTCCAAGTGACCGGGCAATCCACGATAGCATTTGTGACAAAATCAATTCCGTCATAAAGCTGAATGTCAATGGGAATCGTATCCGGCAAAAGGGCGGATATGGTCTCCGGTGTGGCGTCGGCGCTTACTGTGATCTGGTATTGGCCATAACGCATAAACGGTCTCCATTGACAGATAAGCATATCAGACACAAAACTAGCCACAGGATGGAGTTCTTCCGGAATCGGCTGCGGATCGCCGCGGTCAATGACCGCCGCCTGGGTTTCATATGTAATCCCATTTCCCAGAGTGATCTGCAGTTTCAGGTAGAAACGGTCCAGCTGCCCAGCCAGATAACCGGCCAGTGGTTCATCGGTGCTGTAGAGACAGTGTTGATTCTGCAGTTGTTTCAGGTCATCTGCGGTCTCGCCGCCCAGCCATTGTAGGTTCCATGTCATCTGGCAGCTCTGCCAGATTTCCCCGTCCAGAGAGTACAGCGGCCTGACAAGGCTGGTACCTGGCAGAAATTCTGTAAAAGTTCCTCTTACAATATATCCTTGTCCGTGGAAATATTCAATGTGGGCGCTGAACATAGGCGCCTCGCTTGGAACAGCCATGCCAGAATCTTCTGTTTTGTCACCGGATGACACGGATTCCCATTCCTCTGACAGAGAATCGTCAGGTATTAACGTGTTTCCCTGCGACGAAACTGTCACCTCAGGCAATCGGTCATCGCTCCCTGCACATACTGGAAGGGCATTTGAGATTATCAACAGAGCAGCTAACGCTGTGGCAAGTTGCAGTTGGATTTTCATATATGTTTTGCACTCCGTTTCATCGGTTTTGTGGTGCTCGCGCAAAAAATACTAAATTTTAATTATTGTACAACATATTCGATACTATTGCAATTGTCTATTTCTTGAATATATCGTTTGCGGTACTTTTTGGCGGTGGTGATTGCCATTCGCGCAGTTTCGGCTGCAATCTGCGCCAATGATGTTTTTTTGGCCTTTTCTTAAATTATATTATTCTTATCAGAAAGCATCAGTTTGAATGAGATCACCGTTGGCAGTATGACGGATACAGGAGAGTATATAGAAAGGACATAGTTGAAAAGATGATAAAAGCGGCATTTTGCGATGATGATCTTTTGGAGATAGACGAAATTAACGCATTGTTTGATCGGTATTGTGTGGAACGCGATAAGAAAATTGCAAGTGCGGTATTTCACAGTCCTTTAGAATTATTGGCGGAAATTGAAAAGGGAGCACATTTTGATATTTTGTTTTTGGATGTCATCATGCCGGGGCAGAACGGAATTAATGTGGCCAGAGAAATCCGGCAATATGACCGCACCACAAAAATCATTTTTCTGACATCATCCTCTGAATTTGCAGTGGAATCCTATACGGTTGGCGCATTTTTCTATTATGTAAAGCCTATCAAAGCGGAAGTTTTCTGCCAGCTGATGGATGCCGCCATTTCCGAGTGTGAAAAGGAGAAACAGGGCAGTCTGATACTGCGCTCTAAAAGCGGTATCACGCGGATAGATCTGGAAAAGCTGGTTTACTGTGAAGTGATGGGGCACAATCTGGTATTTCATCTGGATGATGGAATAAAATTTGAGAGTACTGGAAGCATGGATGAACTGAGCAGTGAACTGGAGAAATATGGCTGTTTTCTGCGGCCCCATCGCTCGTTTCTGATCAATATGGAGTATATTAAGAGCATCTCCTATAAGGCAATTACGCTGAATAACCTGGAAAAAATTCCAATTCCGCATGGAAAATGTTCGGAAATCAAAAATCTGTATCTAAATTATGCGTTTAATAGCAAGCGGGCATTTATATTATGAAGTACATACGACTGATTATAGCGGTCAGCATGGCTGTAATCTTAGTGTTTCAGGGCATTGTCTATTTTTGGGTCGCTCCGGATGCAGATATGATTTTGGAAGGTGTCCCGGTGGCAGTGGAATTTATGGTGTTTGTTTTTCAAACGGTGGAGCCAGGCATTTAGTAATTATAAAGCCCGCAGACGTTAATGTTTGCGGGCCTTTTGCAATTCCACAGCCATTGAAGGGAATATCTGTCCCTGATCGAAACAAAAGTTCTGCTTATTACTTGTAAAAAATAGTAAGAAATAGTAAAATGCAAATATATAATGTCAAGCGGGAAATATCCAGACTTAATACCAAACTGGATCAGCGTCAGAAAGAACTTCTCCGGTCACAGAAAAGAGAGAGGATGCTATCAGGATCATGAATTATAGAAAGGGCGTTATATTACTATGGACAGAAAAAAGAAAAAGGGTTTGGGAATCTTAGCGAAATTGATTTTAATGTGTGCTCTGCCGATCATTTGCGCAGATGTTATTTTGGCAGTTTATTCCATCAACGCGTTACATAACGGGATGAAGGAAAAGGTAATGAAGGGACTTTCTCTTGTGTGTCAATCGGTTTCTGCGTCCTACGATGCGATCGATCCGGGTGAGTATCGTGTGAAGGGGTATCTGCTCTACAAAGGGGATTATAATATCACCGCACATGAGGATATCATTGACAGCTATACGTTGGGAGAGGATACCGACGTTACCCTCTTTTACGGGGATGTGAGGGTGGCCACTTCGCTGATCGACGAGTCAGGTAACAGGATGCTTTGGACAAAAGCGCCCGATGTGGTTGTCGAGCATGTATTGAAAGGCGGGGAAGAATATAGTACAGACAACATTGTGATTAATGGCCAAAATTATTATGCCTATTACAAACCGGTAAGGAACAGAGAGGGTGCTGTCGTAGGTATGGTTTTTGCCGGACAGCCGTCGAAGGATGTTGATGCGACGATCCGGAGCAAGACAATAGGAATTCTGTTCATTTCTCTTGTTATTCTGGCAGTGGCGTTGGTTGTTTGTTCTTTTCTTGTCAAAGGAATCGCTTCCATCGTCGTCCGGGTAGGCGGTATGCTTGGCAGTATTTCTGACGGCAATCTGCGGGTGGAGCTCAGCGAGGGAGCAGAGAAACTTGGCACAGTGGCGAGGAAGAGAACGGATGAGATCGGCGTAATGGTCGCGTCCATGTATGGCCTGGCGGAAAAGCTTCAGAGCATGGTCGGCAGCATAAAGAAAAAAACCGACGATCTGATACAGTCAAGCGATTCCTTGGAATCCATTGCGTCCCAGACCAGCACTACGGTGGAGGGGATCAGCAATGCGGTGAGGGATATCGCCAAAGGCGCCCAGACTCAGGCGGAGGATACCGAGTCGGCGACCGTGCAGGTTACGACCATCGGTTCTATGATTGAAAAAATTGTCGCAGGCGTGCAGGAGCTGGACGGTATATCCATGGAGATCAGAGAGGCGGATAAGGAATCCGAGCGGATCATCAACGAATTGAGCGTATCCAATGACAGGACGTTAGAGGCGATCAAGAAAATAGATGCTTCCGTAAATACGACCAATGAATCTGTCGGGAAGATTCAGGATTCTGTCAATCTGATCACGGCGATCGCCAGCGAGACCAGTCTGTTGTCATTAAATGCCAATATCGAGGCGGCAAGAGCGGGAGAAGCAGGCAGGGGATTTGCCGTTGTGGCTTCACAAATTTCCAAGTTGGCTGAGGATTCTAACAGCTCTGCCAAGACGATCGAAGATATCATTCAGCAGCTGGCAGAGAATTCCAAAGCATCTGTTGAGATCATGACAGAGGCGGGAGAGATCATTGTAGAACAGCAGAGAAAGCTGGAGGAGACAAAGAAAAAATTTGCTGAGGTCAGTGAGAAGATCGAAACCTCTATCGAGGAAACCAAACAGATCTATGAGCAGACCAAGGAGTGCGATAAGGCAAGGGTTAAGGTGGTCGATGTGATACAGAATCTGTCTGCTGTCGCGGAGGAAAATACGGTATCGGCAGAGGGAACAAATGCGTCGATGCAGGAGCTGAATGCGACAATCACCTTGCTTACGGATGCGTCAAAGGATCTGAAGGATATTGCGGATGATCTTGAGCGGGACGTTGCGTTCTTTAAAATATAAGTTCGGGAGGAAATGATTATGGGAAAAAAGATATTGCCGTTTCTTCTTGCGTCGGTCATGATTCTCTTTGTGACGGCCTGTGGAGAATCAGGAAATAACGCCGCAACGGTGGCGGAGAATGCGGGCGAAGGCATGAAGATCGCGATCGTCAGCAGTCCTTCAGGGGTAGATGATCATTCTTTTAATGAAGATAATTATAACGGCATTCTGGCATTTATAGAATCCCATCCGGGTGCAACGGTAACGCCCGTACAGGAGCCTACCGGCGATACGGCGGCTGCTCTTGCGGTAGTGGCGGATATTGTGGAGGATTATAATGTCATTGTATGCTGTGGCTTTCAATTTGCAGGAATTCCTGAAATCGCGCAGAAAAACCCGGATGTTAAGTTTATTCTGGTAGATACCTTCCCCTCTGATGCAGACGGCAATGAGGTGGAGGTGGATAATATTTTTGCGATGTGCTTTGCGGAGCAGGAATCCGGTTTCTTTGCAGGAATGGCGGCGGCGCTTGAGACAAAGACGGGTAAGGTGGCTGTCGTAAACGGTTTTGCTTTTCCCTCCAACGTAAACTATCAGTATGGATTTGAATGCGGTGTGAAATACGTAAACGGAACGGAGGGAAAAAATGTAGAGATCATTGAGCTTCCCGCCTATGCGGGAACAGATGTTACCGGCGCTGACGTGGGCGGTAACTATATCGGTTCTTTTGCCGATGTAGAGACCGGAAAGGTCATAGGGAAAGCTTTGATCGCAGAGGGCGTTGACGTTATCTTTACGGCGGCCGGCACAGCCGGGAGCGGTGTCCTGGCGGCGGTTAAGGAGGCGGATGACGTCTGGTACATCGGGTGTGATATTGACCAGTATGATGACGGCGCTGACGGGGAACGAAACGTCATGCTGACTTCCGGCATTAAGGTGATGCATCGGGATGTTGAGAGAACATTGAATGCGATCTCTGTCGGCTTTTTCGGAGGCGGGAATGTAACTCTTCAGGCCGATACGGGTTCCACAGGCTATGTAAGTACGGAGGGAAGGAATCAGTTATCGGCAGAAACGATCGAAAAGCTGGATGCGGCCTATGAGTTGCTCATATTAGGAGATATCGTCCCCGCGGCTAATTTTAACGGCATAACGCCGGAGGATTTTACATGGAAATAATAAAATGACGGTAGTTTATTTACGATTTATCTCAAGAGTAAGGAATGCCTGCTAACCTCTACTTTAGCATTTACAGTTGTATCTCAATCAATGATAAAGCACTCGGCTATTAACCGAGTTGTTGTAGGTTCGAGCCCTGCTCGGAGAGCTAAGCGAATAGCTTGATGAAAAACCTGTAGACGAGAATGTTTACAGGTTTTTGTGTACCGAGATTGGGCGTAAAGGGAATTTAATTCTGTTATTTGTTGTAAAGATATCGGAAAACCGTTAAGTAATATAAGGAGTTTAACATGAACGTTAAAATCTGTATTTGTGATGACTCTTCGGAGGAGCGTGCATCCATAAATGCTTTGGTACGGGAGTGCTCGAGACTCCCGCAGAGACAATTGTATCCGGTGTTTTTTTCGGCGTTTCAAAAAATGACACCTTACTGAAAATTACACCATTTCTCATATAATTTCTCAATGCTAAAATAAATTTAGAAATTCCGTAAAGGCGGAAACAGAAAGGAGAAAGTTGATATGAAAAAGGGTTTAGCATTGTTTCTTACATTGACTATGTCGTTATCCCTGGCAGCCTGCGGCAGCCAGCCGGCCAGTAATAATGGAGGAAGTTCTACAGGACAGTCCTCCGGTGGCCAGCAGGATAAGATCGTGTTATGGACACTTGCCAAGGATCTGGAGCAGTTTGCCGAGCGTTATACTCAGGAAACGGGAAATGAGGTGGAGGTTGTAGTATTTGACTCCGCTGATTTCGAGACAAAGATCATGCAGACACTGGGAACCAAGAGCAAGGATGTGGATGTGTTCGTGGGTGAACCCCAGATGCTGCCGAACTTCTATGAGGCCGGTTTCTGTGCTGACTTAAGCGATCTGGACAGCGAGGTGAAAAGCCGTCTTGTAGACTATACCTATCAGGCAGGCTGTGATGAGAATGGTACTCTGAGAGCGATCAGCTATCAGGCATGCCCCGGTTCCGTCATCTATCGGCTCGATATTGCGGAAAAGGTATTTGGTACAAACGATCCCGAGGAGATTGGAAAGAAATTCAGTTCCTTTAATGAAATCGTAAAGACGGCGGAAGAACTGCAGGAAGCCGGTTACAAGATTTTCGGCGACACGGGGGCGCTCCGTTGGTTCTCCATCAGCTCCAATCCATGGGTCAAGGACGGCCAAATCATCGTAGATCAGGATCGGCTGGATTATTTTGACGCTGCTGTTGAGATTTATCAAAAAGGCTATGTTGCCAATGCCACCGAGTGGTCCGCTCCCTGGTATGCGTCCATGGCCGGCCCGCTTCCCATCATTGACGCAGATGCCAATGTCTGGGAGATGACTGGCGAGGGTCTTGCGGATGAAGTGGGTTCCGGTGCTGCTACTACGGAGGTGTTCTCCTATGTAATGCCTTCCTGGGGTGCTCTCATTATCAGAGATAATGCGGCGGACAATAAAGGTAACTTTGGGGTTTGCTCAGGCGTATCTCCTTTCTTCGGCGGCGGTACTTTCCTCACGGTCAATGAGTATTCCGAGCATAAGGAAGCGGCGAAAGAGTTTATCGAGTTCTGCACATTGAATGACGATACCGCTCAGTGGTGGCTGGAGGCGTCCAACGGCGACGTGGTGGCGAACAAGAAAGTTCTGGAGGACAACTATGATTATCAGAATCCTTCCTTTGGCAATCAGAATACTTACGCCTTCTACAGCAAGGAGATGGAGCACATCGACTACAGCCTGATAACGGGTTATGATGATGCCTGCAAGGAGGCTTTCGGTCAGGCGATCGTCTCCGTCCAGAAGGGCGAAAAGACCAAAGAGGATGCATTGAAGGAATTTTATATGGTAGTTACTACGACCTATCCGGAGCTTTCCATTCCTGACAATGCGCCGATCAATCAGTAAGCGAAACATATCCGGTGCCCGGGGCAGAGCGGTTCGCTCCGTCCCGGGCAGATTAAATTCTCAGAAAGCAGGTGAATATATGGATTCTCTGACAGCTGCGAAAAAAAAGCGCACAAAAAAACAAAGCTCCCCTTTAAGTGCTGTAGACAGGCGGGGCATTCTGTTTTGTCTCCCTTTTGTGATTATCTTTTTGATATTTAATGTTTACCCCGTATTTCGGACCTTTCAGATGAGCTTTATGAACTACAAAGGGTTTGGAAAAGAAACTTTTATCATGTTTGATAATTATAAGCGTGTTTTTACGGATACCCTCTATTGGCGCGCATTTTTGAATACGCTGAAAATGTGGGGGCTTAACATAGTTCTTCAGTTGGGGCTTGCCCTTCTGCTGACCATTGTCTTTAATGATATAAAATACAGGATGAAGGGACTCAGCATTTTCCGTGCATTATTCTATTTGCCGAATTTGATTGCCTGTACTTCGGTGGCGTTTCTGTTCAAAACGCTGCTGGATTGGAAATACGGCAGTTTCAACCAGCTTCTTATGAGCATGCACCTGATCTCAAAACCGATTGACTGGCTGAATGGCAGTCCCGCAACCGCTCAGGCGATCGTAGGCATTATAGGGGCCTGGATGTGGTTTGGCAACAGCTTTATCATGCTCATGGCCGGGGTGCAGGGAATCGACTCGTCATATTTTGAAGCGGCAACGATTGACGGTGCGGGCAGGTGGGCTATTTTCGCAAAGATAACCATGCCGATCCTGCGCCCGGTTATGTTGTATGTGGCAGTGACCAGTCTGATTGGCGGTCTTCAGCTTTTTGATATTCCCTATTTGATTTCCGGCACCAAGGGTACGCCGGACAGGGCATTGTTCACCGCGGTGTTTTACCTCTATGACATGGCGTTCAATAAAAATCAGATGGGTTATGCGGCAGCGTTGGCCTTTGTGCTGTTTTTGATTATAGCCGTGTTCTGCGGTATTGCCTTTAAGCTGATGAACAGGAAGGAGGATTAAGCTATGGGACATATGAAAACAAATGTAATGAAGGGATTGCTCTATCTTGCCCTCATCCTGTTGTCGGCTGTCTGCCTGATTCCCTTTGCCCTTATGATTGTCAATGCCACTCGTTCGGGGAATGAGATTATGTCAGGCTTTTCCCTGATACCCGGGAAAAGTCTGGCGGTGAACTGGAAGGTTGTAGCAGATAATATGAGTCTGGGGAGAGGATTTTTGAACAGTATTTTCATCGCAGTCTGCTGCACGGCGCTGACATGTTATTTTTCCGCTCTTACCGCATACGGTTTGGCCTTCTACAAGTTCCGGGGGAGCAAGCTCATTTTTACGGTTATGCTCGTATTTATGATGGTGCCTTCTCAATTGAGTCTCCTGGGATTCTATGATCTCTGCAATAAGCTGCGGATGATAGACACCTACTGGCCCCTGATTCTGCCCAGCATAGCGAGTCCGGCCACTGTGTTTTTCCTGCGGCAGTATATCCTCTCTGTGATGCCGAGGGCAATTCTGGAGGCTCCCAGGATTGACGGCGCCGGAGAACTGGCGATTTTTCACCGCATTGCGCTGCCGATTATGTCTCCCGGTATCGCAACAATGGCAATCGGCTGTTTCATCGGCAGTTGGAACAACTATCTTTTGCCGATGATGATCATCAATACGCCTTCCAAACGGACGCTTCCTGTTATGGTCTCGGAATTGTCGGCGGTGAAGGATGTGACTACCAATCTGGGCGCTACTTATCTGGTGGTGGCAATTTCCGTTGTTCCTATTATGATTGCATTCTGTTTCTTCTCCAGATATATCATCAGCGGAATTTCGGCGGGCAGCGTAAAAGGGTAGTGCATCTTTCCGGGAAATGAGCTATACTGTAAAAAAGGAAGTGAGGTATTTTTCATGAAACGCCTGTTTTGCTTTTTATTGATTTTGGTATGGCTCCCGGGACTAAGCGGATGCGCGGGGACCTCGCCTTCCGAATCCGTACCGGATTCGGAAAGCGTAACCCTGGAATGGTATATTAATTTCAGTTGGTACAATACCCCGTGGGGAGAAAGCGCTGTCAGCAAAGCTGTGACGGAGGCCACGGGGAGTGAGATACATTTTGTTACGCCGGGCGGTACGGAATCCGTGACGCTGGATGCGCTGATTGCCGGTGACAAGCTGCCGGATTTGATTACTCTGGGTTGGTGGGAACCTCAGTTTCAGGAGATGATTGACAGCGGACTGGTGTATGCCCTTAACGAGCTGGCAGATGAATATGATCCTTATTTTTGGGAAGTGGCGGATATGGATCGCCTGCAGTGGTATACCCAGGAGGACGGCAATGTCTACTGCTATCCCAACTCCTCCTATTCCCCTCGGGATTATGAGGAAGAGGGCGCTGTGTGTTCTAACCAGACCTTTTTGGTGCGTAAGGATATTTATGAGGCCATAGGCTCTCCCGACATGACTACTCCGGAGGGGTTTGCGGATGCGGTTCGGACTGCGGCAGAGAAATTTCCTGTAGTGGACGGAAAGCCGCTGATTCCCATCGGAGCGCATGAATTTACGGAAAGAGGATGTGATTCATTTGATAAATTCCTGTTAAATTTTCTGGCGGTGCCCTATGAAAAAAACGGATTGGCCTATGATCGTTATACGGATTCTGAGTACAGGCGCTGGCTCTCCATGTTTCGCCAGCTTGGGGAGGAGGGGTACCTTGCAAGCGATATCTTTATTGATAAGCGGGCGCAGATGGAGGAAAAAATCATTGACGGACGATATTTTTGTATGCTTTATCAGCGAACCGATCTGGCAGAGCAGCAGTTGTATCGGTATTCTCAGAACCCGGAAAGCGTATATATTGCCGTAGACGGTCCCAGGAATGCGGCCGGAGACGATTATATGCTTCCCGGAAGCGGAATTAACGGCTGGACTGTGACGCTGATTTCCAAAAACTGTACACATCCGGACAAGGCGATCAAGATGATGAGCTTTCTGATGAGTGAAGAGGGCCAGAAACTTCTGTTGCTGGGAGTGGAGGGAGTACACTATCGGATGGAGGATGGGCGCGCCGTGCTGACGGAGGAGACTCAGGCGCTGAAAGAGTCCGATTATGCGGAATATGTGAGGCAGGTAGGCGGGGATGATACCTATTGGATGCTCCAGGATAACAGGATGCAGGCAAAATGGCAGCCGGAGCTGGAACCGGTGCTGAAACAGATGCAGGACTGGGCACGTCAGTATACAGTGTTTACCGGGCAGTATGATGTGGCTTATTCTCCCGGCAGTGTGGAGGATGGTATTGACCGGTCCATTTCTATTCTTCATGGAAAGATGCTGCCACAGCTGCTTTTGGCCCCCACACAGGAAGAGTTTGACAGGTTGTGGGAGGATTATGTGCGCCTGAGAGAAGAATATGGCGTGGAAACGCTGCTGAAGGAACAGACCCGGCAGACGGAGGCGGCCAAGAAAAAACTGCATTTGGAGTGAAAGGGGGCGGCGTATGAGATGGTTAAAAAAGGGTTCCCTTTCTGTTGAACTCAGTGTAATCAGCTGTGCATGTGTATTTGTGCTGGTACTGTTTTTGTGGTTCTTTATGCTGGATTCCTTTCAGGATTCGGCCGTTGAAACCATACGGCGGGAAGGGCAGTCCCTCTGCTCCCAGGCGGAGATGCAGTCGGAGCGTATCGCTCAGATATGTAATATGTCCACTCAGGTTTACCTGAATACCCCTTCCCTCATCAGCCATCTTACCATGCTTAAGAACGGCGAGGAAATGGATGCCCTTGAGTTGTTACGGTTTTATCGGGAGGATATAGGTTCTCTGGAGAAGATCACTCTGAGTAATCCCGATCTGTATCAAATCCGTGTGTATTCCGTGGCGGAAGATATATATGAAATGATGCCCGTTCTCTATGGAGCGAGGCGTATGAGACGGATGCTCTGGAGCGGCGAGGCAGAGGGCTGGCATTTAAATTATGCGGACCGGCTTTTTAATGATGAGGGCAGAAGTTCCCATCTGATGGGACTGGTAACGCCTATTGAGGGAAACGGCGGCGAGAGAATCGGAGTGGTGGAAGTCTGTCTGGAGATGGAGAAGGTTTTTCCCGATCTGTTTACAGGGCCTGACCGTGGATGGATGATGCTGCTGTCCGATGACGGAACAGTCATAGCGGGGGAAGGCCCTGGTGAGGACATGCGTTTTTTGACAGAATGCGAAAGCGGGACGATCTGCCGTATTGATGGCAGACGTGTTTTGGTCTCCAAGGAGTATCTGGAGGATTTGTCCTGTACCTACTGTTATGTCATGGATTTGCAGGATATGGATTTTTCCGTGATAAAGCAGGCAGTTGTTTTGTTTTTTGTGATGCTGGCGGTCTTTGCCCTGCTCTCAAGACTGATCTCCCGTCTGACAAAGAGGGCTTTGCGCGGTTTTTATGCGGCCTTTGATGGGGTGCGGGATTTTGCTGAGGGAAATATGGATGCGCAGGTACAGGTGGCCGGACATGGTGAGGTTGCCCGTTTTGCCAAAGAAACAGAGGCCCTGCTGCAGAAAATCCGGCAGCTTATGAAGGATAATTTGGAGCGGGAGGTCGAATTTCAGAAGTCCGAGCTTAGGGCGCTTCACAATCAGATCAACGCTCATTTTATCTACAATATCATAGAGGCCATCAAGATGATGGCGGAAATTGACGAGGAATATGAGGTGGCGGATGCGCTTACCGCCCTGGGGAAACTTCTGCGGTACAGCATGAAGTGGGAGAGCGGTAATGTGACTTTGGACCGGGAGCTGGAGTATATCAAAAATTATATTGAATTGATGAATCTGCGGTTTGATTATAAGGTGGAGCTGCAGATTGACATACCGCAGGAGCTTTACGGGCAGAGACTGCCTAAAATCAGTTTACAGCCCATTGTGGAAAATGCGGTGGTCCATGGTGCGGCGGTTCTGGAATCGGACACCGTCATAGCAATTACCGGAAGGTTAAGCGGGGACGGAGAATCCTTTTCCATCTGTGTTGCGGATCAGGGAAGGGGAATGGACGCAAGGGAACTTAATTCCCTGCGGCGTCAGATTACCGGAGAGGAGACTTCCCATTCCAGCTCCGGCAATGGCATCGGACTGCACAATGTCCAGGAAAGGATAACCCGGGTATTTGGTGAGACTTTCGGTTTGCAGGTAGAATCCCAGGAGGGTGTCGGGACGGCCGTAACCGTACATCTGCCATATAAGAATACTGGGGGATAGTTGGACTTTACCCTTTAGAGCCGTCGCGCAGCGACTTAATTAGGAGGAGTTTTATGAAACGGATTCTCATAGCGGAGGACGAGAAACATATTCGCCAGGGATTGAAGACGATGGCGCTGCGGTCAGACGTCCCGATAGAGGAAATCATAGAGGCACGGGATGGCGAGGAGGCGTGGAAGATTTTAAAGGAGCAGAAAGTCGATCTGCTCATTACGGATATCCGTATGCCCAAACTGGACGGAATTGCTTTGGTGGAACGCCTTAAGGAGCTGCCCGATCCGCCTCTTGTGCTGGTCGTCAGCGGTTACGATGATTTCTCCTATGCGGTCGCCATGATGCGCAGCGGCGTGCAGGAGTACCTTTTAAAGCCTGTGGAGAGGAAACAGTTTTATGACGCGCTGGCGAAACTGGAGCAACAGGTTCGGCAGAAGGCCTCCTTGGATCAAGACAGACAGGAGCAGATGGACCATGCGTTTCGATTTCTGATGCTTAAGTCTTCGGACGGTCATGAGCGCCAGCGGTTTTTACAGCAGTATCGGGAAATATTTTATCCTGGCGCCTATATCGGCTGCTGCTCCGCAGGGGACGCCCTGCCGGGAGGGAGAGAAAAACTTCGGATTCGTGGGGAAGATGAACTGTATCTGTATATTTTTCCGGCGCAGGAGGATGTGCCCTGGCCAGCCCTCTCCGGGAGAAGTCGTGTATACGAGGGCCTGGAAAATTTGCAAAGCTGCTATCGGGAGGCATTGTGGGCGTGGAGGATGGCCTATTTCGGAGCGAATGCCTGTATTTATGAGGAGAGAGAGGTAAAGCCTCTGATTACCTCGACGGAGCAGCTTATGAGCTGGCTGAGCCTGTCCCGGCATACGGAAATAGACAGGGTATTGAAAAACCAGGCAAAAGCGGTCGCCAGGGGGAATGCGTCCCCGGAAATCTTTGCCGGACTTTGTGAGCAGTTCGTTGGGCAGATTATGGAGACATATGTCAATCTGATTGATCCGGCGGATTCCCCGGAACGCTTTTTAAAGGTGTGGAATTTTGAAACCGGGGAGCGTTATCTGGAAGAACTCGGCCGCTGGCTGGAGATATTCGGCAATCGTATTTCCCAGGAATTTGCGGATTATGAGAACAAACAGAAGATTCGTGAGGCCGTGATGTATGTGCAGGCGCATTTTCGGGAACCCCTGAGCATGACCATAGTAAGCAATCAGGTGTCCATGAACTATTCTCTGTTCAGCCATCTTTTTAAACAATATACGGGAACGAATTTTGTAAGCTATATACAGGAACTGCGCGTCAATGAGGCAAAGCGTCTTCTGGAAACTACGGACGACCGTGTGGTTGAACTGTGTTATAAAGTAGGATTTCAGGATGATAAGCATTTTCTGAAGGTATTTAAGGCATCTACAGGGTTGTCGCCCACGGAGTACAGGCGGGCGCATCTTCGTATGAGCAATGGCAGCGAAAAATGACACCTGAATGATAAACCGCCCATGGGAAACCATGGGCGGTTTGCTGTAAAATAAGATAGAGATCAGAAAAGGGAGGTAAGAGTTTTGACAGAAATAACATATCTGAATACAGAGGGTGATTTCAGTTTAGAAAATGCCCAGTTATACCCGGAAGTGTATTTCCCTTTGGCAAATGAGGGGCATATGATCTCCAGCATAACTCCTTGGCTGGCTGGCGATTGTAAAACAGAGCAGAATGCGTTTTTACTTGCTCCTGCCAGCGCGGAAACTCTGCACGAAAGCCGTGCCAGCCGGAATTTTTGGATACAGTTTCCCGACCAGGTTCCCTGGTCTGTCACTGGACAAAGCGCGGCCCAGCGGGGGATGCTGTTTGAGGGCAAAGAGGAGACGCTTTTGACAGGCGGACTGTTATGGCAGAAAATCAGCAGGAAGAAAGCAGATAAAAAGTTGCTGGCAGAGGTTCTGAGTTTTGTCCCTGCGGGCCGTGACAGGGTAGAGGTTATGCAGGTTATGATCACGAACCTCTCCGATGAGACATTGACCGTGACGCCCACAGCGGCAATTCCGCTCTACTGTCGCAGCGCGGATAATATTCGGGATCATCGTCATGTGACAAGCCTGCTTTTGCGGGGAGAGGTAAAAGCCTACGGATTGGATGTAACGCCTACGCTGACCTTTGACGAGAGAGGACACCGGCCTAACGAACTGACTTACAGGGTATGGGGGGCGGATGAGGACGGTCTGCCGCCCCGGGCATGTATGCCTCTGGTTTCCGATTTTGTAGGGGCCGGGAGCTATGACTGGCCGGAGGCCCTGGTAAATCCGGGGGATCAGGAATGGCTTGCCCCGGGCAGCGCCATCCAGGGAGGGGAGATGGTGGCGGCCCTGCGTTTTGAAACCGTTTGTCTTAATCCGGGGCAGAAAAAGAGCTATCAGATCGTCCTGGCCGTTTGCGACAATCCGGCCGCCTATTTGACGCCTGCGGGCGTAGATGCGGCCCTAGAGCGCACAAAGGCATATTGGCAGGATAAAGCCGGTCTGCTGGTCCGTACCGGGAATCCGGAATGGGATTGCTGGCTGCGCTGGGTGTCTGCCCAGCCGACACTTCGCCGAATCTGCGGGTGCAGTTTTCTGCCCCACCATGATTATGGCAGAGGTGGACGCGGCTGGCGGGATTTATGGCAGGATAGTCTTGCCCTGCTATTGCGGGAGCCGGACAAGGTCCGTGGTGATTTGATTCAGTATTTTGCAGGGGTACGGTCGGATGGTACAAATGCTACCATCATCGGGGAACATCCCGGTGAGTTTAGGGCGGACCGGAATAATATACCAAGAGTCTGGATGGATCATGGTTTCTGGCCAATGCTGACCGCTTTGCTCTATCTGGACGAGACGGGAGATTATTCTTTTCTGCTGGAGCAGCAGTCCTATTTTTCCGACACCATGGCCTTTCGGGGAGAGGGAAGTCCGCGGGAGACAGCAGGGACGCCGCGCAGGGGAACCGTGCTGGAACATCTTCTGATACAGGGGATTACGGCGTTCTATGACGTGGGGGAGCATGGGCACATCCGTCTTAGGGGCGCTGACTGGAACGACGGTCTGGACATGGCGGGAGAGCGTGGGGAGAGTGTGGCGTTTACTGCGGCGTACAGCTATCACTTAATGCTTTTGGCGCGGCAGATTAAAAAGATCACGTCTTTGGAGGATGTCATACTCACTCTTCCCAAGCCTTTGATTCGTCTGCTGGATACACCCTATGGAAGACCGGAAGAGATGCGGCAGGGATTAATGGAGTTTTGCCGGGCTGTCAATGAAGAAGCGGACAGCACCGATATGTCTCTCTCGATACTGGCGGAGAAACTGGAGGCCATGGCCGCCTGGATTCAGAACCATATCAGACAGACAGAATGGGTCGGCGACAATGGGGGACTGCACTGGTTTAACAGTTACTATGACAATGTCGGCCGCCAGGTGGAGGGCGTGTTCGGGGATGAGGTGCGCATGATGCTTACCGGACAGGTGTTCTGCCTGCTCTCCGGAACGGCGGATAAGCAGCAGGCGGAGCAGGTGATCCGGGCAGTGGACTGGTATCTGAACTGTCCTGGCCGGGGCGGGGTATGTCTGAACACGGATTTCCACGAGGTCAGATTGGACATGGGCAGGATGTTCGGCTTTGCTTATGGAAACAAGGAAAACGGAGCCGTTTTCTGCCATATGGCGGTTATGTATGCCTATGCGTTGTACGCCCGAAATTTTCCGCAGGAGGGCTGGCGTGTACTGGAGCTGCTCTTTGCCCAGTCCCGGGACTTTTCAAAAAGCCGGATATTGCCCGGCGTGCCGGAGTATTTTGACGGAAGAGGACGGGGAATGTATCCGTACCTTACCGGAGCGGCCAGTTGGATGTGGCTAACAGTACAGACGCAGATGTTCGGCGTCCGCGGTGAAGAAGGAAATTTGGTTCTGGAGCCAAAGCTGCTGGCGGAGCAGTTTGACGAAGAAGGAGCGGCGCAAATTTGCTGTCACAGCGCCGGACATAATCTTCATGTGCGGTATGAAAATCCTCTTCGGCTGGAGCCCTGGGCTTACCAAATCGGAAAAGTAAAATGTGGTGAGACGGAAATTGCGGGGGGTGGAGAAAAAGTCGTCATATCCCGTCGGGACATATACATGGAAAACCCGGAAATTTCCGTAGAACTGATTCCAAGGAGGAGTGAATATGTTTGATAGAGAAGGACGTTATTTAATCAAGGACTACCATAGCATCCCCCCTTTTTCCAGTTTTTTGCCCGGAATTGCGGGATCAATGGGTATTCCGGTCTGGTGCTATTATAACAACCGGGGGCAGGCCGTATGCAGCTTTGGCGCACAGGACAAGGATCACGCCATTTTGGAATTCTGTCCGGCGAATACAGCTTACAGGGACGTGAGCAGAACGGGTTTTCGCACATTCTGTAAAGTAGACGGTGAGTTTGTGGAGCTTTTCACAAAAGACTGCAGCATGTATATCGGGATGAGTGAGCTTGAACTGGCGTCTGAGGAGTATGGGGTGGAGGCATCCGTCTGCTATTTTGGCGTCCCGGAGGAGCGTACCGCTGCTCTGGCGCGTATTCTGACTGTCCGCAATATGCGGGAAACTGACGTTTGTCTGGAAATGCTTGATGGACTCGCTGCGATTGTTCCCTACGGAGTGGATCAGGATGTGTTGAAGAATATGTCAAATCTGGCCACTGCATGGATGCAGGCGGAGGATTATGAAGAGGGATTGGCTTATTTTCGTACACGGGCTTCCATGGAGGACACCGCAAGGGTAACAAAGGTAGAGGGCGGTAATTTCTGTATTGCCATTGATAAGGCAGGACGGCGCATTGCGCCCATTGTACAGACCCGCCTTGTGTTTGGGGAGGATACATCTCTGGCTATGCCGCAGGGATTTTTGCGGCAGGGCTTGGAAGAGCTTTGCACAGTAAAGCAGATTGCCCTGAATCAATTTCCCTGTTGTTTTGTCCCAGTGAAACAGCAGCTGAAACCGGGAGAATGTCTGACGATATACAGCCTTTACGGACAGGCGGAGGAAAAGGGGCAGGTTTTGTCACTGGCAGAGAAGATCTGTGATGGGGAGTGGTTTGACGGGAAACGCAGCCGCGCAAAGGCATTAGTGGACGATTTGTGCGTTGCCGTTGCCACAAAAACGGCAAATCCGGTTTTTGACGCATACTGTCGGCAGACCTATCTGGATAACCTGTTGCGAGGCGGAAACCCGATGTTTTTTCGACATAAGGGAGTGTCAAAGCCCTTTTATATCTATTCCCGAAAGCATGGAGACCCTGAACGGGAATACAATTATTTTTCTCTCGGCAGGGAGTATTATGCGCAGGGCAATGGTAACTATCGGGATGTAAACCAGAACCGCCGATGCGATGTGCTGTTTGCTCCGGAATTGGGAACCACAAATATTCATACTTTTTATGACCTGATCCAGACGGACGGCTATAATCCTCTTGTGCTGAACGCTGCCACATATATGTTGGCGGAGGATACACAAAAAGCTTTTGCGGCCAGGTACCCTGTGCTGGAGAAACTGCTTGGCAAGCCTTTTACGCCGGGAGCTTTGGCAATGAAACTGGAAGATGCAGGAGTTGGCCCCCAAAAAAACATGGAGATTACGGCAGAGATTATCTGCGCAGCACAAAACGAACCTAACGCAGATTTTAAAGAGGGTTACTGGTGTGACCATTGGACATACAATCTGGATCTGATTGAGAGTTATCTCACGATATATCCGGAACAGAAAGATAATCTGCTTTTCTGTGACCGTTCGTACCGTTACTATAACGCAAAGGTGATGGTGAATCCGAGACGGAAACGTTATGTGTGGACAGAGGAAGGTCTGCGCCAGTATCATGCGCTTGATGAAACGACAAAAGGAGGAGTATCCGGTAAATGGATGTGTACTGCTGACGGGCAGGAGGCCAGAAGTACGCTTGCTGAAAAGCTTCTGCTGCTTTGCGCAATAAAGGTGGCTACACTGGATGCCGCCGGGATGGGGATCGAGATGGAAGGCGGTAAACCCGGTTGGTATGATGCGCTGAACGGTCTGCCTGGACTCTTTGGCTCCTCGATGCCGGAGAGCTGTGAACTGGTGCGTCTGCTGGACTTTACTGCCGGGGCATTCCGGGAACATGGCACTGAGACAGAATGTTATCAGGAGATATGGGAGCTGGCAGTCGGTGTAAGAGCTTGTCTTGCTGTGGATGGTTTGTATGAACGGTGGAATGAATTGAATCGGCTGAAAGAGGAATATCGACTCAAAACGCTTGGGGGATATAGAGGAGAACGTGTCCGACTTCTTTGTAGTGATGTCTCGAAAATTCTGAAGGAAATGGGAGCAGTTGTCCGGGAGGGCATTGAGCGGGCGAAGAGCTTTGGCGGAGGAGTGATTCCTACCTATTTTTCATTTGAGGCACAGGAGGTTGAAGATACTCCTGAAGGACCGATGCCCAGAGATTTAAAGCCGCAAGCGCTGCCTCTGTTTTTAGAAGGACCGGTTCATCTTTTGAAATTGAATGGCAGCAGGAAGTCCAAGCGGGCTTTGGCTGATGTAATACGACATAGTTCCCTTTATGATGAAAAGCTGCACATGTACAAGGTCAATGCAAGCCTTGAGGGTGTAAGTTATGAGGCTGGCCGGGCAAAAGCGTTTACTTCTGGTTGGCTGGAGAATGAGTCGATCTGGCTCCACATGGAATATAAGTACCTGCTGGAACTGTTGAAAGCAGGGTTATATGAGGAATTTTCACAGGCTTTTCACGATGCGGCAGTTCCGTTTCTGAGTCCGGAGGTTTATGGGCGGTGTCCAACAGAAAATGTTTCATTTCTTGCCTCCTCAGTTAATCCGGATGAAAATGTCCATGGGCGCGGATTTGTGGCAAGGCTCTCCGGCTCTACCATAGAGTTTCTCCAGATGTGGCAGATCATGTTTTTTGGTGAGAAACCTTTTTCCGTTAGGGAAGGCAAGCTGTCGTTAGTGTTTTCTCCGTTTATTCCTGCCTATCTGATGCCGGAGGACGGTATCGTCGGAGCGACCTTTCTGGGAAAAATTACGGTTGTATATCACGCAAAAAGCGCGCTGGAACCGGGAAAAACAAGAGCAAAGAGCTATTTCCTGATTTATGAGGATGGGAGCAGGGAAACTGTTCAGGGTAGATACCTTTCGGACAAGTATGCTAAAGCGGTTCGGGAGGGTCACATTCAAACGATTATTGTAGAAATGGAGGATTGTATATGAAAGCACTTTTGACACGCACTGATTTTGCCAGCAATCTTCGTTGGCATACAGATGAGATCGCATCCGGGGAACTGGACTCCGTTCACCAGGTCAGCATATACCCCACTGTCCGGCATCAGGTGTTCTATGGCTTTGGGGGTGCATTTACGGAAGCTGCGGCGTTTAATTATCAAAAACTTCCGTCTGACCGGCAGAAAGCGTTTATGGAGTGCTGTTTTGGGAAAGATGGGCTGTGTTATACTCAAGGACGGGTACATATGGGAAGTTGCGATTTTTCTCTTGGAAATTATAGTTGCATGGAATCGCAGGGAGATTCTTTTGATACTGGCAGGGATGACCAATATCTGATTCCGATGGTCAGGGCAGCGGAGGAAACAGCCGGAAAGCCTATTGAATTGATGCTCAGTCCATGGAGTCCGCCCGCTTTTATGAAGTCTAACGGAGACAGGAACCATGGCGGGAGCCTCATGCCCCAGTATCGGGAACTGTGGGCCGAGTGCATGGCGAAATATGTGAAATATTACCGTTCTCAGGGACTCAATGTGCGGAGAATTACTGTGCAAAATGAGCCTGCGGCAGTACAGACTTGGGATTCCTGTATTTATTCCGGCAAGGAGGAAGGAGAATTTGCGGCAAAATTTCTTTCCCATGCTTTGAAAGAAGCAGACTGCGGAGACGTCCAGATTTTAGTGTGGGATCATAACAAGGAAATACTTCCCTATCGAGCAGATGCTGCTATGTCTGTCTCCGGCGCGGCGGATGCTGTTTCCGGGTTCGCTTTTCATTGGTATACGGGGGATCATTTCAGCGCTTTGTCCGCAGTCAGACAGCTCTATCCGCAGAAGGAACTCTGGTTTACGGAGGGGTGTGTGGAATACAGCCGCTTTGAGGATTTTGACAGTATTCGGAAAGCAGAGATGTATGCCCATGATATTCTTGGAAACCTGAATGCGGGGGCAAATGGGAGCTTGGACTGGAATCTGCTGCTGGACAGCAAGGGCGGGCCCAATCATGTGGGGAATTTCTGTGAAGCGCCTGTTATGCTGTGTGAGAGCGAAACAGATTTTGAACTTCGCAGTGAATTCTATTATATCGGACAGTTTAGCAGATTTTTAAAACCTGGTGCGGTCCGACTGGAAAGCTCTGTGTATTCCGCTGAAGTGGAAACGGTTGCCTTTGAAAATCCCGACGGAAGCCGGATTGTAGTTTCCTTGAATCGGACAGATGAAGACAGAGAAGTTTGTGTAACTATGGATGGCTGTCAGGGATATCATTATTGTTTACATGCGCACAGCATAGCTACGCTGCGGATATGATGGGATTAACTTTTGTTTGGCAGGGCGAGAGAGGAATTTTTGTTGTAAACTAAGAACAAGCCACCAACTAAGCTGGTGGCTTGACTTAGTATTCTTATGTATCCGTCGTTTGTTTCCCAACGGGAGACTGCCTGATTGGAAACACCGAGAGCCGCCGCAAGATAATTATTTTCTCGTTATGGAGCCATCTTCTTTTATAGAAATAGGAATCTATGCTCTCAGTTCATGTATTCCGCAGCAATCTCCTGCGACCGCTCAGGGAACTTAGATTTGAGGCGCATCACATATTGCAGCGTGTTTCCCCCATATGGCTGCATGTCGCCGAACAGTCCTATCTCATAGCAGTTGCGGATAACGTTAATTATGCAATTCTCAACATGGTCTTCTTTACAGTCTTTGCATTCTTTTAGAATATGTGCAATTGCAATTTCCAGATCTGTCTCCTCAAACACCTTGCAATCCATCGTAGGGATACGCTCCACCCCGTTGGGCACTTCCTTTTTGGGCTCATTCTGATACTCTTTGATACATTGCTTTGCAAAGCCGATGATACATTCCTCGTTATGACACTGACCGCATGCAGCCTCGCTTCTGCAGCAATTTACCAAATCATTCCACACGAGCTTATCATTAAATCCCTTTTTGTGCGCTTCCGCCATTGTTTTCTACCTCCTGCCGACAGTTGACTATCCGTTGCGTTTTCCGTCATATGTTATTTTATGTTACCATATCGGGCAGTTTGTGTCAAATAAAGACAGATTGCTTTCTGTGCATGTAAATTAGGATATTATTTTCTCATGTTTTGTGGTATAATGAGTAAAATACTTCGTATTTAACTCTTTGGAATTGAATATGCGCTAAAGCGCATGTGATCATGGTATAATGAGTAAAATACTTCGTATTTAACTCTTTGGAATCGAATATGCGCTAAAGCGCATGAAATCATGGTATAATATCAGTGCAGTTAGGAAGATGGCTGCAGAGGATTTTCTGACGGAGAGCAGCTTGGCAACAGACAAGAAACGAGAGGAGTTTGTGATGAGAATTTATGATGCTAAAATCAACCATTTGGAAAATCCACTGGGTTTTCGTCTTATACATACCGTGTTTTCATGGAAAGTTGCAGAGGCAGAAGGAAAAAAGCAGATATGGGCGCGCATCAGGGTTGCGGAAGATATAACATTTACACAGATAGTATATGATTCCGGCCGTGATGAAACAGCCAATGCGCTTGCCTATCCCATAAAGCTGCCCTTGAAACCGCGCAGCCGGTATTTTTGGAAGGTGGCTGTATGCACGGATGCCGGAGAGGAAACGGAAAGCGCCGTACAATGGTTTGAAACGGCCAAGCAGGATGAAACGTGGGAGGGAAAATGGATTACCTGTGACAATACAGAGAAGAGGCATCCTTTTTTTGAAAAGGACATCCCACCCCAAAAAACGATAAAAAAAGCCAGGCTGTACGTCTGCGGGCTGGGCCTGTATGAAGCATTCTGGAACGGTGAGAGGATAGGCAGTGAATATCTGACACCCTACAGCAATGACTACAATAAATGGGTGCAGTATCAGACATTTGATGTCAGCAGGGAATTGCAGACGGGTGGAAAACTGTCCATCTTGTTGGGAAACGGCTGGTATAAGGCGCGATTTGGCTTTACCGCCAGGGAGGATGTTGGCTTTTACGGCAATGAATGGAAATTGATTGCGGAGATCAGGATCACCTATGAGGACGGAACCGAGGCAGTGATTGGAACTGACGAGAATTGGACGGTTCGCAGAAGTAATATCCTGTTCTCTAACCTGTACGATGGAGAGATTGTGGACGATACCCTGAAACAGCTCCCACAGGAGCAGGCCGTCCTGACAGATGCGCCAGAGGGGGAGCTGACTGCGCGTATGAGTCTGCCGGTCTGTGTGCATGAAGTTTTTGAACCGATAGAACTGCTCCATACGCCTGCTGGCGAAACAGTTTTTGATATGGGCCAGGAATTTGCCGGTATTTTTACACTCAGGGTACATGAGCCTGCCGGTACAAGGATACATATTCAGACGGGAGAGATTCTGCAGCAGGGAAATTTCTACAATGAGAATCTCCGCTCGGCAAAATCCGAATATATTTATATTTCAAACGGGGAAGAGACAGTAATCAGGCCGCGCTTCACCTTTTACGGATACCGCTATGTCAAGGTGCAGGGGGTCAGCAGCCTGAAGAAAGAGGACTTTAAAGGGCTGGCGCTGTATAGTGAGTTAAAGCCCGTGGGAAACATGAAGACCGGGCATCCGCTTGTAAACAGGCTTATTGAGAATGTGCGGTGGGGGCTGCAGAGTAATTTTGTAGATGTGCCCACAGACTGCCCGCAGAGGGATGAGCGCATGGGCTGGACCGGGGATGCACAGGTATTTTCTCCTACGGCCACTTATTTGAAGGATACCTATGCATTTTATGCGAAATATCTGTATGACATGGCAAGGGAACAGGAGGCGTTAGATGGGAAAGTGCCGGATGTAGTGCCCTCCTGCGGTATGGAGAGTACGGCATGTGTGTGGGGAGATGCGGCCTGCATTATTCCGTGGAATCTGTATGTGTTTTATGGAGATAAAAGCATTCTTGAGGATCAGTTTGTCAGCATGAGGGCTTGGGTGGACTATATTCGCAGGGTCGATGGTGACAACCACGGCTGGCGTTATGTGTTCCATTATGGAGATTGGCTGGCGCTGGATAACCCCGTAGGGGGAGTCGAACAGGTGTTCGGCGGGACGGATGAGGAGTTTATAGCGAACCTGTATTATGCCGTCAGCGCAGGGCTTGTGGCAAAGGCGGCGGGCGTGTTAGGGCTTTTGCAGGAAGAAGAGGAGTACCGTCTCCTGTCAGAAGAACAGTTCGAGGTTGTAAAAAGAGAATATTACAGCGCTACAGGGCGTTGCTGTATTAAGACTCAGACCGCGCTGCTGCTCACTTTAAAATATAAACTGTCCGAGAATATGGAATTGACAAAGAGACAGCTGCGCAAGCTGTTTGAGGATAATGGCGGCAAGTTAAAGACCGGCTTTGTGGGGACGCCCCTCATGTGCAATATCCTGTCGGAAAACGGAATGGATGAACTGGCTTACGAGCTGCTTTTGAATGAGGAGTATCCGGGCTGGCTCCATGAGGTAAAGCTTGGGGCAACCACGGTATGGGAGCGCTGGAACAGCCTGCTGGATGACGGGACAATATCCGGCATCAGCATGAACAGTATGAATCATTATGCATACGGCGCCATACTGGAGTGGATGTTTCGCCATGCGGCGGGAATCAATGTGGTTGAGGATGCGCCGGGAGGAGCCGTGATACGGATGGAGCCACTTTTGCATATGGGGCTTGGGTATCTGGAGGCGTCCTATGACGCACCAGCAGGGTGCTATCGGGTTCGGTGGGAATTGATGGATGCGGAGCATGTAAAGATCTCTGTCGCCATTCCTTTTGGATGCAGAGCGCTGTTAAAGCTCCCATTGGCCCCGGAAGAGATTTACTATGACAGTACCAATCCGATTTTTTGGGATGTGAAAGAGGGAATCTGTCACTTACAGACAGGAAGTTATCAGGTACAGTATCAGTTGACAAACTGTGTCTGACACAGCTATAGACAAAGGAGACGGCCATGATTCTGGGATATTTTTCCGCATGGAGCATACAGAATATTCTCATTCGGGTGGTTGCGGCTACGATTCTGGGCGGTATCATCGGCCTGGACAGGGGGATGAAACATCGAGGCGCGGGTACAAAGACAATTACAGTAGTCTGTCTTGGCGCCACGCTGGTCATGCTGACAGAACAGTACATTCAGATGTATTTTTCCGGGCTTGCCAATATGACCCGAATGGCAGCGCAGGTAATCAGCGGTGTGGGTTTTATCGGCGTGGGAACGATCATCATATCCAGGCACCGGGTCAGAGGACTGACGACGGCGGCCACCCTATGGGCAAGTGCCTGTGTCGGTCTTGCCGTGGGAATCGGATTTGTTGAGGGCGGTATACTGATCACGGCAATGATGCTGATTTCTCTGCATGTGCTTCCCTATGTGGAACGGTTTGCCGCGAGACATTCCCGCTATTGTAATGTGTTTTTAGATTTGGAAAAAAGCAGAGATCTGCACATAGTCATCCAAAAGCTAAAGGAAGCGGATATAGTCATAGATTCGATGGACATAAGTAAATCTGATACAGCGGGAGAAGGAATCTCTGTACATATGGTGCTTTATGCGAAAAGACCGATAGAGCGAACAGAGATATATGACATTCTCATGAAATCAGACAAGGTTATGACCGTGGATTTCTTGTGAGTCCATTCCGGACTGTCTCATGGTCATAACGCTGGCCGTCTTTTTTCTATGCGTTTGATTGGTAGAACCGTCCCCATTCTGCCATGGAATCTAAGATCGGTTTCAGGGTCTCGCCCAATTCGCTTAAGGCATATTCCACCCTTGGCGGCACTTCCGGATATACAGTGCGTGTGATGATCCCATCAGATTCCAAAGATCGCAGGTTATCGGTCAATACTTTCTGGCTGATTCCTGTCAGATCTTTTTTTAATTCGTTAAAACGCCAGGGGCGTACCAGCAGGTTTCTGATAATTAGGAGTTTCCATTTGCTCCCGATCAATTCCACCGTTGTTGCCACCGGGCAGGCCGGCATCTCTTCCCTCGTCAGCATCGGTTTACCTCCAATAGTTCAAATTAGAATGTTACATACAAATCATAACCTAATATGCGGGAACTGTCAAGCGCCTCGGTGATGGGTTACCCAAAATGTAACCATGGTTACCTTTTGGTGACCTAGTAACAAAAAAGTGCGTACTTGTAAGGGGCCGGGCTGTCTGTATAATAGTAATCACAGAGAGGGTAATGCTTTCTGAATACATGAAGGAGGTAATTGCAATGGCACTTTCTAATCTTGCCGGATGGAATGAGAACGTAGCGACTTCCGCTTGCGGCGCCGGTGACAAGCCGGAGGAAAAGCCTGCAGCTTGTGGCTCTGCCTGTGGCGCTGGCGACAAGCCGGAGGAGAAACCCGCAGCCTGCGGCTCTGCCTGCGGAGCTGGCGATAAGTGATCCAGCTCATTTAAATGAGGTTTCCGGTGGGAACCTTCCTGCCGGAAACTTTGAGAGGGGATTGATATGAAACAGTATTTTTCTTTCCAATGGCACATAACGGATGAATGTGACCAGCGGTGCAAGCATTGCTACATATTTTCGGAAGATAATTGTAAAAAAACGGATGCTATGGATTGGCAGCAGATGCAGGATACCCTTTACAACTGTCTGGACTTCTGCGAGATATATGGTCGTCTGCCTTATTTCTATATCACAGGCGGCGATCCGATCCTGCATCCTGATTTCTGGAAACTGCTTGGACTATTGAAGGAGCAGAATATTCCATTTACGATCCTCGGCAATCCATTTCATTTGAATGATGAGGTATGCGGGAGGCTGAAAGAATATGGATGCCAGAAATATCAGCTCTCCCTTGACGGCATGCAGGAAACCCATGATTGGTTCCGCAAGCCGGGCTCCTTTGCCATAACCCTGGAAAAGATTGCCTGTATCAAAAAGGCCGGCATACGGAGCGTGATTATGACGACAGTTTCCGGCAGGAACATCGATGAAATACCAGACATCATTGATACAGTAGTCGCCGCCAAAGTGGATGTGTTCGCTTTTGCCCGTTATTGCCCCACAAGTGAGGAAAAGGATGTGAGTATAGAACCCATGCGCTATCGGGAATTGCTTGCGGCCTGCGACAAAAAATTCAAAGAATATGAAACGTCAGGGTGTGAAACCTATTTCAACAAAAAGGATCATCTGTGGACATTGTATGAGTATGAAACAGGAGAATTCAAAATTCCCGAAACGGCAGAGGCCGGCAAGATATATGGGGGATGCAACTGCGGCAACTGCCATCTGACGATCCTGCCAAACGGGGATATTTACGCCTGTCGCCGAGTGCAGAACAGCCGGGTGGCAAATGTTCTGGAGGACAGGCTTGCGGACGTGTGGGTCTGTGAGATGGAAACCTACCGGGAGTATGATAAATTTAAGAAATGCGGCAAGTGCGAACTGAAAGCATGGTGCCGAGGCTGCCCTGCTGTTGCCAGCGGTGCCAATGGGAACTTTTATGATGCAGACCCGCAGTGCTGGAAGGAAATAAAATGAGCATTGAATGAAAATGGGGGAAAACAAAATGTTAATGGATATTATCAAAGCCCGTCACTCTATCCGCAAATACACGGATGCGCAGATAAGCCGCGAGGATCTGGAACTGATATTGGAAGCAGGAAATTTCGCACCCAATGCCGGAGGCGGACAGCGCAGCATGATGGTAGGGATACGGAACAGGGAACTGACAACAAAGATAGGGATCATGAATCTGCAGAAGTTTGACCGTTCCAGACTGGCAGGGTCCTATGTTTCCAAGGAGCAGCCAAGCACGATTGACGATCCGACTATCCGAAATGGTTTTTATGGCGCGCCATCGGTGGTTGTGATCTTCGGACAGGACAATTTCATGTTCCGCGTTGCAGATGCATTCTGCTGCGCGGAGAATATGGTTCTGCAGGCTACGGAGCTGGGTATATCATCCTGTATCATTTCACGGGGCGAGGACACTTTCGTAAGCCCGGAGGGGCAGAAACTGCTGGAACAATGGGAGATACCTGAGAATTATTCGGCCATCTGCTTTGTAATTCTCGGATATATTGACGGGGAGCAGCCGCATACAAAGCCCAGGAAGGAAAACAGAACTAAAATAATTGAGTGAGTATAAGGCAGTAGGAAAGAGAGGGTAATATGACACAGAGCATGAGGAGGGCTTTCCTGATTAAAAGACTTCTTGGCGAACAGCCTCGATATAGAGATCTGCAGATACCGCAGGACACAGCGGAGCAAAAGCGGTTGCTGCGCTCCCTGCTCAATATTCGTATGCCGGGAAAGATCAGCGATGATTTTCTGGCGGTGCAGGACGAATACCTGCGGGAGGAAACCGCCGCAAAAGGGATCACGGATATTGCGGATTTATCGCCTGTTTCAGAGGGAATCTATCTGTGGCAGGGGGATATTACCACGCTGCGCTGTGATGCCATCGTCAATGCCGCCAACAGTGGTATGACCGGCTGTTATGCTCCCTGCCACGGCTGCATTGACAACTGTATCCATACCTATGCCGGGATACAGCTGCGGCTTGCATGCGCCGAAATCATGGAAAAGCAGGGACACGCGGAAGAGACGGGGAAAGCGAAGATTACGCCCGCTTACAATCTGCCCTGTAAATATGTCATTCACACAGTTGGCCCAATCATCTCCGGCAGGCTGACAGATGCAGACAGGGAGCTGCTTGCCTCCTGCTATCGCTCCTGTCTGAAAATTGCCGGGCAAAACGGGGTGAACAGCATAGCTTTCTGCTGTATTTCTACCGGGGAGTTTCACTTCCCGAATGATATAGCCGCAGAAATTGCGGTGCGGACTGTGAAGAATTATAAAGAGCAGACAGGAAATGATATGGAGGTTATTTTCAATGTTTTCAAGGACATCGATTACAAAATCTACAGGGAATTACTCGCGGCAGATTGACAGGCTTAAAGATGCGCTGAAATCTGCGGATGCTGTCGTGATTGGTGCAGGCGCAGGCCTTTCCACCTCGGCTGGGTTTCAATATGCAGGGGAGCGATTTAGGAAGTATTTTTCTGACTTTGAAGAAAAGTATGGTTTTCATGATATGTATTCAGGAGGATTCTGCCAGTATGATACGCCGGAGGAGCAGTGGGCATACTGGAGCCGATTTATTACAGTCAACCGGTACATGGACGCGCCAAAGCCTGTATATGAGGTGTTATTTCAACTCGTTAAGGACAAGGATTATTTTGTGATTACCACGAACGTGGACCATTGTTTCCAGAAGGCAGGTTTTGATAAGAAACGGTTATTTTACACGCAGGGCGACTATGGTTTATTCCAGTGCAGCGAACCGTGCTGTCAGGAGACCTTTGAGAATGAGGATATAGTCCGCCGGATGATGGAGCAGCAGGCAGATATGCGTATCCCGTTTGAACTGCTTCCGGTATGCCCCCATTGCGGAAAGTCCTTGACGATGAACCTGCGGTCAGATAATCGTTTTGTGGAGGATGAAGGCTGGCACAGGGCGGCGGGACGGTATGAAGACTTCCTGCGGGCAAGAAAGAGGCTGCAATTACTTTTTTTGGAACTTGGTGTTGGGTATAATACCCCCGGCATCATCAAATATCCATTCTGGCAGATGACAGCGGCAAATCCCAAGGCCGTCTACGCCTGCGTCAACTATGGGGATGCGGCCTGCCCGGATGAGATCATGGAGCAGTCTGTCTGCATCAATGAGGATATCGGGAAAGTATTGGGAGATCTGGGATTGACACCGCCGGAACAGGAGAAGGAACAGCAAAAAGAAACGCAACACTGACATATACCCCCATACCGGGAAAACGGTCTCGGCATGGGGGTACTTTTTTGGGAGAATGAGACCAGACAAAATTAGAAAATATAGTTGACAAATCAAGATTGATTGTGTACAATCTAAAAAAAGATTTTATAAAATTTAATTTTACACAATATATTATGCAAAGGAGGATATGATGAATATTTATGATTTTAATGTAGAAAATGCTGCTGGTGCCCTAGTATCTTTAAAGGATTATTCGGGACAAGTGATTCTGGTAATCAATTCTGCGACAGAGTGTGGTTTTACTCCACAATATGACGATCTGCAGGATCTCTTTGAAAAATATGGCAGTGATGGTTTCGTTATTCTTGATTTTCCATGCAACCAGTTTGGACATCAGGCTCCCGGCAGTAATGAGGAGATCGTCAGTTTTTGTGATTCCAGATATGGCATTACATTTCCGATTTTTTCAAAGATTGAAGTGAATGGAGATAATGAGAATCCGCTCTTTACTTTTCTCAAATCCCAAAAGGGATTTGCCGGTTTCAATCCGGAACATCCCCTGACGCCAATGATTGAAAGCATGTTGGGCAGGACTGTTCCGAATTACATGCAAAGCAGCGATATAAAATGGAATTTCACCAAATTTCTGATTGACCGGGAAGGAAATGTTGTAGAACGCTTTGAGCCGACGGCTGATATGGCTGAAGTGGAAGAAAAGATTGTAAGCTTATTATAGGAACCGATGGGGGGATTATTATGGAGTACATTTATAAGACACAGGATACCTGTTCCACTGAAATAAAACTTAATATTGATGGAAATGTGGTCACAAATATTTCTTTTACAGGAGGATGCAATGGAAACCTGAAAGCGATACCTCTGCTTGTAGATGGCTGGACTGTGGAAGAAATTGAGAAAAAACTGTCGGGCGTGATTTGTGGACGCAGACCAACTTCCTGCGCAGACCAGCTTGCCAAAGCCTGCAGGGCGGCATATGAAGAACAAAAAGAGGAGGAACAGGCATGAAAATAGGGGTTAGGTATTACACAAGGTCAGGTAATACAAAAAAGCTGGCGGAGGCCATTGCGAAAGCGGTAGGAGCAGAGGCAAAAACAGTTGAAGAGCCGCTCCGGGAAGACGTTGACATCCTGTTCCTTGGCAGCTCTGTCTATGCGTATGGGGTAGATGACAGCATTAAAAAGTTTATTTCCAACATTGATGTAAAGGTGGGTAAAGTTGTAAATTTCAGTACAGCGGCTTTGATAAAATCCACATATAAGCAGGTGGGAAAACTTCTTGCGGAAAAGGGAATTGTACAGGCAGAAGAAGAATTTTACTGCAAAGGATCTTTTGGTCCCATGCATAAGGGAAAACCGGATGAAAAGGATTGTGAGGCGGCTGCAGCATTTGCAAAAAAGGTCATATCGTGATACATTATGTAACATAAAATGATATGAGGAGCTATGATAATATGCCAAACAACAAATACGAAAGCTTAAAACTTGAAAACCAGTTATGTTTTCCGCTCTATGCCTGTTCCAAAGAAGTGATAAGAAGATATAAACCGTATCTTGACAAGCTTGACCTGACATATACCCAGTATATCGCAATGATGGTGCTGTGGGAGAAAAAAGAGGTAACTGTCACGGAACTTGGGAAATGCCTTTATCTGGATTCCGGTACGCTTACCCCTATGCTGAAAAAACTGGAAGAAAAAAATTATGTGGTACGGAACCGCTCTAAAGTAGATGAACGGAATCTGCTCGTTTCCATTACACAGGAGGGCGAGGACTTGAAGGAACAGGCAGTTCAGATACCTGCGAGCCTGGGAGCCTGTGTTGATCTGGAACCGCAGGAGGCGCAGCAGTTATATCAGCTTCTGTATAAACTGCTTGACGGGTTATCTTGACACGGAAGAGGGATTGTAAACAGAAAGGGCAATGAAAGTATAGGAGGTTTTTGCTATGGATGAAAATTTTGACATTCAGGCATATATGACACGGGGAGTAGAAAGGATCGTGGCCGATTCCCTGAGAGCAGCATTAAAAGACCCCCGCGAAAGCGCATTCATGGTCAAATTTGCTGCAGCCAGCAGAAAAGCATCAAAAATCAGGGCAGAGGAAGAAAAAAACGGAGTACATATCCCGCCTTTTCTGATTGCGAGCATCACAAGCAGCTGTAACCTGCATTGCGCCGGGTGCTATTCCAGATGCAATCATGCAACGCAGGATTCGGAACCGGTAAGTCAGCTTACCAGTGAGGAATGGCTCTCTATTTTCAAAGAGGCTGATGAAATCGGGGTAAGCTATATTCTGCTTGCAGGCGGCGAACCGCTGCTACGGCGGGATATTATAGAGGCGGCAGGCAAAATGCAGAATATTATCTTTCCGATATTTACAAATGGAACTTATATAGATGAAAAGTACCTGAATCTTTTTGACAAGTGCCGCAACTTGATTCCTGTTATGAGTATAGAGGGTGGAAAAGAAGAAACAGATATACGCCGGGGAAGGGGCGTTTATGACAAATTGATCTCTGCCATGGACAGTATTTATGAAAAAGGTCTGTTGTTTGGGGCGTCTGTCACAGTAACTACGGAGAATGCGCGAGAGGTCGTTTCCGATGCTTTTATAGATAGCTTGGCACAGCGCGGGTGTAAACTTGTGGTTTATGTTGAGTTCGTACCTGTTACGGAAGAAAGCAAAGAACTGGCGCCCGGAGAGGCAGAGAGGGAATTCTTAAAAGATGGAATCGGACGGCTGCGAGAGGAATATTCGGAGATGGTCTTTGTATCTTTTCCGGGTGATGAAAAAAGCTCCGGCGGCTGCATTGCGGCAGGCAGAGGATTTTTCCATATCAATTCACATGGCGGAGCTGAACCATGCCCTTTCTCCCCATATTCGGATACAAATGTGAAGAATACCTCCCTGCGGGAGGCACTGGAATCCCCGTTGTTTACGGCATTGCGTGAACAGAATGTTCTGATGGAAGAACACAGCGGCGGGTGCGTCCTCTTTGAGCGGAGGGAGACTGTGGAGGCGCTTCTGACTGAAAGCGTCAGTAAATAATTTGGAGCGATTGTACGAAACGCAGCAGGAAGGAGAGGATAATGGAAAACATTACAGAACTGGTCCGACGCCGGAGAAGTGTCCGGACATATGATGGCAGGGAAGTCAATGAGGATGACCTGAAGAAGTTGGCTTTGTTTATGGAAAAGATAGAAAATCCATTTGGGATACCGGTCAGTTTCAAATTTCTGGATGGTAAAAAGCATGCTCTGTCATGTCCTGTTGTCAGTGGCGCAGACCTCTATGTGGGGGCAAAGGTTCCCCGTATGCCGCATGTGGAGGAGGCTTTTGGCTATTCCTTTGAGATGTTCGTATTATATGCCTGGTCCATTGGGATTGGTACGGTCTGGATCGGCGGCACTATGGACCGTTCTGCTTTTGAGCGTGCGATGGCATTGGAACAGAATGAAATGATGCCATGCATAAGCCCCTTGGGGTATCCGGCAGGAAAAAGGTCTATCCGCGAGAATATGATGCGGAAAGCCATCAGGGCAGACAGCAGGAATTCGTTTGAAACGATTTTCTTTGACAGCACATTCGATGTGCCTTTGACGATGGAAAAAGCCGGCAGGTTAGCGGAACCCCTGGAGATGGTCCGTTTAGCTCCATCGGCAGCCAACAAGCAGCCATGGCGTGTTGTATTAGATAAAAATGGTGTTCATTTTTATCTGAAGAGGTCAAAGGGTTTCGCCAGTGAAGCGGCAGGTGATATGCAGAAGGTAGACTTAGGGATTGCCCTTTGCCATTTTGCCCTTGCAGCGAAAGAAAATGCCATAAACATTTGTTTTGACATGAACGATCCGGGGATTGAGACAGAGGCCGGTATGGAATATATTGCATCGTATCTCGTTTTATAAACCACATGGCATGGCAGTAATTATATTAAACTCAATTTCTAATGTCGTTGACCACATGTATGAAAATTAAGGAGGAAACACTATGAGTATTTTTGATTTTACAGTACAGACACAGGATGGAAAAGCAGTACCGCTTTCCGAGTATAAAGGGAAAGTGCTTTTGATCGTCAACACTGCCACAGGATGCGGGTTTACACCCCAGTATGATGAGCTGCAGGATCTGTATGAACTTCACCAGAAGGATGGGCTTGAAATTCTGGACTTCCCGTGCAATCAGTTTGCTGAACAGGCTCCCGGCAGCGATGAGGAGATCCATTCTTTCTGCACCGGGCGCTACGGGATCACTTTCCCACAGTTTTCCAAAGTGGAGGTGCTGGGCGAAAATGCCAGCCCGCTGTTCCAATATCTTTCTGCCAATACTTCCTTTGCCGGTTTTGGCAAAGGTCCGATGGCCCTTATACTGAAGGGCGTTGTTAAGAAGATGGATAAGGATTATAAAAACAATGGCAACATCAAGTGGAATTTTACAAAATTCCTGATTGACCGTGAAGGTAAGATAGTTGCCCGGTTTGAGCCGACGGAAGCCATAGACCATATAAAAGCGAAGGTGGAGGAGATTTTGTGACGCTCCATTCTGGTATATGACAGCGGCAAATCCCAAGGCGGTCTATGCCTGCGTCAACTATGGGAAACGGCCTGCCCCGATAGCTCATGGGGCAGGCCGTCTGTGTCAATGGAGATATCGGGAAAGTATTAGAAGATATGAGAATAGGTTAAAATGTTGTTCGTAAAGGTCATTGCAGAAGAATCCATGTCAGGATATAATTAGGGTATTCAAACTGTGGATACATGGAAAAATATACGAAATGTTTTTGGGGGAAAATGTATGAGGAAAAAATGGATTTTAAAGGCAGTGGCGCTATGTGTTGGACTTGCGGTTGGTCTTGGCGCATGTGGACAGCCTGCGGAGGGGCCGGAATCCGGCTTTGAGAGCAGTCAGGAGACCGAGACTCAAGAAACTGAGGTCCAAGAGACCGCGAGCCGGGAGACCGAGAACTCCGAGACGGATGAAACGCAGGAGAACAGCCAGGAGACAAGCGAGCCGGAGGAAAAGGACTGGTATCAGCAGATGATGGAGGCCTCGGTTATCTCCACCGGCTCTAACGGCAGGCTGGAAAAAGTGTTGGAGCGGATGCGAAACGGCGAGGAGGTGTCGGTTGCCTTTATCGGCGGTTCCGTGACGGAGGGCGCTCTTGCCGACACTTATGAGGAGTCCTATGCCGACCGTTTTGCCGCAGGGCTGCGGGAGACATATCCGAATGCGGAGCTGACCTACATAAACGCGGGACTGAGCGGAACGGGCTCTTCGCTGGGAGTGATGCGCTATGAGAGGGACGTGGTGGAGGCGGCCGGAGGACAGCCTGATATCGTGTTTCTGGAGTTCGCCATCAACGACTATCAGGAACCCACGGAGGGAAGGGCCTATGAGAGCATGATCCGCACCATCCTGGAGGCGGACAATGACTCGGCGGTCATACTGCTGTTCTCGGTGTCCCGATCCGAATGGAACATGCAGGATGTATACATTCCCATGGGAAAACTTTACGGACTGCCCATGGCCAGTATCAGGGATGCCGTCAAGCAGCCCTTAAAAGATGGAACGCTGACGAAGGAGAATTTTTTTGCGGACGAGTACCATCCCACTTCCTACGGCCACGGGATCATGGCGGACTGCCTCGGGGAGTTGATGAGGGAGGTGGAGAGCGCGGAGGGCAGCGGCGAAGTGGCGGCACTGCCTGAAAGAAACGTAAAGTCCCCGGATTTCGTGGATATGCATCTGCTGACCTCCCAGGGCGGGGGCAGCGCAGTGGTGTCTGCGGGCGGCTTTCCGGGTGGAGCTGAAGTGCAGAAATATCATACTGAATTATAAGACGTCCGGTTCAAGTGATTTTGGGAAAGTATGCGTATATGTGGATGGCGAACAGGTCGCCGAGCTGGACGGACATTCCGACGGGGCCTGGAACAATTCCGTTCAGGCGCTGGTGCTGGACGAGAAGGAGAGCGGCAGTCATGTCTTGGAACTTCGCATGGCGGAGGGGGACGAGGGGAAGAACTTCACCCTGCTGGCAATAGGCTACAGCGAACAGGAGGACAATTAACTATTTCTCAAATGTATAAAGCGCTTATTGGCAGCTACAGACACAGCCAATAAGCGCTTTCCTTTTAATCTACGTCTATTTTGAACACTATGGGATAATCGCTTTTTATGCCGCAATTTATGTGCAGCCCCTTGTCATCCCTGCTCCATTGGCAGGATTCGTCTGTCCCGAGCGCACGCACATCCCGGATAATCCCATGGAAATTTGCCTGTCTGGAGGCGTCCTGCTCTCCCAGGGAGGTGATGCAGTAGTTCCCATCCTCACTGCATTTGAGAGCGGTTGCATACAGATATCCCCCTGCGGTGGTAAAACGGAAATCCGCAGAGGTGAAGTTTTTCTTGATCCCGTCCGCAAATTGCCCCTCCACGATCTGTGTGGGACCCTCGCCGTATTTTCTCCACACATTTGAGTCGTAGATTGCCTCTCCGTTTGTCTTCAGCCANNCNCCNANGCNGANGAGCACCTTTTCGTCGTCGGNGGAGATGGTGCCGTCCGCTTTGGGGCCNACGTTCAGCAAAAGGCAGCCGTTCTTGCTGACGATGTCCACCAGGTCGCAGAGAATATCCTTGGCCTGACGGAACTGGTTATTTTCCGTATAGCACCAGGAGTTTAAGGCGATGGCGGTATCNGTCTGCCAGAAGTAAGGCTTTACATCCGCAAACTGTCCTCTCTCCACATCCGGCACCGCCGTGCCGAACTGGAACGCGTCATGCTTGTAGTTGATGGCGACTTCCACGCCCCACTGCGCCGCACGGTTGTAATAGTAGGCGGCGAGCTTTCTCAGATAGGGCTTGCAGATTCCCCTGTGAATCCACCAGTCAAAATAGAGTATCCTCGGCCGNTAACGGTCAATAATTTCACAGGTGCGCACCAGCCAGTCCTGCAGATATTCCTCCGTGGGTTCCGGGTCTCCGAAAAGAGNCTGNTGGTCGGGCTCCGGCATGGCNGGCCAGTAAAAGTCTCCNCGGCTTAAAGGCTCTTTGATGTCGCTATCAAATTCCTTCCCATGTCCCATGAAAAACCAGTGCTCCAGCCGGTGCGTGGANGCGCCNATGGTCATCCCGGCGCGCTCGCAGCTCTCCTTCAATTCTCCCAACACGTCCCGCTTGGGCCCCATCTCCCAGGCGTTCCAGTGGGAGATATCACTCCGGTACATCTGAAAACCGTCATGGTGTTCCGCCACCGGAACCACATATCTTGCACCNGCCCGCTTGAAAAGCTCCGCCCATTTGTCCGCCTGAAAGTGTTCGGCGCGGAACATAGGGATAAAATCCTTATAACCGAAATCCACATGTCTGCCGTAGGTTTTGATATGGTGTTCATATTCCGGTGAACCCTGGATATACATGTTGCGGGAATACCATTCGTTGCTGAAGGCCGGCACACTGTANATGCCCCAGTGAATAAAAATGCCGAATTTGGCTTTTCTGTACCATTCCGGCACATGGTAGGANGACAGAGACTCCCAGGTGTCTCGATANGGTCCCTGGCAGATCACGTCGTCTATCTTCTTGAGGTAGTCTGTCAAATCGTACATATTGATTCATCCTTTCTTTTTGATAACCATTATAAGGTATNGAAAAAGAATAATCAACAGACGCATACCGGCAAATTATCTGCGGATAGGTCAAAAAATTGTTGGCAAAGGTCATTGCCGCGGAAACGATGCCGGGATAAAATAGACNGTGAAACGATTGCTTTGACAGATGNNGTNNTGTCGGGTATTATGTTGTAAAAGAGGGAGAGAGCTATATTCTAAAGATGTGATTGTAAGGCTGCCGCAGCGGCAAATGGGAGGTAAGATGAAAGAGTACATATTCAGAAAGGCGCAGCACGAGGAGTTGGAGGAATGNACGGCCCTNGCCAATCTGGCGTTTAAGGTTGATTTCCGCACGCTTTTGCCCAAGGTATACGGAGAAAATNCCCCCATGTGGGCNACACATTATGTTGCGGACGACGGGGANCTGAAGGGACTTGTCGCGGTGCTGGGAGAGCGCCTGACGGTGGGNGAAACCGTGCTGAAAACGGGATATGTCGGNTCGGTGTGCGTCCATCCCGACGCAAGGGGNCAGGGGCTGATGAAGAANCTCATGCATCTCGCAAACAGCGNTATGGCCGCAGATGGTACGGACATTGCGTTCCTGAACGGCGACAGGCAGAGATATCAATATTACGGTTTTGTCCCTGCCGGTGTGACATATTTTTTCCAGGTCACAGAGGATAATTATGCTCATGCCTTAAAAGAGGTCCGGGCGGAGGACATTCGNTTTGNGCAAATAGATTCCGGCACCGAGCTTGAGNGCAGGGCGAGGGAGTTGTATTGCTCCGGNCAGGTACACTTTGAGAGAAAGGAATTCGCGACCCTGTGCCGTTCCTACTACAGAAAGCCCTATGCTGTCCTGGATGGCGGAACGTTTGTCGGATATGTGGTGACATACGGCGATAAGAATTGCTGGACCGAGGTCTGTGTCCAAAATACNGAGGCTCTTGATCGGGCTGTCAAGGCATGGATGATTCAGAACCAGGTCCGGGAACTGCAGATCATTCTTCCCGAGTGGGAGAGTGGTCTATGCAGGCANCTCGCCNGTTATGCCTCGGGCATGAGCCGCGGATATTCTGTGCAGGCGAGAATTTTTCGGTTCAAGAGGGTGGCGGAGGCTTATCTGAAAGTAAGAGCCCATAACGNCGGTATTTCGGACGGGCGTATGGCATTTGACATTGACGGTGAGAGATTTGAGATAACTGTGGAAAACGGGAAGGTTTCGGTCAGCGAGGGCGGCGAGAATCCGCTCAGAATGACGGCCTGTGAGGCGAACAGGCTGATGCTCCTGCCNTTCCCTGTCGAGGATATGCCCATGGCGCCAAAGGACTGGTTTCCTCTGGGAATATCTGTCGCNCCGGATGCGCCGGACGCATTTTAAAAGGAGTGAGGAAAGTATATGCTGTGTGCGGTTGAGGGAAAAAGCAGTGCGATCGCGCGGGTGGAGCGCAGGGAGGACAGGCTGTATCTGTACTCGGAGGCGGGCATGCACCGGCTTGAGCCGAAGGACTCCGGGACGGTCAGAATTACCTATACGCAGGCGGAGAGCTTTTCGGAAGAGGAAAAGCCGGGGGTNNTCTGCCGGGAGGTTTTTGGCGGCTGGGAATATCTGGAGGATGAGAGGGAGATCCGGCTGCGGATGGANAATCTNGAGATNGTAATAGACAGGGCTGCGGCATCCTATGTCTACTATGACGGGAAGGGAAACCNGCTCTTGCGGGAGCGGGAGCGGGGCAGNAGGAGTCTGGAGGAATANACGGTATANCGGATGNTGGAGGAAGGGNNTAAAGTGGAGAAGGTGTCCACTCCCGACGGGGTCAAGGATGTGGTCAGGGAGGCGGCCAGGATACCGGTAGGGAAGAGCTATCACACAAGGCTCTATCTGGAATGGGCGCCCCAGGAAGCGCTCTATGGCCTGGGACAGCACGAGGAGGGCTTTGGCTCTCTGCGCGGGCAGACCGTGTATCTGCACCAGGCCAACCGCAAAATTGCCGTTCCCATGCTGGTGTCCACGCTGGGCTACGGCATCCTGGTGGATACCTACAGTCCCATGATATTCAGCGACACCATATACGGCTCCTATCTCTATACGGAGGCGGACCCGGAGATGGACTATTATTTCATGAACGGGGAAACCATGGACGGAGTCGTTCAGAAATACCGTATGCTGACGGGAAAGGTCTCTCTGCTGCCGAGATGGTCCTACGGCTATATTCAGTCCCAGGAGCGCTATGAGACAGCTGAGGAGATTCTGGATACGGCGGCGGAGTACAGGAAAAGGGGAATCGGTCTGGACGGGATCGTGCTGGACTGGTGTTCCTGGGAGGGAAACCAGTGGGGGCAGAAGAGCTTTGACCGCAGCCGTTTCCCCGATCCCAAGGGCATGATAGAAAAGCTGCATGACAGTCATGTTCACTTCATGCTGTCCGTGTGGCCCAATATGGGGGAGGAGACGGACAATTACAGAGAATTCAAGGAGCGAAAGCTGTTGCTGCCCGGCTGCAATGTATATGACGCGCTCAGCAGGGAGGGCAGAGAGCTGTATTGGGAGCAGCTGCGGCGAGGGCTGTTTATCCATGGCGTGGACGCGTGGTGGTGCGACAACAGCGAGCCGTTTACGCCGGAATGGAATCATGCGGAGAGGGTGGAGCCGGCCAAAATGTATGAGGAATACTGCCAGACGGCGGGATTTCACCTGCCCGCCGAGAAGATGAACGCCTACGGCCTGTATCACGCCCAGGCCATATATGAGGGGCAGAGAAAGGATGCGCGCAGCAGGGTGGTAAACCTGACCAGAAGCGCTTATACGGGACAGCAGCGCTACGGAACCATTCTCTGGTCCGGGGACATTGATGCGTCCTGGGATACCCTCCGCAGACAGATTGCGGCGGGGCTGCATTTTTCCGCCAGCGGTCTCCCCTTTTGGACCGTGGATATCGGAGCCTTTTTTGTAAAGAGAGGAAACATGTGGTTCTGGAAGGGAGAGTATGTCGGTGGGACGGAGGACCTGGGATACCGGGAGCTGTTTGTAAGGTGGTATCAGTGGGGCTGTTTTCTCCCGGTCTTCCGCGGGCATGGAACCGACTGCCGGAGGGAGCTTTGGCATTTTGCCAATGCGGAGGTGCCATTCTATGACGCGTTGCTGGGCGCAAACTGTCTTCGCTATCGGCTCCTGCCCTATATCTATTCCTTGGCGGGGCAGTGCTGGCTGAATGACGGGTCCATGATGCGGCTGCTGGCCTTCGCGTATCCCCGGGACAGGGAGGTGTGGGATATCACGGATCAATATCTGTTCGGGGACGGGCTTATGGTGTGCCCGGTGCTTGGTCCCATGTATTATGAGAGGGAATCAAGACCGCTTGTGGAGACGCCGAAGACCAGGCGGGTCTATCTGCCAAAGGGAAGCTGCTGGTATGATTATTGGACCAATGCCTGTTTTGAGGGCGGACAATGGATTGATGCGGATGCACCCATAGAAAAAATCCCGCTGTTTGTCCGGGAGGGCAGTATCCTTCCCCGGGCGGAATGCGCGCACTTCTTGCATGAACCGCTTTCCACGGAGGAAATGTCCGATGGGATTGAGGTGGTGGTCTATTCGGGAAGGAGCGGTGATTTTCTCCTGTATGAGGATGCCGGGGACGGCTATGGCTACGAGCAGGGACAGTATCTTGCCACAAGGCTGTCGTGGGACGAGGAGGAGCAGGAACTCTCTACACAGAGAATCCGCGGCAGCGCGGAGCCTGAGAGAGCATATCGCATACACAAAATAACCGTTATCCGCAAAAATGGAACTGTGGAGGAGAGGGAATCTGTCGGAGTTGCTTACAAAGGGGTCACGGCGGATTAGGCACTTAACAGCAATTTCTTGCATAAAATGGCAAAATTTTGGTGGCGGCTGCGGGGTATATGGGGCATATATAAGAAAATTGTTCCACTGTGCCCCATTTGCCCATAATATCCTCTCTGTTTACCCTATTTTGAGGGGAGACGGGGCATATGTAGAAAAATTATCTCCCTGTGCCCCACTTATTACAAAAAAGTGGATCTGGTAGGACATTTTTTCTGTATATGCCCCAACTATGAGGAAAAAGCAGATTTTCTCGGCTTTTTGGGACTTGTGAGGGGCACTGGAGATATTTTTTTCTGTATATGCCCTGCATAGTGTCTCACACAGTCCGCATGAGCAGAGAAATCATTTTGATTCTGGTTTATCCAGGTTAGGGAAAGGGAGAAACTGTATGAAACGTAGTGGAAAGAAAAGTGTAATTTTTTTCTTGTTGTGCCTGGCGCTGGCGGGCTGCGCCTCCCGGCAGCCCCAGGATATTTCGGAGCCTTCGGAGATAGCTGAGCGGGGGACAGAGAGTATTTCACCGGAATCGGCGTCTGCGGAAACACCGTTGCCTGCTCCCGCAGCAGCGCCTACAGCGATGTCTGCAGCAGCGCCTACAGCGATGTCTGCAGCAGCGCCTACAGCGATGTCTGCAGCGACGCCTACAGCAACGCCCGCAGCGACGCCGGAGCCCACCAGCGAGCCGGTGGATACGAGCTTTGATTTCACGATCTGCTTTGCGGGTGATATCAACCTGGATGAAAACTGGGATACGACCCGGTTTCTGGACACGCAGCCCGGCGGCATCTACGACTGTATTTCCCCGGAACTGTCGGAGGCGATGCGAGCGGCGGATATTATGTGTCTGAACAACGAGTTTACCTACAGCACAGGCGGCGCGCCTCTGCCGGGAAAGGCCTACACCTTCCGGGCGGACCCGGAGCGTGTGGAGGTACTGGATCAGCTGGGGGTGGATGCGGTGACTTTGGCCAACAACCATGTCTATGATTACGGGGAGGAGGCCCTGCTGGATACTTTCACGGTGCTGGAGGAGGCGGGAGTGCCCTATTTCGGCGCCGGACGTACTCTGGAGGAGGCCATGCAGCCTCTGTATCTGGAGGTGGATGGCAAGACTGTCGCGCTGGTGGCGGCGTCCAGGGCGGAGAAAAATAAGATGACGCCCCAGGCCACCGACAGCGCCCCGGGAATTCTGCGATGCTATGACACAGAATTGTTTTTACAGGTCATTCAGGAGGGAAAAGCGAACGCGGACTTTTGCATTGCCTTTGTCCACTGGGGAACGGAGTACAGCTATGATCTGGAACGGGTGCAGCTGGACACAGGAAAGGCGTATCTGGATGCGGGGGCGGATGTGGTGATCGGCGCCCACAGCCATTGCCTGCAGGGAATGGAGTATTACGACGGGAAACCGATTATTTACAGTCTGGGCAATTACTGGTTCAACAACAAGACCCTGGACACCATGCTGCTGCAGCTCCATTTCTCAGGGGATGACGAACAGTCAGAGCTGGAGGTGCAGGTGGTTCCGGCGGTGCAGTCGGGATGCAGGACGACCTATGCGCAGGATGCGGACGAGCAGAGGAGGATATTCGATTTTCTGGAGAGCATATCTGTCAATGTGGAGATCTCCGACGAGGGGATTGTGACGGAGGCCGAATGATGGAAAACGCATTGGGGACAGTAATTTCACCAAAACGATATATGCTGACACATGACCGGAAAGCAGAACGATTTTTGCAATATTTGTAAAATAAACACAAATTGACTGTAAACTTTACAGAATATAAGCCGATATTATATACAAAGAACCAAGTGACACTGTTGAAATATGCAGCCAAGGAGGGATTAACGCAGCAAACGGATTTTCTAATTTCATGGTGTATCCGGTTCAGGCAGTTCCCAGGGTTTCAAGAACAAGGCGTGAGAACGGCAGCTCCAAGCGGCGGCAGTCCGGCTCCTCCAAGAACGTTGCTTTCACTGATATTTTGGAGAAGACAATGGCTGAGAACCAGCCCCTCGACTGTTACATCGTTACCTACAACGTGGACAAAGAGCTGCAGACATACTATTACCAGCCAACCCGGGAATATACCTTATAACCGGCAAAAGAACACACTTCCCCTTTGGAGGAAGTGTGTTCTTTTGTGACATGTCGGTGAGGGATTTTGGAAAATCGTGAAAAAACTCTTGCCAAATGCACACGCATATGCTATCATATGTCTTGTTGAAGTGATAACCAACAGTATTTTAGCTGTGATTCGGCTCCATGGTCAAGCGGTTAAGACATCGCCCTTTCACGGCGGTAACACGGGTTCGATTCCCGTTGGAGTCATCGCGTTATGCGATTCCCGAAAGGGTTTGCGGACCTTTAGCTCAGTTGGTTAGAGCAACCGGCTCATAACCGGTCGGTCCTGGGTTCGAGTCCCCGAAGGTCCATTTTATAAAAACTTAATTTGTTTTTTGGCCTAGTGGCTCAGTTGGTTAGAGCGCCGCCCTGTCACGGCGGAGGTCGTCGGTTCGAGTCCGATCTGGGTCGTATAGCTGTCTGGAAGAGATTCAGGCAGCTATTTTTTTAGCATTGGGTGGCGGAGCTGTTAGATGAGTTTTGGAGGGGCTACAAAAATAGGATTGTATTTCTGAAGATTACTGGATATAATGGAATCAGGATTGGAGGTGAATGTTATGGATGTGTTGAGAAAAGAGGAAACGTGTACAATAGATGATATTTATGCTCTGCCGGATGGAGAACGAGCTGAGTTAATTGATGGGAAGATTTATTACATGGCCCCTCCAAGTAGAACACATCAACAGATTTTGCTTTCATTAAGTAGAAGGATTGCTGATTATATTGATTCTAAAAATGGAAATTGTGAGGTTAATGTTGCCCCGTTTGCCGTGTTTTTAAGCGAAGATAACATAAACTATGTAGAACCTGATATTTCTGTTATTTGTGATCCGACAAAATTAGATGATAAGGGATGTCATGGTGCGCCAGACTGGATTATTGAAATTGTTTCTCCTGGAACCAAAACAATGGACTATTTTAAAAAGCTCTTTAAATATCGTACTGTAGGAGTCAGAGAATATTGGATAGTTGACCCTACAAAAGAACTGATAACAGTGTATAGATTTGAAAGAGAGATAATGGAACAGTATTCTTTCGGGGAGGATGTGCCAGCTGGGATATATGAAGGATTTTCAGTGAAGGTACAGTGAGATATAAAGCATTTGGAAATGAAAAATCCAGATGCTTTTTATTATATGCGGTTGCGGTTCGTTGAGACAAAATTATTGTTTTCAATCGGAGGTACTTGTTGTAAAATAGGGATAAGAAACCATAGCGCACCGTCTGGACGATGCAACGGGCAGCCTGCGGAATGCGCCGGGAGGAGACTATGTCATATATATTTGTACATGGACTGGGCCAGACGGCCTCTGCCTGGGATAAGGTTCTGGAGAGACTAGGGTGTCAACCGGAGTGTCTCTGTCCGGATCTGCCGGAGCTGATACGGGGAAAAGAGGTGAAACAGTACGCCGAATTGTATGAGCTTTTCAGCGGGTACTGTGACAAGGTATCCGGGCCGGTTCATCTCTGCGGCCTGTCCCTTGGGGGGATTTTGGCCTTGAACTATACCATTGACCACCCACATAAGGTGCTGTCGCTGGTGTTGATTGGCGCGCAGTATAAGATGCCTAAAGGGTTGTTGCGGTTTCAGAATGTATTGTTTCACCTGATGCCCGGGTCCATGTTCGATCAGATTGGTTTTGGAAAGCAGGACTTTATCTCTTTGTCAAAGTCTATGAAAGAGTTGGATTTCAGCGGGAAACTGGACAAGCTGCTTTGCCCGGTCCTGGTTCTGTGCGGTGATAGAGACCGGGCCAATCAGAAGGCCGCCCACGGTCTGGCCCAGCGCATCCCTCATGCGGAACTTGCGATTGTGGGAAATGCGGGACATGAGGTCAATGTGGATGCGCCAAAGCGTCTGGCGGAGCTGTTAGATGGGTTCTGGGAGGGACTATGAAAAAGATACTAGGTATTCTGACGCTGTCCGGTCTGCTTTTGCTCTCCGGTTGCGGAGGGGAAGAGGAACGGTCGGGGGCGGTTGAGGTTTCGCCATTGCCGCTGGAAGAGGCAGTGATTCATGACCTACAGACATCGGAGGATATAGCGTCAGAGGAGTCATCCTCTGCATATGAGGAAACGAAGGCCACAGTAAAAAATGTGGATTACAGTGTATATTTCAAAGGCATTCGGGGATGCGCAGTCCTATACGACTTGCAGGAAAACAAATACCAGCTTTACAATTCCGAACTGTGCGAACAGGAGGTATCCCCCTTATCCACATTTAAGATTGTTTCTACACTTGCAGGGCTGAAAAATGGAGTGCTGGAAAGTGAGACATCAAATATGGCTTACTCGGGGACACTTTATTCTGTGTCAGACTGGAATGACAATCTGACTTTAGTGCAGGCATTTCAGACTTCTTGCATATGGTATTTTCGCCAAGTGATTGACGAGGTGGGGGCGGAGGAACTGCAGAGGGAGTTAGATGAATTGCAGTATGGAAACTGCGATATCACTGAGTGGGATGGGAGCAATATCAATCCTCTGCCGGAGCTCAATGGATTTTGGCTGGCGTCCTCTTTAAAGATCTCACCACTTGGTCAGGTGGATGTGCTGAAAAGCATATTTGAGGGGGAGAGCAGTTATAGCGGGGAAGACATAAATATCCTCAAGAATATCATGGCTGTCAATGGAGAAACCAATGGGATATATGGGAAGACCGGTTCTGGCCCCGGCGGTCNGGCATGGTTTGTGGGTTTTTCAGAAGAAAATGGAAATAGAGTATATTTTGCGGTATACTTAGAAGATAGCGAGCAAAAGGATCAGGTATCCGGCGGCATGGCAAGAGAAATTGCTCTGGACATTCTGGCGCAGGCGGAGGATTGATACAAATGCGATGGTTGCCATTACAGAAGCAAACCAGAATTTTCCAAGGTGGCAAGATTGGTTGATAAACACGGTACTGCTGTTATACTGAAGAATAATGTGCCCAGGTATCTTGTCATAGACTTCAGCACTGCTGAGAAGGATTCTGTAGCATCTGATGAAGATATTTTGAAAAATTAAAAAGTGCAAAGGTATTGACAATTCAATAGGCTTCACACTCTAATTTGTGGCATATGTTTATGGAGTATTATGCTAATTTCTGCAACTTTTCACTATGTTCCGCAATGACTTTTTTCATGATTTCAATGTCAGCAAAGGCGGCCTCCATCCTTTCAGCATAATCTTTGTATCGGTTGTATGTATCGGTATAGCAAGATTCAATTGTGTTTAATCGTGGAATAACATTATTTTCAAGCAAATCTACGTCAATACGTTTAAGCCTGTTTTCAATCGGCTTTAATCTTGCATCAAGTTTGACATCTAACATCTGTGATATTGCCAATAAGTCTTCATTTGTCAACGCCATTTTGGTATCCTCCCTTATATTATGGTATCGCTAATTTTTAATTATCCATAGTATATCACATTTTGAGTGCGAAGTCTATTGAATTGTCAAGGTACATTGGGGTGTGGTGTTGCTAAAAATTGTGTGTTGTCCGAAAAAATGCTTGATTTCCAGAATCAAGATGTTATAATGAAAGAAATCTACTTATATATGTGGACGCCTATAAAGAATGTTTACAATTTGTTCGTTGATGCTTGGGTAGATTAGGGTATATTAAAAGTAAGGAATCTAAATGATTCCTAATATGCTTTCTGGTTGGCATAGTTCACTAGCGTTTCCAAGTAGGTGAATCGAGGTAAGAGCCGTGTTGTTTGGACACGGCTTTTCTTATACGAGGAAATGTTTATTTCTTTCTAGAAAATTAGGAATAGAGAAGAAAAAATGGAAGCAAAGGGGCTCGAACCCTTGGCCTCCCGCTAGTCAGGCGAGCGCTCATCCCAGCTGAGCTATGCTTCCATATACCAACAATAACACAAAAAAGAGAAAAAGGGAAGAGTGAAAGTGAAAAATGTTTGATATGCGGAAATATAGGATGNGCTTTGACATATGGGGGCTGCTGTTGTTTTTGGCGATCATGCTGCCCAACATTATATGGTTTCTNGTGCCTGCGCCAATGGATATTCTCAGGAATCCCTCGGTAACGCCCGCGNTGGATACGGTGGCCTCAGTTTTTCAGGTGATTATGGCNGCGGCCATATGTGTNTTGCAAAATTCNACATGCAGGAAANCAATGGGCGTGGGCTGGAGAGGGGGCATTGCAGCGGCAGTCCTGTTCTATTTTGCGGGGTGGGGGTTCTATTATGCGGGAGTGACAAACGNGTTAGTTNTNATGGANCTGTGCNNNNTGCCCTGCGTGGCATTCATACTGTTNTCGCTGGCCAGGAAAAATGCCGCCGCGCTGNTGNNGGGGGCAGGTTTTATGATGTGTCATATGTACTATGGGATTGTGAACTTTGTGGCATAGTAAGATAAGTTTCAAGGAGGGAAAAAAATGGCTAATCCATATTTACCGGGCTGGGAGTACATCCCCGANGGAGAACCGAGGGTATTNGGGAATCGTGTTTATATCTATGGTTCCCACGACAAGGCGGGATCGGCAAGATTCTGCGANCATGTGCTGAAATGNTGGAGCGCNTCGGTGGACAATCTGAATGACTGGGTATGTCACGGAGATATTTTCCATACTCTGGCGGACCGGGATCATCCGGCGGACACGGACTGGACGAAGGAGGGCAATGAACTCTATGCGCCGGACGTGGTGGAGAANGACGGNAAATATTACCTGTTTGCCTATATTTTNGGGGCAAAGGGCTGTGTGGCGGTCAGTGACAGGCCNGAGGGGCCTTTTCAGCTGATNTCCAGATATCAATATACGATACCGGACGATATCTGTCAGGACGGGTGGTTTGTGGACCCCGGCGTCCTGGTNGACGACGANGGNAAGGTGTATATTTACTGTGGGTATCAGCACTCCTTTATGGCNCAGGTCAATCCCGANAATATGTANGAGATTCTGGACGGGAGCTGTATTGACCATATTATCCCGAATCAANNAGATGAGGACAGGGGTTTTTCCCAGAAGGAAAGCCTTTTCTTTGAGGCGGCCTCCCCGCGTAAGGTCGGGGATGTGTACTATCTGATCTACTCTCCCCAGAGNGGCAGCAGGCTGGCTTACGCCACCTCGGACAAGCCCACGGGACCGTTTGTCTACAGGGGTTATATCGTTGACAACGGGGTGGATTATCCGGGCGGGAACGATCACGGCTCCATCGCCTGTATCAAGGGGCAGTGGTATATTTTCTATCACCGCATGACGAACAACAGCATTATGTCCAGGAGGGCCTGCGTGGAGAAGATTACAATTCTGCCGGACGGAACGATCCCGCCGGTGGAGATGACCTCTCTTGGTTTTGAGGATGCGCTTTCGCCTTACAGGGAGATCCCTGCGGACATCGCCTGTGTGCTAAGGGGTGGGGCGTTTATCACGGAGAAAACGGTTTTTGAGAGGGTAGTCACGGGAATCACGGAAAATTGTGTGATCGGCTACAAGTATTTTGACTTTGGGGAGGATTACTCCGGTAAGACCATGGAGTTTGCCGTCAGGGTGGCGGGCTGCGGCTGTGAGAGTACGCTGCATATCCATATAGACAGTGAGGATGGCGAGGAGATTGGCAGTTGTCCCGTCGGGAGCAGCGATGGGATAGCGCATGCTGTGGTGAAGAAGGTGACGGGACGGCACGCCCTGTTTTTCACAGTCTCTACAGAGTATCACAGCAGTGCGGACAAGGACGACCCTAACGACTGGATAGCCAATATGTTCCGGGGGCGTGTATTGTTTGAGTTAAAGTGCTTTATGTTTATGAAGTAGATGATTTTAAGAGAAGATAACTGATTAACGCAGTATCGTAAGCACAGCAGTAGTTGGTTATGCCAACTACAGATATGCAGGAAAGAGGTAACTATGATAAAAAGTGGAGAAGAAAAGGATATCCTTGTGTTGGCGGAGCTGGCGGTCCAGATGTGGGAGAGCCATTCCGTCGGGGAAATGGCGGAAGATATGGCGGAGATTATGGCGAGGGAGGACGCTCAATTTTTTATAAAATATGAGCAGGATATCCCAGTGGGATTCGCCCAGTGCCAGCTGAGACATGACTATGTGGAGGGGACAGAATCTTCTCCGGTGGGGTATCTGGAGGGGATATTTGTGCGTGCGGAATATCGGCACAGAGGATATGCCGGAGAGCTGCTGCGGGAATGTGAAAAATGGGCCAGGGAAAAGGGCTGCCGGGAGTTTGCCAGCGACTGTGAGCTTGTAAACGAGGAGAGCAGAAGATTTCATATGGCTATGGGCTTTAGTGAGGCCAATCGGATTATCTGTTTTACCAAGGAATTGTAGGAGGGTGCTTATGANCAGAGTGACCGTGTGGAACGAGTATGTTCATGAGCAGGAATATGAAGATATCCGGGCGGTGTACCCGGAGGGGATTCATGGCTGTATCGCCGGATTTCTGGGGAAGGATTCTGNNATCCGGGTCAGGACGGCCACCTTTGGGGAGCCNGAGCACGGGCTGACGGAGGAGGTGCTGGCTCAGACGGATGTGCTGATCTTCTGGAGCCATGCCCGGCAGGAGGNATTTGNGGACCNGGTGGCNGANCGGNTAAAACGCCATGTGCTGCAGGGGATGGGATTGATTGCGCTGCACTCCGCCCACTACAGCAAGGTNCTGAAAGGNCTGCTGGGAACCAGNATGACGCTCAGATGGCGGCATGGAGACCGGGAGCGGCTGTTNGTGACNGCGCCGGGACATCCCATAGCGGCGGGACTGCCCTCCTGCATTGAGATTCCCAGAGAGGAAATGTACGGGGAATATTTTGACATTCCAAAGCCGGACGATGTGGTCTTTACCGGCTGGTTTGCGGGCGGAGAGGTTTTCCGCAGCGGCTGTACCTTTACCAGAGGGCTGGGCAGGATCTTCTATTTTCAGCCGGGNCATGAGGAGTACCCGGTCTATTACATGGAGCCGATACAGCAGATTATCCGCAATGCGGTGGANTGGTGCAANCCCACCCTGCGCCGGNNGGGCACCCCGGAATGTGTGCAGGTAATNGAGCCNCTNGAGAGAGGATAGGTATCCATGTGGGAGCAAAACCGGGAAGGAATGATGTGAGCGATGCAGATATCCGTGTTTTATGACCATATTACCCAGGCCCGGCAGCAGACGGGCAAGAGNCTTTCACAGCTGCTCAAGGCGTGTAAGAGCTGGGGTATNGATGGTTTGGAGATTAATTATACACAGCTGAAAAGAGGCGGACTTCCTCTGCGCCGGGCCTTCCGCAGGGCAGGTCTGGCGGTGAGCTGTATCTATGAGTTTTATGATTTTACTCACAGTGGGGACCTGACTCAGGCAAAAAAGCATGTGGACCTGGCGGCCAAGGTTGGGGCNGNAAAGGTNCTGATCGTGCCGGGATTTCTGGAGGNGCAGGAGGCTGCGGAGCTGGCGGCATGCTGNCGNGAAATCGGAAGGTCAGAGCCCAGCGGCAGCGGGCAGAGTCCTATGGAAGAAGGAGCCGCCTTATGTGCCGATTTGGTGGGCCGTTATATGGAGAGCCATGCCTCCACCTGCATGGTGCGGGACGCCCTGCGGGAACTGGTGAGCTATGGGCAGGAAAAGGGTGTGAAGGTCACGCTGGAGGACTTTGACGGCAGCACCTCCCCCTGTGCCAGAATGCTGCCGCTGAAGTGGCTGATGGAGCAGGTGCCGGGACTGGGATTTACGCTGGACATGGGGAATTTTGCCTACAGCGGTGAGGATGTGACGGCGGCGCTTGAACTGCTCAGGGACTATGTTGTTCATGTCCACTGCAAGGATCGGGGAACGNCGGACGGGGGCCTTGGCTGTGTGCCGGTGGGCGGCGGCTACCTGCCTATTCGGGAGCTGGCAGAGCGTTTGAGAGAGCAGGGCTATGACGGTTATCTGGCCATCGAGCATTTTGACGCGCCGGAGCAGATGGATTATATGCGCCGGTCAGCGGAGTTTCTAAGGGATATCTGTCAGGGAGGAGAACGCNATTGAATAACCTGGAAAAAACTAAAAAGCGAGTCTTTGAAATNATACAGATCGGGAGCCAGACGGATGTTCCCAGNGTGATATTTGACGTGTTTATCGTTTTTGTCATTGTGCTGAATATCGTGATTACCTTCTGTCTGACCTTTGCGCAGCTGGCACGGTACGCAGCTGCGCTGCAGACAGTGGAGCTGGTCACGATCGTTATTTTNGCGGTGGAATATGTNCTTAGGCTGTGGACGGCGCAGTATCTGTACCCTGATCTGGGGCATGGGTGGGCAAAATTGAAATTTGCTGTCTCCTTTTACGGCATTGTGGATNTGCTGACCATACTGCCCTATTTTCTGCCCCTTGTATTNCCCAGCGGCGCAGTGGCCTTCCGTATGTTCCGGGTGGTGCGNATTCTGCGCCTGTTTCGGATCAACGCCAAGTATGACGCTTTTCATGTGATTACCACGGTTTTGAAGGAGAANCGNNNNCAGCTGATATATTCTATCTTTTTGGTNCTGGTGCTGATGATGGCCTCCTCCCTGTGCATGTACGGACTGGAGCATGAAGCTCAGCCGGAGCATTTTTCCAATGCGTTCTCGGGCATCTGGTGGTCCGTCTCCACGTTGCTGACGGTGGGGTACGGGGATATCTATCCCATCACAGTGGGCGGCCAGATTATGGCCATCGTCATCGCCTTTCTGGGGGTGGGGATGGTGGCAATCCCAACAGGTATTATCTCCGCGGGATTTGTGGAGTACTATACCAGCATAAAGAAGGGTACGGTCACCAGTCTGGACGCGGATTTTGTGACGTTGGAGATCACCTTGGAGCATCCCTTTATCGGGCAGAGCCTGGAACAGCTCGCACTGCCCCAGGGCCTTTATGTGGCCACGGTGCTGCGGGACCGGGATGTTCTCATACCCCAGCGGGAGTTGAAAATTCAGGCGGGGGACATCATGGTATTGGGCAGCATGAGCCACAGGCATATCGAGGCCCGCGTGGAAGTGGTGACGATGGAGAAGGGGCATCCCTGGATTGACCTGGAGATTCGTGATCTGGACATCTCCCGGCGCAGCCATGTGATTATGCTAAAGAGGGGCAATAAGAACATCCAGCCCGAGGAAGGCAGCCGCATCAGGGAAAGGGATGTGGTGCTGCTCTATCATCGGTAGGAGGGTGGCGAAAATGTTTGAAGGTGTGGAATGGCTATTTTTTGATATGGGAAACACTCTGTTTGACGAGCAGAGAGCATTTGAACACCGAATACGCGAAATGGCCCAGATAGCCGGAGTGGAGTATGAATGGCTGTATGGAGAGGCTGTGGCGCTATACGGGCAGCACAAAAAAGGCGATCTGGCATTGGCCCGGAGGCTGGGTACAGAGCTGCCTCGCTGGCACAAGGAGGATGAGGCCCCATATGAGGATGCGGAGGAGTGTCTGAGGACACTTAGCCAAAAGTACAAAATCGGCATTATAGCCAACCAGTCTCCCGGAACGGCCGAGCGGCTGGAGAAATATGGGTTGCTGCGGTATATCGATCTGGTAGCTGCGTCTGCGGAAGAGAGGGTATCAAAGCCGGATCTTCGTATATTTCAGATTGCTCTGGATAAATGCGGCTGTACACCTGCCAGAGCGGTTATGATCGGTGACCGAGTGGACAACGACATTATCCCGGCCAAAGCAATGGGTATGCATACTATATGGCTGCGGTGTGGAATTTGGCGGGACTGGCAGATTACCGACGAGCAGGAGCAGGCGGACTGTGTGGTTCACAGTCTGGCGGAAATCTGCAAGTATCTGTAACGAAATAGATACTACATAGAACGTACAAGGGGATAAAATATTATGGATAAGTGCAAAACAGAGGAACATGGCAACCGGGTCATGCAGGCCATACAGGACAGAAGGAGTATTCGCAGGTATTTTGCAGAGGAAGTGCCCCGTGAGACCATAGAGGAAATCCTAAGAGCGGGGCTGCAGGCTCCATCCTCCAAAAATCGGCAGCCCTGGAGGTTCGTTGTGGCAACAGGCGGGGCAAAGAAGGAGGCGCTGGATGCGATGGAAAAGGGTCTGGAGAGGGAAAAGACCAGCCCCCTCCTGCCGGAGAGCGCAGAGCATTTGCAGGGGGCATGGCAGAGTCTACAGATCATGAGGCAGGCCCCGGCCATTATTTTTGTGGTAAATGCCCTGGGAGCGGAGATCGGGAAGGACCTGACGGCGGACGAGAGGGTCTCGGAGATCTGCAATGCCCAGTCCATAGGAGCGGCGCTGGAAAACATGTCCCTGGCGGCTATGGAGCAGGGGGTGGGAACTCTGTGGATATGCAATACCTTCTTTGCCCAGAGAGAACTTATGGATTGGCTGAATGCGGAGGGCGAGCTTTACGCCGCCATGGCAGTAGGCTATGCAAACGAAAATCCCCAAGCCAGGCCGAGGAAGAGGATGCAGGATATGGTGGAGTGGAGGGTCTGAAAGGAGACGACGACTATGAAAATCAGCAAAAAGAGAATAGCATATAGATCTGCAGTGTTTTGGGCATTACTCTCTTTACAGGGAATGCTTGTGGCATGCGGGCGGGAGCCGGAGGTGGAAGTGGAGGAACCACAGACAATTTCCAGCGAGTCAGCGGAGAATTCGGCGGAGGAAAGTGTGGCTGATGCTACGGAGACAATGTCTTCAGCCGCAGATGAAATGGAGGAAGATGCGGAGACAACGCCTTCAGCCGCAGATGAAATTGAAGAAGAGCTGGACGCCATGCAGGAGATGTTTGGGAGGGAATGCATTTCAGAGCAGACCTTTGAGGTGCGAATCAGCGAGTGCGAGCAGGAGGTTTACTTTGTACCCTATGCGCCCACGCAGGAGAATCCGGAGTTTCATGCGCAGATTATCCTGGATGGACAGGTGCTGGATACGCTTTCCACCTATGTCCCCGACAGGCTGGCGGGGGAGGAATTCAGCAGTCTGGATGCGGTATCCTTTTTCGATATAAATTTTGACGGCAATACGGATATTCTGCTGCTGGAAACTTATGGCAACACAAGGTTTGCAGCAGTTTACTATGGCGATTCCTGGATTTCCTATGACGGAGATATCAGAGTGTATTTTTATATACAGGATGAACTGTCGGAGTATCTGTATGAACAGGTGAATCCATTGACTTGTTCTGAAATTGTAGATTTCCTGACAGGCGGGAAAGAGAACGGGGAGTTTGCCAGCTATCAGGAGGCTTACGCAGCAGTGAGCCGGGTGTATGATCTGAGTGGAGAGGGAAGGGAATACAATCTGATATATTTTGATGAAGATGATACTCCCGAACTGGTTGCTGGAATCAGCGGCTACTTTATGAGTCTGTATACCTATCATGAGGGAACGGTATACTGTCTGGCAAATGACTGGGGATATGGGGCTTTCGGGAATGCGGGATATGAATATGTTCCGAGGAAAAACAGTCTGCGCAATTTTGACGCCGACAATGCCGGACAGATTATGAACATCACTTATACAACCATCAACCCGGAACATTCTATGGAAGATGTGGTGTGGATACAACAGGTCTTTTCTTTTTCTGAGGAGGATGAAATCGACGACTGTACAACCTATGTAAATGGTGAGGAGGTTGCGGAGGATGAAATTGACGACTATGACGTTGGGGAGTATGAATATATCGATACCATACTGAGCCTGCAGGAACTGCTGGATAAGCTGGGGCGCTGAGATATTTGAAAAAGCGGTATTGAAATATTTTCGCAAACATACTAAAATGAAATGGGGGCCGGGCGGACTGTGTGAAGTAAGCTTTCCGGCGGAAATAACAGTTAAAAGAAGGGATGAAGGATTATGATTAAGAAATTGGCAATCAGGAAGTGGGTCAGTGCGGGACCGATCATACTGTTTTGCGCAGGGTGCGGGTGCGCTCTGCTTTCATGGTACGGCGCCGCTGCTCTGCGGGGACTGAGAGGTTTGCCTCCAAGGCTTTCCGAGTCACAGTCTATGGATAATATCTATATCGGTGCCGTTTTGGGACTATTCGCCTTAGTGCTGGCGGTGATAATGCTTGTCAGGCAGTTATCTCTGGGAGTGGGAAGGCAGGTAAAACGTTATCTTGCGAATAACCCGGAGGTCACGATGGAACAGATCGAAAGCGATTATGCCGCCGCCGAGCAGTACGGGGATATCTGGATTGGCAGCCGCTGGACCATCGGCTATGATCTGATCGGCGTTATAATAGAGAATGAGAAGATTGCCTGGGTGTACAACGAGGTGGACCGAGGGAGAAAAAGCACCCAGTATTATCTCTGTCTGGGCACCGTGGACGGGAAAATTGTGAAAAGCTCGGTGGAGAGAGAACATCTGGAGCAGATGAAGGCGCGGTATGCGCAATTCCCGCATATACTGATAGACAATAGCTCGGAATATGAACATATGTTCAAGAACAACTTGGCCGCTTTTCTGGACATACAATATAATCAGAATGTGAAATGACGGCGATGAAGGCGCAGTTGTAGCCCCTGATTGAACAGAAGATAGGAAAATGGCAGAGAGATGGCATCTATGAGAGTATTTATGCCATCTCTCTGTATGTGTATGCCGAGGGGATTTATATTACAGGTATAATGACACACCAGAAGAAGAGTGATATAGTGAATATTATTATGAGACACTGCACATGGATGGAATGGAAACGGAAGTGGCGCTGGGGAGGAATATATGGAGATAGAATTGCTCAGGGCAGGTGTGGAGAATGCCGGAGAGATACATGCGATGCAGCTGGAGGCGTTTCGGGAGCTGCTGGACAGGTATCAGGATTTTGAAACAAGTCCCGGATGCGAAAAGGTGGAAAAGGTGGAGGCCCGCCTGCGGCAGGATTTTACCTACTACTATTTTATCTGCCTGGGAGCGCAGAAGGTGGGGGCCGTTCGAGTTGTGGACAAAAAGGAGGAGGGCATAAACAAGAGGATTTCGCCCATATTCATATTGCCGCAGTTTCAGGGACAGGGCATTGCTCAGAGAGCAATTCAGATATGTGAGGAGATTCACGGCGCGGCCGGGTGGGAGCTAGACACCATTTTACAGGAGAAGAAAAATTGCTATCTGTATGAGAAAATGGGGTATGTGACAACAGGCAAGACTCGGGTCGTCAACGACCGACTCACGCTGGTGTTTTATGAGAAATAATTCCGTTTTTAACTGCCCTGGGCTATTTTGCACAGGGCAGTTAAGTATAACGGGGGCGTTTATATGGGCCTGTCAGCGGTCAGCTCCCGATAGGTGAAAACGATAATGACAGCGGAGACGACCGCCGTCAGGATATCTGATACCGGCATGGAGTAGAGAACGCCGTCAAGCCCAAAGAATAGCGGCAACAAAACGGCGAATCCCACGCCAAAGACGACCTCACGGATCATGGACAGAATAGTGGAGGTGGCTGCCTTGCCCATCGCCTGCAAAAAGATAAAGGTCGCTTTGTTCACGCAGGCAAAGATAACCATACAGAGATAGATGCGGAATGCCTTTACCGCGAAATCCGTATAATAGATACTCTCATTTGCCGCGCCGAATATGGTAATAAGCTGTCTTGGCATAAATTCAACGATCAACAATGCGACAGCGCCGACAGATATTTCACAGATAAGAAGAGTAGTAAACAGTTTCTTTACCCGCAATTTCAGCCCGGCGCCCATATTGAACCCCACAATAGGAATACAGCCCGCCGCCATGCCCACAACAATGGAAATGACAATCTGGAAGAATTTCATCACGATTCCCACCACGGCCATAGGGATCTGAGCGTACTGTTCCTGCCCGAAAACGGCGTCCATTGCGCTGTACCGGCGTATCATATTGTTGATGGCCGCCATTGCGGCGACAAGAGAAATCTGTGAGAGAAAGCTGCAGATTCCCAGCGTCAGTGTATGCTTTACAATGTCTGCGCTCAAGCGAAAAGCGGATTTGGAGAGGCGCACGGTTCTGGTGTGTCCAAGATACCAGACAGCAAGGACCGCCGTAACGATCTGGCCCAATACGGTTGCCACAGCGGCCCCCATCATCCCCCACCTGAAGAGGAAGATAAAAATTGAGTCAAGGATGATGTTTAAAAGAGCGCCGACAAGAGTGGAAAACATTGCAAATTTGGGACTTCCATCCGCGCGTATCACAGGATTCATTGCCTGCCCGAACATATAGAACGGGATCCCGAGAGAAATATAGAAAAAATATTCCTTTGAATGGCGGAATGTCTCTGCGTTTACCGTGCCGCCGAACATGGAGATGATCGGGGTTTGAAAGATCAGATAGACAGCGCACAGGATAACACCGCTGATTATTGTCAAAACAATGGCGTTTCCAACGCTGGTCTCGGCATCCTTCGTCTGTTTTTTTCCCAGACACAAACTTACAAAAGCGCAGCAGCCGTCTCCGATCATAACAGCTATGGCCAGAGCGATGACAGTGAGTGGAAAAACGACTGTATTGGCGGCGTTGCCATAGGAGCCAAGGTAATCGGCGTTGGCGATGAAGATCTGGTCAACGATATTGTACAGTGCCCCCACGAGCAGCGAAATGATGCAGGGAACTGCATATTTGCGCATAAGGCTGCCGACCTTTTCCGCAGCGAGATAGGATTGATTTGATTGTTCCATGATATTACCTCCCAGAATTTTATAGGAGACTTTTTAGGAAAGCTGCCACAACCTGTATTTTGATCGGCCCGCAATGACTTGCCGCGGGTATTAAGCCGTAAAAAAGGTGTAAATCCACATGTCTGGATTTACACCTTTTCGGCTACTCGATCGCTGATATTATAGCGCATATTTTTGGCAAAAGTCAAATATTTTTTGAACACAATCCGTCTGTTCCCATCCAGCGGACAGACTCCCGAAGACCGGAGACAGTCTTGGTCTCCAGGACGATACGTGAACCGGTCTGCTCTGCCATGTGCAGATACTTTGACAACTCTACTTCCCCGGTGCCCAGGGGAAGATGGTCTTTTTTAGCAAGGGCGTCGTGAAAATGGAAGTGGTAAAGTCTGTCCCTGTGCTGCAGAATGACGGTTTCATCCGCGCCCCCGATACAGTGGTTATGACCAATGTCAAAGGTCAGGGCAAACACAGGACTTTCCAGCAGGAGATCCAGGGCCTGCTGTTGAAAAGCTGTGTATCCGCTGCTGTTTTCCACACAGATACGAATGTTGTGGGAGCCGATCATCTTCTCGCACTCCTCCCGAAAAAGCCGCATGCTCTGCAGATACTGCTTGGAGTACTCCGCGAACAGGAATACCTTTTTGTCGGGCAGTGTAAAGTAGACTCCCTGGGAGAGATGCATGTTCAGCACGGGGATATGCAGCAGTTTAGCAATGTGAATGGTCTCCCAGACCGTTTGGAGATATGCGTCGGCCACAAGGGGGTTGAAATCGCTGACATTCAGGTTCTCGTCCAGATGGATAGTATAGTAAATGTTATATTTTTCGGAGAGGCTTGTCAGCCGGTCCAGGTCCAGACAGTGGGTCTGGTACTGGGGCATGTTCATGTTCAGCTCTACAAACTGAAGTCCCAGCTCCGCACACAGTGCGGCGCAGCCCTCAATATCCGGTATCTCAATCAGTGTCGGCATTCCCAGATCTGTCATTTGTCCCTCCCATATATGCTATGATATTTTCACATTTCGTTTCTGTCGGTTTCACCTTATTCCTAAATCCCAATTCGCTTTCGTGTTCCCGGTGATATAATTCATATTTTCTTGTATATTTATTGAATTTTCCCAGTTTGTTCTCGTGTTCCTAAAAGCACTTGAGCTTGCTATGCAGTATTTTTTATTCATGACCGTCTGTTTGCACAGCACGTGGACTCCAGTGAAAAACTCCGGTCTATCGAATTGAACTGCTGATATAGTTGAGTTACCCTATCTATGTCAAAACAGATGGTTTCATCAAATTTGTACCAGGAAAGAATATAACGTACAAACTGACAGCCAAGATAATATCCTACGTCACCGCGCCCCTTATACTTGACCCAATCGCCAAAATAGCATTGATTAGAAAATGTCATTGTTTTCAAATCGCGGCCAAAATCTTCCTTAATTTCTTCAAAATGGTCGTCACACCACTTTTTCCAGTCATCTCTATCCTGATGATAATAGTTGGGGTCTCCGACCAGCGTCTGTTCAAAATACATTGCGACTCCTTCTGTAAACAACTGCCAAAGAAAGGAATCTGTGTTATTGTCAAAGGTTCTTTCCAGAATACCATACTGTCCCTGATACACGTGCCCAAGTTCATGGTAAATCAGCCCACGCATATCGTCTATTCCACACCAATTCAACTCCAAAATCTTTTCTATGCCGAGAAAAATTGATGTCCGCCCGTGATACTGCGTTACCCATCCAGCGCCATTGCAAAGCCCAAGGTAGAAAATAATATCAACATCCAGGTTCTTGCCAAACCTGTCATATATCGTGCGTTCTAAATTTTCTGTTGCCCTGCAAAAAGAATCATATGCTTTCTCCCGCAATTCAACATTAAGTGCTACAGCATTCAGCACAGGCAAATAATCTTTTTCCCAAGAGACCTCACCTGTCTCCAAGCATTTCTTTACATCTGAAACAAATAACGAAGATGCGCCAGGAAGTGTGGAGTCAATATAAGTCTTCCACTTTTCAAAGCTGAAAGCAGTTCCTTCATATACCGCAGATATAGCGGGATAGGTATCTATAATCTTCATGACCGCTCTCCAATAAACTTAAATTAGCATTGTTCCCGTCAATGTCGAATGATGATTTGCCGCTATTTGCCGGGAACACGAAGTCGAATTGGGACATTCCTAGAAGGTAAAGTCCAGTGGGGCACATACAAAAAAATCTTCCCCCAGTGCCCCGCACAGGCACCAAAACCTAAGAATTTCTGCACATTTTCCCTATTTAGGGGCATATACAGAAAAAATGTCTTGCCAGATCCACTTTTTGGTGGTAAGTGGGGCACAGAAGAACAATTTCTGTGTATATGCCCCAGCAACTCCTCAAAGTAGGGAAAACAGAGAGAATGTTGCGAGTAAATGGGGCATAGGAGAACAATTTTTCTGCATATGCCCCGTAGTTACCAAAAAAGAGAACGGAGGATAGCACGGACAGACCGGACAAAGATTCTACCTGAAGCTCTTGATCCAGTTGATCAGAGAATCATGGTACACATTGGCGGCAACGTCCCGGCGCATCTGGTCGGTGATGGGGCCGTTCTTGCTCATGATGGCCAAAATCGCCTCCTGAAGCCCGGCGATCCTGCCCTTTTCAAAGGCTTCGTCTAAAGTGTTTTGGTCAGGAGCGGCGGACTTGGCGGTATCTGTGGCGGGAGTCTCCCCGGCGGGCGTTGCCGCTGAAGAGGCAGCGGTCGCAGTAGGTTCACTGTGGGGGGAGGCAGCGCCAGCGCTCGTATTGTTGTCGGAAGGCGCAGCATCAGCGCCTGCATTGTTGTCAGGAGTCGCCGCGCCAGCATCCGTATTGTTGTCAGGAGTCGCTGCGTCAGCGCTTGCATTGCTGTCAGAGGTCGTAACGTCAGCATCCGCATTGTCGTCAGGAGTCACAGCGTCAGTGGCTGCCTGGTTGCTGCTCGGCTCCACACTCTGCTCGAAGGCAACAACAGGCTCCATTCCCTCACGCACCGGCAACCAGATTTCCCCGGAGCAGCCGGGAAGGTTTACAGTGATATTTCCTCCGCCTGCCGTCACCTGTACGCCTGACAGTGCGCCTACATAGGCGGAATTGTCAAATGCGGGCAGGGTCAGAGACGTACCGTTGTCGTCGTTGTTCACTGTGACCAGCACTGTCTCGTCCCCGGTGCCGCGGGCAAAGGCGTACTGCCTGTTGGTCAGCGTCAGTTCCCGGTAGTCGCCGTAGGACAGGGCTTTCACTTGATGCCGCACTTTTCCCAGAGCGGCGATCAGCCGGGTCAACGCATTAGTCTCCGCCGCATTTGCATAGTCTTCATAGCGCAGGGCAGGCCGCAGGGAATCATCGGAGTACCGCTCTTTTTTGCCCTCTATACCGAATTCCGAGCCATAGTAGACGGAGGGCACGCCGGGTAAAGTGTACAGCAGTACATGAACCGGGGCAAAATGTGCCTTGTTGTTTAGCTTGGTATAGATCCGTTCCACATCGTGGTTGTCCACGAAATTGTACAGTTTCAAGCCATCGGGACGATTGCCGCCCATGCCGTAGAGTCGTTTTACCGTGTGGGCGATCTCAAAATAGTTGTGGTCGTTGTGGCCGGAGTAGAGGGCCTTGTGCAGATGGTAGTTGGTCACGGAGTGCAGCGTGCCCTCGTTGACCCAGCGGGTGTAGTCCCCGTGGATCACCTCTCCCATGAGCCAAAACTGGGGTTTTACCTCGTTGGCCACGTGACGCAGTGCTTTCATAAAGTCAAAATCCAGCACATCGGCAGCATCCAGCCGGATGCCGTCAATGTCAAACTCGCTGACCCAGAAACGGATCACATCACATATATAGTCCCGCACTGCAGGGTTTCGCTGGTTAAGTTTTACCAGCAGATTGTATCCGCCCCAGTTTTCATAGGAGAACCCGTCGTTGTATTCGTTGTTCCCCCAGAAATTCACATTGCAGTACCAGTCCTTATAGGGGGAGTTCTCACGATTCTGTCGGATGTCCCGAAAGGCAAAGAAGTCCCGGCCGGTGTGGTTGAATACGCCGTCCAGTATCACCCGGATACCCGCCTCGTGGCATTTTGCCACGAAAGCTTTCAGGTCCGCGTTGTCCCCCAGGCGGCTGTCCAGTTTTTTATAATCTGTGGTCTCATAGCCATGCCCCACAGACTCAAACAGGGGACCTATGTACAGTGCGTTTACGCCGATGCGCTGTAGATGCCCGATCCAGGGTATCAGGCCGGGCAGCCGATGTACCGGCTCTCCGTAAGGGTTCTCCTTGGGGGCGTCCAGCATCCCCAGGGGATATATGTGATAAAATACTGCCTCGTCATACCATGCCATAATTCTTTTTCCTTTCTTATTTAGAGTTCCGCAATCGCCCTGCCAGTACCACCGCATAGTGGAAAAAGCTTTGCCCAAAGTGAGGTCAAATCTTTTTCCAGGCACTGTTCGGGCGATTACTGATTAGAGTCCCGCAATCGCCCTGCCAGTACCACCGCATAGTGGAAAAAGCTTTGCCCACAGTGAGGTCAAATCTTTTTCCAGGCACTGTTCGGGCGATTACTGATTAGAGTTCCGCAATCGCCCTGCATTTTCAATGAAAACGCTTTCCGAAAAAGTATAGCATAAAATCCATGGGAGAACAAGAAAAAAAGTTTGCATCGGCGGGAGACCTGTGGTATATTAAGCGTATTAATTGAATTAATACACTTGTAAAGGAAGGTGAAAGCATGATTCTGTTGGACTACAGGGACAAACGCCCCATTTATGAACAGATGGTGGAAAAGCTGGAGCGGCTCATTGTCAGCGGTGGACTGGAGCAGGGCAGCAAGATGCCCAGTGTCCGAAGTCTGGCCGTGGAGCTGGCGGTGAATCCCAACACAGTGCAGCGGGCCTATACTCTGCTGGAGCAGGAGGGGTACCTGTACACAGTGTCCGGACGGGGCAGCTTTGTGGCGCCGGAGCAGGAGTGGCGCGACGGGCAGATCAGCCGGGTGCTGGAGGACTGGGTGGTAATGACCCGCAAGGCCAGGGATGCAGGAGTGGCTCGGGAAGTCCTGCAGGAGCAGCTGGAGATACTGTACAGCCATGCGGGCACGGAGAAAGAGGAGAACGGGACAGAGGCTCTTGCGGAACTTAAAATAGGAGGCAATCATGATAGAAGTAACTAATATACAAAAAAGCTTTGAGGAGATCAAAGCCATAGATCATATTACAGCCCGGATTGAGGAGGGGCATGTGTTTGGGCTGATCGGGACCAACGGGGCGGGCAAGTCCACCTTTCTGCGGATGCTCTGCGGTGTGTTGAAAGCCGACAGCGGACAGGTGCTGGTTGACGGAGAAACGGTTTACAACAATCCGGCAGTCAAGGGGAAGTTTTTCTATATCTCAGACGATATGTACTTTTTTAAGAACGGAACGCCCAGGGATATGGCACGGCTGTATCAGACCTACTATCCGGGCTTTGATTGGGAGCGGTATGAGGAGATGCTGGAGAAATTCGGTCTGAAGGCAGGGCGCAAGATCGACACCTTTTCCAAGGGGATGAAGAAACAGCTGGCGGTGATCTGCGGAATCTGCGCGGGCACCAAATATCTGCTCTGCGACGAGACCTTTGACGGACTGGACCCGGTGATGCGGCAGGCGGTGAAGGTTCTGTTTGCCAAGGAGATGGAGGATAGGGGTCTGACGCCCATCATTGCCTCCCACAATCTCCGGGAACTGGAGGATATCTGTGAGTATGTGGGACTGCTGCACAAGGGCGGCATCCTCTTTGCCAGAGATCTGGACGATATGAAACTGAATCTCCACAAGGTGCAGTGTGTGGTAAAAAACCAGGCTACTCTGGAGCATATCAGGAACAATCTGGAGGTAGTGACCATGGATCAGCGGGGAACGCTGTACACCTTTACCATAAGGGGCACCCGGGAGCAGCTGGTGGAGTACATGGAGCTGCTCAATCCCGTGTTCTATGAACTGCTCCCCCTTTCTCTGGAGGAGATATTTATCAGTGAGACGGAGGTGAACGGATATGACATCAAAGCGCTTATTTCTTAAGGGTATGCGGGAGGATATACGGCATAAAGTCTGGATGCTGGTGCTGTCTCTGCTGGGAAGTTTTCTGGCCATGCCTGTCCTGTGGCTGCTGTACTATACCGACATGAATATTAGGAATACCACTTGGTATCTGAAAAACATGACGTCTCAGGAACAGGCCCAGGCTATCTCAGAGACTATAGGCTATGTGGTACGCTTTTTCAGGGAGGATCTGATATTGTCTACGGGCGTAATAGCCATCGTCGGCGCCGTGATCGTGGGACTGGAGTGCTTTCGGTATCTGCAGCAGAAATCCATGGTGGACACTTACCACAGCCTGCCCGTCAGCAGAATGCAGATATTCGCTATCAAGTATGTGAACGGTCTGCTGATCTGGCTGGTTCCCTATCTGCTTTGCATGATATTGACGCTGATATTCTGCTCCGTTCAGCTGGCCCCCATAGGAGGTATGGAGGGAATTCCCGCGCTGATTCGGGAGGCGGCGGTTGATACGGCGGTACTCATGGTGGTCTATCTGCTGATTTATCATCTGATGCTGCTGGCTACCATGCTCACGGGCAATATGCTCAATACCCTGGCGATGGCCTCCATACTGGGCTGTGGTGTTCTCATTGCCTACGGTTTAGGGCTTGGATTTATGACGACATATTTTAGCACCTACTACCCGCGGGGGAGGGGGATTCAGGCAGCCCTGTACGCATCTCCCATGGCCGCTCCTGTGTATCTGCTGAGCTGCCGCGTGGAAGACGATGTTTCGACTCTCGGATTTCTCGTGATGCCCACGCTGATCTGTCTGGGCGTGGCGCTGGCATTGGGAGGGCTGACGCTGTTTGTCTACAGCAAAAGACCTTCCGAGCGCGCCGGCAGAGGAGTTGACATGAAAGGGCTTGCCGGAATATTGCGCACATGTGTCAGCGTCATGGGGGGCATGGGCGGCTGGCTGTTCATGAATTCTCTGATTGACTACATTGAATGGAGCGTTTTTGGGGCATTGCTGGTGGGGATACTGACATACGGTGTGCTGGATGTGATTTTCTCCATGGATTTCAAGGCATTTTTTCGGCATAAATATGGTATGGCGGCATCTATGGCGCTGACTCTGCTGATCAGCTTTGGCTATCGGGGAGATTGGATGGGGTATGACCGCTATCTGCCTCAGCAGGAAGATATTCAGAAGGTTTCCATCGCCTGCAGTCCTTACAGCATCAGCAGGAATTGGCCCGAGATACTGGAGGGAGTGGAGTTGACAGATGCGTCTCAGATTCATGCCTTTCTGGAGAGGGGCATTGAGAATGTAGTCGGACAGAGGCATACATCGGAGAAGGCGTTGATTGAGGAGGCATACGGAGAACTTATATATAAAACAAATGCTTTTTATGTTGAGGTGACACTGGCAAGCGGTCGGAGTTATTTTCGGACATACCCTTATTACAGTTGGGATGAGGATGTGGTGCTGCCCCTGCTGTGCAGCGAGGAATATGCGAGGGGCGCCTATTACCTGCCGGAGGATGTGATTGATGCCTGCTACTATATGCGGTTTGTCAGCGATTCCGGCATTGACGGCGGCGCATGTGAGATAAAGGACGAGAAGAGTCTCCGGGAGGTGGCTGAAGCATACAATCAGGATTTGCTGGAACAGCCCGAAGTGATTATTCGGGGAGAGGATCGACTGCTGGGACAGGTCTATGTGCAGATACGACAGGTGAATGGGTACATGCAGACTTTGACTCTGGATATCTTTGAGGGCATGACACATACTCTGGCGGCCATGGAGCGAGGCGGCATACGGATTTTCAACCAGCCTGTCGAGGCGAAAGATGTGGAGAGCATCACATTTAAGGTGAACGGGAGCAGATACGGTAGCCGGGGGGATGCGTCCATCAGCTTTGTGGAGCGGGGCATCAGGAGCTGGTTCGGTGTGTACCCGGACAGCGGATATAAACCTTATCCTGAAATGGCAGCAGACAGTGAAGGGAGCGGACAGTTGGCAGTGGATATCCCCTCTACGGAATCAGAGACCTATACCTTTATCATCACTGCCCCGGAGGAGATTGAGGAGCTGCTGGAGCTGATACAGTACTGCAACAAAAGCCGTAACGGCGTGTTTACAAAAGGCATGGTGTCGGACGTGACTGTACGGGACAATCATGGGACAGAGTGGACCGTCAGTGTGTGCAGGGGCGCGCTGCCGGAAAAATACATCCAGAGATTTCTGGAGGAGGCAGAGGCGCAGAGATAGAGAACGGAATAAGGCAGCTCGTGAACCAGAACGGTTCGCGGGCTGTTTTTGTTAAACTATATAAAAAAAACATTTATGAGACGGTGAAGATGTGCTATAATAGATAAAATGCTCCGCATTTAACTCTACTGATTGAAGAGATTATGTGAAACACGATTCGCAGCAGGAGAAGGGAGAAACAATGAAAGAGATGAACGAACAGAAATATTCCCGGAACATGGCGCTGAGCCTGTTGGTGGGCATTGTGCTGGGAGTGGCCATCGTGCTGGTGCTGCTCTGGGCATTGGGATATATTCCGAACAGGGGACAGGGAGATGCCGGGGAGACTGGCTCGAACTCTGTTCTTTCCGTAGAAGTGGCACAGGGAGACAGTGGAGAGGCAGAACCGGAGAACATGGAGCCGCAGCCCACGGCCACAGCGGAGCCTGCGGCCACAAAGGCGCCGGAGCCTGCGGCCGCAGAAGAACCGGCCCCGGAAGAGACTCCAGCTCCCACAGAGTCCCCGAAACCGCAGAAGGAGCCACAGTCGGAAGACGACTCTTCCAAGCCTGCGGACACAGCGGTAGTCAGCCTTGATTTTCAGTTAAGCGGCAGCTGGGGAGGCGAGGGCGGCTACTACTATCAGTATGTGGCTACCATTGAGAACCTTTCGGACCAAAAGATCACGGACTGGGAGATCAGTGTACCCGGCTTTGACGACTGCAAGGTGGATTCCTACTGGTGCTGTGAGGTGGATGAGGAGGATGGCTGTCTGCTTATCACGCCCGCCGATTTCAATGAGGAGATATGGGAGGGCAGCAGGGCAGAGGGTATCGGTATCATCATTCTGACAGAAAAGGAGTGGGAGATCGAGACAGCCACACTGGAGGCAGAGACAGATCAGGGCAAGCTCACAGCCGCCTTGGGCGATGCTCCGGCCGTTCAAAGTGAGACGGCGGACAATCAGAAGACAGACGATCAGAAACCAGACAATCCGAAGGTGCAGAGCCAGGGGGTCAAAGGTCCGGATATCAAGGTGGGCGACAGCCTGGGCGGCTATGCCCTGGGAGAGGACACGCCGGTGGGTGAACACGGCAGACTGCGGGTGGAGAACGGCAGTCTGGTGGACCAGGAGGGAGAGCCTTATCAGATGCATGGCGTCAGCACCCACGGTCTGGCCTGGTTCCCGGAATATGTATCCGAGGAAAGTTTCCGCACCTTCCGCAACGACTGGGATGCGGATGTGATGCGCCTGGCCATGTACAGCGACGAAAATGGCGGATATTGCAGTGGGGGAGACAAGAAAAAGCTGAAGGAGCTGGTAGACAAGGGGGTGGAGTATGCCTCCAAGCTGGGAATGTATGTGATTATCGACTGGCATGTGCTGGGAGAGGGTAATCCCAATGTCCACAAGGAGGACGCCATCGCCTTTTTCGACGAGATGTCTGAGAAATACGCGGATTACGGCAATGTGATCTACGAGATATGCAATGAGCCTAACGGCGGCGTGTCCTGGAAGGACGTAAAAAAGTACGCGGAGGAAGTGATCCCGGTGATCCGGGCCAACGATCCCTACGGCATCATTCTGGTGGGGACGCCCCAGTGGAGCCAGCTGATCGGCGATGCGGCTGCAGATCCCATTCAGGACTATGACAATATCATGTACACTCTGCATTTCTACGCGGCCACCCACAAGGACGACCTGCGGAGCAGCCTGGAGAAGGCGCTGAAGGATGACCTGCCTGTGTTTGTCAGCGAGTGCAGCATCTGCGACGCCTCCGGCAACGGCGGCATTGACGAGAAATCGGCCCAGGCGTGGGTGGACCTGCTGGACCAGTACGATGTGAGCTATGTGGCGTGGGCCGTCAGCAACAAGAATGAGACGGCGGCGCTGATCTCCAACAGCTGCAGCAAACTCAGCGACTGGAGCGACCGAGAACTGTCCGACACGGGCCGCTGGTTTAAAGAACAATTCACAAAATAGTTTTAAAAACTACATGAAAAAATATCGATACCACAAAATGTTACATACCTATTGCCAAAAACAGGTATTCATGTTAGACTACTTATGAACACAGATCATACGTTGAGGAAGGATATTTTTTCTATGGACAAATTATTTCATATCATAACAGACGGTTCCTGTGACCTGCCCCCGGAGTGGGCGGAGCAGATGGGATATTCGGTAGTGCCCTTTTATGTGTCCTTTGACGACACTCATTATTTCAAGGAAATCGAGGAGATGGGGATTAGGGATTTCTACCAGCAGATGGTGGACCGCAAAGGGGTATATCCCAAATCCTCAATGCCCTCCACACAGGATTACGTGGATGCGTTTATGCCCTGGGTGGAGCAGGATATACCCGTGATCTGTATCTGTATCACCACAAAATTCAGCGGTTCTCTGCAGTCGGCCATGAACGCTATGCAGATGGTCAAGGAGGAGAAACCGGACGCCAGGATTCAGGTTATCGACTCCACTGTGGACACGGTGCTGCAGGGAATTCTGGTGCTGGAGGTAGTAAAGTGCCAGAAGAGCGGCATGACCTATGAGGACACCATTCGAAAAATTGAGGAGATCAAGGGCACGGGCAGGATATTCTTTACCGTGGGAGATATGGAGTATCTGGCACATGGCGGGCGCATTGGCAAGGTGAGCAGCGTGGCGGGGAGCCTTTTGGGCATCAAGCCGGTGATCACTCTGAAACAGGGAGAGATTTTTCCCAGCGGTATCGGGCGCAGCAGGCGTAAGAATCTGGATAAGACAATATCTCTGTTGACGGCATATCTGAAAGAAACCGGCGAGGATGTGAGCAATTACAGCATTGCGGTCGGCTATGGCTATGACTATGAGGAGGCAGTGGAATATCGGGCCAGAGTGCTGGAGGCGCTGGAGGGCAAGGTGAAAGAGGAGGATTTGCTGCTTTTGCAGATCGGCGCTACGATTTCGGTGCATACCGGTCCTTATCCATTGGGGCTTGGAATTATTCACAAAGCGTTGTAAAATATATTTTAAAGACATGACGACCTGACCGGCTCGGTGCCTGTCGGGTCGTTTTATAATCTAGAGGGAACGGACAGATGAAAATATTACATTACCCGAAGGAAGATGTGAAAAAAGCGGTTAATATGGCCTGGCCCGCAGTGCTGGAGTCCTTTTTTACGGCGTTTGCCGGACTGGTGGACTCCCTGATGGTCAGCTCGCTGGGGGCAGACGCTGTGGCGGCGGTGGGTCTGACCACTCAGCCCAAGCTGGTGGGGCTGGCTCTGTTTTTTGCTTCCAATGTGTCCATATCCGCGCTGGTGGCCCGACGAAAGGGCGAGGGCCGAAAGGAGGGAGCCAACCGGATTTTTGTGACATTCCTGCTCTTTATCCTGGTGGCGGCAGTGCTGGTCAGCGGCTTGACGGTGGCCTTTGCGGATCCCATCATCCGCCTGTGCGGCTCTGAGGCGGATACCCATGCCTCTGCGGTACTCTACTACCGGATCATTATGGGCGGTATGATTTTTAACTGTATACAGATGGGTGTCAACGCCGCCCAGAGGGGCGCCGGAAACACTAAGATCACCATGCGCACCAACCTGGTCTCCAACACCATCAATATCATCTTGAACTATCTGCTGATTCAGGGCCATATGGGTTTCCCGGCTCTGGGAATCCGGGGGGCGGCGCTGGCCACGGTGATGGGCACGGTGGTGGCCAGCCTTATGAGCCTGTGGTCTGTGAGAAAAGAGGATAATTTTGTCAGTCTGACCTATATCTGGCGGCAGAAGATACGGCCGGGGATGGAGGCGATGAGGCAGATTATCCATGTGGGATACAGCGTGTTTGCGGAACAGCTGCTGATGCGGATCGGCTTTATGATGACCTCTCTGATGGCGGCCAGCCAGGGAACCGCATCCATGGCGGCCCACCAGGTGGGCATGAATGTGATGAGTCTGTCTTTTTCCTTTGGGGACGGCCTGCAGGCTACGGCGGTGGCGCTGATCGGCTACAGTCTGGGCGCCCAGGACGAGAAAAAGGCCCGGCAGTACGGCGCGATCTGCCGGATGCTGGGGGGCTGCATTTCCGTGGTGCTGTCAGCGGTCTATTTCTTCGGCGGCAGATGGCTCTACAGCCTCTTTTTCCGGGAGGAGGAGATCATCCTCATCGGAGTAAAGATCATGCAGATTATCATTTTTGTGGTGCTGCTGCAGATCGCCCAGGTGATCTACATGGGTTGTCTGCGCGGGGCGGGGGATACTCTGTACACTGCCGTGGCCTCCACTGTCAGCGTCACAATCGTTCGGACAGCAGGCTCCTATTTCTTCGGTTACGTGCTGAACTGGGGAATTGCCGGAATATGGATGGGTGTGGTGGCGGACCAGCTGGCGAGATTTCTGTTTGCGTCCGTCCGGTTCAAACAGGGTAAATGGACCAAGATTAAAATATAGGTGAAAATATCTTGTGCCTGTTCTGAAAATATAGTACAATGATTGTACTGACCATAAAATACATAACAGTCGTAGAGAGGGTATTACAAACATGAATGAGAACAACAGAGTTTCCTTTTTTCACTCCATCAAGATCAAGATACTGCTGCTGGTATTCGGAACAGTGTTTTCCAGCGTGGTTATCTGTATAGCCACCGCAGTGCCGCTGTCCCGCAGCAGTGTGACGAACCTGACAGAGAATTACATGGAGGATATAGCATATATCGCCGGTACGAGCCTGGAGAGGGACGTGGAGGCGAAGGGGTATGAAAACGTGATGACGGCGGAGGTGCTGGAGTCCTATCTGGGAGGCGTGAAGGTCAAGGGTATGGATAGCAGTTATGCCTATCTGGTGTCCAGCGACAGCACGATGATGTACCACCCCACACCGGACAAGATCGGCCAGCCCGTGGAGAACGCCGCAGTCAAGCAGCTGGTGGGAGAGATTGCCCAGGGCAACAGGCCGGAGACGGATGTCATTATCTATGACTTTAAGGGTGTGACCAAGTATGCATCCTTTTATATCGATTATGACAAAAGCTTTATTTTGGTGGTGACAGCGGACGAGAACGAGATTTTAAAGTCTGTGACAAGCCTGACAATAAACAGCATCATCGGCGGACTGATCGTACTGTTTCTGTGCAATATCGTGGGCTTTATCGTGGCGCTTAAGCTCGTCAAGCCTATTGAGAGGACGACCCGGGAGGCGTCGCGCCTGGCGGAACTGGATTTCACTAGGGCGGAGGCAGGGAAGGGTCTGCTTCACAGGGAACGCAAGGATGAGACCGGGGTGATGAACAGGGCAATCTCGATATTGCAGCAGGAGCTGGCTCTCATGGCTGTTAATGTCAATGAGCAGTGCGGCAAGCTGCATGACTCTGCAGGCAGTATGGCACAGAGCGTGAGCAAGACTCTGGAAACGGTGGAGCAGGTGGAGAAGGCTGTGAATGAGATTGCGCAGGGTGCCACCAATCAGGCACAGGAGACCCAGACCGCTACTGAGGAGATCATTGCCATGGGCAATATGATCGAGGAGACGGAGGGTGAGGTTGAGGAACTGCGGGAGAATGCCCGCAAGATGCGCAGCGCCGGAGAGCAAGCCATGGAGATCCTGAGCGCTCTGGGCGAGGTAAACCAGCAAACCAAGGATGCCATTGCCGTGATCGCCAAGCAGACGGATGTGACCAACGAGTCCGCCATGAAGATCAAGACGGCGGTGGATATTATCACCGATATTGCGGAGGAGACCAATCTGTTGTCCCTGAACGCCTCCATTGAGGCGGCCCGGGCGGGTGAACAGGGCAAGGGCTTTGCCGTAGTGGCAGGACAGATTCAGAAACTGGCGGAGCAATCCAACGAATCCGCCCAGCAGATAACAGGTATTATTGAACTGCTGATTCAGGAGACCCAGCGGTCCGTGCAGACCATGTCGGATGTGAAGGTGGTTATCGAAAAGCAGGATGAGAACGTGACATTGACAGAGAAGGCGTTCGAGGATGTGAAGGACGGCATTGCCCAGTCCATAGAGGGGATTCGGGCCATTGCCAGACGGACTAAGGAGTTGGACGAGACCAGAGTCAAAGTGGTGGATGTGGTGCAGAGCCTGACGGCTATCGCAGAGGAGAATGCGGCCAGCACCGAGGAAACCTCCGCATCGGCTACGGAGATGGGCGCCATCATGGAGAGCATTGACGACAATGCCCGCAGTCTGAGCGTCGTGGCGGATCAGCTGCACGAGACCATTTCCAAGTTTAAGGTTTGATGATGTGACGTGTCAGTGTATAGAGTAACAGATTAAAGAGAAGGACAGGAACCTGCGGAGATCGTTTCCGCAGGTTCTTTTTTGGCAAAATTGGGAAAATAGTCATAGACAGAATATACAATGTATGACCGCCCATTTGCCGACATGTTTCACAAACTTTAAAAAATATCTGAAATTTTACTGACATTTCTGGTTTAAAAGTGTTAAAATATAGGTAAAATATAGGTAATGATTGATAACTTGTAAATCTGTAGGAAAGGCAGGTAAATATGTACAGTGTGGGACAGTATGTTGTGTGCGGCAACAAGGGTGTGTGTACGGTAGAGGATATCACAACGCTGGACATTTCGGGAGTGGACAAGGCAAAGCTGTATTATATATTGAAACCGCAGTATATTTCAGCCAGCACTGTCTATGTGCCGGTGGAGAACGCCGCGTCTCTGAGGGAGGTGCTTACCCGGGAGCAGGCGGAGCAGCTCGTCAGTGAGATTCCGGACATTCCGCCATTGAAGATAGCAAACGAGAAGATGGCGGAGCAGGAATACCGCAGCAGTATGCGGAGCAATGACAGTACGGAATGGATACGGGTAATCAAGACCATCTATGGGCGCAGGCAGAAACGTTTGCAGGCGGGCCGGAAGGAAACGGCGGTGGATGGCAGATATTTTAAGATGGCGGAGGACAGTCTCTACGGCGAACTGGCCGTGGCCCTGGGAGTGGAGCGCAGCCAGGTCTGCGCCTATATCGCGGATAAGCTAAATTTTACAACGCCGGTTTAGTGGAAAGCAAAACTTAGAGGAACTCTTTTGGTAGAAATAACCACCAGAGAGTTCTTTTTTTGCACAAAAATAGAGAATTTGCACAAAAATGTATAAGGTATACAAAATATTTAATTGTAAAATAGACATTTTGCCAAAAAAAGAGTATGATAAATATAGGATATTAGTCCCAGATGAGAGATGGATGAGACAGGCGAGGGTTGGATACAGCCTGCGATATGCGGGGGAGTTAGGATGAAAAAAATTGCGTTGTTTGTGGGAGAGGTGTCAGCGGAGTATCAGTCGGAGATCGCAGGAGGAATTATCGAGGAGGCCCGGAAACAGGGATACAGTCTGCATATTTTTAACAATTATGGATCATACAGCCCGAATGTCTTTCGCAGTTATGGAGAGAAGAGCATTATTCATATAGCGGATCTGACTAGTTACGATGGAGTGATTCTGGCGGGAGATACATTCAATGTGGAGGGTATGTACGAGGAACTGACGGAGATGCTGCAGCGAAATACGGACTGTCCGGTTATTTGTCTGCGCCGGGAGGACCCTCGTTTCCACAGTATACTTGCGGAAAATTATGAGCCGATCTGCAATATGGTGGAGCATTTTGTTCAGGTACACGGCTTTCGGCATATCTGTTTCATGTCCGGAAAACGGGAGATGAAGGATGCGCAGAAACGTCTGAAGGCATACCGGGATACCATGGAAAAGCATGGTCTGCCTGTGACGGACCACATGATATTCCACGGCAACTATTGGAAAAATATGGGAGAAGAGGCGCTGGACTGGTTTCTGAAGGATGACAATGGGGACAGTGTGCTGCCCCAGGTGATTGTCTGCGCCAACGACTATATGGCGATATCTATCTGCAGCGCGCTGCAGAGAAGGGGCATTCAGGTGCCCGGCCAGGTGTGCGTGTCGGGCTTTGACGATGTGGAGGAGGCCAGGGTATCCGTTCCCTCTATGACCAGCATCAAGGTGAATTACCGGGATATGGGACGCAAGGCGATGTGCATGTTGGAGAATCTGTGGCAGGGCCGGGACGCCCAGGAGGGCATAGGCAGTGTGGAGATCGTCAGTAAGTTCAGGGGATCCTGCGGCTGCGCTCAGAGCATTGACGACGAGGCGGTCAGGAGACTGTACTATCATAAGGAGCTGCTGCAAAATGCGCTTTACCATGGCAGTGCCATGTATATAGATATGGAAAACACCGACAATTTCAGGTCATTGATGAATGTGGGCCGGGCATATGTCAGCGCAATTCGGTTTGAAAATATCTATATATGCATGTGCGATGAGCAGGAGCGGCAGGAAGAGAAAGCGGCCATGATGAACCAGTATACGGAGCATATGGTGCTGCGCAATGTGATGAATATGCAGGAGGATATCCCTCGTGAGGAGCGTTTTCTCCGCAGAGAACTGTTGCCTGCGGCATACCGCAGGGAGGGAGAGATTCTCTATATTGGTACCTTGCATGAGAAAAATGACTGTTTCGGTTATGTGGTGCTGACAACGGACTCACCGGATGAACTCAGATATCAGTTCCAGACTTGGATGTCCAGTATGTCCATGTCCCTGGCCAGGCTGCAGATGTATGAGGAAAACCAGGCTTTGAACGAGATACGCCAGCAATATGGCAGAGATGAGCTGACCGGGATACCCAACCGCAGGGAGATGGAGCGGGTATTGCAAAAACAGTACGACCATCTGCGCCAAAACGGCGAGAGTTTCTTTGTGGTCAGTGTGGATATGGACGGCCTGAAATATATTAACGACCATTTCGGACATTTAGAGGGAGATGTGGCCATCAGGGCGCTGGCCGGGATATTGGCGGCGGAGCAGGGAGAGATGGGCGTCGCGGCCCGCACCGGCGGCGATGAGTTCCAGATATGTATGGCTACTCAGTCTCAGGGGATTGTGGAATCCAGGATTGCGGCCATCCGTCGGCAGATAGAGCAGTTTAATGCGAGGGGCGAAAAGCCATACGAGCTGTCGGCCAGCATCGGTTATGCCCGCTGCGATCAGTGTGTGCCTCTGCTGAATTGTCTACAGCAGGCGGATAAGAACATGTATCAGGAGAAGAGTGGGAAAAAGCATGCCAGAAAGCCGGAGTGATCGGGAACGGCGGGAAAGAAGGAAACATGATAAAATACGAAAGGAATGGCAGCAAGAAAGTCATAATCGGAGCGGCGCTGCTGGGATGTATACTTTTTTTGAATGGCTGCGGCAAGACCGGAGAGAATACGGCGCTGGGCATAGAGGCGCTGAAGGCGCTGGACTATCAGAGTGCCATAGAGAACTTTGACACAGCCAGAGCCGCCGGTGAGGGCGGCAAGGAATTGGCCAGAGCAGAGGGTATCGCCTATCTGGGAATGACGCAGTACAGCCAGGCGGCAGACTGTTTTCTGGAGGCTCTGAGTTATTCCGACGGCTGGGTGGAGGATGTGGACTATGACATCAATTTTTACCTGGCGGCAGCCTACACCAAGGAGGGGAAACTCTCGGAGGCGGAGGAGATATACAGCGCCATTCTGGACATGCAGCCGGGGAACGAGGATGCGCTGTTCCTCAGAGGAAACGCCCGCATGGGTCTGGACAATTACGCGGCGGCCAAGGAGGATTTTGACAGGGTCATAGCCATGGACGGCAAAAATTTTGACCGCCTGATTCAGATATATGAGGTACTGCACAGCCACGGCTACAAGGATGCAGGGCAGATTTACCTGCGAGCGGCAATGGACGCAAACGGAGAGCAGATGAGTGCCTACGACAAGGGGAGGATGTACTACTATCTGGAGGAGTATCAGTCCGCCTATCTTGCTCTGGAGACTGCCAAGGATCAGGGAGGGGCGGAGGCGTCTCTGTATCTGGGAAAATCCTACGAGGCCACCGGCGATTATAACTATGCCGCCAGTGTGTACAACAATTATCTGGCAAAGGACACCTCCGATGCCCGGATCTACAATCAGCTGGGGTTGTGTGAGATGGCAAGGGGAGACTATCATGCGGCTCTGTCCGCCTTCCAGGCTGGAATGCAGATCGAGGACAACGACATGATGCAGTCTCTGCTTTTCAACGAGGCGGTGACTTATGAGTACCTGCATGATTACCGACAGGCCGAGGTACTTATGGAGAGCTATCTGAAGACCTACCCCGACGACCAGGTGGCAAAACGGGAATATGATTTTCTGTCCACTCGTTAAAAAGGCTGTATTTATGGGCCTGGATGAAGAAAATACCAGATTTGCCATACATAACCAAACGAAATACTAGATATTGTGGCAGAATGATTGACTTCTTTTCCAGAGAATGGTAGAATAGAGGTATTCTACGATGAATGGGGAGAAATAGCAAATGATTCAAGTGATGAAGAGGGACGGGGCCAAAGTTGACTTTACACTGAGCAAGATCAACGATGTCATTATGAAAGCTTTTAACGCCACACAGATGGAGTACAATAACGACATTGTGGACCTGCTGGCGCTTCGTGTGACTGCGGATTTCCAGTCCAAGGTAAAGGATGGCGCTGTCTATGTAGAAGACATCCAGGACAGTGTGGAGAAGGTTTTGGGACAGGCCGGCTATGAGGAAGTGGCCAAGGCTTATATTCTGTACCGCAAGCAGAGGGAAAAAATGCGCACCATGAAATCCACGATTCTGGACTACAAGGACGTGGTGAACAGCTATGTGAAGGTGGAGGACTGGCGCGTGAAGGAGAATTCCACCGTGACCTACTCCGTGGGAGGGCTGATTCTGAGCAATTCCGGCGCGGTGACGGCCAATTACTGGTTGTCTGAGATCTATGATCAGGAGATTGCAGAGGCGCACCGCAATGCGGATATACATATTCACGATCTGTCCATGCTGACCGGTTATTGCGCGGGTTGGTCCTTAAAGCAGTTGATCAAGGAGGGACTGGGAGGCATTACAGGCAAGATTACCTCCGCACCCGCAAGACACTTGTCCGTTCTTTGCAACCAGATGGTGAACTTCCTCGGAATCATGCAGAACGAATGGGCCGGCGCCCAGGCATTTTCCTCCTTTGACACCTATCTGGCTCCCTTTGTGAAAGTGGATAACCTTTCCTATGGGGAAGTGAAGAAATGTATCGAGGCATTTATATACGGAGTGAACACCCCCAGCCGCTGGGGCACTCAGGCGCCTTTCTCCAATATCACCCTGGACTGGACCGTGCCGAATGACTTAGCGGAGCTGCCTGCCATCGTGGGCGGTGAGGAGATGGATTTCAAGTATAAGGACTGCAAGAGGGAGATGGACATGGTCAACAAGGCATTTATTGAGACCATGATCGAGGGAGATTCCAACGGAAGAGGGTTCCAGTACCCGATTCCCACCTACTCCATCACTCGTGATTTTGACTGGGCCGACACGGAGAACAACCGTCTGTTGTTTGAGATGACTGCCAAGTACGGCACGCCGTATTTCTCCAATTATATCAACTCCGACATGGAGCCCAGCGACGTGCGCAGCATGTGCTGTCGTCTGCGGCTGGATCTGCGGGAACTGCGGAAAAAGACCGGCGGTTTCTTCGGCTCGGGGGAGAGTACCGGAAGCGTGGGCGTTGTGACCATCAACATGCCCAGGATTGCTTATCTGGCGGCCAACAAGGACGATTTCTACAAGAGACTGAATCATATGATGGATATTGCGGCCCGGTCGCTGAAGATCAAGAGGGGCGTGATAACCAAGCTGTTGGAGGAGGGCTTGTACCCCTACACCAAGAGATATCTGGGCACCTTTGACAATCATTTTTCCACCATTGGATTGATCGGCATGAATGAGGTGGGCCTGAACGCCAACTGGTTGCGGGCGGATATGTCGGATAAGCGTACCCAGGAGTTTACCAGGGAAGTGCTGAACCATATGAGAAACCGACTGTCGGATTATCAGGAGCAGTATGGCGATCTGTACAATTTGGAGGCCACCCCTGCGGAGAGTACCACCTACCGTCTGGCCAAGCACGACAGGAAGAAATGGCCCGCAATCAAGACGGCAGGCAAGCCGGGGGATACGCCCTACTATACCAATTCCTCCCATCTGCCGGTGGACTATACAGTGGATATTTTCGATGCGCTGGATATTCAGGACGAGCTGCAGACCCTCTATACCTCCGGCACGGTGTTTCATGCGTTCCTGGGAGAGAAACTGCCCGACTGGAAGGCAGCGGCGTCTCTGGTGAGGAAGATTGCAGAGAATTACAGACTGCCCTATTACACCATGTCTCCCACCTATTCGATCTGCAAGCAGCACGGCTATCTGGCAGGGGAGCAGAGCACCTGTCCCCACTGCGGCAGCAGAACCGAGATTTACAGCCGTATCACCGGCTACTATCGCCCGGTGCAGAATTGGAACGACGGCAAGCTGCAGGAGTACGCCAACCGGACGGAGTATGACGTGGAGCATTCGGTGCTGAAACGCCCTATGCGCAGCATGGTGACACTGTCAAACTTTGCTGACGAGGTAAAGGTGGAGGTGCAGACGCCCCAGGATGTGAAGTATCTTTTCACTACCAAGACCTGTCCGAACTGCAAGCTCGCCAAGGAGTACCTGAAGGGTGAGAAGTATCTGCTGATCGATGCGGAGGAGAATATGGAGCTGGCGAGGCGCTACGGCGTCATGCAGGCCCCCACGCTGGTAGTGGTGGAGGGTGATGATTTCAAGAAGTATGTGAATGCGTCCAATATCAAGAAATATGCGGAAGAGAAGATGGCAGTGCCGGTGTGATGGGCTCCTGTCATGTTTTCGGAAAAATATTGCAAAACTTCTCTTCTTGTGTTATTATTAGGACATAAAAGGAGCAACCGCCCACAAAGTGTGGTTGGCCTCCTCAGATTATTGCTTACGAATAAGCCTACCTGCATCTGCCAAGAAACAAGGTAGGCTTATTTATTTTAAGAAAGGAAAGTAGCATATGATTAACAAACTGATTACCAAAATTCAGCAGACCGGGGCGCCCATAGTGGTGGGACTGGACCCCATGATGAAATTTATCCCGGAGCAGATTCAGAAGGCGGCCTACGCCCAGTACGGGGAGACTCTGGAGGGGGCTGCGGAGGCCATCTGGCAGTACAACAAGGGAATCGTGGACGCCATCTACGATCTGATCCCGGCGGTGAAACCTCAGATTGCCATGTATGAGCAGTTCGGCATTCCCGGTGTCATCGCCTTTAAGAAGACGGTGGATTACTGTAAGGAAAAGGGCCTAGTGGTTATCGGGGATGTGAAGAGGGGCGATATCGGCTCCACCTCCGAGGCTTATGCGGTGGGACATCTGGGTAAGGTGCAGATAGGGGAGAAATCCTACTATGGCTTTGACGAGGATTTTGTGACGGTGAATCCCTACCTTGGCTCCGACGGTGTAAAACCCTTTATCAAGGTGTGTCAGGAGGAAAAGAAGGGAATCTTTGTGCTGGTGAAAACTTCCAACCCCAGCAGCGGCGAACTGCAGGACAGGCTGGTAGACGGCAAGCCCATCTATGAGCTGGTGGGAGAGCAGGTGGCGGCCTGGGGAGAGGAGTGCATGGGCGAGGGCTACAGCTATGTGGGCGCCGTGGTGGGCGCCACCTACCCGGAGCAGGGCAGGATTCTGCGGAAAGTGATGCCCAAGGCATTTATCCTGGTGCCCGGCTATGGTGCCCAGGGCGGTAAGGGCGCAGATCTGCTGCATTTCTTTAACGAGGATGGCCTGGGGGCCATTGTCAATTCCTCCAGAGGTATTATAGCGGCCTATCAGCAGGAGAAATATGCCAAGTACGGCGCGGCAAATTACGCGGACGCCTCCCGGGCGGCGGTGCTGGATATGCGGGAGGATATCGCCCAGGCTCTGGCGGCCAGAGGGTAAAAGGGCAATTTTTATGAAAACAGGACGTTCGGGAATGTGCTATTCTATATATATTAAAAACAGCATCTCCCTGAGACGGACGGTATAAATGTGTGCGGGAAATTGCTGGCCATGGTGGGCAGCAATTTTTCTGTCAGTAAGGAACAGTTCCTGATAGTATCAGAAGAGGAGATGCAGAACTTAAAGTGGGAGGAAATATATATGGGTAAAGCATCCGTGACGGAAGAGGTTCTTTCCTATATCGAGGACCATTTGGGACAGGAACTGTCCCTGGAGGAGATCGCCAGAGAACTGAATTACTCAAAGTATTATGTGGCAAGGGCATTCAAGGAAAATACAGGCATGACACTCCACAAATACATTCAGGGAAGGCGGCTCAGCGAGGCGGCGAGAAAGCTGGCGCAGACCGAGCAGCCTATTATAGAGGTTGCCTTTGACGCGGGCTACGGTTCCCAGCAGGCATTCACGCAGGCTTTTCGCCAGGAATATTTGTGTACTCCGCAGGAGTATCGGCGGATTGGGAGATTTGTCCCGAGACAGGACAGGATCAGACTGGGCGCGGGCAGGGGTACTGTCCTGTATATGCGGTTTTCTCTGAAAGGAGGGATTGCGGCATGAGTCTGGTACCTTATGTGGTGGAACAGACCGGCAGAGGGGAGAGAAGTTACGATATTTACTCCCGGCTTTTGGCGGACAGGATTATCTTTCTGGGAGAGGAAGTCAGCGATGCCTCTGCGAGCCTGATTGTGGCGCAGCTGCTTTTTCTGGAGTCTCAGGACCCGGAGAAGGATATCCGTCTCTATATCAACAGTCCCGGCGGCTCCATATCGGCGGGACTTGCCATCTATGATACCATGCAGTACATCAAATGTGATGTGTCCACGGTGTGTATCGGTATGGCCGCCAGCATGGGCGCTTTTCTGCTGACAGGCGGAGCCAGAGGAAAGCGCATGGCCCTCCCCAATGCGGAGATCATGATACACCAGCCCGCTATCTCGGGCGGCGTCAAGGGGCAGGCCACGGAGATTCAAATCGTGTCCGACCATATCCTGCGGACCAGGAGACAGCTGAACCGCATCATGGCCCAGAATACGGGAAGGTCGGAGGAGGAGATCGCGGCGGCCACGGAGCGGGACAACTATATGTCCGCCGCAGAAGCGCTGGATTTTGGAATTATAGACCAGATTGTTGAGTGCAGAGAAAACTGAATCGTATCAATAGTGCAGCGCAAGGCAGAAGGTGGCGCCGCCGCCCTCCGTATCTGAAACGGTGAGGGTTCCCCTGTGGGCCAGAGCGATCTCCTGGGCGATACACAGTCCCAGACCGAAGTGAGAGCGGTCCGTGTGGGACTGCTCCACCCGGTAGAAACGCTGGAAGATATGGGCTTTTTCAGCGTCCGGTACGCCGGGGCCATTGTCGGATACCAGAACCTGTATAGTTCGTGGCTTGTCCGGGGCAAGCCGGGCGCTCAGTGTCACCGTGCCTCCCTCGGGCGTATAGTTTAGGGCATTTTGCAGCAGGATGGTGAGGAGCTGTTCCAGCCTGTGGCGGTCCCCCTGAATATGAGGCAGAGAATCCTGCGGAAGATGGAGCAGCAGGCGGATTTTATTTTGTGCCGCCAGCAGCTCCATCTGTTCATATACCGTTAATAGCAGAGTGTCCGGGTCTACGTCCTGCTGCTGGGGCAGCGCATCCCCCCGGTCCAGTCTGCTCAGAGTCAACAGGTCTTCGATCAGGCGTCCCATCCGGGCGCACTCCTGATCTATGGTCTGCTCATAGGTCGGAGGCTTTGCCTGCACGCAGGCCCGGATAACGGCCAGGGGTGTGCGCAGCTCGTGGGAGGCGTCCGCAATAAAACGAATCTGTCGGTCATGGCTCTCCCGCAGGGGATGCAGCATTTTTCCGGTAAAAAACCAGGCGAAGAGCGTCAGCAGCAAAATGCCCGCCAGATCAATCAGCAGAAAGCGTAGTCTCTGGCCCCAGAGCTGACGCTGGAGTCCCTGCCAGGGGGAGGCCACCAACAGTGTGATTCCCGGCGATTCGGAGTCGGTCAGCAGCTGGGCGCCGGAGCGTTGGCCGATGGTCAGATGGGTCAGATAAATCAGATATTCTGTATCCCGTCCCATTTTGAGATAAAGCAGCAGTCCATTTTGATCGGAGGATAGCAGAGTGTATTTGATGCTAGGGACAGGGTCTGAGTTCGTAATCTCTCCCCCAGCCGAGGGCAGCAGAGACAGCAGCTGCTGTTGTGTCTCGGTGGACAGGGTGTGGTGGGGTATCTCATTAAAATGAAAGGGAACCCCTTGGTCCCAGAGGTAGATCTGATAATTGTTGTTCTGTTCCAGGGTGCTCAGATAGGTATGGGTAATTACGGACTGCTGACCCAGACTGTCAGTGAGATTGATTATGTTTTGCCTGAAAGCGTTCTGGTGGTTGTCCTGCAGCGTCCTTTCAGCCAGATAGAGATAGAGGCAGGAGAACAGGCAGAGAATGGCAGCGGTAATACTGGCACACAGAAAAGTCAGGCGGCGGTGGGCCGTCTTAAATAGAATCCGATCATTCACACGCATCCCTCCAGTCGGTATCCTACGCCGCGAACTGTCTGAATCATTACCTGGGAATTCAGGCTGCGCAGCCGTTTTCGCAGAAAGAAAATATAATTGTCCAAATTGCCGTCCTCCACCTCAGTGTCCGGTCCCCAGACACTGAGCAGCAGTTGATTGCGTCCCAGAGTCTGTCGGGGATGCCGCAGCAGGGCGGCGAGCAGCCCGCATTCCCGACGTGACAGAGTGCACTCTCCGCCGGGGCCTGTAAGCTGACAGGAGGATTCCGACAGTGTCAGGTCTTCATAGGACAGTTCACTGCTGGCTACGTGGAATCCCGCTCCTCTGCGGGAGAGACTGCGTATCCGCGCCATCAGCTCTTCCATGGCGAAGGGCTTGACCAGATAGTCGTCTGCTCCCATATCCAGCCCTGTTATCCGGTCCGACAGGGTTCCCATGGCTGTCAGCATCAGCACCGGCGTGGTGTCCCCGGCCTTGCGCCGCAGCCGCAGCAGCTCAGCTCCGTCCATACCGGGCAGCATTCGGTCCAGCAGCACCAGGTCCGCGGTTCCGGTCTCCATATAGTACAGCCCGTCCTCACCATCCAGACAGGTATCCACCTCATACCCCTCCTGCCGCAGTGCATAGCAGAGGGCCTCGTTCAGTTTTTTATCATCTTCAATCAACAAAATACGCATTCGCAGTATCATTCCTTTCGGCGCCAGACTGGCGGAATAGTCAGTATAATATTAACATGGATTTCTCTAAATATTCTTTAAACCGCAGTCTGCTTCCCCTGCCCTGTTCATAATATTACAGCGTTTCGCCCTAAATAGCAATCCGATTAGCAAAAACTCATTAGAGGAAAATTCGAGAAAGCTTAGAGGCGGATTAGAGAATTCTCTGCTATACTGTGAGACATCAAGAGCGGCAGAGTGCGTCTTAAGGGCATGGAAACTGCCGGGAAAGGAATGAGAGAATTATGTGGAAAAAAATATTGGCATTGGGGCTTGTTTCCATGCTGCTGCTGTCAGGCTGCGGTCCCAGTATGGGAGAGGATAACAGGACAGGGCAATCCAGCGCTGCCGGTAATGCGGGAGGGCAGCAAAATGCAGGCAATGACAGCGATGAGAAAGCCATGGGGCGTTATGTGGAGTCTGAAATTAATCTGCCGGAGGGGGTGGAATATGTAAGGGACATTCGCCTGGGGGATAATTGCCTGGAGTTTATTGCTTGGGACGGCACTCTGTATCGTCTGGAGGATCAGGAACAGAGCTGGCAGCTGGTAAGTCAGGCTCCGGAAGAACTGCAGTATCCGCTTAGCGTTGACATTATGAATTGCTTTCAGTACAATGGGGCCGGAGATATTATGGCGGGATACATTCAGTTTTTGGAGGATGAGGAGGGTAACACCGATTATAATTCTTATACGCATGTGTATGCCTTGTTCTTAGCAGACGGTACTCGTATCCCGGTGGAAATATCGGAGCAGGAGTATATCTCTTCAGCGGTCTGCGATGAAACGGGTACTTTTTATCTGAGCGGCCGCGAGCGCATTTATCGTGTGAATGGTCAAGACGGCAGTCTGGAGGTATTGACTGAGTTCGGAGACAGGTGCGATTATCTGACCATCTGTGGAAAATATCTGATGATTCAGGGAGATAAGCTGCAGATCTATGATATGGAAGAAAATAAGATGGCAGACCAGGATCCGGTGCTGGAGGATTTTTTAAAGCCGTGGCTGGGACAGTATGGGGATATAAACAGCAGGCCTTACCTGATGTGGATGTCTTCGCCGGAGGAGAAAAGTCTGTATGTGCTGACAAGAAAGGGCCTATACAGCCATGTGCTCTATGGCAGCACCGTGGAGCAGCTTATTGACGGGTCCCTCTGCAGCATAAGTGATCTGGGGCATAGCTTTGTCAATATGTTACAGTTGGGGGAGGCGTTTTATGTACTCTACAGCGGACAGCTGAAACAGTATGTGTATGATCCCACAGTGCCCACCATGCCGGAAAATATACTGCGCGTGTGGGGACTACAGAGTGATGAAGACATACAGAGGGTGGTCGGCGCCTTTGCTCAGAGCCATCCGGATCTCTATGTCACCTATGAACATCCCCTGAGTGAGGACACTGGAATGACCCGGGAGGACGCCATGAAGGTGCTGAGTACGGAGTTAGCCACGGGCAATGGGCCGGATGTGCTGCTGCTGGATGATCTTCCCTATGATACCTATGTGGAAAAGGGTGTGCTGGCTGATCTGACGGAGACTCTGGACGGCACAGGGGAACGCTATATGGATGCAGTGAGGGAATCTTACCGCAGAGACACACCCCAGGGGCGGGGACAATATGCCATGCCCATGTCGCTGACAGTGCCTGTGCTCATGGGCGAAAAGAATAAGATACAAAACGTTTCCAATCTGGAGCAGTTGGCGGACCTCATGGAGCAGTCCAGGGCGGCGCAGCCGGAGGGGACACTGCTGGGCTTTAACCGGGCAGAGAACGCTCTGGAACTGCTGGCGATCGGATCTACAGGCGATTGGATGAATGAAAGCGGCGGCATCGACAGCGAAGGAGTAAAAAATTTCCTGACACAGGCAAGGCGGATCTACAATGCAGAGATATCTGGGCTGACAGCCAAAGAAATAGAAGGTATGGAGCAGCTTCAGTCGTATATAAACGGAGTACCGCAGGTATGGACACAGGCTGGTTATCAGGTGCAGAACGCTATGTATTTTCATCAGCCATTTGCCCTGGGTATGTTGAACAGCAGTATGTCCGTGATGGGAGACTACAGTATGACGGCGGTGGTCATGAGCATGCAGAACATGGTTATGGTTCCTATGTCGGGTGAAAACGGATTTATAGGTCAGGCATCTAATATACTGGCGGTAAACGAGGCGTCCAAGGTAAAAGAACAGGCTCTGGAGTTTGTGGCCTATGCGCTGTCTAAGCAGTTCTGTTCCGAGAACTATATGCGGGCAGGTTCCACCAACTGGGATGTACTGGAGGAGCAGATCCGAAAGAATGAGGAAGATGGCATAAGCGCTTTTATGAGCTTTGAAGATATCGACGGTAAGCCTCAATTGATAGAAGTGGAAAATCCCTCGGAGGAGGAGCTGGCGGCGCTGCGACAGATATTGGAGGCCTGCCAAGGCGTCAGTCAGTGCGACAGCCGGGTATACGACGCAGTGATAGAGGTGGGAGCGTATGCACTTACCGACAAGCTTACGATAGACGAGGCAGTGAAGGAGATTGAGAAGAAGGTATCTCTTTATCTGGCGGAATAGTGGAGGAGAAGAACCTCTAGAAGTTCTAATCTTCTACTTGAAAAATGCCCGAGATGCGGCATTTTTCTACAGGGCCGGAGCGGATTCGGGAGAGGCGGTCTGTTGTTTTCTGAACGGCGACTGGAGAGGTGCTTTAGGCCACTTAACAACAAATTTTTACGCAAAAGGCAAACTTTTGATGCCAGCTCTGGGTTATATGGGGCATATGCAAAAAAATTATCTCCCTGTGCCCCGTGTACAACCAAAAAAGGGAATCTTGCAGGGTATTTTTTCTATATATGCCCCGTCACCGGGAAAAAGAGCGTATTTCCCTGGTTATGTGGGGCACTGGGAAAGAATTTTTCTGTATATGCCCCACACAGCCTCGTGAGCAGCAAAATTATAGTAAACGACATAACAAATATCGTTAACTATATATAGATTGCATGTTTGTGTTCCGGTTTATCAGAGTTAGGAGATTGGTATGAAGAAGATTTCTGGATATGTAAGGCGGGGCGGGAGCCGGGGACTGTGGTTCCTGGCTCCCAGTCTGCTGGGAGTAGGGTATCTGGTGCTGTTTCCCACCGGAGATGTGCTGCGGCGCTCTTTTGTCACAGCCCTGTCCGGACAGTGGGTGGGACTGGATAACTACCGTAAGGTGTTAGGCAATGAGGCCTTTCGGCTGGCAGTGGGGAACACCCTGCGCTTTCTGGGACTGTGTCTGCCGCTGCTGCTTACCTTAAGCTTGCTGCTGGCTCTGGTGATCTGCCGGATTCCCAGGCTGGAGCGCTTTAAGGCCTTGTACCTGCTGCCCATGGCTATCCCGGCGGCCACGGTGGTATTGGTGTGGAGACTGATTTTTTCAAAACAGGGGTTTTTGAACGCCTGGCTGGGAACTCATGTAGATTTTATGGGGGAGGGCACGGCTCTGGTCATTCTGGTGGGCAGTTATGTGTGGAAAAATCTGGGCTATACCATGGTGCTGTGGCTGGCGGGACTGAAGGCCATACCGGCGGAGCAGACGGAGGCGGCCCGAGTAGACGGGGCGGGACGGATACGCTGTTTTTTTCGGATCACACTGCCGAATCTGAAGGGCAGCGCCTACACCATCACAGTATTGTCTCTGTTAAATGCCTTCAAGTCCTTTCGGGAGGCGTATCTGGTCAGCGGCGCCTATCCCCAGCAGGACATTTATCTGCTCCAGCATCTGTTCCAGAACTGGTATACAAAACTGGACATGGATAAGCTGGCGGCGGGGGCGGTGCTGATGGCGCTGGTGCTGGGGGCACTGTCCCTGCTGCTGCAGAGGCTGTGGGACTTAGAGTGAAGAATCAAGGAATTTTCAATTTTCGATTTGAGCAATATCGCAGACATAGTCTGCGATATGCATGGGGATTAGTGTGAGAAGAACTTCTGGGACTTGCGGGGCAAGTCCGGCTTATAGCCAGAGGGCATTCCGAAGAGAAGTTCTAATCTCACACTCAAAAAATGCCGAAAAATAGGCATTTTCGTCTGGATTTATGTTTTCACGGGGCGGCAATATGGAGGTCAAGGNGTATATCGANNAGGAAAAAAATATNCANCNGNCTGACGGCAGGNATTTTTCTGGCGCTGGGAGCTGCCATATGTCTGCCGGTGCTGATGNTGGTCAGCGGTTCNCTGGCGGATGGCCTGGAGTGGAGACAGCGGGCGGCGGGCTATCTGTATGACACACAGGAGTATATCNGCTGGCGCTGGATACCGGACTATCCCACGCTGGAACACTATAAGCGGCTGCTGTTTTACTCNCCTGCTTTTTTTAAGCTGTTCTGGAATTCNATNGGGATGACGGGCGGCATTCTGNTGGGNCAGCTGCTCATAGCCGTNCCGGCGGCCTGGGCCTTTGCCGTATATCGGTTTCGNGGGAAGGGCGTGNTGTTTTCNNTGTATGTGATTTTGATGCTGCTGCCCTTTCAGGTGACCATGCTGTCNAAATATCTGGTGCTGCAGAANGCGGGGCTGATAAACACCCGNTGGGCGGTGGTGCTGCCCGCTATATTTTCCACNTTNCCCGTGTTTTTGATCTATCGCAGCTTTGCGGGGATTCCGGCGGAGCTTTTGGAGGCGGCGCGGGTGGACGGAGCCGGAGANTGGCAGAGTTTTGTGCATGTGGGACTGCCGGTNGCCCAGAGCGGTATCCTGGCGGCCATGATANTGAGCTTTCTGGAGAGCTGGAACATGATGGAGGAGCCGCTTACTTTTTTGCAGGATAAATCCCTGTGGCCGCTGTCACTGTATCTGCCGGAGATCGCNATGGATCAGGCGGGCTATGCCTGCGGGGCCAGTGTNATNACTCTGGCGGTGTCCCTGTTTGTATTTGCCATATTTCATGACGCTCTGGAACAGGGNATCATCACGTCCGGGNTGAAGGCNTAAAACNCCNCAGNCAACAACTTCGNAGCAAGCGGNGGGACAGCTGTCCCTCGCGGCATTTGCCGAATATNCGCACANGTGCGGCTGTCTGGCTTATTGCCGCGNGAATAAAGACGGAAAGAAGGCGGAAGAATGGATAGAAAGAGAAAAGCAGTGGTGACAGGATTTCTCCTGTTTTTGGCNATAATGGGGATATGNAGTCTGGTGACCAAGGGAATCTATANGGCGAGACTTCCCCGTGTGACCACCACTGTTCCCAAAGAGATGTCCCTGTATCATTCGGTGTCTGCTGTGGGGGCNGTGGANACGGGGCAGGAGTACGGCGTCTACGCTCCATCCGGNCTGCGGGTGGCGGCTATAGCCGTGCAGAAGGGAGACAGCTTTTCGGAGGGCGACGAACTGCTGCAGCTGGACGTGGAGGATCTGGANCGCATTTTGGCGGGAAAGGAGCTGGAGCGGCAGAGACTGGCGTACCAGCAGCGGGAGGNGGAGAGCCAGAGCACTCTAAATGGGCAGGAAGACGTCAGGACATTGACNCGCGCCCANGAGGANNTGGAGGCGGAGTGGAGAAACGGGGAATTGCAGCTGAGCCGGGCCAGGGAGGANTATGCCCGCGCCCAGGCGGACNGGGACCAGACCGGAAGAGAGNTGGACCAGGCCCGCANGGAGNTGGAACAGCACAAAAANGGANCGGNACACAANGGNCAGCAGGGGAATGCTCCGGACTCTGTCAGCGGCGGGGACANNANACAGCCCNNCGNGNCGGACAGCTGTCAGCAATGCGGNGAGCTGGAAAATGTCATTGCCCAGCTGCAGACCCAGGCGAGCCAGCAGGACCNGGCANTGATCCAGGCGGCCCAGGCAGCGGAGGACGCCCAGTTGTCNTATGAGAGCAGANTCCAGGCGGCNCNGCGTAANCTGGAGGANGCATGGGCNGCGTCCCANGGCNGCTATCAGGCGNCGNCCGATCTTGCCAAGCTGGAACAGGCTTATCTGGAAAGNGAGATTCAGGAATTNCAGGAACTNGTGGAGNCAGAGGGGTGGATTTGTGCCCGGGANAGCGGCAGGGTCACACAGATCGGCGTGGGCGTGGGACAGCGNACNCCGGACACGGCNCAGCTNCTCTATACGCCGGATGACGGTCTGCGNCNGCTCTGGGCTGAACTAACCAAGGAACAGGCCNAATNTGTGTCTGTNGGTACNAGGATGCAGCTGAATTTTGAGACNGTCAGCGCNGGGAAACGCAGCGGGGAAGGNATTGTCAGCTATCTGGAGGCCCAGNCGGANGGNGGCNCGAGAATTCTGCTGGATGTNACGGATATGGGAATGGANCTGGGGCAGCAGGTGACGCTNAAAAACACATGGCAGTCGGAAAATTATGACATGGTGGTGCCTNTGTCCGCNCTTCACAGGGATGAGAACAACAGCAGCTTTGTCTATACCCTGCGGCAGGAAAACGGNATTCTGGGNGTGGAATGGCATGTGGTCAAGCTGTATGTNGAGGTNNTNGATCAAAATGACCGCTATGCAGCCCTNGNGTCCNGTTCCCTGTCCCCAGATACGGCGATCATCCTGACGACCACTGCGGATTTGAAGGAGAATGCGGTGGTGCGGGTGGTGGAGTAGGGCGGAGGAGAATTTATAACAAGAAATTTACGCTGTTCACAAGGCGGCCCTGGCTTGAAAGAATAGGAGCTTTGTGATAGTATATAAGTATAAAATCTAAGAGAATGCAGGTGAAAATATTGACAGTGACGGAACAGATAGAGCAAAAACATCAGGAGGATTTCAGCGGCTTAGACATTTTCGATTGTTTGATGACGATTTTCTTACGAAATGTTTTGAGGAAAATGTAGCAGGCATGGAGCTTGTGTTGCAGATCGTGTTGGAGAAATCAGATTTAAAAGTGCTGGATGTCCGCACGCAGGTGTTTGTGGAGAATCTGCTGAACCGTTCAGTGAGGTTTGATATTTTAGCAACTGACAGTACGGGGGCCAAGATGAATGTCGAGGTACAACGCACAGATAAAGGGGCAGGAAGAAAAAGGGCAAGATACAATAGTAGCATGATGGATGTAAATCTTTTGGGGAAGGCGAGGATTTTGATAAGTTACCGGATACGTGGGTAATCTTTATCACGGAGAATGACGTAATGGGAAAAGGGTTGCCACTTTATCCGATTGAACGTTGTTTTTTGGGAACCAACGAAAAATTTGAAGATGGTTCGCACATATTATATGTAAATGGTGCTTACCGTGGGAATACACCTATCGGAAAATTAATGCATGATTTTTCCTGTACAGACGCCGCAGATATGTATTACGGGACATTGGCAGACAGAGTGAGGTTTTTTAAAGAAAGTAAGGAGGGTATCGAGATTATGTGCCGGGCGATGGAAGATATGAGAAAGCAGACACTACAAGAAGGAGCAATAAATTCAGCTAAAAGAATGTTGGCAGATGGAATATTGACGCTCGAAAAGATTGCGGAATATGCCGGACTTCCTCTTGAAGAGGTAAAGAGACTGAAAGCAGAACGAACAGCATAGGGAAAGGAATATGCAGGCCGGGGATCTGATTTTAGATTCCCGGCCTGTTGCTGCAAAACTACCGGAAAAACTACCGCTAAAACTACCGCTAAGACTACTGCTAAACTACCGCTGGTATTGACAGAGACAGAAGAAAAGTTTATTATAGCTATGCAGGAAAATCCCCAAATTATGCAGGTGGAATTGGCCGGGCAAGTCAATCTTGAGCCGTAAAAGTTCCAATCGCTATGGCAGTTGGCAGGTTCATATATAGGTATAATACAGAGAGGTGAAAGCAATGAAAAAACCAGAGAACAAAAGATTTTTCAAAAAAATACTTACCCTGGCGGCCGCGGCGGCACTGACGCTGGGGCTGCTCACCGGCTGTGGGCAGCAGGAGGAGCCGACCACCGTGCGCATAGGGGGATTGAAAGGCCCCACCTCCATGGGACTGGTATTTTTGCAGGAACAGGCGGAGAATGGGCAGGCGAAACAGGCGTATGAATTCACTATGGCCGCGGCGGCAGATGAACTGCTGCCGCTGATGATAAAGGGAGAACTGGATATAGCGCTGATTCCCGCCAATGTAGCCAGTGTACTGTACGGCAAGACCGAGGGCGGAATTTCCGTTTTAGATATCAATACGCTGGGAGTGTTGTATATGGTGTCCGGAGACGACAGCATTGACAGCATGGAAAGCCTGCGGGGCAGGACAATCTATCTCACCGGCAAGGGGACTACCCCGGACTATGTACTTCAGTATCTGCTGACGTCCAACGGCATCGACGTGTCCGAATGCACTCTGGAATACCGGTCGGAGGCCACGGAGGTGGCGGCGCTGCTGGCCGAGCAGCCCCAGGCCATCGGACTGCTGCCCCAGCCCTTTGTGACAGTGGCCTGCGCTCAGAACGAGGAGCTTAAAGTGGTGCTGGATATGAATGAGCAGTGGAACCTGGTGCAGGGAGAGGGTGGCAGCAGTATGGTCACCGGAGTGACTGTGGTGCGGAACGATTTTCTGCAGGAACACCCGGAGGCTGTGGCTGCATTTATGACAGAGCATGCGGCCAGCGTCCAGGCGATACAGGAGGACCCCGACAAGGGGGCGGAGCTGGTAGTGGCAGCGGGCATCATAGCCAAGGAACCCATTGCCCGAAAAGCGATTCCCCAGTGCAATATCACTTGTATAGACGGAGAGAATATGCGGCAGGCCCTGTCCGGCTATCTGCAGGTACTGTATGATCTGGACCCCCAGGCGGTGGGCGGCGCGCTGCCGGAGGAGAGCTTTTACTACATTCCGTAAGTCATGAGAAATGGCGGGGCAAAGCGGAGAGTCTATTTGAGCAATATCGCAGACACAGTCTGTGATATGCATGGGGATTGGAATGGAAAATGAATCTATAAAAAGGTTCTGTGTTAAATACGGTAAAAAGATAGTGGCGGCGGCTGTCTGGATCGCGTTATGGCAGCTGGCGGCTTGGATGGTGGGCAGCAGGATTCTGCTGGTGGGTCCCCTGGAAACTCTGCAGGCTCTGGGCCAGCGGGTTTTTCAGGGGAGTTTCTGGCTGACGGTGGGATTCTCTCTGCTGCGGATCGGCGCAGGCTTTACGGCCGGTCTGACGCTGGGACTGCTGCTGGCTGTGGCCGCCAGTCGTTTTGCGCTGCTGGAGGAATTTCTGGCTCCGGCCATGGCGCTGCTGAAGGCCATTCCGGTGGCCTCCTTTGTGGTGCTTTTTCTGATCTGGTGGCGCAGCGGCGTGCTGGCAACCGCCGTCAGCTTTTGCATTGTGCTGCCCAACATCTATGTGAATACGCTGGAGGGCATTCGCCGGGTGGACAGGCGTCTGCTGGAGATGGCGAATGTTTTGGAGATTCCGGCGTGGAATCGCTTTTTTTATATTTACAGGCCGGCCCTAAAACCCTATCTGGACAACGCCGTCCGCATATCGGTGGGCATGAGCTGGAAATCCGGCGTGGCGGCGGAGGTTATCGGCATTCCCGCTCTGTCCGTGGGCGAGCAGCTGTATATGTCCAAGATCTATCTGGACACGGCGGGAGTGTTGGCCTGGACGGCGGTGACGATCCTTGCCAGTGTGCTGTGTGAAAAACTGGTGCTGGCTCTGTGGAAACAGTTTCAGCGCTGGGAGCCCAGGTGCCGCGCGGCGGGCAAGACAGGGCCGGAGGGTGAAAACAGCCACAGCGGCCAGACGGTGCTGGAACTGGAGCGTGTGAGCAAGAGCTATCACGGCAGACCTGTGCTGCAAGGGGTGACGGAGCGATACGAGAGAGGGAACACCTACTATTTCCGCACTCCTTCAGGCAGCGGCAAGACCACGCTTTTCAGGCTGATCGCAGGGTTGGAGAAGCCGGATGAAACAGGAGAGCAGACAAAAATCCTCCGCCATGGCAGCCGCATTTCCATGGTTTTTCAGGAGGATCGTCTCTGCGAGGAGTACAGTGCCCTGGTCAATGTGGACATGGTTACCGGGGACAGAGAGAGATCCCGTGAGCAGCTGTGCCGTCTGTTGCAGGAGGAAGAACTGCATAAGCCCTGCAGAGAACTCAGCGGCGGCATGAAAAGGCGGGTTGCCGTGGCCAGAGCCATGGCAGCGGGGGGTGATGTGATACTGTTGGACGAGCCGTTTGCGGGACTGGACGCGGAGAGCCGCCGTCGGACGGAGCAGTATATTCACAGTCTCGGAAAGGACAGCGCTGTATTGGTGGCCACTCACACAGGAGAAGGGGAGGAGGGCTATGCGGCGGAAAGTTAGGCCCCATGGCACGGCGGAATCATATCATATTTCTTACTGAGATTTCATATGATAAATCAAACGCATTTCCAAGGAACAATACTCATGAAAATAAAAGATAAAAGTGCTTTAATTATTGCCATTCTCATCCCTGTCACCGTTGGAGTACTGTCAGCACTTTTCAGCAGAAACATGTCATTATATTCTAAAATAAACAAGCCGCCAATCAGTCCTCCCGGCTTTATCTTTCCTATTGTATGGATAATACTGTACATTTTAATGGGAATATCATCTTACATAATTTATATATCCGATAGTCCTGAAAAATGGAAAAGCTTAAAAACGTATGCCCTTCAATTATTTTTCAACTTTTGGTGGAGTATCATCTTTTTTAGGTTTTCTCTGTACCTATTTGCTTTCTTATGGTTACTGGCATTGATAGTTCTAATATCAGTTATGGTTTACCAGTTCTATCAAATAAATAAGATATCTGCATACCTGCAAATTCCATATCTACTTTGGTGTGTGTTTGCTGCATATCTGAATTTTATGATATATAGGCTGAATTGAAACTAAGCCCCATTGCACAAAAAACATTTGCATCACGCCTCATTCTATGATATAATCTACCAATGACTGTGATTATGTCCGCTCGGCGGCGGGCATGTGAAGATACAGGGGAGATGAAGGAGGAAATGATACAATGAGTTTACAGGTTGAAAAATTGGAAAAGAACATGGCCAAGCTGACCATCGAGGTTCCCGCAGAGGAGTTGGACAAGGCCATTGAGACGGTTTATCAGAAAGAAAAGAATCGGATCAGTGTTCCCGGATTCCGCAAGGGGAAGGCTCCCCGCAAGCTGATTGAGCAGATGTACGGCAAAGAGGTATTCTATGAGGATGCTGCCAACGCGCTGATTCCTGAGGCATATGAGAAAGAGCTGGAGAATTGCGAGGAGGCTATCGTATCCCAGCCCAGAATCAACGTGGTGCAGATCGAGGCCGGAAAGCCCTTTATTTTCACCGCTGAGGTTGCGCTGAAACCTGAGGTGACGCTGGGCAAGTACAAGGGTGTGAAGGTGGACGCCGCTGACCTGGAAGTGACAGAGGAAGAGATCGATGCGGATATCAATAAGGAGCGCGAGAACAGCGCCAGAACCATCCCTGTGGAGGACAGGCCTGTCAAGGACGGCGATATGACTGTCATTGACTTTGAGGGCTTTGTGGACGGTGTGGCTTTCGAGGGCGGCAAGGGTACAGATTACCCGCTGACCATCGGCTCCGGCGCGTTTATCCCCGGCTTTGAGGAGGCGCTGATCGGCGCTGAGATCGGCAAGGAGACCGACGTGAATGTGACTTTCCCGGAGGATTATCAGGCCGAGGAACTGGCCGGCAGGGCCGCGGTGTTCAAATGCACTGTCAAGGAGATCAAGGAAAAGGAGCTGCCTGAGCTGGATGATGAGTTTGCAGCGGAGGTGTCCGAGTTTGAGACTCTGGCAGAGTACAGAGAGGATACCAAGAAGAAAATAGCGGAGCGCAAGGCCGAGGCTGCCAAGAGCTCCAAGGAGGAGGCTGTCATCGACGCCATTATTGCGGACGCCCAGATGGAGATCCCCGATGCCATGCTGGAGACTCAGCAGAGACAGATGGTGGAGGATTTCGCTCAGAGACTGCAGATGCAGGGACTGTCCATGGAGCAGTACATGCAGTTCACCGGCGCTACCCCTCAGATGCTGCTGGAGCAGATCAAGCCCCAGGCCCTGAAACGCATCCAGTCCCGCCTGGTGCTGGAGGCTGTGGCAGCTGCCGAGAAGATGGAGGCCACCGAGGAGGAGTTTGAGGCCGAGGTTGCCAAGATGGCCGAGGGCTACAAGATGGAGACCGACAAGGTTAAGGAGATCCTGGGCGAGAGCGGCAAGAAACAGGTGATGGAAGACATCTGCGTGAACAAGGCTGTTGAGTTCGTGGTGGAGAACGCCAAGGAGGCCAAGCCGACAAAGAAATCCAGCAAGGCCAAAGCGGCAGCGGACGCGGAGTAAGCTCGAGAACAAATGAGTGTAGGATAACAAACAGGGGATTGATTAATTTTTTATGAAATCCTCTGTTTTGTGATTGTAAAAGAATAACAAGTAATGTATAATGTGTTTTGCAATTGGTGTTCTGTAAATAATATATGCGTAAAAGCGTATGAAAATATGTCTGCAGCGCACGGGCCCTGAGCCCGGAATTGGAGGAAATTATGAGTTTAGTACCTTATGTCATTGAACAGACCAGCAAGGGTGAGAGATCCTATGATATTTATTCCAGATTGTTGAAAGACAGAATCATCTTTCTCGGCGAGGAGGTCAACGAAGTGACCGCCAGCCTGGTGGTGGCTCAGCTGCTGTTTCTGGAGTCCGAGGACCCGGAGAAGGATATTCACCTGTATATCAACAGCCCCGGCGGCAGTGTGACTGCGGGTATGGCGATCTATGATACCATGCGGTATATCAAATGTGACGTGGCCACAGTGTGTATCGGCATGGCCGCCAGCATGGGCGCATTTCTGCTGGCAGGCGGCGCGAAGGGCAAGAGATACGCCCTGCCCAACGCTGAGATCATGATCCACCAGCCTTTGGGCGGAACCAAGGGTCAGGCGACGGAGATCGAGATAGCCGCAAGGCATATTCTGAAGACCAAGGAAAAGCTGAACCGCATGCTGGCGGAGAACACCGGCAAGGATTATGAGACCGTGTGTGCCGACACCGAGCGCGACAACTGGAAGAGCGCCGAGGAGGCTCTGGAGTACGGGTTGATCGACCAGATACTCACTTCCCACTCCATGATAGAGACGGGGGAGAAGAATTCCTAAGTAAGGTAAATATGAAATACTGATATGCGTGAGAGGTAAGAACAAGAATGGCAGGAAAAAATTTTGATGGCGATATCAGATGCTCGTTCTGTAACAAATCCCAGAATCAGGTCAAAAAGCTGATTGCCGGACCGGCGGGAGTATATATCTGTGACGAGTGTGTTGAGATCTGTGAGGATATTCTGGAGGAAGAACTGGAGGAGGAGGAAGAATCCGCCCTGCAGGAGCAGGATATCAAACTCCTGAAACCGAAGGAGATCAAGAAGTTTTTAGACGATTATGTGATCGGGCAGGAGCAGGCTAAAAAGGTGCTTTCGGTGGCGGTGTACAACCACTACAAGAGAGTGACAGCCCCCAGAGATCTGAATGATGTGGAACTGCAGAAGAGCAATATCATTATGATCGGCCCCACCGGTTCGGGCAAGACTTATCTGGCCCAGACTCTGGCTAAGATTATCAATGTGCCCTTTGCGATTGCCGACGCCACCACGTTGACCGAGGCCGGCTATGTGGGCGAGGACGTGGAGAATATTCTGCTGAAACTGATACAGGCAGCGGACTATGACGTAGACAGGGCGCAGTATGGTATCATCTATATCGATGAGATCGACAAAATTACCAAAAAGGGAGAGAATGTGTCCATCACTCGGGACGTGTCCGGTGAAGGAGTACAGCAGGCTCTTTTGAAAATTGTGGAGGGAACCGTTGCCAGCGTGCCACCCCAGGGCGGCAGAAAGCATCCCCACCAGGATTTGATTCAGATAGACACCACCAATATTCTGTTTATCTGCGGCGGCGCTTTTGACGGGCTGGAGAAGATTGTGGAGTCCAGGCTGGACCGCAAGTCCATCGGATTCAATACGGTGGTAGCCCAGAAATCCACCAAGGAGATCGGAGAATTGCTGCAGGAGGTGACGCCGCAGGATCTGGTGAAATTTGGCCTGATCCCGGAGTTTGTAGGTCGTGTGCCTATCAATGTGTCCCTGCAGGGACTGGATAGGGAGGCTCTGGTCAAGATTTTGAAGGAGCCTAAGAGCGCCCTTATCAAGCAGTATCAGAAACTGTTCGAGTTCGACGAGGTGGACCTGGAGTTCGAGGAGGACGCCATTGAGGCTATTGCGGACAAGGCGTTTGAGAGAAAGACCGGCGCCAGAGGCCTGCGCTCCATTATGGAGAGCGTGATGATGGATACGATGTATCAAATTCCCTCGGATGAGACCATCGGCAAGTGTGTGGTTACAAAGGAGGCGGTGGAGGGAATCAGTGAACCTCTGACCTATACGAGAGACATTCCAGTGAAAAAAGCCCAATAGCACAAATGACGCCGCCTGTGAAAAGAGCGGCGTCATTTAAATTAAATGAAGGGGATTCATATGATAATAAAGAATGTGGCATTGGAGACAGTGTGCGGAATCACAAGCAAACTACCGGAAAACAGCAGGCCGGAGGTGGCTTTTGCAGGCAAGAGCAATGTGGGGAAATCCTCCCTTATCAATGCGCTGATGAATAGGAAAAGCCTCGCCCGCACCAGTTCTCAGCCCGGAAAGACCCAGACCATCAATTTCTATAATGTGAACGACAGTATCTATTTTGTGGATTTGCCGGGCTATGGCTACGCGAGCGTCAGCGAGCATGTAAAGGCGCAGTGGGGCAAAATGGTTGAAAACTATCTACATAAGTCCCAGCAGCTGCGGGCAGTGTTTCTGCTGATCGACATTCGCCACAAACCGTCGGAAAACGATTGTGTTATGTATGACTGGATCAAGAGCCATGGCTATCAGCCGATCATTATCGCAACCAAGCTGGATAAAATCAATCGCAGCCAGATTCAGAAACAGGTAAAGCTCCTGAGGGAGACGCTGAAGGCGGATAAGGATGTTCGCATGGTTCCTTTTTCCGCCGCAACCAAGCAGGGCAGGGAGGAAATCTATGAAATCATCGAGGAAATACTTCAAAGCGCTGGTTAATCTGGGCGTGGCGCTGGCGATCTTTTTGCTGGTGGTACTGCTGCTGCCTAGGCTCCTCATATGGTTTATGCCCTTTGTGCTGGCGGGAATCATCTCCATGATCGCCAGTCCCCTGGTGCGCTTTTTCGAGGAGAAGATGAAACTGAAACGGAAATGGGCCAGCGCCTTTGTAATCATTGTGGTCATTGCGCTGGTGGTGCTGGTGCTGTATCTGGTAGGAGCCAAGCTCATAGAGGAGGGACTGGGACTTTTGGGGGCGCTGCCGGAGATGTGGGAATCCATGAAAGAAGATTTGTCCAGCGTCGGCGAAAGTCTCAACGGAATCTATGAAAAGCTGCCCCTGGATACCCAGCAGACGATCTCCAGTCTGGGCGACCAGGTGGGAGAGTTCATGGCAGGTCTGTTTGAGCGCATCGGCACACCTACAATCACGGCAGCGGGAAATTTTGCAAAACAGCTGCCCTCGGTGCTGATCGGTATTATCATGTGTCTGCTGGCGTCCTATTTCTTTGTGGCGGACCGCTACCGGATCGGCAGCTGGGTCAGGGAGCATGCCCCCGCATCCATTATGTCCCGATATGATATGATACGCAGAAGCATCCTCAAATCCGTGGGCGGATATTTCAAGGCCCAGCTCAAGATAGAGGTGTGGATGTATCTGCTGCTGGTGATAGGACTGAGTATACTGCGGGTGAACTATGCGCTGCTCATTGCGGTGGGTATTGCCTTTTTGGATCTGCTGCCCTTTTTCGGCACCGGAACAGTTATGGTCCCCTGGGCGCTGATTAAGATTTGCAGCGGAGATTACAAGATGGCCATGGGTCTGCTCATCATATGGGGAGGCGGGCAGCTGGCCAGACAGATTATTCAGCCCAAGATCGTGGGCGATTCCATCGGCATGGAGCCGATTCCCACTCTCTTTTTACTGTATGTCGGCTATAAGCTGGGCAGCGTTGTGGGTATGATTATCGCCGTGCCCCTGGGGATGCTGGTGGCCACCATGTACCAGGAGGGCGTGTTTGACACCACAAAGAACAGCATTGCCATTCTGATATCCGGGCTGAATCACTTCAGAAAGCTTCAGCCGGAAGATCTGGAAGTGGTAGAGGAGATGAAGGACAAAAAAACCTGAAAAAAACAGCAATTATCATGAAACATTTTGGCCCGTAAAACTGTCTTATAGTTAGCGGGTCATTTTTTTTGTAAAAAATAATATATTTTGCAGTATATTGACTCTTAAAGGGATTTTATAAATAGAGCAGGTTGCTAGAGATGGATACAATCATGATACAGGATACGGCTAGAATACAGGAGAAACTACAACAAAAGATTGACAGCTACAGCGATATGCTTTTTAAGATTGCGTATGCCAGGACGGGAAACCGGTCTGACGCCGAGGATATCGTGCAGGAAACCTTTTACCAGTATTTCAAAACCTCCAGGGAATTTGACAGCGAGGAATACGAAAAGGCCTGGCTGATCAGAGTTACCTTAAACGGATGCCGCAAGATGTGGCGCAGCAGTTTTCACCGCCGCCGCGGCGATGTTCCCGACCCGGAACAGCTTTTTCTGAAAGAGGGGATGGAGATCGGCGAGCCCAGTCCGGAGGAAAGCTTTTTGGACAAGGAGAGGGCCAGAGAGGTGCTGGAGGCGGTGTGGAGGCTGCCGGTTGTATACCGGGACGTGATTCACCTGTTTTACTATGAGGAATTGTCAGTGAAGGAGATCGCGGAGATACTGGAACGGAAGGTATCAACAGTGACCTCACAGCTGACCAGAGGCAGGGAGCTTTTGAAAAAGAGGCTGAAGGAGGAATACGACTTTGCGTAGTTTCAGAGAAGAATATCAGAGGGAAATGGAGCAGGCGGGAACCTTTCGGCTGGATGTGAGGCAGGTGTCCGATGAGATTCATCACCACAAGATGAAAAGTGCCCGCAGAAGGCGCATGCTGGTTTCGGCGGTCTCGGCCGCGGCGATTTTTCTGCTTGTGGGTGGCGTGGCGACAGCCATGAACTACGGAGGCGGTCTCATACAGGTGCGTGACAATGGATTTTCTATTGTCAGCCAACCGGCCGGAGGTGGGGAAAACGGAGCCGGGGGAGAGGATGCGGGGCAGACTCCGATGCTTGCCAGGGGACGGTCAGTGCAGGAGACGGAGGAGCTTGAGGCAGAATGCATAGTATGCGACATTGACTTCAAGGAGTATGACTCGCTGGATGCTTTCCGGGAGGAAAATCATATTGCCGTACCCATGCCGGATATGCGGCTCCTGGGGGGAGACGCGGCGGAGCAGTATATTCACATGCTGGAAAATCAGGTGTACATCCGCATCCAGGATACGCAGGAGCGTTTTTTTTCCATTGTGCAGATGGATCACCGGGACGACCAGGCTTATGCGTCGTCCAGCGCCTATGCGGGGGAGGCGGCCAACGAGCGCAACTACACCACCGGTCAGGGCTACACCTATAAGGTGATAGATATTATGGACGGCGATGAAGTCAGCAGCATAGAGTGCGCCATTTCGCTGTATGGCCGGGATCTGCTGGTGGGTTTTCACGGATACACTCAGGAGGAGGCATATGAGGTGCTGCAGACGATGGACCTGGGAGTGTATTCTATGGGCGAGTGACAGAAGACTTTTGCAAGGAAGGATCGTGAGACTTATGGACAAAAATATTGTAATCTACAACAACAATACGGGGATTACGGCATCCCTGCGTCCGCTATTGAGAGGAGAAAATATCAGACTGCTGACGGCGGAGAGCAAAGTGCAGCTGCGTCAGATCATGGCGGCGGAGCAGATTCATTTGTTGATTACCGATGTGGTGTGGTCTGACCATGACCAGGATATTACAGAAGGGCTGGAGACATTGCAGCAAATTCGCCAGATGAGCAGTCTGCCCATCATAGTGGTGTCCTCCCGCGATGACGAGACCAGCAAGATACTGGCGCTGAACGCAGGGGCGGACGACTATGTGGTCAGCGGCTGCAATCCTCTGGAGCTGTTGGCTCGGATTAAGTCCCAGCTGCGGCGCTATACCCAGCTTGTGAATGTATGTGCCAATATAGACAAGATTTATAAGGTGGATGACCTGATGATTGACGACAACACCAGACAGGTTTTTGTGGACCGCAAGGAGGTAAGACTGACTCCCATTGAATACAAGATATTGAAACTGCTGGTGCAGGAGAGGGGAAGGGTTTTATCCATCGCTCAGATATATGAGTCCATATGGCATATGCAGGCCATTGGCGCCGACAATACCATCGCCGTGCATATCCGCCATATTCGTGAGAAGATTGAGAGCAATCCCAAGGAGCCCAGATACCTGAAAGTGGTCTGGGGTACAGGATACAAAGTGGGATAAAGGGCAATACTGACAGTGACTCCGCCCGGTTTTAGACATGTGTGACACGGGGCGGGGAAAAGGAGAGTGACAGGACATGGGTGTTTTATCGGAACTTAAACCGGAAAAGGTATTTACATTTTTTGAGGAAATTGCTCAGATTCCTCACGGGTCGGGCAATGTGGAGGCGATCAGCGACTATCTGGCGGATTTTGCCAGAAAGAGGGAGCTGCAGTGCATTCAGGACGAAATCAAGAACATTATTATTATCAAGGAGGCTACAGCGGGCTATGAGCAGGAGCCTGCCCTGATTTTGCAGGGACATATGGATATGGTGGCGGTGCATAAGCCGGAGCTGGAGATCGATATGACCCGGGAGCCGCTGAAACTTGCGGTGGAGGGGGATCGGATCTATGCGGAGGGAACCAGCCTGGGCGGAGACGACGGCATTGCCGTGGCCTATGCTCTGGCGCTGCTGGACGACGATACGCTGCAGCATCCCCGTCTGGAGGTGGTGATCACCGTGGACGAGGAGGTGGGGATGGACGGAGCCAGAGCCATAGACCTGTCCATGCTGCAGGGCCATAGACTGCTGAATCTGGATTCCGAGGAGGAGGGTATTTTTCTGACCAGCTGTGCGGGTGGCGCGAGGATTCACTGCTCGGTGGACCTGTCGGGGCAGTGCCGGGATATGACGGGCGTGGCCTATGAGCTGACTGTGGGCGGTCTCCAGGGCGGCCATTCCGGAGCGGAGATTCACAAGGAGCGCGGCAACTCCAATATGCTGATGGCAAGACTGCTGCAAAAGCTTTCGGGCAGTGTCAGAGCTGGGCTGTGTGACTGTGAGGGCGGATTGGCGGACAACGCCATTCCCCGTGTGACCGGAGCCAGGATTCTGGTGGATAGAGAGGACGAGGAGAGGCTGAAACAGCTGGTGGCGGAGTATACCGCAGCGCTGAAACAGGAACTGGCAACCAAGGACCCGGAGGTATCTGTCACAGCGGTGGCCCGGGGAGACGCCACAGAGAGTTGTCTTGCAGGCAGCGATCTGCAGCGGGCGGCGGATTATCTCTACAGCCTGCCCTGCGGCGTCCAGGCCATGAGCGCGGATGTGCCGGGGCTGGTGGAAACCTCTCTGAATCTGGGCATTCTGAAGATTCACGGCGGAAAGGTGGAGGCTGAATTCTCCGTGCGCAGCTGCGTGGACAGCAGCAAGCAGGCGCTGCTGGATAAAGTGCAGGCACTGACTGCCCTGGCGGGCGGGCGCTGCGAGATAACCGGGGATTATCCCGGCTGGGCCTATCGGGTGGATTCTCCCCTGCGTGACAAGATGGTTGCGCTGTATGAGGAGATGTACGGCGAAAAGCCCCGGGTGGAGGCGATACACGCCGGTCTGGAGTGCGGTATTCTGGCGTCCAAGATTGCGGATCTGGACGGGATCTCGTTCGGTCCCAACATGTACGATATTCACACCACGGAGGAGACGCTGAGCATATCCTCCACCCAGCGGGTGTGGGATTACCTGGTGCGTCTGCTGGCGCTGAAGGATTGAGGCACCGATTGGGCGTCTGTGTGCAAAACCGACGATATGCGGGATGAGGAAAATTTGCATGTTTTTGAAAAAAAGGGTTGCATTTTTTGGGGGGACGGGTTATAATAGTCTTCGTTACGGGGTGTGGCTCAGCTTGGTTAGAGCGCCGTCTTAGGGAGGCGGAGGTCGCGAGTTCGAATCCCGCCACTCCGATATATTGAAAACTGTCAAGCTCTTGGTTTGCTGGGAGCTTGGCAGTTTTTTTTGTTATGTAACTATGAGTAATACAGACTATCGGGTATAGCGGGTTGAAACGGATAAACGGCTTGAAATTGCCATATAGTTTGCTTATAATAGGGATATAGAAAATGGGAGGTGATGACAAATGGATTTGAACTTACAAATAACAGATATGGCAGGATCAAGGCCGGAGCATTCAACGGTTATTGTTAATTTTGTGGCGGCGGTAAGAAAACAGTTGCTGAATAGTACGTGCTATGTTTTTTCTGATAATATCCAATACAGGTTTAAGACAGACGAGGGAGAAGATAAAACGGTTATTCCGGATGCGTCTATTAACTGTCGTATTAAATCCAGACGCGGAAGTTCTTTTATTGAAGCCCCCCGCTTTGTGATGGAGGTTTTATCGGATTCAACGGAAGATTATGACCGTGGCGAAAAAAAGGAATTGTATAGGCAGCAGGAGATTGATGAATATTGGATCGTAGACTGGCGAAAAAAACAGGTTGAAATATACAATCTTGACTACGACAAAGATGGGGCCCCTCAATATTATTTATGGGAGACGATTACGGAACAAAACAAGGAAGAATTGAAAATTGTTCATTTCCCGAATCTAAAAATAACTTTTGAAGATTTATTTGCTGAGGTGGATATAGATTATTAGGAAGAAGTTATAATGCCTACTATACAACAGAAAATAGATATGTAATCTTTTTGGAAAAATACGCATATTTTTGTGGTCTTGTCCATATACTTTACTAAGAGTGGAATATATTTCCAGAATTCCAACTTTTTCCCTGAGCGCGGCACTGCGTAATAAGTGGCCCGACAGGGTTATACTGACTATCTCTAATCGTCAGTGAGTATAAAAATACATGCGCATGGCGCGGAAAAGAGGTAAATATGGCTCGAGGACCGAGAAAGACACTGGATGAAAAGATTGCAGTCAAGGAGGAACTGATCGAGTCCCTGATGACCCGGATTGAGTCGGAAAAGCAGGAACTGGCGGAGATGTATAGGGAGAAACGCTATAATCAACTGGAAAACATTGACAATATGCTGGAGGAGTGGGCGCTGAGTCCCGAGGAGGCCGAAGAGGCCCTGCGCAGATATGTGGACCAGAGAGAAGAGGCGGTGTAGAATGTCTGTGAAGACAGGCGAGCGGGGGAATGAGAAGAGAGCGGGGAGACCTGCGGAGTATTCTCATTCCGCCCGCTTTTGCCGTTTTAAGACAGTATGCCAAAGCTGAGCGCCAGCATCAGGACAAAGACGCCAAGTCCGACAATTCCAAAAAGCAAATACAGGTGTCCCGCTGTCTTTTCATCCTCCTGACAGATCGCTTTTCCTGTCTGCGGATCTACAAGGATATGTACACTTCTTCCTATGGTACGGTACTTTTCTCCACTTGAACCTATGGAGCTGTACAACCGTTTTTTCTCTCCTCCCCACTCATATTCATAGATAGGATTAAAGATATCCACATAATGATCGCTGTTCCTGCCTTTATGTATTGTATAATCCACTTGTATGCCGGGCAGAGAAATCATGTCATGCATTTTTTGTTTTGTTCGATTATTTTTGTAGATACCGAAAATACTGATTATCATAAAAAGGATGCTGATAAAATAACCCCATAGCCGCACTGTCTCCTTGGGCAGTTCCTTCCCTGTATTTGATCCCCATATTATAGCGACTATCCCCATAAAGAAAAGAAAAATAACAAGAAAAATCAAAATACTGTTCCTTGTCTTTGCCAGCTCTTCAGGCGTCATCTCCGGCATCAGCAATCCGGTTTTTTCCATATAGCGGCAGCGAATCACGTCACCCGGCATATACGAAATTGCACTCTGCAGGGTTCTGACAAGGATTTCTCCATTTGAGCCGTAAAAATCTACCTTCACTTCATAAATCCTTGTATTATTCCTGCTCATTGGCATCTTCTGCTCACAGGAAAGTACCCTTACATCTACCTGTCTGCCTTTTTGATTGGAAGATCCGGATAAAAACAACAAATATATTAACTCCGCTACAACTAGAACCACAAATATTCCTATAAAAATAAGTCCCATCATCTTTTTTGATTCTCCTTATCATTTTGTAAAAGCTTTTTTATTATATCACAAATTCTATATTGGGTGCAATCATGAGACAGCAAGACATAGAGTGAAAAATGAAATTTACAGATCGTGATATGGCAAGAATTGACAAAGAATGTAAGCTGGTTTAGAATGAGAACAGAGGATAAAAATGTTAAAATAAGTCAAAATCAGAAGATATGAGAAGTGGGATACTTAATTTTGGTATGTACGATGACTTTCTAGAAATAGCCAAAATAGTTTTATGCGTACAAGCATGGATATGGTGTATATAAAATGAGACAACATAGTATTAGACAAAAAAAGGGTATATCCTCGCAGGAACATACTGAGAGAGGCAAAACTGCGGCACTTGCTCCGGCGGAAAGAGGCACCGGCAGAGCACTTTGCCCTGTGGCAAAGCGTTGCGGGGGCTGCCAATGGATTGGCATGGATTACGAGGAACAACTGCGCGAAAAAGAAAAACAAGTGAGAAAGATTCTGGCTCCATACTGCAAACTGGAAGGGATTGTGGGCATGGAACAGCCTTTATTCTATCGAAATAAAGTACATGCAGTGTTTGGGGAGGACCAGAAGCACCGCGCCATCTCTGGAATCTATGAGGAGAGGACCCATCGGATTGTGCCAGTGGACGGCTGCCTGATAGAGAACCAGAAAGCGGATGCGATCATTGTATCCATTCGGGAGATGTTGCCCTCCTTTAAGATACGGCCCTACAATGAGGATACGGGTTATGGACTGCTGCGCCATGTGCTGATACGCACGGGGCAGACTTCCGGGCAGATCATGGTGGTACTGGTGCTGGCGTCTCCCATCTTGCCCTCCAAGAACAATTTTGTAAAAGCACTGCTAAAACGCCACCCCGAGATTACTACAATTGTAATCAATGTGAATAACCGCAGTACAAGCATGGTGCTGGGTGAAAAGGAACAGGTGATCTATGGTAAGGGGTATATAGAGGATACTCTGTGCGGTAAGGTTTTTCGCATTTCCCCCAGATCCTTCTATCAGGTCAATCCGGTGCAGACGGAGGTGCTGTACGCAAAAGCCATGGAATATGCCGCTCTGACGGGCAAGGAGACGGTGGTGGACGCCTACTGCGGCACAGGCACTATCGGAATTATTGTCAGCGACAAGGCAAAGCAGGTGATTGGTGTGGAGCTAAATGCCGACGCGGTGCGCGATGCCCGCAACAACGCCAAGATAAATCAGGTGCGGAATATCCAGTTCTATCAGAACGATGCAGGGTGTTTTCTGCTGGAGATGGAGGCTCAGGGCGCAAAGGTGGATGTGGTGCTGATGGATCCGCCCCGCAGCGGCAGCAGCGAGGAATTCCTAGCGGCCGTGGCCCGCATGGCACCGGAAAAGGTGGTTTATATTTCGTGTAACCCGGAGACTTTGGGCAGGGATTTGAAGTATTTGACAGGGAAAGGATATAGGGCGGAGAAGGCTGTGGCGGTGGATATGTTTCCGTTTACGGGGCATGTGGAGACGGTAGTAATGATGAAAAAGGAATCAGTAAATTTAGTTCAAAATATAAATACTACGAGGGGGAGAATATGAAAGCGGGAGCAAGTCTGGAGAGCTATACACAATATGTGTACTCACGATTATTGGAATTGAATGATTATGACGGGGTTATTGTATCTAAAAACGTAACAATCAAAGGAAAAAGCGGTGCTACAAATGAGTTTGATGTTTTTTATCAATTTACTCATTTGAATATAGAGTGCAAGGTGGCAATAGAATGCAAAGATTGGAAATCTGCAGTTCCAGTTGGACAAGTTAGAGACTTTGCAAGCAAAATAGAGGATGTGGGAATGGGGCAATTTTTAGGAGTAATGGTTTCTAAAAATGGATATCAAGAAGGAGCAGAAACTTATGCGCACTCAAAAGGAATTACATTGCTGACAGAAAAGCAACTTCCAAGCATACCACAGCTACTAGCTGGAATAATACAAAAAGCTTTTTTGCCAAATAGAAATACAATCGGACAACCGTTTTGGACATTAATGGAAGTAAGTAATGGAGAAACAACGGGAACATATTATGCGCCCGATTTAACGGTTCCGTTGTTTTATTCCAAAACGATAGCTAGTAAAATGCTTTGTAATCTACCAGATGCTGAGCGATTTGAAGTAAGAGGGGTATCCCAATACCAATTAAAAGGATTTATTGCTCAAATGAAAAATTTCGGTGTTTCAGCAGCAATTTATTGTCTGCCATATTGGGTTAAGGACATTAAGGAAGTGCCATTTATTTCAATTAGTGCAGAGCAATTGGAAAATGAATATATTTATTGAGCCATCTGTTTGATGGAAGAAAAAATCAGAAATCAGTAAGAATTAATTGATGACGCTATTTGAAGAAACGTTAGGAAGGCAACTGATATGAGTGAAAAAAATGGAGTTATTTACATCCTTACAAATCCGTCATTTCCGGAGTATGTAAAAATCGGGTACGCAGATAATATTGATAAACGCCTTAAGCAATTGAATCGGAGCGAATGCATTCCGTTTGCTTTTAGGGTCTATGCTACATACGAGGTATCCTCAAGGCTGTCTGATTTGAAGATTCATTCTATCATCGACAAGCTGAATCCCAACTTAAGGTCAGTCGAGAACTTTAACGGCAAGCGGCGCGTGCGAGAGTTTTATGCGATGGCGCCAGAGGACGCATATTCTATTCTGGAGGCAATTGCAGTGATTCACGGCTGTGGAGATAAACTGAAAATTGCTGCTCTGAGCGAAGAGGAAAAAGCTGCTGAACAGACTGCTCAGGAGATTGACACTGAGAGTACAGAACGAGCTGCAAATTTTTCGTTCAGTAAATGCCAGATTCCTGTAGGTGCAAAGATTGAATACTATGACAATCCGAATATTACGGCAATGGTTGTGGACGATAGAAATGTGGAGTATAATGGCGAAACAATGTCCCTGACAGCATTGGCCAAGCTGCTATCTGGAAAGAAGTATTCTATTGCTGGTCCGAAGTTTTTTAAATATAAGGGTGAGTGGCTGAATGATATCAGGCATCGGCTTGGAGTGTAAATACAGCAGAAATCCCCTAAGGAGGTCCCCCATGATAAAAAGCCAAGAACAAAGAGGCAGCTACCTCGTATCGATCTACACAATCGACATAACCCCTGACATGAAAAATGCGGCTCTGACCTTCGCAAAAAACATCATCTTAACGGACAACCAGTATTCCAGATTACTGCCCGAAGAAATTCAGGCATCTCCGAATGTGGAGGAGCAACAGAAAATAGAAATCCAACGGACATACATGGGGAAACTGGGCGAGCTTGCATTTGCGAAATTTTTGTTTGAGAGCGGAAAAAGAGTGAATACGGATGGCATGCTTGACATTTACGAGGGCCAGACGAATGTGGATTCTTTCGATTTTATAACTCAGAATGGACACACAGTTGACGTTAAGACAGGTTTTCGCTCCATACATACGCGTTTGTTGGTCAATATAGAGCAGTTTGACAGGCATCCCAAGGATTATTATGTCGCCGTAAAAATTGATGCGGCCGATGTTGACCCCAGGAAAAAGCTGGTGGACTGGCAGAATGTTCCCCGAGCTCATATCATGGGCTACGCCGAATATGGTTTTCTCTATAAATATGCTCCGATATATGATTTTGGAGAAGGCCCTGCCAGGTGGAGATATTACAATGCCCTGCTAGGGATAGACAGGCTCCTCAAAGAGTTTTGATAGTGAAATATATAGGCACAGACCTCCGGTTTGAGATACCGGAGGTCTGTATAATTAAGCATAAAAAAAGCATTTGACAAAGCGAACGCTGTGTGCTATCATATGACTGAACAGACGTCTGAACAATCGTATCGACATGTATCAAAAAAAGGAGGAATTTATGGGTTACAGAGTTCAATTTACAATCACAGATGAGGAAAAATCGCAATTGGAGGCAGAAGTACAGGCAGAGGGTTTTCCAAATATTGCTGAACTATGTAAAGTTAGAGCTTTACAGGGAAAGGCGTCATATGCCCAATTGTATAAGACGATGGTGGAGAAAATAAAGAAATTGCCATCCGGTAGTACGTTCTTTTTACGAGATTTAATCGACACCCCACCGGCGCTTTTGGGAAGATGGCTATTTGACAATGTTGCAAATGGTACAATTCCCAATGTGGAACATCTGGATAACAACGGCTCAGATGCAGAGCAATATAAAAAAAAGTAGTATATTCGAGATCGACCAAGTTATAATTATGAGGATTCTATGGGGCGTAGAATCCTCCCAAATTCACCATATTCTACGCCCCGTGGGTGTAAAAACATGCGCCCCCATGCGATAATATCCCCAGAAAGGAGGCAGAGATGAATCAAATAATCATTGGTCAGTTCATTGCGGCAGAGAGAAAGAGAAAAGGCTACACGCAAAAACAATTGGCGGAAATCCTGGGCATCAGTGACAAGACGATCTCCAAGTGGGAGCGCGGGAACGGTTTCCCGGAGGTATCCCTGTTATTGCCCCTGTGCAATGAACTTGAAATTACAGTAAACGAGCTTTTGACTGGGGAGAGAGTTTCCGAGGACGATTATCGGAAGAAAGCGGAGGAGAATATGGTGAATTTAGTGAAAGAGGCACAGGAAAGTAGAAAGAAGATTATCTTATCTGCGGCGGTTGCAGGTCTTACGTTGATTGCGGCAGCTCCGTTGTTTGTGCTGCCTGGCCTGATTGAAATCAGTGTTGCTGGCAGGATAGTCTTGATTGGACTTGGCGTTGTCATATTGATTTTCGGAATCGCAATCGCATGCGTTCTGGATAGAGACGCGGGAGCGTTTGAGTGCCCCGAATGTAAGGAGCGGTTTGTCCCGGAGATGAACGCTTATATAATGGGACCTCATACAATTACGAGACGCAAACTGACATGTCCGAAATGTGGAGCGAAGAAATACTGTAAGCATGTATTGACGAGATAAGGCAAAGGCAGACCTCCGGTTTAAAGCACCGGAGGTTTTTCTTTGACAAACTTTAGAAAATATATAAACTTGTTAAAAGGAGTACTTGACTTTAAAATCCTACAGATGTAATATTTATATAGGCACAGCAACGAACGCGGGGCAAATTTTTTTGACCTTAAATATTACAAATGTAATATTAATCGATAGAATTATATATTATTAAGAGTGATATGTCAGAAAAGTTAGAGATGGAGGCGGTTATGGAGTGGAAAAACGCAGGATGCTTTTGGAAGATCGGATTAGCAGCAACTGGCCTTATGTTTAGTGTCTCAGGATGCGGCGACGTTCCCTCGGTGGAAACGTTGGCTATTGAATCTGAAAGTGAGGCATGGATTCTCGAGAAAGATGCAGAGAGGATTGAGACCATCTGCCAGGAGCTTTATGAGAAAGCTGTCGAGCAAAATAAGTCTGCCGATTTAGAAACGATCCGTAGTATTGTAAACCAGTTTGGAGAAAATGGATATCCGGCTGTTGACAGCAGGAACCAGGTTGATATGACAGAAACAGAACAGGTAGTTCATTTCTGTGAGATGGTTGCTGCAGGGAAAGAGGCGGAAATAAATATTATTGAAGTCAATTATCAGGGAGGATTTGTGAAATACAATCTGCAGACAAAGGACGGCAATGTAGATGTGGTCAGAGACTATTATAAATACGAGAATGGATATATGCAAAGGAAGATTACAGGACATTACCGGGCAGAGAATTGGGATTACACGGAAGAAGGTTATCTGATGTTTTCAGGAGCCTGGTTATTGGAAGATCTGTATATGCTGGCATTATGCGAGAGAGAGGAATATGTTGCCCTGCGAGTACAGCCCTTGGATGAAACATATAGGGAACTGAATAGGAAATACATACTCCCGATCAGTTATGAGCGAAATAATATGTTTTTGGTAGACTGGAGTGAAGAGGACTTCGGAGAACTGAATTTTTATGATATGTATGATATTTTTTATCCCAAAGTAAATGCGGTGCCAATTCCTTATGTCGCAGATGACAATCTGGGAGTCGGCGCTGTTTATCAAATACCCAGGGATGAGTTTGAGAGAGTTATCATGGCATATTTCAATATAGATAGTGAAATATTACAGCTCCAAACCATTTATTGTTCAGAGAATGAAACCTATGAGTATAGACCGAGAGGATTTTATGAGGTGGAGTATCCGGAATATCCCTATCCGGAAGTGGTTGGGGCTAGTGAAAACAGTGATGGAACAATCGCGCTTGTGGTGAACGTGGTATTTCCATATGCAGGTGATTCCAAAGTGTATGCCCATGAGGTAGTTGTTCGTCCTTTGGAAGGCGGAGGAGTACAGTACATATCTAACCGAGTGATACCTGACGAAGACAATGGAGGAGAAGCTTGGTATATCCCCCGATTAACCGAGGAAGAATGGAAAGAAATATATGGAGGCAATGATGACACATATTGGTATATTCCGCAGGCCAGCGATTGTCTCATTTCAGAGGGGGAAAAGAAAGTGCTGCAAAGTGGGGCGTTGTCCGCTGCGGAAACGGTTCGTGATATATACAGGAATGCTGAAATTATAGATGCGTCAATCTATTCCTCCGGTATCAGCAATTTTACCAGTGAGCAGCGGAAAGCAGTGGTGGAAGAGTTGGGGAAGAGTGGACTGGTAAGTGTGACAGAAGATACTGATATGCAAAACTATGAGGCGATAGAAAAATTTTACGCAGACTATCTGAAGGGTCATGATTCGATGGTGACAGTATTTGAAGTGCAAAGAGATGGAATGCTTGGAGCAGTGACGTTTATCTATCGAAGAGCCAAACTACAGGTATATTATATAGGGATTAGATGGAAAGCAGGCGGTATAGCAGAGATTCAGGGTACTTCGACAAGCGATGTGGCAGAAATTAATCTGACAGAAAAGGGATATTTCATCTATGCGTATGAGACGGTGATTGACTATGCAAATTTGCGGCAGTATTGGCGGATAAAGCCTCTCTCGGGTAAATGCAGAGCATTGACCAGGAAATATATATCAGGATTAAGCTATGTGGATTATAATGTGCTTGCTATAAACTGGGACAGCAGCAATGTGGAGGATATCCTGATGCCATGTATGTTTGAAGATATTTATCAGATTTATACAGGCGAAAATACGAGAACTCTGGGCTGGGAAATTCCTGCCGAACAATATGAGAAAATTATGACTACCTGTTTTCCGGTATCCATAGAACAGTTGAGAACGCATTGCGGGTACATTGAAAGCAGTGACAGTTATCCATATGAAATGATTTATTCCAGACCCTATCCGCCCTTTGGAGAAGTTATTGATTATACAGAAAATGCGGATGGAACTATCACTCTTTTCGTAGACGGAGTATGGCCGGATTACAATTCGGACTGTGCATTTACGAATCAGATCGTGGTGCAACCGTTTGAAGATGGAACCTTTAGGTATCTGTCCAATTCCATTGAGCAAAGGGAATTGGATTTGGCATTTATTGCAAAGTGAAGGGTGGAAAATTATTTCCATATTTGTAAGTCTGACAGAATGTACATGGTTATTTCCGCTGCATTAGTTCCGGCAGCATTGGCGTCTGCTCGGATATTTGTGGCAAAAAAGTATGTATTGCCAGCAGTTTCAATGTAGCCGATAAACCACCCATTTACGTCCTGACCATCCACCCGTCCGGTTCCGGTTTTGCCATACAGGCTCCCAGCCTCGGTGGAAGAAAGGCATATGGAATCTTTTACCGCCTGGGCATTTGCGGCGGAGCTCAAGCTATTATCATGTAGTTTTGTCAAAAGCTCTACCTGTTCTACGGGAGAAATTTTTAAGGAGGATTCCATCCAATAGGTAGAAAAATCTCCACGCATGTCCTGGTTGCCATATCCGATCTCTCGCAGGTAGTTGTAGACAGAAACGGTTCCAAGCTGTTCGTCCAGTGCCTGAAAATACCAGTTAACAGAGAAAAGCATTGCAGACTGTAGGGTCTGGTCAGCGTTCCACGTTTCAAAAGGATAGATTTCGCCATTCCAGGCAATAAGGGAGTCTTTCGGCGTAATGACGCCCTTTTCCAGCCCAAGCAGAGCATCATATATTTTGTAGGTAGAGTCCGGCGAAACCCGCAAAGTGGCATGCTCAATATTATGTATGCTCCAGGTGTCATTTTCCAAATCATATAAGACAAAACTCCCCTCATATTCCCCAAAGTAATCGGAAAAGTCTACATAGGAGATGGCCTCGGAAGAGGATTTCCATTGGTAATGACGTAGCTCCGTCGCTTGTGTAGATAATACTGGGGCAAGTGTCAAAAGAAGAGCGGCAGTCAATATAAATGCAGTTATGCCTTTTATTCTGTCTTTCAATGTCGGCACTTCATAAGTGGCGATATTGACAATGCGCTTTTTCATTTGTCTCATATCCCCACCAAGACTGGCAGTAAACGGAAAAGAGGTGAGAGATACTTTTCTCACAAAATTAATCAATGTATTGCCATAATCCTCATAGGAATCCCTTTCTAACATTTTCAAAACGGAGGTGTCACAGGCTATTTCTCTGTCGCTGCGCATCTCCTCCAGCGCATACCAGACAAGGGGATTGAACCAATATAGTACTCTGGCAAGGTTCATCAGATAATTGGCAGCGTTATCCTTATATCTGTAGTGCTGCAGTTCATGTAGCAGCATATATCTCATTGCCGTTTCTTTATAATCCGAGATCAGGTGAATCGGCAAATAAATACGTGGTTCCAGTATCCCTACAATAATAGGAGATTTCAAAAAGGCGCTGCTGTAGACAGGTATATCCCGGGTTATCCGCATCTCCTGCAGGCAGTGTCTGTACAATCTGCGGACCTTCGGATTCTGGAGAGGCAGTGCGGATTTCTGCAGGGCATTTAAGCGCAGAGAGGACTTTGTTGTCAGGACGATTATTGCAAACATACCCCCAATCCATATTCCTGATAAAATATATCCGACAACGGAGGGGGCCTTGCTGTTTACAGAAAGGGTGAAATCATTTATCCAATTTCCACTTCCGATTGGGTTCAAAGCCCGGGGCCCTCCTGCGGCAGTTACCACAGCAGACGTAGAGAAATGTCTTAGACTATCGAGCCATGAAAAAATTTGTGCCATCCCGATTAATCGGAACGGCAGAAAGGGTACTGCCAGCAGCCCAAGCAGCAGGAACCACAGATTATACTGCATCCGGCCTGACAGGTAGTGCCTGAATATTCGCTTAGATGCCAAAAGAATTCCGATGATACCGGAAATGAACACATTGCATATTAGAAAGCGTACCATAAAATCAGCCATGTTAATTGCCTTTCTTCTTTGCGCTCTCAAAAAGAAGGGAGCGGAGAGTGTCTATTTCTGTTTCAGACAGCTTAGCGTTTTCCATATAGGCAGACAGCATGGCCGTGATATCCCCATTGTAATAGCGCTCCAGGAAAGATTTGCTTTGTTGACCAATATATTCGTTTTCTTTGACCACCGGAGTGTATACAAATACACGGCTCTGTTTCTCGTAGGTCAAAACTCCCTTGGTCACAAGACGCTTAATCAGTGTCTGTATTGTTTTGGGGCTCCAGCTTGTGGTCTGCAATAATTTATCCGTTATTTCATTTGTGCTGATTGGCGCGTATTTCCATATGATTTTCATAACTTCAAATTCAGCTTCCGAAATTTGAGGTAAATTGCGCATTTTCTGATCCTCCTAAACCCCCTAAATCCTACAGATGTAATAAATATATTATAGATGGTATTTGCGTAGTTGTCAATTATGACGAACTTTAGAAAATCTATTGGGAAATATGTAAAATCATGTTATAATTAATGCGAATTGCTGAGCCTGCAACGGTGGGCAGCAATAAAATTACAATCCAAAGCAGGTGCAAGATGCCAAGTGAAATGTTGTTAAATGCATTGCGCATTACAGGCCGTTATCTGGAAGAAAAATACACAGGCAGTAAACTGAGAGCAGTATATACCGAAGTCAACAGATTGACAGGAAATACGGAAACTCTTGAAAACATTGCGCACAATTACTCCTATGAAGATGCACAGGAGACCCTGTCCTCTCTGAATGAAAAGGAATCCATCAGAAGAGATAAGGGCGTCTATTACACGCCCTCGGACATAGTGGAGTTTATTCTGACAAACAGTGTGAAACTGGCCTGTGCGAAACAGAGACCGGACAGTCTCTCCGACATGGATCTAAGCGGCATTTCCTATAAAACTTTCTGTTACAGGAAAACTGTGTACGATCCCACCTGCGGCGCAGGGGGATTTCTGCTGGCGGCGCTGGAGATGAAGCTGGACCTGCTCGACCGGTATCATGCGCGGACCACCCGGGCCAGGATACAGCAGGTCGTGGCGACCATCAGGGGCAACGATCTGAACGAGGATTCCATCGCCATAACCAAGCTCCGTCTGTTCCTCTGCGTGCTGCACCGCTATGGTGTGACCGGAGTACGGGGCTTGGCCCCCATAATGAACGCCTGTTTTACCTCTTATGACTATGTGACCGAGAAACCGGATACAGACTGCAGATATGATATTATCATAGGGAATCCCCCCTATGTGGAGGATGGGAAAAGCGGCTCCGCACCGGAAAAAAAGTATGGAAATATCTATGCCAATGTGCTGGAACATGCGGCGTTGCAGCTAAACCCGGGCGGGACTCTGGGATTCATTATCCCGCTGTCCTACGTCTCAACGCCGAGAATGGGGAAGATACGAGAGGTGCTTTACCGCCATATCCCGGAGCAGTACATATTGAGTTTCTCCGACAGGCCGGATTGTCTGTTTGCCTCCGTGCACCAGAAACTCTGCGTACTGTTTGGCAGAAATCCCAACAAAAAAAATGGTTCAAAAAGGACCATCTATACCGGAAACTATCGGTACTGGTATCGCGAGGAGCGCCGGGAGCTGTTTCGCACCATTGAGGTGGTGAAAAACTCCTTTGTGGCAGACTCCCACATTCCCAAGCTGGGAAATGGGCTGGACGTAAGCATCTACAAAAAATTGACGGCCAAGCGCACACCGCTGTCTAAGCTGCTGCAGGGAGGCAAAAGTCCCGTCTATCTGAACATGCGGGCCGCATTCTGGATCAAGGCTTTTTTGAATGAGCATGCGGGAGCCGAGTACAAGGCCTTCGGATGCGAGGACGAAACCCACGCGAATTTCGTCCTGTGTCTGCTGAATTCCTCCCTGTTCTGGTGGTACTGGATATGCGTATCCGACTGCTGGCATATCACCCGGAAGGAACTGGAGGGTTTCAAGATTCCACGTCCGAGCAGCTATGAGGAGACAAACCGGCTGGCGGCAGCCCTGGAAAATCGTCTGGAGGAGACCAAGGTTTTCGTGGGAACCAGGCAGACGGAGTACGAGTACAAGCACAGGTCCTGCGTGGCGGAGATCCACCGGATTGACGACTATGTGAACGCCCTGTACGGACTGACGGAGGAAGAGAGCTTATATATAAAGAATTTTGCGTACCGCTACAGGGTAAGCGGGGGAGTGGAAGATGAGTGTAATTGATTTGTTCTCCGGGTGCGGGGGGCTGTCTCTGGGCTTTAGACAGGCGAATTTCGATGTGATAAGAGCCGTTGAGTTTGACCCCGGCATTGCAAATACCTATATTGCGAACCACCCGGAGACGGACATGATTGTGGACGACATACGAAATATTGACAACACGGGCGTGTTTCAGGAGGGCGACGCCGAAGTGATTATCGGCGGTCCCCCCTGTCAGGGCTTTTCCATGGCAGGCGCAAGAATCAGGGGGGGATTTATCGACGATCCCAGAAACTATCTGTTCAGACACTATTTCAACGTGGTAAGGACAGTGAGACCCACTGTTTTTGTCATGGAGAACGTCAAGGGCATTACCACCATGCAGGGCGGCAGGATCTTTGAGGAGATACTGAGGACCTTTTCAGACCCGGAGCTGCTGGGCGGCAGGCCCTATCACCTTCACCATAGGCTGGTCAAAGCCGCGCTCTTTGGCATACCGCAAAAAAGGGAGCGCATGATCCTTATTGGGACCACAAGGAAGGATATCGATTTTGACGCCCTGTGGAGCGAGACGGAGCAGGACATCCGCAGGGAGTACCCCCATTATTTTGACACGGTGACGGTCAGAGACGCCATCGGCAATCTGGGAGCCACCACAGACGACGGCAGAGTGGTGAATCCGGCTCCGCAGACACAGTATCAGCGCTATTTGGCCTGCGGCAATGAATTTCTCACCAATCACACCCAGACAAGGCATTCCACCATTGCCACCGACAGAATGCACCGGGTGGCGAACGGGGAGAATTTTACGGTGCTGGAGGAGACCATCAGGTCCGTGCACAGCGGCTCCTACGGGCGGCTCAGCTGGGATGAGCAGGCCCCTACGATCACCACCAGATTTGACACCCCGGCGGGGGGACGTTTCATACATCCGGTGGAGGACAGGACGCTGTCGCCCCGGGAGGCGGCCCGCATCCAGAGCTTTCCCGATGATTTTGTTTTCTGCGGAACGAAGACTTCCATCTGTAAGCAGATCGGAAATGCCGTTCCGCCGAAGATTTCCTATTTTCTGGCGCGCTTAGTCGATAAGATATTACATCAGGAGGAGACGGAAGATGAACCCGGTGTTAGACAATAAATGGAACGAATTGGATTGGGCCAGCGACTATGAATGCTGGTATCTGGTAAAGCATCCTGTCGCCTTTGACAAGCTGTGCTACCTTGTATCTTTTCTGGAGGAATTCAAGGATCAGACAGAGGTGGGGAATCTGCAGCAATTTGTCAGTATGAGGATCGAGGAGCTTCACGCCGAAAAGCCGGAAATAGCGATTTCGGACAATTACCGCACTCTGCGGGTGGCCGCATTTTTCGGTCTGATCAGGATGGACTCTACCCGGTATGAAAGCGCGGAGATAACGGAGACCTACGCGGAAATCTGGAACCGATGCGACGGGGAATTTGAAAATACGGATCTGTACGATGATATCATTCAGAGACAGATCGAAAAGATCTTCATCAGCTCCAGAATAGATGAGGAGTACGAGGGCGTGAGACAGGAGTTTCGGCTGTACCCGGTCATGCTGCTGTATAAGGTGCTGCTGGAGCTGGGGCGCTGCACGGGAGAGTACAGGGTCTCCATGCCGGAGTACAGATATCTGGTAGCCACCACAAAAGTATACGAGGACTATCTGGACACGCTGCTGTTGATTAAGCTCTTTAGGAAGGAGAACACGGCGGCCGATGAGTTTGAAGGGTTTAAGAGTAAATTTGATAACAGGCTGCTGCAGGCCCTCAAGCTGCTGCCCGCCCTGAGCATCGAGAGGGACAGCATCGTTCTGAAGGACGAGTTTGTGGAGGAAGTGGCAAAGAAAGTATTTCTGTATGAGCGGAATCCGAGAGTCTATGCGGGAGAGGCGTACATCGACTTTCTGTGTTCCATCCGCCCCCTGATAGAGCCTGAGCAATCCGCAAATTATGAGGAAGACGAAACCAGTGATACGGGAGAATACATAGCCGATGAAGACGGAGAGATCGATGAGTCGGTCCGCATCAGCACGGGAGAGAACATCCTTTTATACGGTGTGCCGGGCGCGGGAAAAAGCTGGACCATAGAGCATGAGTATTGTGATGACGACGCCTGCATGGAGCGGCTGGTATTTCACCCGGATTACATGCATTCCGATTTCGTGGGACAGATCATGCCGGTGGTGGAGAAGGGGAGCAGTAAGGTCAAGTACCGGTTTGTGCCGGGGCCGTTCACTAAAATAGTTAAGAAAGCCTATGAAAATCCCACCAAGTCCTATTTCCTTGTGATAGAGGAGATCAACAGAGGCAATGCGCCTGCGATTTTCGGAGAGATATTTCAGCTGCTGGACCGCAGGACGACGGACGGAGAGGGATTCAAAAAGTGCACAAGTGAATACGGCATTACCAATCCCGACATTGCCCGGGAGGTATATGGGGACGTGGAAAAAAAGGTGCGCATCCCCGCCAATCTGTCCATCATCGGGACCATGAATACCTCCGACCAGAATGTATTTACTCTGGACACGGCCTTTCAGAGAAGGTGGATCATGCGCATGATCCCCAACTCTTTCACAGGCCATGTGTTTGCCGATGAAAAGATATTGGACACGGACGTCTCCTGGCGGCAGTTCTGCGAGGCGGTAAACGGAGAGATCTTGCGCAGAGACAACATATCCTCGGCGGAGGACAAGCGCATGGGGGCCTATTTTGTGTCCCGGGACGACTTGCGGCTGGAGCCTGTGCCTGCCGGCGTCAGCGAGCTTGAGAGAAAGAGAGTGGAGCGTCACAATGCCCGGTTTGCCGAGAAGGTGCTGAAGTATCTGTGGGACGACGCTTTCCGCTTTTCCCATGAGGACGCCTTTGACACCCAGCGATACAGGAGCCTGGAGGCGGTGGTGGCGGGGTTCATGAGCACCGGCGGCAACGATCGCTTTCGGGTGTGCAGCGAGAATCTTCGCAAAATGATACTGGGCGGCACGGATAACAGCGGCAATGTAGTGGATGATGACAGTGACGGGACAGAAGGCCGGAATGAGGGATAATCCATGGAGCGGAATCTGAATCTAAAGGAGCACTGCCATGTAAACCATGACGGCACCGGAGACAATTTTGTGGGCATAAAGGCCGATGCCTCCCAGGTTATGGTCTGCTTTCCCGTGGGATATTGCCTGCCGGAGAGCGAGGAGGAGGTCAGGCAGGACATTCTGCAGTTGATCGACGTCCTCTCCATATTCAGCGATGCCAGAAAAAGTGTGCTCGCCATGAGCGCGCCGGAAGATCCCAGGCAGGTGAATTTTCCGGTGAACGCGTATATGAACCTCATCCGGCGCTTTCTGGAGCAGGGCTGCTACTATGCAGAGCGGGAGCAGATTCGGAAGACTGCGGACAGAGGGCGGATCGACTGGGCGGCGTCGCTGAAGAAAAATGTGGCTTTCTTTCAAGAGGACGGCTCCCCCTTTTTTGACCGATACACGGTGAGAGGCTCCCTGCCAAATGAAAACAACCTTATCACGCAGGTGCATAAATTCTGTGTGTACGAGAGCTTTCGGACTCTGGGATGGCTTTTTACGTCCTACATGCCTCCCGATCCTCACATCGAGAAGGATACCCGGCGGTTTCTCTGTGCATTGTACAAAAAGGCGGGGACGACTCACAACGACAACGACAAAAGGCTGCTCAAGGATATGATCTCGGTGGTTCTGTACTTAGACTGCGAGTGCGCCGACGGGCAGCGCTATTTCGGTACGGACAGATTTGAGTATGTGTGGGAAAACCTGATCGACGAGATTTTTGGCATCCGAGGCAAAGAGGCGTTTTTTCCCAGGACAAAATGGAGCCTCAAGTACGACTCGGAGAGAGACAATCATGCGCTGGAGCCGGACAGCATAATGAGCTGCAACGGCAAACTATATGTGCTGGACGCAAAATATTACCGCTATGGCGTCACCGGAGACAAACGGCATCTGCCTCAGTCTTCATCCATCAACAAGCAGATTACATACGGGGAATATGTGGCGAAGAATGCCGAGTCTCCCGTCTACAACGCCTTTCTGATGCCCTATGACAAAAATGACAATCCCTTTGGCATTCAGGGGGAGGATTTCGCCAACATCGGCGAGGCTACGGGCCAGTGGAAATGCGGAGAACAGCCCTTTGAGAGGGTGCAGGGCATTGTGGTTGACACTCGCTTTCTGCTGAAACATTACAGCGGCTTTCACAAGAGCGAGATTCTGAAACTGGCAAAAATGATAGAGGACGCTCTGGCCGAAAACGCCGGGACGGCCCTGCCGGGCGACGGACAACGGCTCCCGGTGTAGCCGGGCGGTTTTTCCAGGAGAGGAAATCATATGGCAAACATGATTCGGCTGAGGGCAGGAGACCCGGAATATATGCGGATGAGCAATGGACTGACGGATGTCTTTATCAATGTGCTGGTCCTGAGCGGCTCGAAGGCGGCCCGCACAATCGACGAAAAGCGGCTGATTGTCTGGCTGGCGGAAAAGGATCAGAGCCGGGTTGGCAGCGGGACAGTGGGCTTTGCTATTACTGACATGCCATGGAACAGGCAGACCTTTGCAGAAAACAGGGCTTTTCTTCTGGAGGTGATTGCGGCGGCCAGGAACCGGACCGGCTGGGAGGTCCTGGAGTATACGCCCAATGAGGAAATTCTGTTTCCCTGTCTTGACAGATTCGCCGAGATCGTATCTCAAATGGAGGCCAAGGACGTGCGGCAGGACAGTTTGGAAGAATGGCTTGCGGCGTCCGATTCCGATCCTGTGGCATGCGGTTTTCCTCTGTGTCCCAGGCACCATGTGCTGCTCACGGAATTTGGCTGCCATATATGTAATAACTGATTGGAGGGATATTCCATGAGAACTCTGTATGTGTCCGACTTAGACGGGACGCTGCTGCAGAGCAGTGCAAGAACTTCGCAGTACACCAACAATACCATCAACGCTCTCATAGAAAAAGGCATGCTGTTCTCCTACGCCACCGCCAGGTCCTATCTCACGGCCTGCAAGGTCACGGCGGGGCTGCGGACGGATATTCCCCTGGTGGTCTACAACGGCGCCGCCCTGGTGGACGGTGGGGACGGAACTCCCATGCTCAAGAACTTTTTCGGGGCGGAGATCGGAGAGGTGCTGGAAGATTTGTATGCAAATGGCGTTTTTCCTATTGTCTATGCGTTCTTGGAGGGTCGGGAGGTGTTTTCCTATATCCCCTCCAAATGTACGCCGGGCTTGGTGACTTTTTTGGACAGCAGAAAGGGAGACCAGAGAACCCATCCCGTAGAGGATGAGGAGGCGCTGGGTCGGGGCGAGATATTCTATTTGACCTGTATTGACAGCAAGGAAAAGTTGGAACCCTTATATGAGAAATACAAAGACAGATATCACTGTGTGTTTCAGACGGAGCTGTACACCCGGGAACAATGGCTGGAGATCATGCCGCTGGAGGCGTCCAAATCTCACGCTATAGAGCAGCTGAAAAAGCAGCTGGGGTGTGACAGGCTGGTGGTGTTTGGCGATGGCAGGAACGACATGGATATGTTCGAGGCGGCGGACGAGTGCTATGCGGTGGAAAACGCGGTTCCCGAGCTGAAGGCCATGGCGACAGCCGTCATTGGCAGCAACGACGGCGACGGCGTGGCAAGATGGCTGGAGCAGAACTGGCAGGGTTGATGCAGGAAAGGCCTGCCTGGGATTATCCCAGGTAGGCCTTTAACAGTGCGAAGGTATTGCCCACGCCGTCTCTGTGGGAGCGCTCGTAGCCGTGGGAGGCATAGACGCCGGGGCCTATGAGGCCATGGCGGGCGTACGCACCGGCGTCCAAGGCCGCGTCCGCGTCGGAGCCGTAATGGGGGTACACATCCGTGGCGAAGTCGATTCCCCCGTCCCTGGCGGCCTGTACCAGAGCCTGCAGGGTCTCGTAGTGGTAAGGGCCGTGGCTGTCCTTGACACAGATGGATACCTGGCGCTCGGTGCATTCCAGGCCGTTGCCCACACAGCCCATGTCCACGGACAGCACCTCCTCCACCTCCTCCGGTACGGAGCCGCAAGCCCCGTGACCCACCTCCTCAAATACGGTGATGTGCTGGTAGACCTTTCGGGACAGCTTAACGCCCTCCTCTTTCACATAGCGGGCATAGCCCAGCAGGATGGCTGTACTCAGCTTGTCGTCCAGGAAACGGCTTTTGATATAGCCGGACTCGGTGATGCGGGTTCGGGGATCAATGCACACATAGCTGCCGTTGGTGATTCCTAGGGCCAGCACCTCCTCCTTGGAGGCGGCGGGGGCGTCCAGCAGCAGTTCGATGGTGTCAAAGCTGCGGTCGGTCTCCTGGTATTTGCCATTGACATGGAGAGAGGCGTCCATCAGTTGGATCGTGCCCTCATAGCAGCGGCCGTCCAGGGTGCGCACGGTACAGTTCTCCGTCTCCACATTGTTAGCGTTGAGACCGCCCAGAGGCGTCAGGCGCAGGCGGCCGCCGTCCTTGACCTCCGCCACCATGGCTCCCAGCGTGTCCGCATGGGCCATCACCATGACCGCGTTGCCGCTGCCGCCCAGATCCACCAGTACGCCGCCTTTTTTGGTGCGCGTGGGCGCATAGCCCAGGCGGGTGTACTCGGCGGTCAGATATTCACTCACCTGCCCGGTGTAGCCGGTGGGGCTGTCGATGGCCAGCAGAGCCTTCAGCTGTTCCAGGATATAATCCATATACTTATCACATGCTTTTTGCAGATTTTCTTCCATTATTTATTCCTCCATATAAAGATACAAACAATCTACCCAGAATATTATAGCAGAAAGGGACAAAAAATAACAGGAGTGTATTCATAGTCTTTTGGCAACTGCATTTGACAGTCGGTGTAAAATAGAGTTGCAAAAGACAAATTTGACAGAATTTTAGCGCAAAATGGTTTTCTTTTCCAAATTTGTATGTTATAATATTTTGCACATGGAATCGAAAAGATTCTAAAAACTTATTGTAGGAGGGAAACAAATGGGCTTTTTAACAGATTTATTAAGCAGCATTTTGGGTGGAGTGGGTTCCATCATTGCTGCGGCGTTGATTTTGCTGGTCGCTTTTGTCGTGGCGTCCATCGTGAAATCTTTGGTGTTGAAACTGATCGACAAGACCAAGCTGAGAAATTTCTTGGCTAAGGTTGACACAGAGGACAAGCCTGGCGGTGCGAGGGAGTTTATCGGCAAGCTGGTATATCTGCTGGTGTTCCTGCTGTTTGTGCCGGGAATCTTTTCCGCTCTGGGATTGGGCGGTGTGATGGCTCCCATCAGCAATATCCTGAATACTATCTGGGGATATGTGCCCAATCTGGTAGCTGCCGCTATCGTGCTTATGGTAGGCAATCTGATCGCCAAGCTGGTTCGTCAGCTGCTGGTGCCTGTTTTTGACAAGCTGAATATCAACAAGCTGCAGGAGAAGGCCGGTATTGAGGTGAAGAATGCGGACAAGCTTTCCAACACTCTGGCTTATATCGTGTATGTGCTGATCCTGATCCCCACCGTGATTATGGCTCTGAATGTGCTGAATATCTCGGTGATTTCCGTACCCGCTGTGGGCATGCTGAATGATGTGATCGGCTTTATCCCGAACATTGTGATCGGCCTGGTTATCATTGTAATCGGCTGCATGATCGGCAAGCTGGTAGGTCAGATCGTGACCAAGCTGATTGCCTCCGCAGGTCTGGATGCAAAGCTGCAGGGATTGCTGGATGAGAAAGCTCAGAAGTTTGTGCTGTCCAAGGTGACTGGCGGCGTGGTGTACGCAGTGGTAGTTATCTTCTTCGTGGTAGAGGGTCTGAACGTGCTGAAACTGGATGTGCTGACCAATGTGGGTACATTCATTATCGCTTATATGCCCAACGTTCTGGCTGCTGTTCTGATTCTGGCTGCCGCCCTGATTGTAGGCTCCATGGTTGAGAAGTCGCTGCGCAAGAATGGTATGGGTACCTACGCAGTGGTAGCCAAGGTGGCAATCAACGTTGTTGGTGTGTTCATGATTCTGAGCCAGCTGGGTATCGCTTCCGCGATCGTGAATGATGCGTTCATTCTGATCGTTGCCGCAGTGGCAGTGGCATTTGCCATCGCTTTCGGCATTGGCGGCAAAGAGTTTGCTGCTAAGACGCTGAAGAAACTGGAAGAGAAGAAGGAAGACAAGGCTGAGTAAGCATTTTAATGATTTATAGGAGAGCCGTTCCTGCGAGAGATCTCGCAGGGAACGGCTTTCTTTTTGGCATTTTTTACCAAAATCCGGAAACTATTTTTGGTAAAACAGTTTCTTGCGCAGGAACGAAGGAACTGATACAATATAGGAAACTGAAATGACAAAATCAGTTTCCAAAGAAATAATGATTGATCGGCCACGATATGCAAGAAGGGGTAAGTTTGGATGTTTCACATCCAAATACCGATTAGAGCAGTATCGCAGGTATGACCTGCGATATGCAAGAAGGGGTAAAAATGGAGCTAAGGGAAACAATATTGGAAGGAACAATAGAGGTTTTTAACCAAAAGGGATTAAAATTCACCATGGACGATGTGGCGAAGGTACTGTCCATGAGCAAGAAAACCATATACACAGTATTTGACGATAAGGAAAGCTTGTTCTTGACCATGGTGGACTATATTTTTGACAAGATCAAGGACAGCGAGCGGCGGGTGTTGGAGGATGAGAGTCTGGATACACTGGAGAAAATCCGCAGGATATTGGGGGTGATGCCGGAGGGCTACAGAGAGATCGATCTGCGGCAGCTCTACGCTTTGCGGGATAAATTTCCCCACATTTATGCCCGAGTGGAGGAGAGACTGGAAAACGGCTGGGAATCCACTATTGCCCTGATTGACCGGGGCATAGAAGAGGGGGTGATCCGTCCGGTGTCCATTCCTCTGGTGAAAATGATGTTGGAGGCGTCCCTGGAGCAGTTTTTTCAGCGGGATATTCTGATTCAGCACCAGATGAATTATGTGGATGCGCTGGAGCAGGTGGTAGATATTCTGGTGTATGGGATTGCAAAGCGAAGTGAGTGCAAACGCTAAAGTATAAATAGAAAGGGGTAAAAATATGGAGAAATCAAGAGTGATTTTCGGCAATGAGATGAAGGCCTCGGTCTATCGAAAGGCGGTGAAATCCAAGAAAAAGTATCAGAAAAAATTCGGGGACGACAGCCGGGTGGACTATCAAATAATTATAAAGGAGAATCCCCATATCGGCCCCAGTCTGGGAGTCCGGAATGTGGAGCTGGGAGAGCAGTCCGGCGGGGAGACATTCGACACCGAAAAGGGCATCATTGTGGGCAATATCCGCATGGGCTTTGGACATTACCGTATCTCCATGGCCATTGCGTCGGCGGCAAAATCCATGGGCTATGTCCCCTATTGGATGGATTTAAACTCTTTTCCCCAGACCACCTGTACCAAGGTGATCAGCGCTCAGAACGATCTGTATTCTCTGGGGTCCAGAATTTCCCAGAAGAGCAGGCTGTTCAATCGTCTGGTATGGGAGCCGATGAACTACGAGGGTTTCCGCAAGCTCTCCTACAATGCGTCGGACCAGAAAAATGCGGAGCTGATGGCGCCGGTATATCGGCATGTGCCCAAGGAGATTCCCGTGGTAGCCACCCATGTGTGGCCCGCCCAGGCGGCTATTCATGCGGGAATGCGGCATGTGGTCAACGCCATTCCGGACAACTGGCCCATGGCGCTGCATCTCTCGGAGGGAAGTCTGCACACGGTACAGACCCACTATGCCTATCAGGGGTATCGGATTTTGAACGGCATGCGGGGCAAGGAAGTGCTGAAACCCATGGGAGAAAAGGACCTGGTGTACACGGGGCACTATATCGACCATGAGCTGGTGAGCAATATTGAGGTAGACTGTGAGCGGAGAAGGGCCAGAAAAGCAGCGGGAGAGCCTATGCGTTTTCTGCTGACCATCGGCGGCGCCGGTGCCCAGAGGGAGACCTTTGCGCAGATCATACGCTATCTGCTGCCCGCCATACGAAAAGTGCGCGCCGCTCTGTATGTGAACGTGGGGGACTACCGCAATGTGTGGGAACAGCTGTTAGAGCAGATTCCGGAGATGAAGGAATTGTCCACCGAGCATTTTGACAACTGGCCTCAGACCCAGGAGTTCGCTGAGACTGTGCTGACAGGAAAGGTGGAGGGTATTCACGGGTTCTGGCATGCCAATATTTTCCAGGCGGTGTACTGCACCAATCTGCTGATGCGCAGCTGTGATGTGCTGGTCACCAAGCCCAGCGAACTGGCTTTTTACCCGGTGCCCAAGCTGTTTATCAAGCGGGTGGGCGGCCATGAGCAGTGGGGCGCTATACATTCGGCGGAGCTGGGGGAGGGCACACTGGAGTGCAGGGATATTCCCCACACGCTGCAGATGTTGAAACTTTTCCTGGAGGATGCGGATTACTTAAACAGCATGTGCGATGCGATCGTGCGCAACAAGCAGGCCGGAATCTATGACGGCGCATATAAAGTAGTGGAACTGGCCATGGGCCTTAAAGAACTCTAAAACTGTGGGACCCTAAAAACAGCATCTGCCCGAACAGTGTACAGATCAATATCTGGACGCCAAAGCGATCAGATATTGATCTCCGGCATTGTATACTGGTAGGGCGGATGCGGTACTCTAAATCGGAGGTTAATTATGAAACTGACATGGAAAGAAAAAGTATCTTACGGACTGGGCGCAGTGGGCAAGGACATGGTCTACATGTTCTCGGCTGCCTATGTACTCTACTATTATCAGGATATTCTGGGGGTGAGCGCCATCGCCATGGGCGTAATTCTGATGGCGGCCCGTGTTTTTGACGCTTTCAACGATCCCATCATGGGCGTGCTGGTGGCCAAGACCCGCACACGGTTTGGTAAATTTCGGCCATGGCTGCTGATCGGCACATTGTTAAACGCCGTTGTGTTGTATCTGTTGTTTGCGGCGCCGCCTTCTTTAAACGGCAGTGGTCTGATAGCCTATGCGGCAGTGATCTATATTCTGTGGGGCGTGACCTACACCATGATGGATATTCCCTACTGGTCTATGATCCCCGCCTTTACTCAGGGTGGCAAAGAGCGGGAAAATCTGTCCACCCTGGCCCGTTCCTGCGCAGGAGTGGGATCGGCCATCATTACCGTCATCACGGTGCTCTGTGTGGCATGGCTGGGTCAGGGCAATGAAAGACTTGGTTTCCGATACTTTGCACTGATTGTTGCCGTGTTGTTCTTTGTGTTTATCCTGATTACCTGTCTGGCCATCAAGGAAAAATCTACTGTGGATGTGGAGGCTCCCTCCGTGGGACAGATGTTCAAGGCACTGCTGCAGAACGACCAGGCCATGGCTGTAGTGGTTGCCATTGTGCTGATTAACAGCTCCATCTACATTACCTCCAACTTGGTGATTTACTATTTTAAGTATGATTTTGGAGGGCTGGACTGGAAAGGAAACTATACGCTTTTCAATACCTTTGGCGGGGCTATTCAGATTTTGGCCATGATGTTGTTATTCCCGCTGCTGCGCAGGTTCATGAGTACCATTAAGGTGTTCTATGTGAGTTTCTGCATGGCGATCGCAGGGTATGCGGTGCTGTTGTGCCTGATGTTTATCAATCTGCAGAGCGTGTATCTGCTGTTTATTCCGGCGTTCTTCATCTTTGCCGCCAACGGTATCCTGAGTGTGCTGACCACAGTATTCCTGGCCAACACAGTGGATTACGGGGAGCTGAAAAACAATCGTCGGGACGAGAGCGTGATCTTTTCCATGCAGACCTTTGTGGTAAAGCTGGCGTCAGGCATTGCGGCGCTGGTGGCCTCCATAGCTCTGAGTCTGTGTCATTTAAGTCAGGATACAGAAAGCGAATTACCTGCTATAGGCGGTAATGTGGTGGGACTGCGCATGACCATGACGCTGATTCCCATTGTAGGTCTGCTGATTGCAGTGTTCTATTTCCACAAGAAATATATCTTGTCGGAGAAGAAGGTGGAGGAGATTGCCGCCAAGGTGCGGGAGAGAAGAGGGCAGTCATGAGCATCAGACAAATAGACAGGGCTTTTATACTGGAGACGGAGCATACCTCCTATATTTTTCATATTTTGGATACCGGACATGCGGAGCATTTGTACTACGGGCGGCGTGTCCGCATTGGGGAGCAGGGCCAGGGCCTGGAGGCTCTGACGGAAAAGAGAGCTTTTATCCAGGGCAATACCAACAGCTATGACAGCGCCCATGAGAATCTGACGCTGGAGAATATCTGCCTGGAGATGTCCTCCTATGGCAAGGGGGACATCCGGGAGCCTTTTATAGAGGTAATCCACGGGGACGGCAGCTACACCTCCGATTTTCTGTTCCGGGACGCGGTAATCACCGGGGAAAAGCCGGAGTACAGAACTCTGCCCGGCTCTTACAGCGAGGATGGGGTGGCAGAGCATCTCTGTGTGACGCTGGAGGATGCGGGCTATGGGCTGAAACTGGAGCTGCACTACTATGTGTATCCCGACTGCGATGTGATTGCCCGGAGCTGCCGTCTGATCAATGACAGTGAGGAGATGGTACAGGTGTGCCGCCTGATGAGTCTGCAGCTGGATCTGGCGGACACCGGGTATGTGATGAGTACCTTTACCGGGGCCTGGGCCAGGGAGATGCATCGGACGGATATTCCGCTGGAGAGCGGCATATATGGGAACACCTCCTACACCGGCACCACCTCCAGCAGGGCAAACTCCTTTGTGATGCTGTCCCGGCGTGAGACCACGGAGGATGCAGGGGAGTGCATGGGATTTCACCTGATCTACAGCGGCAATCACTATGAGGCGGCGGAGGTAAGTCCCTACGGCAAGACCCGGTTGGTGACGGGAATCAATCCCCGGTCCTTTAGCTGGAACCTGGAGCCGGGGGAGGACTTGGAGGCGCCGGAGGCGTTCTTTACCTGGTCCGGTCAGGGATTCAACGGCATGAGCGGACAGCTCCACAGATTTATCCGGGAGCATATCGTGAGGGGGCAGTGGAAGAAAAAGGAGCGCCCGGTGCTGTTGAACAGCTGGGAGGCGGCTTATTTTGACATCAATGAGGCCAAGCTGCTAAAGCTGGCGAAAGCCGGAAAAAATGTGGGAGTGGAGCTTTTTGTCATGGACGATGGCTGGTTTGGAGAGAGAGAAGACGACACCTCCTCTCTGGGAGACTGGCAGGAGAACAGGAAAAAACTGCCCGGCGGCGTGGCGGGTCTGGCGGGAAAAATCCGGGAGCTGGGCATGGATTTCGGCATCTGGGTGGAGCCGGAGATGGTCAATGTAAAAAGCAAGCTCTACCAGGAGCACCCGGACTGGACAATGGAGATTCCCGGACACGCCCACAGCGAGGGACGGCACCAGCGGTTGCTGGATCTGGCTAACCCTCAGGTGCAGGATTATGTGATTGACAGCATGAGCAAGGTATTTGCCAGCGGGGAGATCTCCTATGTGAAATGGGACATGAACCGCACATTTACCGACTATTACGCGCCCTCTCTGCCAACCGAGCGTCAGGGGGAGGTGGCGCACCGATATGTGCTGGGGCTGTACCACTGTATGAAGGAGCTGACGGCGCGGTTTCCTCATATTCTCTTTGAGGGCTGCAGTGCGGGAGGCAATCGCTTTGATCCCGGCATCCTGTGCTATTTTCCCCAGATATGGGCCAGCGATAACACGGACGCCCTGTGCCGGGCGCAGATGCAGCATAATTACAGCTATGGCTATCCGCTGTCCGTGCTGGGCGCTCATGTATCCGGCTGTCCCAACCACCAGACCCTGCGGAGGACGCCGTTGGAGACCCGCTTTGGGGTGGCGGCATTCGGCCTGTGCGGCTATGAGTGCAATCTCTGCGATATGACCGGGGAGCAGCTGGAGGCTATCAGGCAGCAGATCGCTCTGTACAAGCAGTGGAGGGGCGTGCTGCAGCAGGGCAGTTTTTACCGTGGGCGAGGCATGGGCAACGGCGGCCGGGAGGGATTCAGCGCTCTGCGGGCCAGTGACGCCAATGTGCTGGAATGGACCTGTGTGTCCGCGGACAGAAAGCGGGCGGTGGGCCTGTTGATGCAGCAGCTGGCAGTGCCCAACACCACCACAGAAGTCTATCATGCCAGAGGGCTGGAGCCGGACGTCATGTATCACTTTTACGGCAGAAAGCTGCAATACAATGTGAAGGATTTCGGAGATCTGGTCAACACGGTGGCCCCCATCCATATCCGGCAGGATTCCATGGTTCACAATCTGGTGGCCAAATTTGTGAAGATGGACGGGGAGACGGAGGACCTGACCGCCAGCGGCGATGTGCTGATGTACGGCGGCGTGAAGTTAAAGAGCGCCTTTGCCGCCACGGGATATGATGAGAATGTGCGGTACTTCCCGGATTTCGGGTGCAGGATGTATTTTATGGAACGGGAAGAGTAAAGCAGGGGGCCTTGGCCTCCTGCCTTTTTATGCTCGCTGCGGAGAATTTTTAACCGGAAATACAGTCCATAAATATGGAATTGAATTTTTCCAGCTGGTCATAGACGATTCCGTGGCCGCTGTCTGCTAAGGTGATAAGCTTGGAGCCGCAGATATTCTCATGTTGTATTTTGACCAGCTCATTGGAAACAATCTCATCTTTAGCACCGTGAATGATATATGTGGGGACATGGACGCAGCAGAAGTCCATTTGTACGTCTTCGTCACGCAGGGCAATAGCGCACTTTATTGTTCCGATTCCCGATGCGGACAGAGCGATGTCTCTGAACCAGTCCACCGCGGCATCCGAATGTGGACACGCGAAAAGCTGTCTGCTGAAGTTCAGGCACAGCTGAGGTCTGTCGGTTCCGGCAAGGTCTATCAGGCCATTTACTTCCTGCATTGGCTTTCCATATGGGCAGTTGGGGCTCTTTGCAAAACAGGGAGCGGCGGCCGAAAGCAGAATCAGTTTGCAGACACCAAATCCACTGTAACAATTCATATATCTTAAGGCAATTGCGCCTCCCATTGAAAAACCGACTAAAATAAAGTTTTTAAGACAGAGCTGGCGGACTACCTGAAACAGATCGGCGCACATCTGGTCGTAGGTATATCCACATACAGGTGTATCGGACCGGCCAAAACCTCTCAGATCTAACGCAACTACACGATATCCGCAATCTGTGAGTCGGTTTATCTGATACTCAAAGATCTGATGAGACAGCGGCCATCCGTGAAGGAGGCAAACAGTTTGCTTGCTCTGCGGATTATAGTCGTAGACAGCTATTTTTGTCCCGTCCGTCGATGTGACATAATACATAAGTACCTCTGGAATAGGGGTTTTTATATCTTATGCGGGTGAATAGAGTAACGTTAATTGGATGCGGTGACTACTACAGCTGTCGGTTTTGAGCAAGCGCACATCACTGTCTATGTGTCATATTTTTTGCCTCAAGCATGGCGTAAAAAGCGGAGCCGAGTTTTGTGGTATGCATTCGCTGGGCGGTTCCAGGCAATTTTACTCTCTCGAGAAAATCAAAACTGACATAATATGGGGCAATATCGTAGAAAATAAAGGCTTCGCCATCTGGGTAAGGAGGCTCATCTAACACACCTGTGACCAGTATATCGAAATATTTAATAAAAAAGTCAAGAGCGTTTATTGTTGTCTCCTTATTGTTTTGGGAAAAGAAAGGAGGCATCGTAAAGGTTTTATTTTTAAATAGTGTAACCAATTCGTCAAAAGAGTAGTTGCCAAACTGCTCTTTTGCTTTTTGTCGGAGCTGCTCCTGGAGCTGTTGTATTTCCTTGTTGAGGGAATGGTTTTCTTCTGCCAAAGCACATTTGTCTTTTAACAGTTGAACGGTGTCATTTTCATCGGTGTTTCGCACCCAGCCGGTCAGATTATATTCGTTCAAAAACTCATTGAGAGTCGAGTGTATCGCAATTTTTATATCCTTGCAATCGTTTACTTCACGGATAATCTTTGACATGACAAAGGATTTGAATGCCTGATACTTTTCTGGAGCCTTTTGTTCCAATACCCCAGATAAACCGAACACATTAATTTTGTTCTTCAAAAAGGATTCGCTTAATACGACGGCAAAGACAGGTATATTTTTAGAGAGGGCATACCGGTACTCCAGTTCGGTATAGCTCATATTGGATTCCTGCTCGATAGAGCCGTACCGGCCTCCTAGGATGAGCATATATACATCGGAATTGTCAATCCATTTATAGATTGTCTTCAGCTGTGATTCATTGCCTGCCTTAAACAGCTCCATTCCGGCGGGAATGTGTCCGGCGTCAAGAATCGCCTCAACGGCGGCCTGCCGTTCGTCAATAAGGTCAGTATAAGTAGATGAAACAAAAACTTGTAATTTTTTATTCATGGTTGTACTCCCTTGCCGTTAATAGTAATATTATAACAGACTTTTGCTTACATGGAAACCGGGAATTGTGCACCCATTGAAAAACAATATATAAATTATGGTTGCAAACGGAAATTGAGAAAATGCAACTCAATTTTGATAGATTTTGATATTGTCAAAACAGCCATTAGTCAGGATATAATATACAGCGGATTTATATCAGAAGAGGACCTGACGATGTATTATATGGATTCAGAGAATTTCTTTACTTCGATAAATAATGTAGTATAGCCATAGATATAACATAAGAAGATGCGGTAGTAGAGTAAAGTTTTTGTCAGTTGACTAAAGAAATAAAGAGAGAGTACCAAGATTCCTGTTATAATGGTTTTTGCGAAAACAACAAACGGGAAAGGCGAGGTACTCTCATGGAAAAC
>JAAUZI010000029.1 GCA_014804645.1 Lachnospiraceae bacterium | reverse complement strand
TTTTACAATGCCCTCTATCGTGGCTGGTTTCATCTCTACAAAAGCAAACATATAAGGTGTTAAATCAGGATATTTCAGCAACAATTTAAACTCTGGGAAGTTGTCAACCACATCTTGATAATCACCTATGGCTTTAAGGGTGTTAAACATATCCACCAGAGGAACATACTCCTGTCCTCTCTCCTGTCTAACGGCATATACCTCTTTACTCTTTGCGGACATGTTCTCTGTAAACTGCTTTGCGTCTTTCACATCCTTTATTTCAAGAAATTCAAAAAAACTGCTCTTCAAAGCCGGATATCTTTGACGCAGCTCATTGCTTTGCGACGCTTTTTCAAAGAAATCAATTGCTTTTCTAATGTTCAGGATAGTTGCTTCCTGAAACAAATGGACAACTAATTGGCTGGTATCATCTTTCTTCTTGCCTTCCTCGTCGGATGTATCGGTTTCGTCCGCATTTTTTCCTTCTTTGCCCAGACCAAGAATTTTCATTTCTTTACTGAGCATTTCCAAAATAGCTTTTTTGTTCTTTTTTTCTGACTGATAATACTTAAAGAAAAAGTCAACATCCAATTTCTTTATCTTTTTCGTCGTTTTCACCAATTCGAAATATTCCCTGGCAAAATCAGTCGATCCGTCGCCTGGGGCAGCACCGCCGGAATCTCGGCTATTTGGTTTATTATAAAAATCAAAGACTTCTTTGCGGAGCTTATTATCCTTCAAGATCGTTTCATATTTATCAGCCTTTTCTAATCTCTTACGATCTCTCTCCGCATTCTTCTCGTTTGCTCCATTGATGCTGGCCGTCCATTTTTTTCGTGTTTCTTGAATCTTGCTTTCAAGAGCCTGCGGAGAAATATCGGCACTGTCAATTTTATAGAGCTTAAATATATTTTCCTGAGCAATATCTATATTATACCGCTTCAGAATTTCACTCTGTATATCCGCCATAATCCCTCCTAATACCTGTCAATGCGCTTGACAATAACATTCAAAAACTTTATGTATCCACATTCGCATTTATTCGCAAGCCATTCCAGTCCAAATGATACAAACCCAATAATATATAAAAAACACGCAGCTATCAGCTCCAGACATACCCACAATAGCGCTCCAAGCCATCCAAAAAGCGCCACTGTAATACCAATTAAAATTATTAATAGTATTAATAGACCTATAACAGACCAAAATCCTTCTGTCATTATTCCAACCACTATTGCATACAGTATGCCAAGCGCGATTGCCAATAATATTGGTACGCAAAACTTCCCAATTATGGGAATCATGCTTGCAACCGAAGCCTGAATCGCATAATTGAACACAGATGCAAGGGCCTTAAAAATAACACCTAACAAGAAGAAAAGCAAAGCAAATACTGCCGCCCAAAATATTACAAATGCTACCAAGGTTTCCCTCCTTACTCGATGTTGGCTGAAGACATTCTAAGCGCTGCACTGCTCATCTCCGCATCGGTCATTTGGTTTGATAATTGGAATGTCGTGTCAAGCTTTGAATGATTCAGCTGTTCCTCCGCAATAATATGTAAAATGCCCGAGTTATCCAAAGCCATATTCATAACAAGGGGAGTTCCTTTCGGTACACCCTGCTTAAACTTCATCTCAATTTCAGTTATTGGACATCTATCCTCAATCTCCATAATTTCATCCGTAGATCTGCTCTCATAGATTTTGATAGAAACCATATTCTGATTATCAACTACAGTAGCGAACTCGTCCTTCCTTTTAGTAGCCGGCAGTTTATCGTTAATCATCAGCATATTAAAAATCTTCCGTTGACCATCAGTATCTAAGGCTTCCATTCCATATGTTCTGGATAGAACATTTGTGATATTGATCTTTAATGCGCCGCTCGCCGCTCCGCCTGTTGTGAGTGCAAATTTTTTATCCATCTCACCGGTAACAAGATTTTCTTCTTTTATTTGTTCAATTGACTTTCCGGATTTAGCCGCTTCATCCACAACGAAATCGTTATATGCCTTCTCATTACTTGCATAGATAGCCGCACCCTTTGCAACAGCCTCATCCGGATCTGCAAGGACAGGTGTCACATGATAATCTCTCTCAATCATCGCTGCCACCTGCGGCATCCTTGAAGAACCACCTACAAGGAGTACTTTGTCTATTCTTGAAATCGGATAGCCCTGCTTTTCAGAAGTGGCTAATACATCATCAAGTAGATTCTTCGTTCTATTTAACAGGTCACATGTAAGTTCCTCATACTTTTCACGAGTCAACTCCTCGCGGAAACGTCCCGCAGATCCATTTACTGAAATATTGACCTTTTCTCTTGAAGTAAGCGCCTTTTTCCATGTTTCTACATCAACATAAAGAGCGGCTACAGTTTCCGGATCTTCTGAAAGATCTTCTCCATTCTCCTCTTCATATCTCTCAACAACATACTCCATTAAAGCTTCATCCCAATCCTTACCGCCAAGCTGGTCATCACCACCTGTACATACAACTGAGATATCACTTCCTGCAATGCTCATAACTGTAATATCAAAGGTTCCGCCGCCAAGGTCATAAACAAGCACAGTTTCATTCTTATCACTGCCGGATACACCATAGCTGATTGCAGCAGCAGTTGGCTCATTGATAATATTCAACACATTTAAGCCAGCCAGCTCACCTGCTGCCTTTGTAGCCTGTCTTTCATTCATTCCAAAATACGCAGGGCAGGTAATAACGACATCCTTGATCGATTCTCCATCCTTAAGAACTCCTGTCTGTCTAAGCTCCTCATTAGCATCATTTACAATCTTCTTAAGAATCATTGAAGAAATTTCCGGAGCATGGTATGTTGTTCCATTCAAGGTCACAACATCATTTTCCTTACCCATCTTTCTTTTGATGAACTGGACTGTTTTATCAGGCTCCACTTCGATAGAACGTTTCGCTTCTGTTCCAACAATTATGTTCTTTTCTGATTCAACCATAACAACAGAAGGAGTAGTGTGATCTCCATCACTGTTTTTCAGAACTACAGGTTTTCCATACTCGTCAATGTATGAAATGCAAGAATAAGTGGTTCCCAAATCGATTCCAAATACGTAACTCATGCTTTATCTTCTCCTTTGCTTATGCTTTATATTGATATATAATAACCCTTTCCGGAATAAGGACCTTATCGCCCTTTTTATATCCTTCAGAGATACTTTCCTTAACTTTTTTATCGAGATCAATATCAGTTGTCGGCTCAAGTTTAGGCTGGTGAATTGATGCGTCAAAATCATCGCCCGGCTCAGATTTGTATGGATTAACATTTTCTTGTTCCAACAAATCTGTTATGTCTTCCATTATATATTGATACTCTTTTCTGAGATCTTCTTCCGTCATTCCGTTCCATCTTTCCGACGATATAAGCTTGCACATATCCTTGCGGACTTTTATTACAGCTTTCATCACCTGATTCACAAATCGATCCGCCGAATCCTGCTTATAATAATCAAGCTCTTTGTGCAGTTTATTAATCATCTCGTCTTTTACCTCGATTTGATTCTTAATTAACTGTTCCATCATCTGTCCCTGTTCGCGGGTATTAAGTAAAATCTCTAATAATTCTTCCTCTTGCGTTTCATTTAACGTTTCTGACGTTTCTTCACCTTGACTGATAATTTTTTCGTTCAAATCCATCGTCTCCCCCTTGACAGTTATTTTGTAGGTATTATAATCAATGCCATTTCCTGATTCGTTTCAAGACCGGCACTTAGTTATCTCTAGCCGCTTCCGTTTCCTCATAACTTTCTTCTCTCTCTTTGATTGTTTTGTGCAATGCCTTCTTTGTCAGATTCCGACATTTTCCAAAAAAAATAATCATATATCCGTTATTCTACCATTTTTATTGGAATAGGTCAAACAATTTATGCAATCTGTTTCTCAATAAAAATCAATATCATTTCCCTTCCAATCCATATCAGACAAAACACGGCTCCCACCACACCAATATATAACGGTTTCATATCCAGCAAATTATAAACCACTTCATGTCCAAATAATTCCTCATACACGGCAAATACAGTATTTCCAGTGATTCGAATCAGCATTTCAGCAAGTGATAATGAGGCGTATATAGCCGCCACAACAAACCAATACAAATTCTTTTCAAGATACATTTTTGTTATCGTTTCGTCCCGTTCCCTCAGGAGATAGTGGTAAAACAACAGGAAAAATGATAAGGAAATCAACAGCACAGAGATCCATCCATATTCCTGGAGCGTTCCGACTGAGCGGATTTTCATTATCCCAAAGGTAATCTTCATAAGCAGCATACCACTGCCAATTATTCCCGAAGAAATATCGGTAACACATGATAACATCACAACGCCCAGCAATTTCCACCATGTAAATCCCGTAGAAATCATCAGATATATTCCAAGGCAAAATAATGCAAGGCTGATCCAGGTCATCTCTTTATTTTTTAGCTTTGTTATGCCCTTCCACACGCATAATCCCCAGAACAGATACATCCATATTGAAAAATCTGAGATAAAGCCGGGCATATAAGCCAGTTCAAACAAGGCAGCGCCAAGTACTGCCAAGGGGGCTCCAACCACAAGTGATGCTGCTTTATGTTCTCTCAGATATTTCAATCTTCTGCCATATTTCAGCCCATCAAATTCATTCAATACTTCATCTATTGTCTGATAGCGATCATCAGGATCATAGCTAATCATTTTGAGCACTATATCGCATAATTCATCTGATCCGGTAGTTGGATATTGTGCCTCGAACCCCCTTGCATACTGCATTATATTAGGATGATAATTCTTTGATCCCGGAAATCTCAGCTCATTTAACAATACATACAGCAACATTCCAAACGAATAAATATCTGCGGTAAAATCATATTTACCTTCCAGCGTGCCCACCACCTCCGGCGCGCCATATCCCTTTGTAAAAGCTACTGTACTGGCTAACCCATCATCAGTAGTACGCGCAATTCCAAAATCTCCAAGTTTATAATGCTTACCATCTGCTGTATAAAAGATATTTTCAAGTTTTACATCTCTATGTATCAATTGCATTGCATGCGCCCCAGACAATGCGGTTCCAATATCATATGCCAGTTTCAGAATCTCTTTTTCATCAAAGGCAGCCAGCTTATGTGATCTTAACGACGGTTTTCCAAACCTGTTATCAATAAGAATCGGTGTGATTTCCTCCATAAGGATAAATTGCAAATGTAGGAAGTTTCCCGGGGCAATTTCCTCCTCTTCATATGGATCTATTTCTTCAAATTCGGTCACCGTATTATTGCCCTCAATCCAGACTCTCAACTCCACAGAATCGTATATCTTTACCACATTGTTCTGAAACTGTCCCAACTCTTTTTGAGCCTCTACTGATGTACGAAAAGACTCAGGCTGGACATGTTTGTCTCCAAATCCGATGACTTTTATTGCATAACCGCTCTTTTGCTTTGTTCTCGTTTCCGCTCGGTATACATTGGCAGACGCCCCTTTACCCAGCAAAACAAACTTACCATTCTCTGAAGTGAAAGCATATTTCCTGAACGGAAGATTCTGATTATTTAATTGTCCTAAAATGGATTCAATATCCTCATTCGTCCAAGCTGTCAACATCTTCTAATTCTTCATCCCCTACTTCAGACTCCACAAGTTCTTCGTCTTCATCCAAATAACCATCCCACCAGACCAAAAAACAAACAGCTATAAATGAAATTATTCCGGTTCTGATTAGATGAATCCGATTAACCAATTCAGGAATTGTTATCACTTCAAAATGCTGCAAAATCAAAAGAACAACTCCGGCAAAAATCATAACAAGAAATCCCTTATCATATACATAGATCCCCAGATAAGCACGAATATATGTTGTCTTTTCCCACTCTATTCGCATATGGAAGTACCTGTTTACAGCGATAAATAATGCAACCAGCAATATCCATCCCAGGTCATATTTCCATAGAAAATCAAGAAATGACAATTTACCGGACAGCATTAGTCCCATCCAGATTCCCGTGGCTGCTGCTCCGGAAGCAGTTAAAACGGGGCAGCCAATCAGCACAACCATCGCCATTACAATATGCGGCATTGTGATTCCCATTTGAAAAGCGGATATACCAATAAGTCCTACTGTCAACGCGCCAAAAAACAGACGAAACTCTTTTACCCTTTGAAATAATGCCTCAAATAAAACGGCCACCGGCAGTGCCAGAAAAAACCAATTAATTGCAATAGATACATCTTCCTGCATTCCTCTAAATAACAATGCCATAATAAGTGTTATAACAATCCCAAACTTTATACTGCCCTCTTTATACAATTGGTCAATAAGTTTCTGTTCTTCTTTTCTCTCAGCCCTTGTTTTAGGACGCTCCTCCGGCCTGGTTTCCTCCTGCATAATCTTCTCTTCACGATATGTTTCTGTGACCATATCTATCAGTTCTTCGCTGATATCCGTATCTTCCAGCTCATTATTCATCACCAGGTCTGACAATACATCCGCCATACACTGATATCGGTCTTCAGCTCTAAAGCTGCACATTTTCCTTATAATCTTCGTCATTCCTTCTGAAGCATTTACCGGCGCAGGAAATACATAATCCGGATTATACTGAACCTCAACTTTGGGATAGTATCCTTCAGAACCGGGAAATTTCAAATTATTAAGCAATAAATACAAAGTGATGCCAAAGGAATAAATATCCGCAGTGGCATTATAGTGATCATAGAGTCTTCTTTCTATTTCAGGCGCGCCATACCCGTCCGTATAAACCACTGTCTCAGCACTGCCATCTTCCGCATATTTTGCAATTCCAAAATCCCCTAATTTATATATTTTTTCATGGTCATCCCAAAAAACATTTTCTAATTTAATATCCCTATGTAAAACACTGTAGCCATGCGCCATATTTAATGCCAGTCCAATTTCCAAAGCAAACTTCAGCACTTCCTCCTCAGTGTTAAGCTTCTCCTTTAAAAGAGACACCTTCTTAAATCGATCTTTTTCAATAATCTTCTCAAGTTTTTCCATTAGCACAAACTGTAAATGGAATCCTTTTTCTGACTCTTCTTCCCATCTCTCTTTTGATACATCCAGCACGCCAATAACTTTTCCATGCTCATCTACATCAACCAGCAATTCCCGTGCATCCAGTACTCTTGCAATGTATTTTGACTCCTGGCAAAGAATCCATTGTATTTTTCCTGTATCCCAAAAACTGGCAGAACTAATTGTATGTCGTTCAAAGCCTATTACCTTTAGCGCAAACTTTAAGTCCGTCCGTTCTCTATTCGACATTTCATATACAGACGAAAACCCTCCATATCCCAAAAGCACAGGTTCATTATTTATTTTTGATAATTCGAACTGTGGAAATAAACATCCACAGTCATCTAACTGCATAATCACCCGATTCACGGTGTCTTTATCAAAAACAGACATCGATAGTTCTCCTAATTTAAGTTCCGTCTCTGCACTTCAGCGCCCCCACAGGGGAGAAATTTTCAGCTGCAAAAGGCGCATCTGAAAATTCTCCCGGGCACTTCCGTTCCGAGACTGTTTAAAATATGCTATTGACATTTCTTAGCCGGACACATATTTTTATATAGCCATAACTGAGATATCACCAACCAGATAAGTAATATCACCCATATATATTGCTATTCCATCTTCTTTCTCTACAACTGTCCCTTTTTCAGGTTTCTCAAGCTTTGTTGTATCATCTCCATCAGTAAAAGCTATCTTTTCCAAGCCTTTTGTATCCTCAACCCTCCATCTCTCTGGGAAGTTTCTCTCAGAAAACATTGCCCAGATAGTTTTGCAATTAATCGAAGCCTCTTCGCCTCCGCCAAAGATTAAAATATCTCCATTTTTCATGGTAATTGGCTTTATTCGTCCTCGTATACCGGCAGTAATGTGTTTACCATTGTAAACTGTACCATTTTTACCATTGTTATCAAGGTAAAACCACATTCCATCAACATTCTGAAATCTTCCATGCTTTCTGCTTACCGTCAGGGAATGCAATTTAATATCCGGTAAGTTCCCCTTTGATGGTCTGCCCACTTCCCAAACCAATTTATTATCTAAGTCATATGAGACCAATTGACCGCTCTCAATAACAATTAATGTATTCATTCTATTACCCCTCATCATCTACCTCCGGTAATTCTGAAATAAACTCTTCAACCTCCGGCAATTCCAGCTTATCAAGAATCTTTCTGGCATAATTGCACAATTCATCCGGATCATAATCATCCGACTCTATATTTAACAAATCATTAAGACTCGCATCATCCAAAATAAACATAATGACGCTTTCAAATATGTTCTTCGCACAAAGTGGTTCCATATGCGCCAATTCCAACATTTCATCAATCTGCTCATGATCCATGCTAAGGTGTAACCCTAAGGATATAATTTTATTTCTGGTTGGATACCATTTATTCTGCCTTATCGCGGACACACACTGTCGCAGCGAAGAAGACCACCCCTGTATCTCCGCCATCTCAAATATACTACCCGCATAAGCAGGCTCCATATAGTTTGCGCTAATATTCATTTTCACATATGCGTAAAATTTATGATAGGCATACGAAAACATTGCAGTATTATCTGCAATAAACTGTTCTAAACCATCTTCATCGTGAACTTCAGATAATTTAGAATCAAACTTTACCGTACTTACATTCTCTATCTCTTCTGCGTTATCATCTATAATAATTCGTGCTTTGATTTTACTTAATATATAATTATATTTATTAATCGCCTCTTCGCCATACTTATGACTAATCACATAAATACAAATACAATCTTCCAAACTCTTTGAATAAAGAGCCGGATATCGACCATATCTTTGCAGAAGTTGATTCATTTTTTCAACATCATACCCGGCAGCCATGCCTATTTTTAAAAAAGTCTCTCGATTTTTAGGGACAACTCCTTTGCACCACTTGTCTACCGATACCCTGCTCACTGAGCACAATTCCGCAAATTTTGTTTTTGTATACTTCTTTTCTCCAATAATTTCATTGATTTTCCTGGCCCATTCCTCCTGTTGAGAATGAATCATTGGAAATATCTTTTCTTTGAGTTCTTCAATATCTTCACACTTTGCGATCTCATCTTTAATAAAAACAGTCGCTAAATCGTTATATTCATTCAAGGCTTTTACCTCTTTATATTTTCTGTATGAATTGGTTTGGTTACTAATACAATACAGAAACATAGGTGGTTTTTCAATACCCAATTTTTTCTAAGTATTTCCCCGCGGATTCGGACTCGGGAGGGCACATATCCATCCACCGAGCATTCCACAAACAAATTATCTTTTCCTCATAACGTTCTTCTCCCTCTTTTCATTTTTTTGCAGTACCTCCTTTGTCAGAAATATCGTTTACTAAATGAGACTGGTATTATAGTAACATTTGCTATAAGCTCTGTTTTCAGAATAAGTTTACATCTGGCTTTTTCGTGCTGTATCTACTTTGTCTGAATCTCATATATCGCTTTTATTGCGACATTTTCCAAAAGTATCAGTACTCATCTGTCATTCCATCATTTTTAACGGAATTGACCGAATATATTTTACAATTCTATTGGATAGAATATAATAAGAAAGGTGGTGAATGGTATGTACGAAGACTTGTTTCCGGCACGCCTGGCACAGCTTCGGAGCCAAAAGAAAGTCTCAGCGAGGGATATGAGCCTGTCCATCGGGCAGAATCCGGGGTATGTGAACAACATAGAGACAGGGAAAGCCCTGCCTTCCATGGCGGGATTCTTCTACATCTGCGAGTACCTGGGCGTGACTCCCCAGGAGTTCTTCGACATGGACTCCAAGCAGCCGGCGGAGCTGCGCCCGTTCGTGGAGAAGGTCAAAAAGCTCTCACGCACGCAGTTTGCAAGCATAGAGACCGTGGTTGACGAGTTTCTAAAGATGTGATGTAAACTTATTCTGAAAATGGAGCTTTTATTCAATGTTACTATAATACCAATCTCATTTGGTAAACGATATTTCTGACAAAGAAGGTGCTGCACAAAAAATTAAAAGAGGGCGAAGAAAGTGTCAAATGAGAATGGCGACGCAGGAGGAAGAAGCACCGAAGGACCTCAGTCCAAAGGTGCTTTTTTTGTGCAGTTTTCATATAACATCACCCACACAAGAAAATGCAATAAACAGTTCAGCCTGCGGAAAGGAGGAGCGGAAAATCTTCACATTGACGGGAAATATTAAAAAGGAGATAGAACATATGAAACAGATTATCAACGGAAAGATGTACAACACGGAGACGGCGCAGGAAATAGGCTGTGACAGCAACGGGATGAGCTGTGACGACCTCTGGTTTGTTGAGGAGACCCTCTACAGGAAGAAGAATGGTGAGTTCTTTCTTGACGGGCACGGCGGCCCCCTGTCCAGGTACTCCAAGCCGAACGGCAGTTTCAGCCGGTGCGGTGCCAGGGAGCTCGTCCCCCTCAGCGCGGAGGAGGCGAAAGCGTGGGTAGAGAAACACTGCCCGGCAGATGTCTACATCGAAACTTTTGGAAATGTTACAGAATAATACTTAGCTTATTCCGCAGCTCAGTAAACGCAAAGCTCGTTATCTACGACCTGATCTGTTAGGCAGAAGATTACAGCACCGCATTCACTGCGTCTTGAATGGTTCTGACCCCGATAAGTTTCATGGCGTCGTCGCTTTTTAACCCCTTCATGCACACGGCCGGGAGAATACAGGTGTCGAATCCCAGCTTGCGGGCCTCCGCCACTCTCTGAGCCGCCATGCTGACGGACCGCACCTCGCCGCTCAGTCCGACCTCTCCAAAGGCCACCAGTCTGGGGCTGATCTCCCGGTTTTTAAAGCTGGAGAGCGCCGCCAGCACGATGGCCAAATCTATAGCCGGTTCCTGAATCTTCATGCCTCCCGCGATATTTATATAGGCGTCGCATCCGGACAACTGTACGCCACAGCGCTTTTCCAGCACTGCCATCAGCAGATTCACCCGGTTAAAGTCCGTGCCGGTGGTCTGTCTTCTGGGAATCCCAAAATTGCTGTGGCAGACCAGCGCCTGAATCTCCAACAGCAGCGGCCGGGTGCCCTCCATAGCGCAGGCCACCACTGAACCGCTGGCTCCCTCCGGCCTGCCGTCCAACATGTATTCGGAAGGATTGTGTACTTCCACAAGTCCCTCCTGACGCATCTCAAACACGCCGATCTCATTGGTGGAACCGAAACGATTCTTGACTCCCCGTAGAATCCGGTAGGAGGCATGCCTGTCCCCCTCAAAATACAGCACTGTGTCCACCATGTGTTCCAGCACCCGCGGTCCAGCCACCGTTCCCTCCTTGGTCACATGGCCCACGATGAAAACGGAGATATTCATGCCTTTTGCCAGCTGCAGCAGGATTCCGGTGGACTCTCTAACCTGAGATACACTGCCTGGAGCGGCAGACACATTCTCGCTGTACATGGTCTGAATGGAGTCTATGATCACCACCTTAGGCAATTCCCGACGAATCACCTCCGCAATGCTGCCCAGGTCGGTCTCGCACAGCAGCAGCATATTTTCCGTGAAACTGCCGATGCGGTCCGCCCGCATCTTGATCTGTACCTGAGATTCCTCCCCCGAGATATACAGCACCTTGTGGCCGTCCTGTGCCAGTCGGCGGCAGGTCTGCAACAGCAGAGTGGACTTGCCGATTCCGGGGTCGCCGCCCACCAAAGTCAGCGAACCCTGCACAATGCCGCCGCCCAGCACCCGGTCCAGCTCCGCAATATGCGTCTGCAGACGGTCTTCCTCCTGAATCGTAATGTCCGCCAGCACCTCGGGCGTCCGGCTGCTCCTCGCCCCCTGGCTTTTTCCCATATTTTTTAAGGAAGCCGTATTTACGACTTCCTCAACAAAGGTATTCCATTCCTTACATCCGGGACATTGCCCCATCCATTTTGTGGATTCATAGCCACAATTCTGACAGTAAAACACTGCCTTACTCTTCGTCTGCGCCATCCCTGCTCCTTTGTAACTCTTACACTATCAGGCAATTGCGAAACTGCCATTCAAAACACAGGGAATGGGCAATATAGACAAAATAAGGGCGACTTGCCACCGCATCGGAGCCCGTTTTTGTCTATATTGACCAGTCCCGTCACTTGCCGAGAATGTTTCACAATTTACACTAGCGGTTCTTGACTGTGAAAGTCACCTTGTCCTGCTTGTAGCCTGCGGATACCGTGTCTCCCGGCTGTACATTGCCCCGCAGTATCTCCTCCGCCAGCGCATCCTCCACCACGGACTGTATAGCCCGTTTCAGAGGTCTGGCACCCATCTTCTGGTCGGCGTATTTTTTGACCAGATGCTCTTTCAGAGCGCCGGTCAGCGACAGATGAATCTCCATCTGGTCCTGGCAGCGCCTGCACAGGCTGCCGGACAACAGCTGGATAATCTCTCTCATATTCTCGTGGTCGAGCTGATGAAACACGATAATGTCATCAATTCGGTTGATAAACTCAGGTTTAAAACTGCGCTTAACCTCCTCCATCACCCCGGCCTTCATCTTCTCATAGTTGCGGGCAGGGCTGTTGTCGGCTGCAAAACCCAGGTTTTTGGGGTCCACGATCCGCTGCGCTCCCGCGTTGGAGGTCATAATCAGAATAGTGTTCTTGAAACTGACCTTTCTGCCCTTGGAGTCGGTGATATGGCCGTCATCCAGCACCTGCAGCAGGATATTGAACACATCCGGGTGCGCCTTCTCGATCTCGTCGAACAGCACTACGCTGTATGGATTGCGGCGCACCTTTTCGCTGAGCTGCCCTCCCTCGTCAAAGCCCACATAGCCGGGCGGAGAGCCGATCATTTTGGACACCGAGTGACCCTCCATATACTCCGACATATCCACGCGGATCATGGCGTTTTCCGAGCCAAACATGGCCTCCGCCAGCGCCTTGCTGAGCTCGGTCTTGCCCACACCCGTGGGGCCTAAAAACAGGAAAGAACCTATGGGTCTGCCCGGATCTTTCAATCCCACGCGGCCTCTGCGCATGGCTCTGGACACTGCCTTCACCGCCTCCTCCTGGCCGATCACTCGCTTGTGCAGGGTCTGCTCCAATCTCAGCAGCCGCTCGCTCTCCTTCTCCGCCAGTTTCTGCAGGGGAATCCGCGTCCACATGGATACCACTGCGGCTATCTCGCTCTCGCCGATCTCCGGAATAGGCTCTGCCTTGCTCCTATTTCCCCGCTTTTTCATGCGCTCCAGTTTTCGCATCACCTCGTCCTGACGGCGTTTCAGCTGTCCTGCCCCCACAAAATCCTCCCGGCGGAAAGCCTCCTCCAGCTCCCGATCCAGCTCCCGCTGCTGTCTCAGCAGTTCCTGTTGCTGCTCGTGCTGCCGATAAGGCATGTTTGCCAGCTGCAGCCTGGCTGCCGCTGCGGCCTCATCTATCAGGTCAATGGCCTTGTCAGGCAGATTCCTGTCGTTGATATAGCGGTTAGACAGACGCACTGCCGCCTCCACGGCCTCCTGGCTGATATTCACCTGGTGATGCGCCTCATATTTTTCCTTTATGCCCTCCAAAATGCGGACAGCCTCCTCCTCCGTGGGTTCCTCCACGTTCACAGGCTGGAATCTGCGCTCCAGAGCGGCGTCCTTCTCCACATACTTCCGGTACTCGGAGATGGTGGTGGCGCCGATCAATTGAATCTCTCCTCTGGCCAGAGAGGGTTTCAGAATGTTGGAGGCATCTATGGCGCCCTCCGCACCTCCGGCGCCGATAATGGTATGCATCTCGTCCAAAAACAAAATCACGTTACCTGCGGCAATCACCTCGCGGATCACCTTCTTTATTCGCTCTTCAAACTCTCCGCGGTACTTGCTGCCCGCAACCATACCGGACAGATCCAAAGTCAGCACACGCTTGTCCTGCACCGTGAAAGGCACCTGTCCCTCCACAATGCGCAGCGCCAGCCCTTCGACCACGGCAGTCTTGCCCACACCCGGCTCACCGATCAGGCACGGATTGTTCTTGGTCCTGCGGCTCAGGATCTGGATCACTCTGCGTATCTCGTCCTCCCGGCCAATCACCGGGTCCAGCTTGCCCTCTCTGGCAAGGGCGGTCAAATCCCTGCTGTACTGATCCAACGTTGCAGTCTTGCTGCCTTTACCCTGCTTTCTGCTCAGATCCTCCTTGTACAGATTGGGATCAGCACCGATGGCTGTCAGCACATCCACATACAGTTTCTGCGAGGAGACGCTCATGGTGTTCAAAAGGCGCACCGCCACATTCTCCCCCTCTTTGATCAGCGCCATCAGAATATGCTCTGTGCCAGTGCGGGACTGTCCAAAACGCTCCGCCTGTCTGTGGGCTTCCTCCAGGATTTTCTCCGCCCTGGGAGAATAGCCCTCTCTCTCCTTTATAGCCGTACCGCTCTCAAATGCGATCAGCTCCCGAATCATATTTAATACCTGCTCCAGAGACACGCCGTTGTCAGCCAGCACCCTGGCTGCCACACCCGTATCCTCTTTCAGCAGTCCCACCAAAATATGCTCTGTCCCCACATAGCCCTGTTTCAGGGAGCGGGCACATCTCTCTGCATATTTCAGCGCGGCCTCCGCCTTTTCCGTAAAACGTGACTGCATTACACAAGTCCTCCATAATCCTCATAGATTTCGTCTATCAACGCATGCATCTCTTCCCGGGTAATATTTTTACAGCTGCCCTTAGCCAATATTACCCGAAGTTCCTTTTTTAATTCCGCGACAGTACGCAGCTTGTCCACATCGATGGCAATGACTGCTCCCCTGCGTCGGTCCACCTTCACAAAGCCCTCCTGTTTCAGCACGGTGTAGGCCTTGTTGACGGTGTGCATATTGATTCCCACCACCTCCGCCAGCTGGCGGACACTGGGCAGTGAATCCCCCTCCCTGAACTGTGCAGTGGCTATCCCCAGAATAATCTGATTGCGCAGCTGCAGATACAGTGCTTCATCGCTGTTAAAGTCAACCTCTATCATCATACGCAATCTACCTCCCATGCAAACTTCCGATCAGCTCTACCGCACTGTTCCATTTATTTTAACACAACCGCCGTAATTTGCAAAGTGGAGCGGTCGAATTAATTAAGGAATTTATAGAAATTTAAGAGGAACCCTCGTTTTGAAGGGTTCCTCTTTTGTACTCTATCAGTTGTCTTCCTCACCGTCCCAGTTCAGGTACTCGAAGTCAAATTCATCGTCCTCCGCAATGAAATTCTTGGATTGTCTAGAGGCGTTCTGCTGCCCTGAGGCGCCTCCGGAACCCGGTCTCTCCTGCTGGGCCGGGCGAGCCTGTCCTGATGCCGGTTTGGACTGGCCTGCAGGTCTGGACTGACCGTTCCCAGCGGGTCTGGGTTTAGGCTGGCCGCTGCCTGCAGGTCTGGACTGGCCGTTTCCGGCAGGTTTGGACTGCCCTGCGGGCTTGGACTGAGACTGGCCGCCAGCAGGTCTTTGCTGCCCGCTTCCGGTGGGTTTGGTGCCGGCAGACCGACTACCTGCTCCCACTGTGGGCATACTGGCATTTCCCGTACTCCTCTGTCCCTGTCTCTTGCGGACTGTCTCTTTTTCCACCTCCTCAAAGTAGGCGGCGTCCATCATATCCCTGATCTTAAAGAACAGCAGCGTGGCTGTCAGAGCCAGCAGTATCACTGCCACTACCAATATGATCATAATGATTTTCATGGACTTTATCTGGGCCTGACCCTCGTCATACAGCTGTTTGTTCTTCGCCGCCGTATCAAACAGGTCAGAGATAAGATACATCTGATTGGCGGGACGATCCAGCAGATACCAGCCGTCCTCATACTCCTGCGTGTCAAAATCCTTCTGCACCACCGGTGCCGGGGCAGGCTGTTCCGGTTCCACGGGGTCCGTAACGACAGGGTCCTCCGGCTCTGCGGGTACCTGATCCGCAGGAACGATCTCTCCCTCCAGCGATACAAAATCTTCCCTGATAAACCCTGTCACCTGTCCGTTGGCATCACTGAATGTCACCTGATACCAGGTCTTGTTCGCACTGTCCTGAGCAGTGCCCACAACCGTCAAAACCACATCCTTTTTCACTGTACTCACAATATTGCCGGAGGTGGAGGCATTGGAGCGCACCCTCACCGACTCGCCAGTCACTTTGGCGCTGACAGGCTGCACAGCCACCACATCAGTAGAGGGTCTGGTAGCCGGGGTGGTGGGGGTCGTAGATGTCGGGGCCGCCGGAGTCGTCGTACCTGTGCTGCCTGTCTTGCTCACGCAGTCAGAACGGACATAACCGACTGTTGCGCCATTCTCGAACTCCCCTGTGACCTGATACCAGGTATAGTTGTCCGCGCCTGTCACTTCTCCCGTGACCTGCAATTTTTCTCCCGCCATAGCGCCGCCGATCATTCCGCTATTGACATCGGCGCTGGCCCGAATCTTAACGGAGGTGGCCGTCACCGTTACCTCCTCCGCATGGCTGACGATCTTCATAAAGCCGAACATCAGCACCATCGCCATCATCGCTGCCACGATCATTGCCATGGCCTTTAACTGGATACGTGTTTTGTCTGTCTCTCTCATATGCAATCCTTCCTACTCTTTATTTATCCCGAGTAAATCTCTTGGCTCCCTGTTGTCCGGAAGTATCATTTAGCGCTACACCCATCATGTCTCTCTTCATCTTCACGCGTCTGGGGTCCTCTACCTTGGGCTGTTTCGCCGCGCACTGCGGGCAGAAATCGCCGCTGCGTATCTGTGCGCCGCAGCTCCGGCAGGACAGGAATGTGCGGGAACCTGCCGCCACCTCCAGCCTCTCCTCTCTGAGCAGCTGACGTATTATCTTGTGGGGCACACCTGTTCCAGCCTCGGCCTCGGCTATGGTTGCGCCGGGATGCTGTTCCACATACATCCTGACCTTCCCGTAGTCGTCATAGACCACGGCATCGCATTGCTCGCAACGATACTCTCCTATCCCTTTATAGATCATCTGGCCGCCGCATTCTTCGCAAGTATACGGCACATGGTATCTGTCTTTTTCTAAGAAATCCATGACTAACCTCTTTCCGCATATCGCAAGATTTTCCTGCGATAGCTGTTATACCTCTTCTATCGCCTTGCCTATATCGTGCCGCATGTATTTGTTGTCAAAAGTAACCCACTCTGCGGCATCATACGCCTTTGCTCTTGCCTCTTTCAGAGTGGCACCTTTGGCCGTCACTCCCAACACTCGTCCGCCGTTGGTCACCACTCGGCCCTGCGCGTCAAACTTGCTGCCGGCGTGGAAACAATAGTAATCCTCTTTTCCCTCAAAATTCTCCAAGCCTCGTATCTCAAATCCCTTCTGGTAGGACACCGGATATCCGTCGGACGCCAGCACCACACAGACCGCCGCATTGTCCTCAAACTCCAGGTTCACCTGATCCAGTGTGCCGTCAATACAGGCGTCCACCACATCCATAATATCATTCTTCATCCTGCACAGCACCACCTGGGCCTCCGGGTCCCCGAACCGGGCGTTGTACTCCAGCACTTTGGGACCTTCCGGCGTCAGCATCAGTCCAAAGAATATCACTCCCTTGAAAGGACGCCCCTCCGCCGCCATGGCATCCACCGTGGGCTGGTAAATATATTTTTTGCAGTATGCATCCACTTCTTCCGTATAGAAGGGGCTGGGTGAGAAATTGCCCATGCCGCCGGTGTTCAGTCCCTGGTCACCGTCCTTAGCCCTCTTGTGGTCCTGGGCGGAAGTCATGGGCTTTATGGTCCTGCCGTCCACAAAGGACAGCACGGATACCTCCCGTCCTGTCATGAATTCCTCCACCACCATGCGATTGCCCGCACTGCCGAAATGCTTATCCTCCATGATCTCCTTTACACCCGCCCGAGCCTCCTCCAGGGTGTTGCAGATCAACACACCCTTGCCCAGCGCCAGGCCGTCCGCCTTCAGCACTATGGGCATCTTAGCCGTCTCCAGATAGCGCAGTGCCTCCGCCGGATCGTCGAAAGTCTCATAGGCAGCTGTGGGGATGTTGTACTTCTTCATCAAATCCTTAGAAAAAGCCTTGCTGCCCTCCAGTATGGCTGCCTTCCGGTCCGGTCCGAACGTTCTAAAGCCCGCCTCCCGCAGCGCATCCACCAATCCGCCCACCAAGGGATCATCCGGCGCAACAAACACCAGATCCACCGCCTTCTCACGGGCGTAGGCGATAATCTTGTCGAACTCCATCACGCCGATGGAGGGCTCGCACTCCGCGATCTGAGCAATGCCCGCATTGCCCGGAACGCAGTATATCCGCTCCACTCTGCTGCTCTTTTTCATGCTGACTGCAATGGCATGTTCCCTGCCGCCACCGCCCACAATCAATACCTTCATGTCGCACTAACTCCCCTCTGCCCACTGAAACGGGCACTTAAAGAAACTCCACAACTCCAAACATCAACGCCTGAACACATGATTGTCCCGAATCTCCAGCCTGTTGTTGGCGATATCGTCAATGGCCTGGGGCAGCAATATCCACTCTGCCTGCTCCATGACACGCCGCTGCAGAATCTCCGGAGTGTCATCCGGCTCTATCATCACCGGTTTCTGGGCGATAATGGGGCCCTCGTCCATGCCCTCGTTGACAAAATGCACGGTGGCACCGGTTACCTTGACTCCCCGCTCCAGCACCTTCTCATGAACCTTGAGACCATAATAGCCCACACCGCAGAAAGAGGGAATCAGGGACGGGTGAATGTTGATGATCCGATTGCTGAACGCCTGCACCATCTGAGGGGGGATTCTCACCAGGAAACCCGCCAGCACCACAATATCCGGCGCAAGCTCCTTCACCTTATCCGTAAAAGCCTGATTAAAAGACTCTCTGTCCGGGTAGGACTTGGGGGATATACAGATATCGCATATACCGCGATCCCTGGCTCTCTCCAGCGCTTTGGCTCCCGCATTGTTGCTGATCACCGCCAAAATTTCGGTGTTGGTGATTTTTCCGTCCGCTATAGCATCCATAATGGCCTGCAGATTGGTGCCGCCGCCGGATACGCATACCACAATCTTTAGCATAAGGTTACTCCCTTTTCCCCTGCCACGCAGGTTCCCGCGATCCAGGCTCTCTCGCCCGCCGCCTCCACAGCGGCCACAGTCCTCTCGGCGTCCGCCGCATCCACCGCCAGCAACATGCCGATACCCATGTTGTAAGTATTGTACATCATCTGCTCCTCAATGCCGCCTTTCTCCTGCAAAAGCCGGAAAATAGCGGGAACCTCGTAACTGCCGATATCCACATGGGCGTTGATCCCCTCCGGCAGCATCCGGGGTATATTCTCATAGAAACCGCCGCCGGTGATATGGCTGCAACCCTTGACAGTCACACCCGCATCCTTCACGGATTTCAAAGCCTTCACATATATCCGAGTGGGAGTCAGCAGCGCCTCTCCCAGGGTCTGTCCCAATTCGTCGTAGTGGGTGTTCAGGCTCTCCGCCGTCATGTCGAACACCTTGCGTACCAGGGAAAAACCGTTGCTATGTACACCGGAGGAGGCGATGGCTACCAGGCTGTCTCCCGGCTTGATGTTCTCCCCCGTAATCAGATCTTTCTCGTCCACTACGCCCACGGCAAAGCCCGCGATGTCATAGTCGTCCTCCGGCATCATGCCGGGATGCTCTGCGGTCTCTCCGCCCACCAGCGCAGCTCCCGCCATCTTGCAGCCCTCGGCCACGCCCTTCACAATGGTGGCAATCTTTTCCGGATAGTTCTTGCCGCATGCGATATAATCCAGGAAAAACAGAGGTTCACCGCCCGCGCAGGCCACATCATTCACACACATGGCAACACAGTCGATACCTATGGTGTCATGCTTATCCAGCACCATGGCCAGTTTCAGCTTGGTACCCACGCCGTCCGTGCCGGACAAAAGCACCGGATGCTCCATATTTTTGATCGCATCCAGAGAAAAGGCGCCGGAAAAACCTCCTAAGCCGCCCATCACCTCCGGGCGCATAGTCTCCATCACATGTTTTTTCATCAGTTCCACAGATCTATAGCCCGCCTCGATATCCACGCCAGCCTTCTTGTAATCCATATTTTGCAATCCGCCTTTCTCTATTTAGAGTTCCGCGTCAGCCCTACCAGTACCATTCCCGGTGGAATACATTCCGTCCTCATTGCGTCCTGAATGTATTCCAGGCACTGTCCGGGCAGACGCTGTTTAGAGGATCGTCAGATCCTCTGGGATCGTCAGATCCTCTGGGATCGCCAGATCCTCTGGGATCGTCCGCTATGCTTTATTTCTTCATCCCTTCCAGATATGCCTTGTAGCCCTGCTCCTTGAGTTTGGCGTCCTTGGCCTGCACCTGGTTTTTCAGATTCTCGCTGTACTCCTTCAGTTTCCCCAACAGTTCTGCATCGGAGGTGGCCAGTATCTTGGCCGCCAGCAGAGCCGCGTTAGCGCCCCCGTTTATCGCCACGGTAGCCACCGGAATGCCGGAGGGCATCTGCACAATAGAATACAGAGAGTCTCTGCCTCCCAGAGAGGTGGTATGCATGGGAATTCCAATCACCGGCATGGGAAAAATCGCCGCGCACATGCCCGGCAGATGCGCCGCCATACCCGCTCCCGCAATGATCACCTTGAACCCCTTCTCCTCGGCGCCCCTGGCATACTCAAAAAACACTTCCGGCTCCCTGTGGGCGGAGATAATGGTCATCTCATAAGAAATTCCCAACTCCTCCAGCACATCCGCCGCTTTAGCCATAATGGGCATATCCGAGTCACTGCCCATGACGATACCAACTTTTGCCATACTCTCATCCTCCGTCTGTCTGAGCGTCACAACTCCTCCGCATACCGTAAAGCCTCTGCCGCGTCCGCCATGACATTCTATTAATAGTGTACTAGATTTAGTGTCGGTATGCAAGGACTTTTTATATATTTTGTGGTCGCCTATTTCTTAATTTTCGTTTATCTTTTTATAATTTATATGCATAATACACCGCTGCCGCACGTGTTTTTACGTGCGGCAGCAAAAAACTGTTCCTTTTCAGGTGCGCTCCAGCGGCTCATTCAGCGCCTCGCTGCCCGGCAGTACGAAACGTCCCTCTGCGATAATGGGAATTCTGCTGCCGTCCTTTCTCACCGCCGTCAATTCCCCTAACTCGTCATAGGGCAGAGTAATGTCCGTATGGCAGTTAAAATAAGCCTCCGAGGGATCCGTGTCACGCAGCCGGGATTTCTCGTTCTCTCTAGCCACGATCTCCTTGCCATCCGGATTGTATACCACCACGTCCTCCGTGTGGGGATAACAGGTATCCCCCACAGCGAAGTGAGGTCCTGTCTTCTCCGCAATCAGAATGGGCAGCTTGTCCTCGATTCCCCATTTGCGGGCCATCACATAGGCAGTGGTATTGGTGCCGATGGCAAATTCGCCTATGGGCAGGGTATCCCGGTGGAACAGCACGTTCTCTTTAATGTAGCGCCGCCCTTCCTCCGCATCCGGGAAATTACTGCAGCTGTAATCCGCGATCATGCCATCTCGGAAGGTGACGGACAAGTTTCTGTACTCCAGTCCGTTCAAAAACACCCTTGATACATTCAGCACGCCATTGGTGTCCTTAAGCACCGGAGATGTAAAGACTTCTCCCACCGGGATGTTCACGTCCGCCACACAGTTCTCGAAAATGGTCTCCTTCTCCGGATTCTGCAGTTTCCACAGGTTCACGGTCAGATCTGTGACATTGCCGTTCATGCCCTTGATCTCCACATGGTCCGCCTGGTCCAAGGCATCTATAAGATACTGCTGGATCTGACGGTATTTCATATAATCCAGAGTATTTACTCTAATGGTGTCCTCAAAAATCTCCCGGAAGTTCTCACCAATCTCCGGCACGGGGAATGCGATAATGGTAAAGCTGCGCTCCGGCATGGGAATGTACTGCGCATATAGCTCCATGCTTTTGGCGCTGTACTCCACCCACATTTTCTGCTGTTCCGGGGACAGTTTCACCGCCTGGGGCTTGCTCACCGGAGAGAAAGGCTCCTCGCCGAAAATCTCCACCACCGCAGGTCCCGCATACTCTTTGGCCGCCTGTTTATGATGCTCGTATGCCGTCTTCACCGCCTCCAGCTTGCGCTGCATCAGGGCCTTGTCCCAGAACAGCCCGTGGTCGTCCTTATGGTCATAGGTATACTGCCTGTTGGGCTTTGCCCCCTCCAGATTTATATTTCTGACCACCGGTTTCAGGCCCAGCCTGGCAAAATTTTCCACCGCTTTGCGCAGCATCCTCTCAAACCCGATGTGGTAGTATAAATCCACCGTCTTTTTTATGGACAGGTCCTTTCCTGTCACCTCAAAGCCGATCCGGTATCCCTCCGTATAAGTATCTGCCATAGTGTCAATGGTCTCCTGGGGAAGGCCGCACAGAAATCTGGCAATCTCCAGTTCATTTTCTGTCACATATACGCCGTAGCGGTACAGGTAGCGTATGTCCTCCAGATCAGCGCCCATGATAATATCCACCGCCGGGTTTCCCTCCGGACAGGTCATCCTGCTGATTGTCTTCTCCGCCCGAATATCGGAATAATCGCTGCTATGCCAGTAAACGATCTGGCGGATAGTCTCATAGGACGGCAGTTTCTGTTCCTCCTTCCATGTAACCACACAGGCGCTGTAGATTTCCACCAGCAGTTCCATACGAACCAGCACATCCTCCAGGTCTCCCTGAGCCGCCGAGATAATGCCATCCCGCAGTTCCTTATAGACATGGGCCAGCAGCTGTCCCCACTGCTCGTCCATCTGCGCTGCCCCATAGGCCGGATTTCCCCAGCTCTGATCGTAATTCTCCGGCAGAATGTCCTCATAAAGATCACGGTTCCACGCCTGGAGCTGCGCCAGTTCAGCCTCCCGCATATGACCCTCATTCACAAAGGCATAATAACCGCTCAGCTTTTGCGAAAAGTCCGCCATCTTTCCAAAATATGCATCCAGCGCCGGATGGCCCATGGTCTCTGTCCCCATCTCCCCTATCCGTTCCAAAACCAGTTCATATCTCTCCTGTAACACTTCTCTGTTTTCGCTCTGCATCTGTTCCATGTCTGTCCTTCTTTCTTATTTAAGATTTTTGAGTTCCTTTTATAAATAGGATGCTGCATACAGAATACCACTGACCATTCCCAGGCTTGCGCCGTTGAGCAGTATTCCCAGCCAGCCAAACAGCTTGAATCTGTCCGTCTCGCGCACGGAAAATATTCCCAGTATCAGCCCGTTCAGGGACAATATGGTCGCAAACAGCCCCGTGAAACCGTACCCCGTGGGAATATTCCCACTGCTGCTGTAGGACAGAAAAATAACTATTATCATTGACACTGTGCATAAAACACCAAAAACCGTAGACATGATCGCTTTTCTCGAATGCCTGCGGTTAGTAAACATATAATTCTTTTTTTGCGACATAATAATCCCCATGCATATCTGTAGTTGGCAAAGCCAACTACTGCTGTATCTGCGATATTGCTCAAATAGAAATTTCATCGTTTCCTTTGGAAATCAAAAGAGAATTTTTGACTTTCCGGCCAGAAGCTTGGCTCCGCCTATAATCAGCAGTATCCCGCTTACCAGTCCCAGAACCAGCGTCACTACGCCCAATGTGATATTGAGCGCACCCGCTCCTCTCATAACCTTGTACACCTTTTCCTCCATATTCGCTGCCCTGCCTTTCCCCGCATCCCGAGCCTCACTCTGAATGCAGAATACCACTCCTGTGTCCCTCTATGCGCCATATTCCGCATAGTATGCATCAATCGCTGCCTTCAGCGTATCATCAATCAGTATTTCCCCTCTGTAAGGCCGGTTATACAAATGTTCAATCACCTCTCCCATGGAGACGATGGCCCTGGCCTCAAAACCGTATTTCTCACGAATTTCCTGGAGTGCGCTCACCTTGCCGCCCAGTCCCTTCTCCATGCGGTTCAGGGAAACCATCAAACCTTTGATCTCCACATCCGCCTGCTCCTTCAAAATCGGAAAAGTCTCCTCAATGGACTTGCCGGAGGTGGTCACGTCCTCAATAATCACCACTCTGTCGCCATCCTGAAGCTTGCTGCCCAGCAGAATGCCCACATCTCCATGATCTTTTACCTCTTTGCGGTTGGAGCAATAACGAATCTCCTTGCCGTATAGTTCACTGTAGGCGATGGTGGTAGCGACACTCAGAGGAATTCCCTTGTAGGCCGGTCCAAACAGCACGTCAAAGTCATCCCCGTAATTGTCGTGGATTGCCCGGGCATAATACTCACCCAGCTTTTTCAGCTGCGCCCCCGTCACATAGGCGCCCGCATTCATGAAAAACGGCGATTTCCTGCCGCTCTTTAAGATAAACTCTCCGAATTTCAACACCTTGCTGTCCACCATGAACTCGATAAATTCCTGCTTATATGTTTCCATATTCTACCCTATACCCTCCGCTTTACCCGTTTGACATTTTCAATATCCATTTTATCCTATCATAAAGTCCCAAAATATTCAATTGCTTTTACCTGTTAAACAATTATATTTACTATCCTTCTTGGCACGCTGTTCCTCTACTATCCATTTGGCAATTTCAGTCAAATACTATCTGCGCAAAATTATAGAATCCAAGATACCAAACGGCAAAATCGTGTCCGCCGCTAAGCTCCTGCCACATATAATTTTCTCCGTCCTTAAATCTATCACTTAACTGCGGAAGCTCTTTTGCCGCTGCGGAGGCGCTTTGATAAGCTATAGAATCAGCGGTCCCGCATATATTGTAAAAATACTTAATCTCCTCGTCGGGGAACTGCGCATCTATCTTTTCAACAATGTCCGCCCCCGGATATGAGGTGGGCGCTGCGGAAAACGCTCCGAAATAGCTTATTATATCCAGACATTCGCACATACCTATGTTAATGGTCTGCATGCCGCCCATAGACAAGCCTGCCATTGCCCTGTGTTCTCTGTCCGCCTTCATATCGTAATCCTCTTCACCATATTGTCCGTATGTCGCATAATGACTCTCGATATAAGGAATCAGGTCGTTCCGCAGTTCTTTCCCAAACTCATAAAAAGAATTGTAATCAGCATTCGTGTTTGCGAAATCCGCTCCTGAACGTCCGTTAGGAGTCACTACGATAAACGGTTCGATATCTCCGTTATATATAAGATTATCCATTATTATTTTAACCTTGGAGGCACTTCCGGTCATCCCCCACTCGTTTTCATCTCCGCCGATACCGTGCATCAGGTAGAGAACATTATACTTTTTCTCTTTGTCATAACCATATGGAAGATAAACATTGGCATATTTTTCTATTTCAGAGCCGTCTCCATAATAATCATACGTCGTATAAGAGATTTTTTCGATAGTTCCGCATTCTATAACGCTCAGTGTGAGATATTTTGCCGGGATTATTTCACTGATTTCCGCTGTAGGTTCTTTCTCAGACAGTTTCGCAGTCTGTGAACTGTCTGTTTCCGGTTCCACCGACGCAGTCTCCTGCCTAATTGCTTCCGCAATCATATCCTCTTGTGTCTCCTGCATGTTTTCACTCCCCGTTTCTTCGTCTATTTCGGTATCCGCGGCATCTGTGGACTCCAAAACATTTTCACTGCCATATGCGCTGCCCTCCACAGACTCCGGCGTTGCCTGACAGCCGGCCGCAGTCATCACAAGCGCCGCAGTCAGTAAAAAGGATACCGTAAATTCTTTTACTCTCATAGATTCATTCCTCCCTTATACCCTCTTGCCTGTGTCCGAAGAACTCCCTTTTCCCAAAAAATTTTGCAGCTACATTTTACATGCCTATGTAATAGTATATCTTAAAAGTAAATTTTCCGCAAGCTGTTGCCCCCTCAGGCAAACAAAAAAGAGCTGCTGCAAAATGCAACAGCCCCTTTTTCGCTTACCTGAGCGTCTTACTTCATCTGCTCTTCCTGCTTCTTGATCATCCGACGAACCATCTCGCCGCCGATGGAACCGGCCTCCTTAGAGGTCAGATCGCCATTGTAACCCTCTTTCAGGTTCACGCCCAGCTCGGATGCAACCTCGGTTTTGAAACGATCCATGGCTGCCTTAGCCTCGGGAACTTCCACTCTATTAGATCTGCTTGTCATCTTGTTTCACCTCCATACGGTTTTCTTGTTTTGTTTGCAATCTATATCCAAGATAAGTGAGACCTTCACTTATCCTGGCTTTTCCGCTGGTTCTCTCTAAACCCTGCCGTCTAAGTGATTTGTCATCGCTTATCTTGGTTTTAGTATTAGCGGCATCATAAAAAATATAATGGAAAGTTTTTCATACCTGCAAACAAAAAAAGAGCCGGAAACAACGGTTTCCAGCCCATAAAAACAATTTTTTACTCTCCGAGCGCTGCCTTGTAATCGGCCTGCGATATAGTGATACCAGCATCGGTCAGCGCATGTTGGGTCATCTGTTCGATAACACTGTAAGGCGCTGCGGCGATATCTGCGCCTGCCAGCGCACAGTCGGTAACCTGAACAGGATTGCGCACACTTGCAGCAATGATCTGTGTGTGCACATCACACACTGCAAAAATATCAGCGATCTCTCTGATCAGGTCTACGCCTCTCTGGCTGATACCATCCAGACGCCCCAGAAACGGAGACACATATGTAGCGCCCGCTCTTGCTGCCAGCAGAGCCTGATGGGCAGAAAAAACCAGAGTGACATTGGTCTTGATTCCCTCGGCAGCCAATTCCTTACAGGCCTTCAAGCCCTCGGCGGTCATGGGAATCTTAACCACCATGTTAGGATGAATCCCGGCGATGGCTCTGCCCTCGGCAATCATACCCTCAGCGTCCACGGTGGTGGCTTTCACCTCACCGCAGATAGGTCCGTCAACGATGGGGGCGATCTCTGCGATAACCTCCTCGAATACTCTGCCCTCCTTGGCAATCAGGGAAGGATTGGTGGTAACGCCACAGATTACCCCCATGTCATTAGCCTTTTTTATCTCTTCCACCTTTGTGGTATCGATGAAAAGACGCATGTTCCTTTCCTCCCTACTTATAAAGCTTATCTACCGCAGCACTTCTTATACTTTTTGCCGCTCCCACAGGGGCAGGGATCGTTGGGGTACACCTTTGCCTCCTTGACAATGGTGGTGGAAGATTTCTGTTCCTTATACAGCGCCTTGCGCTTGTCCTCGTCGAAAATCTCTTTCCACTCCTCCAGATTATACAGCCAGTCCGCATCTGCCGCAACCATATTCTTGTACAGCAGTTCCTTGTCAAATTTTAAGCTTACAGGCGTGTCCTCCTCCATCTCCTCAATGGGGTTGGGAGTCACCAGACTGTCGTTGATCCCATCCAAAAAACCGGTCATCGTCATCAGCGACACATCATATTTGTCCGACAGCTCCTTGACCGTGCCCTTTACTTCCTCATCCGGGTTTTTCAACAGCTGCATATAAATTTCCTTTTCCTTCTGGAAATAAGCGCCCCATAACTGCTGCAGTTTCTCCGTACCCAGCTCCTCATTATATGCGACCTCTCTCCACTTTTCCAATAATGCCATAACCCTTAACCATACCTTTCTGTCCAGAGTCTGCTCCGGAATTTTTGTCGTATGTAGTAAGTATATAACAATTTTTACCCAAACGCAACAAAAACGTGAAATTACCATTTTATATCTTGCATCCTTTGCCAAACTGTGGCAGGATATTCCTATGGAACCCGAAAAGTCCGCCGATCAATGTCAGGACGTCACAGCGGCCGGACATTGATCGCCTGCCTTGTGTGCTTGTAGGGAGTATGCGGAACTATAAATAAGAAAGGACAATTCATAATGAGCGGCAAAAATGAAGATAAACAAAAAAAGAAGATAACCTCCCGCCAGGTGGTGGCCCTGGCCGGAGTGATACTGCTGGCGGCCCTGTACCTTGTCACGCTGGCAGTGGCAATCTTTGATCAGGACAGCTCCGGAAAGCTGTTCCAGGCCTGTCTGGTGGGCACTATCGCCATCCCTCTGCTGATATGGGTCTATATCTGGATGTACGGGAAACTGCGGGGAAAACATACCATGGCGGACCTTGACTTAGGGGGCAAATCCCAGGAGCAATCCACCACTGATAACCGTCCCCAGTAAAATTAAAAATATTTTTTAAAAAAGATGTATAAACGCTGACATGGCGGACATACTACTACTGTCATTGGAACCCCCTCCTTTGACAGTACAGAGGATAAAAATAATACTTAATCCTCCCCTTTAAGAGATGGCATGAGCCATCTGAAAATCCCGGACTTAAGAATAGCTTAGGTTCGGGGTTTTTTGCGTGGTTGGAAACCTTTTTGCCAGCCCGGCTATTTTGATTTCATACTATGAAAATTGGGGATTTTTTTCTGTTCGGAGGGAAATACTTTGTAGTAAAGAGGAACCGGTCCTGTTTCGGCGGACAGCGCTTTTGATCACCCCGCAGCGCCGGAATAAATTTCACAGATCATGGAAAGGAGACATGACTTATGATGATGCCCAGTATTTTCAGAGAAAATTTGTTTGACAGCCTTATGGAGGACTTCGCATTCCCGGATATCAGCAGAACCCTGTACGGGAAAAATGCCAAGAACCTGATGAAGACAGATGTTCAGGAGACGGAAAACGATTACGTGGTCGATATTGATCTGCCCGGCTTTCAAAAGGACGAGATCAGAATGCAGTTGGAGAATGGCTGCCTGACTGTAGATGCCGCGAAAAACCTTGACCGGGACGAAAAAAACGAAAGCGGCAGCTATGTGAGGCGGGAGCGTTACGCCGGGAGCATGAGCCGCAGTTTTTATGTAGGAAACCACGTGAAGGAGGAGGATATCCATCCCAAGTATGAGAATGGCATCCTGACTTTCCACATTCCAAAGGAAAAGCCTGCGGCGGTGGAGGAGAAAAAACGCTATATTTCCATCGAGGGATGACGTCCCACACAATGGAGTTATAAACAAAGGCCGTGGCTGTCTGCATTGACAGCCACTTTATTTTCCCGCTGCCGCAAATTCCTCCCTGGTGCATTTTGTTATCCTATGGATAAATGTTTCGTCAAGGCCCTCTTTAAGCAACTGACGGATAATTCGGATTTTTTCTTCTCTTTTGCCTTCCTTTTTACCCTCTCTTTTACCCTCACGTCTCTCTTCTTCCATCAATTCACTGAACGCTTTACACATGGGAAGTTCCTCCTTTTCCATCTTATGAATCAATCTTTTGACATGCAAATGTCTCGCTATTATACATTCTGTCTCCGCACTGAGATGCTGAAACCTATCCGTCTGAAACAGCATTCTCAGTTTCCTTTTGTCCCATATACCCCTTTCCGGCAAAAAGTAACACTGCGGCAACCGTCAATTGCCTCAGACAAAAAGGACGCTTGTCAACAGAAAATCCACCCTTGCTCCGACTTTCACAAGACATCCTGACCTTTTTGTGATATGATAAAAATTAATATATCAGAAAGGAATCCTAAATGCATGAAAAACACGAGACTGATTAACGGAAACCATATCGATCTGGGAGTCTGTTATTACCCGGAGCACTGGGACAAATCCCTCTGGGCAGAGGATCTGGACAGAATGCTGGCCGCCGGACTGAAAACTGTCCGCATCGCTGAGTTTGCATGGAGCCTGATCGAACCCGGGGAGGGACAGTACACCTATGAATTCTTTGACGAATTCTTAGATCTCGCACTGAAAAAGGGGATGCAGGTAATCTTCTGCACGCCCACGGCCACTCCGCCCGCATGGCTTACAGAAAAATATCCCGAAGTTTTAAACGCGGACATGGAGGGACACCTGATACGCCACGGCGCCCGGAGGCATTACAACTACAATTCCCCGGTATATCAGGAATTCTGCAAAAAGATCGTGGAAAAATCCGCCGCCCATTATGCCGGGCATCCCGCTGTGGTGGGCTGGCAGTTGGACAATGAATTCAACTGTGAAAATGACCGGTTCTACTCCGAAAGCGATACCATCGCCTTCCGCAAATTCCTGAAAGAAAAATATGGTGCCCTGGAAACGCTGAACTTGGCCTGGGGAACCGTTTTCTGGAACCAGACTTACACGGACTGGGCACAGATCCACGTTCCCAGAAAAACCAATTCCGGCTCCCCGAATCCACATATGATGCTGGATTATTTTCGTTTCATCTCCGACAGCGTTTGCCGCTTTGCCAGGATGCAGGCAGACATCCTGCGGAAATACTGCAAGGAGGGCGACTTCATCACCACCAACGGTATGTTTGCCAACATCGACTACCAGCGCATGGGTAGAGAGAGCCTGGACGTGCTGATGTACGATTCCTACCCTAACTTCAGCTACTGCCCGGACAATTATGATGCCGGGGACATTCTGAAAGATCGGCGCTCCAGCAGGAGCCTGGCCGAACTGAGAGCTGTTTCCCCCACCTTCGGCATCATGGAACAGCAGAGCGGCGCCAACGGCTGGAACACCAGCATGGATGCCCCCACGCCCCGACCGGGACAGATAACTCTCTGGACCATGCAGAGCATTGCCCACGGTGCGGACTATATCAGCTACTTTCGCTGGAGAACCTGCACCTTCGGCACGGAAATCTACTGGCACGGCATTCTGGATTACTCCGGCAGAGATAACCGCAGACTTCGAGAGGTGCGGGAAATCTTTGATAAAATAGCTAAAATGCAGGAATTGGCAGGTTCCCTCTACCGGGCAAAGGTGGGCATTCTGAGAGACTATGACAATATCTGGGACACTCAGCTGGACAAATGGCACCGCCGGGTGGATACCGTCAGCCAGGAATCCCTCTTTACCGCCCTGCAGCTGGCCCATGTGCCCTTTGACTATGTGTATCTGGAGAACCATGACACACTGGAAAGCCTATCGCAATATCAGGTTCTGTTCTACCCTCACGCCAGCATTTTGACCCCAGAGCGCGCCCGACTGCTGGAGCAGTATGTGGCTGCTGGCGGGCAACTGGTGATGGGATGCCGCACCGGATACAAGGACATAAACGGGAAATGTGTTATGGAGTATCTGCCGGGAGTGGTACGCGAACTCACCGGCACAGATGTCCCCGAGTACTCGTTGGCCGCGCCGGACGAGGTGCCCATCATGGCAGAATGGGACGACGTCCGATTCGAGTCCGCCGCATTCAACGAACTCTTAGCCCCTCTGGGGGAACAGTCCCAGGTTCTGGCCACCTACACTTCCGGCTGTTACAAGGACGCCCCCGCTCTGATCTGTAACTCCTTCGGCAGAGGAAAGGCATACTATTTCGGCGGGGCTTTTGCCGCTGACGCCGCCAAAGTATTTCTAGAAAAACTGGGAATATCAGAGCCTTACAGCGACGTGATCCGGCTGCCACAGAGCTGCGAGCTGACTGTCAGGGAAAAAGATAATTCGAAATATCTCTTTGTACTGAACTACCTGGCCCAGCCCGCGGAGATTGTTCTGCACGTTCCCATGCAAGATATTTGGACCAGTGAAACCTTGTCCGGCCCTCGCACACTTGAGGGATATGGAGTGGGAATCTATAAACTGTAGCCTACAGCAGCAGAGACCGAGACATGCTACACCCTCTTTAGAGGGAAACTCCGGCAAAACGCTCTTTGCATTTTCACTCTCTGGCGATTCACTGAGCTGTCTCCAGAGTCCGGCCATAACCACCGCAGTGATTGCAATCGCCATAATATCCGGTACCGCTGCCTTGGCATGGCCGATGGTCTGCCGGAAAATGACGCCTGTAGCCGCATTGCCAAGATAGCCAATACCATTTGGTCCACAATGTTGTATTGATTGTTTTCCATAAAGCCCTCCTGCTATGAACTATTTTTGCGCAACAAAAAACACATGCAGCATCTGTACCGTAATCAGATTTACGCGCAGCGCGCCACATGTGTCGTTAATTGCTCTTATTCATTTACGAAAGTATTTTATCGCTTTGAGTATGCAAAATTAAAGGACAATTTCCACATTTTTTCCGGAAACTCCTTGTGGAATTTGCCTGAAACCCTGCCGTATCGGATGGGCCGCTCTCTCAAAAAAGCATCAATTCAATCCCCTGAATCCCTTGCCGATGATCTCACTGGAGTTGAATATAGTGATAAACGAATCAGGCTGGCAGCGGCGCACATGGTTGCGCAGCTGCACGGCCTGGCTGCGCTTGGTCACTGTCAGAATCATGGTCTTGGGGTGATGAGAATAGGCGCCCTCCGCCCGGTAGATGGTGGCGCTGCGGCCCAGCTCATCGCAGATATAGCGGCAGATCGGCTCCGGGTCATCGCAGACGATCATAAACGCCTTACACAGGTTGATACTCTCAATCACATTGTCGATAACCAGGGATTTGGCCAGCAATCCCGTCAGAGAGAAAAGCCCCGTCTGGATGTCAAACACAAAACAGGAGGCCAGAACAATGAGAAAATCCACCAGAAACAGGGCCACGCTGATGGAGACAGGGGTATATTTTTTCAAAATCATTGCCAGAATATCCGTCCCGCCGCCGGAAGCGCCGATATTGAACAAAATAGCTGCGCTCAACGCCGGCAGAAAGATGGCGAAAATCAATTCCAGCACCGGCTGCCCGGTCAGCGGCGCCGTCAGCGGAAACCACGTTTCCAAAGCCTCCAGTCCCACGGAGGTCAGCACGCTGACATAGACTGTCTTGAGGCCAAACTCTTTTCCCAGAAAAAGAAAGCCGAACACCAGCAGCGCCATATTTATGATAAACGTATAGGTGGCCGCCGAATGATTCAGCACCGCCCCCAGCACCACCGCCACACCAGTGACTCCCCCAAAGGAAAAATGATTGGGGAATTTAAAAAAATGTACTCCCACCACCATCAAAAGAGTTGCCACGGTGATGATCACATACTCCAGCACCACCCTTTTCCACTGTTCCAGCTGCCGAAAACGCAGCCGCTTTTGTTTTTCCAATTCGTTGTGCATGATTCCATTCCCGGCATCCCCGCCGGGGCCTCCTCTGTTTACACTATTTTTTAGTCCAGAAATGCCTGGTATATTTCCACATGGTCGTAGATGCAGGTCCAGCTGTTGAGGGAGCCGGTGGTGACACAGATATACTCTCTGCCCTCATGGTCCGTGGCCAGACTGGCGGCACAGCTGCCGGACTGATTCACAAATCCGGTCTTGGCACAGAGTACCTCTCCATGAGTATCCTTGTCCTCTATGCGACGGAGAAACCAGTTGGACAGCAGAATTCCCTCCGGCTGACTCTCGCTTGCAACGGAGGTGGCATAGGTGCGGGCCGAGAGAACCCGGCGACACAGTTCATTGTCCGAGGCCGCCTTGAGAATCTTAGCCATATCGTACACCGTGCAATAATGGTTCTCATCAAACAGTCCTATGCAGTTGGTGAAATGGGCGGTGTCGGATATCCCCAGCTCCTCCAGTTTCTGATTCATCATCTCCACGAACACCTCCTGGGAACCCGCCACATACTCCGCCAGAGCCATAGCTGCATCCGCACCGGATGGCAAAATGGTTCCGTACATCAACTCCTCCACTGTCACCGATTCTCCCACGCCAAAACCTGCGATGCTGCAATCATGCTGATAGCAGTAGTCCGTAATCTCAATGGTCATGGTAAAAGTATCCTGCAGATCCGACACATGCTCCGCCGCCACCAGCAGCGTGAGAATCTTGGTCATGGACGCCGGGTTTATTCGCTGAAGCGGATCCCGGCCGGCCAGAATCTCCTCCGCCTCCACATCGATCAACACGCCATTGGTGCTGTATACCCCTCGTCCCTCCTCGGGAAAGCCCGCCGTGTGCTCCGTGGCCTGGGGATTGAAAGTGAAGAGGTCCTGTGTCCGTTCCTCCTGACCGGTTTCACCCGACGAAAATTGCTCTCCCGCGGGCTCCCCCGGTTCGGACTCATCCGGTGATTTCTCCCGCACAGTCACATATTGTCTGCCTTTTTCCACGCGGCCTTCCTCTGCCTCCTGCAGACTCTCCGGAATCTCTCCGCCTGGTATCTCTTTGTCCTCCCGGTCATGGCCTCCCACCAGTCTGATCAGCCCCCAGACCGCCAGCGCCAGCACGATCAGTCCGGCCACAATCACCAGCGCCCAGCTGCGAAACAGCTCCTGGCGTCTCTTTTTCTGGCGCATGACCGCCATCCGCGCCCGCCGCCGCTGTATCCGCTGCCGCTCCAGAGCCTCTATGTCCTCCCTGATCCGAAGGACCTCCCCGGAGGTTCTTTCTTCCGTTTCCTCTGTATCTGTCGTCTCTGTTATCTCATCCCGATCGCTCAAGGTTTCCTCCTATATGAGTTCCGCATCCCACCTACCAGTACACATGTCCTGAGATCAACATCCGGCCGCTTTCGCGTCCGTATTTTGATCTGTGCACTGTACGGTGGGCTGCTGTTCCATGCGTTCCGCACCCCACATCTCTCTTCTTTATCTATTTTGTCACATTTACTGACATCTTATGTGTGATTGGTTTCGTTGGACCATTGATGCTCCGTGCGTCTCAGCAGCCCATAGCAGACCCTGGCCTCCTCCGCGCCGATCTCCTCCCGGGAGTAGACCGCCTTTCTGACCACCGTCAGATAACTCTCCCAGTCCTCTCCGGGATACTGCCGTTTCAGCGCCGCCAGATACTCCTCGTCGGATCTCAGTGCCAGAATTCCCGCACGCTTTCTCAAAAGCCGCCGGTACATTTTTCTGTTAATGACCCGCACGGCCTGCCTTGTGCCGCCGCTCTCAATATCATGCCGTATCTTCTGCCAGTACGCCGCTCTGAGACGTAACAGCCAGACCATCGCCAGCCAAACCACACCTGCCGCCGCCAAAATTCCCAGCAGCACGAATACCACCTGGCTCACCCTCAGGCTGCCGTTCTGTCCAAAGATGGCCCAGCCGCCCTCTCCCGCAAAGCCCCAGCCCTCCATGTCCTCCGGCTGCTCTAAAGCACCTGCCATTCCCGGACCGGCGGGAAGAAGACCTGGCCCCGCTCCGTCCTCCAGAAGTGGACTCTGGGGCGCAGAGCTGGAAACCGGCGCATCCTCCTGCTCCTCACTTTCGACGGGCGTCTGCTGACTGTCCGGAGTCGAAGTTGGAGCAGGGGACGGAGTCGGCCCATTCTGCTGATCCTGCCCTGCCAGAACGGTTTCCGTCTCCTCATAGCCCGGCGTCATCTCCACCGGCACCCAGCCCACATTCTCCAGCCAGATTTCCACCCAGGCGTGAGCCGCGTCATCCCTGACGCTGGCCCGGTAGCCCCCGGAGCTTCGCCGGAACTCATCGGGCTGCACCACATAGCCTGACACAAATCTGGCCGGGACTCCCAGCTGCCGTAAAATCAATGTACCGGCGCTGGCAAAATGCATACAATAGCCCTGGCGGTTCTCACCCAAAAAATATTCCACCGGGTCCACGCCTTGGGGCAGAGGGGCGAGATCAATATTGTAGCTGGCCAGGCTTCGCAATTTCCCAGCCACCAGGCTGCCCATAGCCAGCTTGACCGCATTTCGCCCGGTCACATTACTCTGGGAAGTCTCCAGAATGGTCCGATATGCGTCGGAAGTCTCTATCTCGTTGACTATCTTAGTCAACTCCGGTAAATCGCCCGAAACCACAAGATATTGTTCCGTCACATACTCATTATACCACGAATAGAATTTTTGTACATCTAAATTCCACTGTTCACTGTCATTTGTGACCAGACTACCAGGCGCATATCCCTCAAATATAAGGCTCTTCAGGCCTTTAGATTTCTCTACCACATAGTCCCCGCTGGTCCGGTACTGCCCCTGCAGCGTCTCCAGATCCGCCCCGTAGGGCAGATACGCCAAACTGGTACGTATCCCCGTGTACTGCAGTTCGTATCGAATCCCGGTGGCAGCAGACTGGTTCGGACTGCTTAACTCAGCCAGCAGCCGAGCCGCCTCCCCGCTTCCCATACCCTGCTTGCGGCAGGCTCTGTCAAATGTTTCGTCCGCAGCGTCCCAGCGTCCTCTCCGATACTCCGTTCCGTAATATCCTCTGAGATACATATTTGTGTCGGGCAGTTCGTTGACTGTCACAGTCAACATTTCTTCTTTAGTGTACTCCGGCTTACGGTTGTCCACCCGGTTGTCCGCCCGGCCGTCCCGGCGCAATGTAAAAAGGGCCTTCCAGTCGTAATCTTTGATTCCCTGCTCCACCTGGTGCTGAAACGCCTGCAGCTGGTCATGGGACTGGTTTATACGCAGCGCCGGTTTCTCCATCACTATGGCAGTCAACGGCAGCAGCACCGCCAGAAAACCCGTCAGCGCCAACGCCTGAACCGGCCGAAACTCCCTGTGACAATCCAGATACAGGCCCAGCAGTCCTGCGGCAAACATACAGGCCATCCCCGGCCACTGGGGTGTCACGCCCACAATCATCCCCATCGCCAGCGCCGCGATCGGCAGCAGGAGCATCACCACTCTTTTGCGCAGGAATCCGGAGAAAACCTGCAAAAGCGATGCCAGCACCACCCACAGCACTGCCCATGCCCACTGCTGTTCCAAGAGAGTGGATGCGGTCATATCGGGCAGCTTGCGGGAAGTGCCAAAATATTGATTCCAGGTTTCCATATAGCGCAGCGCCAAACCATCCAGGCCGTTAAGCATCTTCTGCTTATTTGGCTCATCAAAAAAGAACCACCAGTCCGACCACCAGTATGCTACCAGAAACAACGCCACATTTCCTATCAGACGCAGCACTCTTTTTCTTCTGGCATGCATGATCTCATTCCAGGCCACAACTACCAGGCTCCACCCTGCCGCCCACCACAGGCTGGCAGGCCATCTCTCCTCCAGGCTCAGGCCGAATTGATCCCCCATGAGATAGGCAGCATAAAGAGACAGCATACTCAGAGCTGCCGCATACAGGATATAGAGCGCCAGAGGCCATCCCGCCAATCGTTTGTTTCGTATATTTCCAGCTCCTTGACTCATCCGCCATCGAATCCTGGGTCTGTTCTTCCACATACTCGATCTCCGCCCTCTTTTGCCCTACAACAGCAATTCCAGCTCCGAAAGCTCCTGCTCCAGCGCAAAGGCCTTCAGATTCACAGCCTCCTGCCCGTCCACCCGGATACGGGGGCCGTCCTCCACCCGGATATGATGCAATATCGGCTCGCCGCTGTATTTTTCCCGGTACCTGGCCAGAATATCCATGGAATTTCCCCTGTTTTGCTCTCGAGTAAGATACAGGAGCGTCTCGTAAAAACTCTCCTCATCGTCCACCCTCACCCTCACCACATCCTGCCAAAAACCGCTGTACCAGGCCACATAGTGGGGACATTCCAAATCCATCAAACAAAAAGACAGGCTGGCTACACATTGTAGCTGCGTCTCTTGAAAACCGGTGGCAGTTTCCACCAGCACGGCCACCGGACAGCCCCTGGGCATACTGTTCTCCCGAACCAACAGTTCATCCGCCTTGGCACTGAGTTTCCAGTGAATGTTGCGCAGCTTATCCCCGTTCTGAAAGGGCCGCAGTTTCAGCGGCTCACTCATATCCCTGCCGCTGCGCAGGGAATCGTACACCTCCGCGTCTCCCGCAAAATTGCGGACGGCCTCGGAAAGCCTTATCCCCATGAGATAAATTTGGGGCAGCACCGCCATCACGGCACACTCTCCCCTGGCCGCTCTGCTGTAGTCCAGACAGAACAGCCCCGTCAGATCATATATCCTTATTTTCCTCAGCCGGATCTCATAGCTGCCAGCCTGTTCAATGGTTAAAAATCCGGACAGCTGCCGCTCACCGGGACAGTTCTCCTTTCCCCGGACCGTTCCCACTCCGTCCTCCAGCAGCCATTTGCACCGCCTCATCCTGCGTCCCTCCCGGCTGACGGCCACTTGCACCTTTATCTTTCCATAACACCCCCGGTATCGATGTTTCGCCCTGACCCGGACATATATGGGCTCCTGCTTGTCGGTCATGGAGGGCAGCATGTCCAGCGCCACCCGCAGACTCTTTTTTTCGTATAGCAGATACCCGAGAGAAGACACTATCAGAAAGAGCATTGTACACCCCATAAATGTGAATGCAGTGCTCTCGTAGAGAGATGCCATATATATGCTCGCCGCTGTCAGGAGCAATGCACAAAGATAACGTATCATATCTACTCCTAGTTTTTCATATAGGAGACCGGCTGTTTCTCCTGCTGCAGAATCTGTTCCAGCACAGCCTCCGCGGCTACATGCGCCACTCTGGCTTTGGTGTTGAGCTGGAGCCGGTGTCCCGTCACGTCCGGAAACACTGCCGCCACATCCTCCGGTATCACATATCCCCTGCCCTGGATAAATGCTCTGGCTCTGGCCATGCGGGTACAGGCAATGGTCCCTCTGGGGCTGACCCCCAGTTCCACATAACTGTTATTTCTGGTAGCTTCTATCAGCCGCACAATGTACTTATAGATATTGTCGTGTATGAAGACCCGCTCCACCAGATTCTGCATCGCCTGCAGCTCCTGGGCCGTGAGCACCTGACGAATCTCCTGTGAACGTATGCGCAGGCTTTTCCCTCGGGCAATCTCAATCTCGTCCTGCATGTTCGGATACCCCATACGCATGCTGATCATAAAGCGGTCCAGCTGAGAGTCCGGCAGCTGCTGCGTGCCCGCGCTTCCCTTGGGGTTCTGTGTTGCCATCACGATAAACGGGCTGGGAACCGGGTGGCTCTCGCCGTCCACCGTCACATAATTCTCCTCCATGACTTCCAGCAGCGCCGACTGAGTTTTGGGGGAAGTGCGGTTGATCTCATCCGCCAGAAAAAGATTGCACATGACAGGACCGGGATGGTAAGAGAAGGTGCCTGTCTCCTTGTGATACATGGAGAAACCCAGTATATCTGAGGGCTGTACGTCCGGGGTGAACTGCACTCTCTGCGTCTCCAGCGCCATGGCACGGGAAAAAGCCACTGCCAGCGTGGTCTTGCCCACCCCGGGCACATCCTCTATCAGGATATGGCCCCCCGCCAATATGGCGGAGAATGCCTTTTCCACACAGTCGTCCTTCCCTTTTATCACTGTTCTCACTTCCCACAGTACCTCCTGCGCCCTGTCATAGGCGTACTGGGCCTGTCTGTTTATTTCTGTCCTGTTTCCGTCCATCTTTCCCTCTCTCTGCATATCGCAAGCCGGCCTGTCGGGGCGTAAAAAGAGCAGTCCCCTGTCCGGCAGGAGACTGCCCTCTCTTTTACCGCCAGATTATACTCCGTGTCCTACACATTCTCCATATGGTCATAGGTAGTTTTCAATTCCTCAAACGCCTTACGCTCTATGCGGAAACACTCCAGCAGCTTGGGGTTGAACTTACCGCACTCCCCATTCATAATCATGCGGAACGCCTCCTCCTTGGGAAAGGCATCCTTGTAGACTCTCTCGTTGACCAGGGCATCGTACACATCCGCAATGGATACGATCTGAGCGGCAATGGGTATCTCATCCCCCACCAGCCCGTCCGGATACCCCCGGCCATCAAATTTCTCATGGTGATGGCGGCAGATCTGATAACTGATCTTGCCGTACTCTTCATCCCATGCATTCCTGATATTCTGCAGAATCTCACCGCCTCTGGTGGTATGGGTCTTCATGCAGGCGAACTCCTCGTCCGTGAGCCTTCCCGGCTTTAACAGGATATTGTCGGGTATGGCGATCTTGCCCACATCATGCAGAGCGCTCGCCGAAACGATGACCTCGATCTCCTCCTGGTCCAGTCCGTACTCCGGGTATTCCACCGCCAGACGCTCCGCCAGTATCCGGGTATACCCCTTGACGCGATTGATATGCTCTCCGCTCTCAAAATCGCGGTACTCCACTACGGTACCCAGAATCTCTATAATGTTCGTATTGCTCTTTCTCAGCTTGTCGGCCTGGAGCTGCAGCAGTTTATTCTGCTCCCGCAGCGTCTTGGTCTGCGCCTGCACCTTGTCCTCCAGATCACGCTGATACTGGTACAGGTTAACCACATTTCTTACCCTCTTTTTGACCAGAGCATTGTCAAAGGGTTTGCGGATAAAATCGGAAATATGATAGTCAAAGCATTTCCGCTCCGCATTGACGGAAGTCTCGCCGCTGATAATGAGCACGGGGATTTTCTCAGACCAGCCTTTCTCCTGCATCACTTCCAGCACCGCAAAACCGTCCACCACCGGCATCATGAGATCCAACAGCACCACCGCCAACTCCTCATGCAGCTCCTCGATCATCTCCAGCGCCTTGCGGCCGTCCTCCGCAGTCTTCACCTGATATTCCTCGCCCAGGATCTCTGCCAAAATCTCCCGGTTAATCTCCATATCGTCTACTACCAATACTGTATTTTGCATAATGTTTCCCAAATCCTTTCACACGTCTCTTATAAAATATAGCCTTCCGTTACATTTCCTCTGCCTGCAGCTGTCTGATTGCCGCCAGCGTCGCATCATAATCCGCCTGCACCGCGGCCATCAAGGATTCCACCCTGTCGGTATACTTGCCGCCCCTCAACTCCTCGCACAGTTCGGAACTGGATGCGCCCAGCTTTCGGATGCTCAGATTGGCACACACGCCCTTCAGATTGTGCGCCATACGAAACGCCGTCTCATAGTCCTGCGCCTCAAGAGAGTTCTTCAATTCCTCCATATCCTTAGCATCAGCGAACTTGTACAGGAATCTCTTGACCAGCTTGTCATTCATCAGACGTTCCAACACATCCCCATAGTCCGCCCCCATCAATTCATAGCATTCCTTCGTCGTCATAACGTCGTCTCCTTCTTTGCCGCATTATGTACGGAATTGTATCTGCAATAAATGCTTTTTTCTTTGTATTTTACAATATTTCGCTGAAAATGTCCATATTCTTTTAGAATGACTTTTCACATTCTTTCCAGAACCCAGGCCCGATATTTTCCGGGTGATATCCCGAAAGTCCTCTTAAAATTGCGCAGAAAGGAGGAGTAGTCCGCAAATCCCGCGTTCTGCCAGACCTGTGTCATATTGTTTCCCTGCAAAAGCTCCTCGCTGGCCTGAATCAGACGTTTGTTCAGCACAAAATTGTGTACTGTCACCCCGGTCTGTTCCTTAAACTTGCGCAGAAAATAATACTTGCTCATATGCACCTGTCTGGCCAGCTCCTCCACGGATATTCCCTCGCTTATATGTCTCTCAATGTAGTCGGCCACCTGCTCCACCATGGGATGAAACACTGTGTTTTCCCTGGAAAATCCATATTCCCTGCGGCTGCACAGCATGTTCAGATAGACAAAAAACAGGGTCAGATATCCCCGGTCCAGCACCTGCTTGGCCTCCGGCGAGGGCACGTCCGGCAGCTCCTCCATGACCAGTTTCAAGAGATACCCCCGCAGCATCTCCTCATAGTAAATGGGAAAGTGATAAGCGCGGGAACTCTGCCCCCGAAAGCAGGCGCTCAAATCCATCTCCTCCCCGGACAGGCTCTGCAGCATCTCCCTGGTCACCCACAGGATAATACGCTTAGAGGAATCATGCTTTTTCTCGATAAATTGATACTTGTGCATGACATTGCAGTCAATAAGCAGCATGTCTCCCTTTTTCATGTGATAAGTCTGATTTTCCAGCATGGAGGAGTACTCCCCCTCCAGCACATAAATAATTTCATAGAAACTGTGATAGTGGAAGGCGATGGCCCCCAGCGGCGCTCCCTGTTTTTCGTAGACCTCATAGCCTTCTCTGAGCATGTACTGCCGCTCGTCCGTGGCCTCCAACTGATGCAGCCTGACCTCGCTCATCTTATCTCTCCTTTTTTGCGGCATTGCTATTTGATTTCTCTCTAGTATTGAACACACTGTTGCAAATGGGAATATTCCCGAAATCATTATAGAGCAATTTTTGCCTTTTTTCAAGCAATATATAGTATTTTCATGCAATTCTCAATGCCTTATAATGAAATCACTAGAGAACCTATCACAATCAAAATCACAGGAGGGATACATTTATGCAGATGACGTTGCGTTGGTATGGCAGCAAGTACGACACAGTGACCTTAAAGCAGATCCGACAGATTCCGGGAGTGACCGGGGTGATCTCCACCCTGTACGGCACGGCTCCGGGAGAGGTCTGGGAGATGGAAGATATTCTGGCTCTGAAAAAGGAGATCGAGGATGCGGGGCTGGAGCTGGCGGGCATCGAGAGCGTGAACATTCACGACGCCATCAAGGTGGGCACTCCGGACCGGGAGCAGTATATCGACAATTACATCACCACCCTGGAACGGCTGGGACAAGCGGGCATTCATATGGTGTGCTATAATTTCATGCCGGTATTTGACTGGACCCGCACGGAGTTGGCCCGCATGCGCCCGGACGGCTCCACTGTGCTGGCTTATACCCAGGAGGCCGTGGATGCTCTGGACCCTGAAAAAATGTTTGAGTCCATTGCAGGAGACACCAACGGCACAGTGATGCCCGGCTGGGAGCCGGAGCGCATGGCCCGGATCAAGGATCTGTTTGAGATGTACAAGGATGTGGATGATGAAAAGCTTTTCGCCAACCTGATATATTTCCTGGAGCGCATCATGCCCGTCTGCGACAAATATGACATCAACATGGCCATTCACCCGGACGACCCCGCCTGGAGCGTGTTCGGTCTGCCCCGCATCATCATCAACAAGACCAACATCCTGCGGATGATGCAGATGGTGGACAATCCGCACAACGGCGTGACCTTCTGCTCCGGCTCCTACGGCACCAACCTGGAGAACGATCTGCCGGATATGATTCGCTCCTTGAAGGGCCGTATCCATTTTGCCCATGTGCGGAATCTAAAGTTCAATTCTCCCACAGATTTCGAAGAGTCCGCCCACTTGTCCAGCGACGGCACCTTCGACATGTATGAGATCATGCTGGCACTGTACGACATCGGTTTCACGGGCCCCATCCGCCCCGACCACGGGCGCATGATCTGGGACGAGGTGGCCATGCCCGGCTACGGCCTGTACGACAGGGCGCTGGGGGCAACCTATCTGAACGGACTGTGGGAGGCTATTGAGAAACAGCATAAAAAAGCATAACAGGGGATATGCGAGACTTAATATAGGAGGACTTATATGGAACTGACAAGAAAAAGCATACAGGAGCAGCGGGAGGCCTTTCTTCAGGCGGGCTACCGGCTCCCGGAATTTGATTATGACAAGGTAAAAGCCGCCACAGACGCTGCTCCCACCTGGATTCATTTTGGCGCCGGCAATATTTTTCGGGCTTTCCAGTGCAATGTGCTGCAGAATCTGCTGAACGAAGGCGCAGTGGATACCGGCCTCATCGCTGTGGAGGGCTTTGACTATGAAATCATAGAGAAAATGTACTGGCCTCACGATAACCTGTCTATCTTGGCTACTCTGAAAGCCAACAATACAGTGGAGAAAACCATCGTGGGCAGCATCACCGAATCTCTGGTGCTGGACAGCGCCAACCAGGCCCAGTATGACAGATTAAAACAGATTTTTGCCGCGCCCTCCCTGCAGATGGCCAGCTTTACCATCACAGAGAAGGGCTATGCCCTGACAGACGCCAAGGGAAATGTACTGCCAGCCATCGAGAAGGATTATACCGTCGGACCGGGAGAGATCGAGGGCACCCCTGCCCCCAACAGTTATCTGGGCAAGGTTGTGTCCCTGCTCTACCACCGCTATGTCAGCGGCAGACTGCCCATCGCCATGGTCAGCATGGACAACTGCTCCCACAACGGAGACAAGCTGGCCGCTGCCGTGTGGGCCTTTGCTGATGCCTGGTGTAAAAACGGACTGGCGGAGACAGGCTTTGCCGCCTATGTGAGAGACCCCCAGACCGTCTCCTACCCCTGGTCCATGATCGATAAGATCACCCCCAGGCCGGACGCCAAGGTGGAGGAGCTGCTGAATCAGGATGGTATTGAGGGGCTGGACGCCGCCATTACCTCTAAAAACACCTATGTAGCCCCCTTTGTCAATGCGGAGGAATGCGAGTATCTGGTGATCGAGGATCATTTTCCCAACGGACGCCCCGATCTGGAAAAAGGCGGTGTGATCTTCACCGAGAGGGAGACGGTGGACAAGGTAGAGAAAATGAAGGTCTGCACCTGCCTGAATCCCCTNCACACCACTCTGGCTATCTATGGCTGTCTGCTGGGTTACACCCTTGTGTCCGAGGAGATGAAGAACCCGCTGCTGAAACGCTTTGTGGAGATCGTNGGCTATCAGGAGGGATTGCCNGTGGTGGTGAACCCCGGCATTCTGGANCCCAAAGAGTTTATCGACGCCGTAGTCAATATCCGGATNCCCAATCCCTTTATGCCGGACGCTCCCCAGCGTATCGCCACCGACACCTCCCAGAAACTGGCCATCCGTTTCGGTGAGACCATCAAAGCTTACCAGAAACGCCCGGATCTGAATGTGGCAGACCTGAAACTGATTCCTTTGGTGTATGCGGGTTGGCTGCGCTACCTGATGGCGGTGGACGATATGGGCAACGCCTTTACGCCCAGCAGCGACCCCTTGTTGGAAGAGGCCTCTGCTTATGTGGCAGATTACAAGCTGGATAATACCCCCAAGGATCTGTCCCGCTTAGATCCGCTACTGTCCAATGAAAAGATCTTCGGGGTGGACCTAACCGCTATCTCCATGGCGGAGACGGTCAAGGGATACTTTGCCGAGTTGTCTGCGGGCGTGGGAGCAGTACGTGCGACTCTTGAAAAATACGTTCAATAAGTAAAAACTTTACGCTCACATGGCAAACGCCTTTTCCATATGGAAGGGGCGTTTTTCATTTGCAAGGTTTCCAGTTTCGGCACTCGATCTCAAACACATTGCCGCCAGCCATGCTTATCTGAAATGTGTTTAATTTTTCATTCGTTTCTATGTCTGCCAAAATATCACTATCCAAATCATTTAGTACTTCAAACAACCAGTCCTTAAAATCCTCTAGTGTCATTTTTCTGTCCCCTTTCATGTGTTGAATAGTGTCGTTATGTGAACACTATTATGTAGTTTATTTTACATGGATAATGAACTTATTACAAGTACTAATTTGAAAAGGCAGGAAAAAAATGATAAAGTATGACCGTCTCTGGGTNACCATGCAGAAAAAGGGCGTGACACAATATGACCTATACACATACCACAATATAAACCGTTCTCAGCTGGATAGATTACGGCACAATAGGAACGTACAGACAAACACGATAGACAGGCTATGCAACATCTTACACTGTAATGTAGAAGATATAATGGAACATATTGAGGATGATAACCTCTTTTGATTTGCGACAAAAAGCAAGCAGCCGGGACAATTCCGGCTGCTTATTCATTACTCTTCACCTTTCGGTGCAAAAAACATTACAGCTATCGCNCCNGGNCCNACNTGGGTNCCGATNGTGCCNCCCACGGAGGTNGTNTCCAGATGNTCCACATGCCCCTCCCACAGCGCCTTGCTGTCCTCTATGTATTTCTGCANCAGATGATCGTCCANACCGGAATATCCCAGATAATAGGGCATGTCAAANTCTACTCCCCCNGCTTTCTCAATCTCCTGCACCAGCAGATTGTTGCCGTTTTTGGACCCNCGGGCCTTGCCNACCATGATTACCTCTCCGTCCACNACGGNNACCACAGGCTTGATGGACAGCATGCCGCCCACCATNGCCACGGATTTGGAAATTCTGCCTCCTTTTTTCAGATATTCCAGCGTATCCAGCAGAGCCAGCAGACGAATCCTCTTCCTGGCCNGCTCCAGTTCNGCTACAATCTCCTCCGCAGTCTTTCCCTGATCCTTCAGCCGCAGGGCNTAGTCCACCAGACATCTCTCCCCCAGCGTGGCGTTGAGACTGTCCACCACATACACCTGTCCCTCATAGTCCTGAGCCGCCACNCGGGCACTCTGGCAAGTACCGGAGAGTTTGGAGGATATGGTAATGACAATCACCTGCTCTCCTGCTGCCGTGGCCCGTTCATAGACCTCCTCAAACTCATAGGGAGGAATCTGGCTGGTCTTAGGCAGCTCNTCCGATTCAATCAGCAGTTCATAAAACTGCCTGTGGCTNAGGTTTANCCCNTCCAGAAATTCCTTTTCCCCGAAATACACATGCATGGGCAAAATCGTCAAATCCTCTCTGGTCTTTTGAGGAATATCCGATGCTGAATCCGTAACAATCCGTATACTCATTCTCTTCTCCTTTATTATTCGCAAAATAGTTTGATTTTCAAACTATTTGGAGCATATCACATCCCATAGAGAATGTCAAGAGGATGGGCAANAAAACTCCCGGCCATCGGCAAAAGCCAGTAACCGGGAGTCTTTTCTCAGCGATGTTTCCCATTATTTTTTCCGGATTGGGAANTATACCTCCGTCTCCCAATCCTCCGGGGAAAGGGAGTCGAACTGCGTCTTGATGTAAAGNTCAAAAGGCGCTCCGACATACTCGTAGCCGTTCTCGATAATCCACGACACAACTGCGCCATACGCCTCCGAAAGCGTTGAGTATCCGCCGTGATGCACGGTCATCGCACACTCGCACGNCTCCATGATTACATCTGCCTTATCCNTCTCCTTAATACCGATAAATACCTCGACGTCTGAGGATTCATGGTTAAACTCCTTATCATAGTATTTCGNGCCATTTAGTCCTGTGGGCGTGACNCGCTCCTTGGGNACACGCTCAAACAGTGTCCCNTAATACTTGCCGAATTCATCTACACCCATTTGGGTGCGAACTGCCAGAACGTTCATTTTCGGCGAATTTTTGATCTCAATTGTATAGCCCTTCTGATAAGTCATAATATCACCTGTCCTTTCAAATACAGAAATGTGTGTCTGAAGTTCGTTCAGAATGATGGCCATTTCCTGCTGCTCGTACTTCAGCTTGTCTTTTTGCCGTCTCAGCTCCCCCGCGAGTTCTNTNTTATCCGAAACGGTAATCAGGTGCTGTATCTCCTCCAGAGAGAAACCGTAACGTTTCAGACGCTGGATATAATTCATCCTGTCAATCTGTTCTGTCTCGTAATAGCGATATCCCGTCAACTGATCCACCTGCGCCGGAACCAGCAAACCAATCTTGTCGTAGTGGTGGAGTGTCTTGACACTGACCTGACATATTCTTGAAAACTCTCCGATCTGCAGCAACCTCTCATACCTCCTTCGCGATAATATACTGACTATAGTGAGTATAGATTCGAATCTGTAGTTAGTTTATATTCTGACCCTAGGGGAGAGTCAATACCTTTTTTTATATTTTATACAAAAAANATCCTCAAAAAAAGGACATCCTCAGCCGGGATGTCCCTTTTCGCATNTTNTNGGNCTTATATGGCCTCCGCCAGGGCAGCGGCCTTCTGACAGCCATCCGTCTTATCAATATCCCCGGGATTGAGTACGCCGGGAACCAGAACCTCNCCCACCATCTTCCATTTGTTCAGCGNCGCAGTGCGCTCCATCGGTATACGCACNCCATCCATGACNGTCATATCATCCTCCTCACAGCATGTTATAAGCGCGCATTCCTTGCCNGAAATATCCTTGCCGCCCACCACCANNGAGAAGNTGCGGTCGATGACAGCNTTGATCTGCGCCGGNATNGAATACCAGTAAACCGGCATGGTGAACACGATGGCGTCCGCCTCCAGAATGGCCGGAGCCAGCGTGTTGAAATCNTCGTCAAAGGTGCAGGCNTTNCCTGTNGAGTAGCAGGTTTCACAAGCNCTGCAGCCTCCCACCGGTCTCAGCGCCGCGTCAAATCGGGTAACTGTATGTCCCTTGGCCTCCGCNGCCTTGATAAACGCNTCCGTCATTGCAAAGCTGTTCCCGTTTTTACGCGGACTTCCGGTAATCACAACAATCTTTTTGCCCATAATCAAATCCTCCGTCTNTTAATATGTGAGATTGACTTTTCTCACTGTNTATACTACAATTATAGCGTAAATTTTCCAAGCAACAAGTACGCACATAAAAGTGCGATACTGGCGCTAATGTTATATACTTACCAAAAGGAGAGTGTAGNAATTATGAGCCTTACATGTATTCAGAATGCAAAATTNGAAGATACAGGTTTCAACTACACCATGTCNCTGATACAGGGGAAATATAAAATGTTTATCCTATATACCCTTATGGGCTATGGCGTTGTCCGTTTCAACGAGATGAAAAAGTATATCGGCAGTATCTCCTACAAGACGCTCAGCGCCACTCTGAAGGAGNTGGAGGCTGATGGCCTNGTTCACCGGGAGGAGTATCCGCAGATTCCGCCAAAGGTTGAATACAGCCTGACAGAGCGTGGGAAATCCCTGATTCCCATTCTGGATCAGATGTGTACCTGGGGTGAGGAGCATCGGCAGAGCGAGAGCTGACATAAATGAGCCCTCTGCCCTGTCAGAGTCACACCCCCACTTTTTTACAGATATCCTGCAGACAGCATCTATCGCAATAGGGTTTGGTGCGGGCGGTGCAGATCTCTCGTCCATGGTTTACCAGTCTGTGGCAGAAATCATTCCCCTCCTGGGGCGGTATGAGCTTCCACAGCTCCTTTTCCACCTTGGCAGGTTCTTTAATGCCGTCCACCAATCCCATGCGGTTCACCAAACGGATACAATGGGTGTCCGTGACAATGGCAGGCTTGCCGAACACGTCCCCCATAATCAGATTGGCGCTCTTCCTGCCCACGCCCGGCAGAGCCAGCAGCTTGTCAAAATCTTCCGGCACCTTGCCGCCGTACTCATCCCGCAACACCTTCATACAGGCGCTGATATCCCTGGCCTTGCTGTTGCCCAAGCCGCAGGGATGCACGATCTTCTCGATCTCCTCCACCGGAGCCTGAGCCAATGCATCCACATCCGGGAATTTCTCGTATAGCTTTTCCACTACCACATTTACTCTGGCATCCGTACACTGGGCCGCCAGCCGCACGCTGACCAGCAGTTTCCATGCCCGGTCATAGTCCAGAGAACAATCCGCCTGTGGGTATTCCTCTTTCAATTTCTCTATTATCGCCAATGCACGCTGTTTCTTGGTCATCTGTTCTCCAATCTTTTCGGTTCGTCTTCTGCCTATATGTATTCCTGCCCATAGGAATATATTTTCACATACTTCTTGATCTCTTCCGCCAGTTTCTTCAGCTTATCCTTTGCATCCGGAGAGTCCTTGCCGCAGACCTTAAAACTGTTCACCTTGCTGCCAGCCAGGGTTTCAAAGCCCTGCACTCCCTCCGCCGCCAGCCCTATTGTCTCCAGTTTTGGAAGACCTGCATATATTCCTATATCCCGTACCGGATAGACAAACGCTTTCAGCTTTTTAAGCTCCTGAACCGCAGCAAGTCCGTCCTCGTTTGCCGCCGGGATCGCCAGATGGAATTCAGTCAGCTTTGTAAGCGCCGACAGAAAATCCAGATTGTCCATCTCATGCCGATGTAAATCCAATTTTTTCAGATTTTTCATTTCTCCGAGAAAGCTGCCGTCACGCAGACCCATTTTCTCAATACTAAGCTCCTGCAGCTTTTCAAAACAGGTCACTTCCTCCGGTCTGACCCCTGTCACCTCTCTGATTCTGAGGCTTTGCAGGGTCTTTATACCTGCCAGAGCCGCCAGTCCACTGGCGTCCATCACATTCAGGCTCAGCTCTTTCAGTGCCGGAGCCTGGGAAAGCCGGGACAAATCCCCCCCGTCAAAGGTACAGTTCACAAAAAACAGCGTTTTCAGCTGCTGAGCCCTCGCAATTCCCTCTATATGCTCCAGCTTACAATCGTGAAGTATGAGTTCTTTCAGGTTGTCCATATGCCCAAACAGCGCACAATCCACGGTTTTATTGGCAAGCCGCATGCTTTTTTCCTTGTCAAGAACCTCCTTGGGTACAATGTTGCCCTTATACCGCTCCTGCCAGTAACCTGTCGGTAATGAGATCTCTGCCTCGCTGCTTTTCTCCTGTATGGAAAGCTTTTCCAGAGAATTGAACAGGTGCCCGGAGGTTTCCATGAGAAAAGTTTCCTCGCCCTCTTTCCTGTTTACGACAAGAGTCCCCTCTTCAAGCCATGCGGCCATCTTTCCCAAAAATTCATCTATGCTGTCCGCCAGCAGCCAGGTTCTGTCACTGTCGTAGTCCACCGCAATGATCTGGCCGACTTTCCCCTCTGCCGCCGGGGATAAATCCACGGCGAGAAATGCCCTGCTGCCGTCAAAAGCAAAGGGAATCCAGCAGAGCTCCGACAAGGGGGCGTCCTTTACCGCTCTCGTTCCCATTGCCGTCATCTCCTGGTCCACTCCCTTAAAAAAATCAAACTCACTAAGCACACCCTTTATAGAGAGAAACCTAAGTCCCGCCATCAATCCGGTCTCCTTTAAATTCTCTCCGTCAAAGGTATTGTAGAGTTCCTTAAAATCTCCCGGGAGCACATGACCGGCTTTCTCCTCCAGCTGTATAATTTCAGCTGCATCTGCCCCTCCATTTAGGCGTTCCCGGATATCAGGAAACTCCTTCTCCAATTTTGAGAAATATTTCTCCAGATTTTTCATATCGTCAGGCCTCCTGTAACGTCTCTATGGGTTTATTTTGCATGGTTTTCTTGAAAATGTCAAGGGNAATCNAGACGCACNNTTTCTCNTAATTTCCTGAGCTTTTATAAAACCGGATGCTGTAGCGCCAGAACCCGTAAGCCGCCAGATACAGAACCACTCCGACGACAGGGGTAAGGTACATATAAATCCAGGGATAGCCCGCCATATCGTCCTTGCGCAGTAAATATTGCGCAGGGAAATAGTTGACAAACGCAAACGGAACCACATAAATCATACAGANCTGAATGGCTTTATGAAANATACTGATTGGGTATCCCGCAAACTTGCGCATATTCCAGTAGAAAAGCTCTTTCAGGCTGTTTGTTTCAAGCAGATAGATATTCAGAGACGCGAGAAACAAAAAGATTGCTCCCTGAATCAGAACACCGCCAATGACAGCCGCAATATAGTAAATTATGGTTCCGGCACTCCAGATAATGCCTACATTTCCCGCCGAGATCACAAACAGCACAATACCGAGACCGCCGTGCCCGATGGCCGCAAACCAGTCCGCATTGGAAAAAATAAGCTGAAAAAGAAGCCCCCTCGGCCTTAGAATGAAACGGTCAAAGCCGCCGTCACGCACGGTTCTTCCAAAGTCCCGCAGTCCGGTGAAAAAAATAATCAAGATTCCATAAGTTAAGAACAGAAGGCTGAACAGAAACAGCAACTCGTGAATGTCCCAGCCATTCAAAGTATCAAATTTCAGCAGGGTAAAATAGATTACGATAATCCCGGTTGCTTCTCTGAGAAACACCGCAAGGGAGCGGAGAACCGCATCCACCTTATATTGAAACCATGATTTCATAATGGTTCTGGTGTAGACTCCTGCAAGATGCATCGTATCGTTTTTCATAGTCTGTCAGCCTCCCTGTACAACAAGCTTTTTTTGTCCCTTTTTCCAAAGAAACATCCCGATGGAAAATAGACACACGATCCAAAAAAATTGGATCAAAAAACTGCGCAGAATTTCCGAAANGGACAGCTGTCCCAGATAAATCTGTACAGGTGTGAAGTAAATGGAGGAAAAGGGCGTAAAGCGGATAACCCCCCTCATCCAATCCGGCATGAACCAAAGCGGTATCATGGAACCGGACAACACATTGATNAATACATTTTTAATCGTCATGATGCTCCATACGTTGATCAGCCAAAAAGAGAGCATCTGCGCCGCAAAGCTGATNGACCATAAAACGCCATAACCGAGAAAAGCGCTCAAAAGGAACAGAAACAGCATCGAAAANCCTGCCGGCGCTGAAATTCCGATGAAAAGTANGGANACTGCCACNGCGGGNACAAAATGAAACAGCAGCTGAAACAGNGCATGTCCCAGATTGTCNGCCAGCATTCTTCCGTGGAAACTTACCGGGAGCAGCAATTCGGTTGCAATGCTCCCGTTTTGGATGCGGTCCGGTAGGTAGTAGTCATTGACAAAAAACACCGAATCCAGCCCCAGGGACAGGATAAAGTTGGTNGCGACCATTGTGATGGTAATNCCGTCAACCTCGGTCCGGCNGCCGTAGAGNGCACGNTAAATCTCCCAAAAAATAAAAATGCGGAGAATGGTATTTAAAATTCCCATGAAGTGGTTAAAGCGGTATGCGCTCCGGCCAAGGAAACTTTTTTTGGCAAAGGCNAAATANGGATAAANCTTTGTCATNGGGCCACCTCCCCGTTATAGATTTTTCGGATAAGTCCTTCAATTTCGGGCTCAGAGACTGTGAGATCCCGGATTGCATAACTNGCTAACAGGGAATTCATCAGCGAGTCGATCTGCACTTCCCTGCTCTCAAACAGAAAACGCTTTTTTCGTCCGCCNGGCGCGTCAAGCTCTTTGATCTCCACATGTTCAATTGGCGCCACCGTGCAGTTTTCGGCAAACTCCACATCCACCTGTCTTGTCGTTCCATAGGCGCTGCGAATNCCTGAGAGGGAGCCGTCGTACACTTTGGACCCCTTATCTATGATAATCAGCCGTTTACAGGTTTTCTCAATATCCTGCATATCATGTGTCGTGAAAAGCATGGTGACCCGGTCCCTGGCGTTAAGCTCACAGATAAAGTTCCGGATCGTTTCTTTTCCCACAACGTCAACACCTATGGTCGGCTCATCGAAAAAGACGATCCGGGGAGAGTGCAAGAGCGCCGCAACGATGTCCGCACGCATCCGCTGTCCCAGTGAAAGCTGGCGGACCGGCTGGTTTATGAAACCGGACATATCCAGCATCTCCGTAAAACGGCTTAAGTTTCTCTGATAAACTTCATCCGGCACACGGTAAATTGCCTTTAACAATTCAAAGCTATCGATCACCGGCAGATCCCATTGGAGCTGGGACTTCTGGCCGAATACAACGCCGATGCTCCCCACATACTCCTTGCGCTGGCGGTAAGGGATATACCCGTTTACCCGCACGCTCCCGGCGTCCGGATACAGGATGCCGGACAGCATCTTAATGGTAGTTGACTTCCCGGCGCCGTTCGGACCGATAAAGCCCACCATCTCTCCCTGCTCAATGGAAAAGCTGATGTCGTTTACAGCCTGCTTTCTTTCAAATTTTGGCACCACCAGATTTGCCAGCATGCCCGGAATACCCGCAGACCGTTTGCTTACCCGGAATGCCTTGCTCACCTCGTTTACTTCAATAAAGCTCATAATTATCCTCCTATTGGAGATCCTTTGATCTCCCAGTCGCTGCGCGACGGCACTAAAGGGTAAAGTCCCTTTGGCACACACTCATGAGAGAAACTTTCATTCGAAAATGCACTCATGAAAGTTCCTCTCGTGTGCCTTCGCGACTTCACCTGCCCAGCAAAAAATTTACTCCTGTTTTCTGCTGATTGCATCCGAAAGCCCGGATTTATGTGTGGTTACCGCAGTGACTGTGGTCTGCGCCAAAATATGGCGGAGCAGTTCTGCGGAAGTGACATGATTGGAGTTATAGGTCATTTTCAGTTTATTTTGATGCAGGGAATAGTGTCTGAGCGGCAGGTCTTCCAGATCGGGAAGTTTCCCCGAAAAGCTTATTTCCATCACTTCTTCAGGTGCAAATCGCTTTAATAAAAGACCTTTGTCTCCGTAATAGCGTATCATTCCGTGATCTAGAAGGACGATTCTCTCGCAGAGTTCGGAAATATCCTCCATGTTATGAGAGCTTATGACAATAGTTGTTCCTTCTGCCCGCCGCTCGATAAGAAGTTCCCGCAGGCTGTCCTTGGCCGTCTGGTCCAGGCCTTCGGACGGTTCGTCTGACAATAGAAGTTTCGGACGAGGCAGAAGAAGGGCGCCGAGTTCCGCGCGGCGCCTCTGTCCGAGAGAAAGCTGTTTCACCGGTTCATGTACAAAAGAACGAAACCCCAACCGCTCCCCAAGCGCAGTATATTCTCTTTCAAAGATATCGTCCCGCATCCGGTAGGCTATTTTGAGATCCTTGAAATTGCTTTCCACCGTATCTGTCTCCCGAAAAAACGGAATACCGGCAAAGAAAGCTCCTGTCATGCCTCCCAGTTTCTGCCGGTTCTTCTCGGGAATCAGACGCACGGTATGAACACATCCTGCTGTCGGCTGCAGCAAGCCGCATGCCAACTTTAAAAAGGTGGTTTTACCGGAGCCGGAAGGACCAATAAGCCCCAGAGAGGTTCCCTGCGGAACATGGATGTTTACGTCCGATAAAATAAATTTACAAACATGCTCAAAAAAAATCATTGACCTTTCCTCACTAACAAAATACCCCCTGCACTTGATAAATGCAAGGGGATGGGATAAACAATGCCTATTGTGGGATAAACACACAGGAACAGAAGTAACCTTCCTTCTCATAAAAATCATAGATACCGTCATAGGCGGTGACGATTTCTTTTATCTGTGAGATGCCGATTCCATGCAGTTCCTGATCTTCCTTTGTGGAGTGTAACCCAGGATTTTCCGCCAAAACCGATCTCCCGATCTTATTCTTTATACTGACTGCGTCGTAGCCTCGTTCCTGAAATATGTGAAGAAGCAGTTCTCCGGCAGGTTCGTTTTTGCTCGCTTCGATGGAATTGTCCAAAAGATTGGTAAGCAGCGCAGAAAAATCAATGCTGCGCATTCTGGAAAAGGAAAGATTTTCGATCTCCGCCCTGACAGCAATCCCGCAGTTTCTGGCGAGTTCCAGTTTCTCGTTCAAAATGTGGTTCAACAGAGAATTTCCGGTTTCAATATAGCTGTGCATCGCGTTAAGTTTATCCAATATCTCCGAAGTATATGTTTTTGCAGTCTCATACTCCCCACTGTTCAGATAAGATGCAATCACCATGAGATGATTTTTCATGTCATGTTTTAATTGACGCACACTTTGGTGTAGAGAGCGGATGTCGCTTTCCTGTTGTCTGAAGTAGGCCGTTTCTTCCTTTTGGCTGGAAAGCCGATACTCTAATTCAGACTTTTGCTCCAGCAGCCGCAGGTACTTCTCCTCCTGTTCGGCCAGTTCTTTCTGTAATTGACAATACTGTCTCATGTTCTCATATACCTCAGAANCTGTTCTCTTGCCGTTTTTGCATAGTTCTTGCCGATAGGGAGCGCAGTGCCATCAGCAAGCTCCGCTCTCTCTGCGTTAAGAAGTCTGACCGCCGCCTGGTTAATCAGAAATCCTTTGTGGATTCGAATAAAACCACAGTCCATCAATGTATTTTCCACAGAGGTAATCGTGCTCCGGAAACGATATTGTCCCGTTTTTGAAAACAGTTTCAGGTAGTTNCCTTCGGCTTCAAAGTACAAAATATCTGAGATCAAAAGACGTACCTGGTTTCCTTCCGACCGAAAACAAAAATGCCTTTCCCGGTGTTCCAGTTCCTGTAAGCAGTCCGTCAGGGCAGCCATGATCTCTCTGTCAAAACAAGTTTTTCGCAGGAAAGCAAAAGGATGGTACTGAAAACTATCGTAGACCAGTTCATCATGGCTTGTCACAAACAAGAGGAGCGGCCGTTTCTCCCCCGACGCAAGATGCCGGGCTATTTCCAATCCGGTTATATCCGGCATGTCAATGTCAAGCAGCAGGATATCGCACGGCTCTGTTTTCAGACAGAGAAGAAGGTCCCGACCGCAGGAGAAGGTCCGAACGTCACTGGCCGGCAGACATTCCATAACCTTTTTCGCAATATTTGACAGCATCTGCGGCTCGTCATCACATATACATATGTGCATATATGGCCTGCCCCTCTCAATCTTCTCTCTTCTCATTGAATTCATGACTGATTGACTTTGAGCCTTTGTACCTCAGCCAACAGTTCTGCAATTTGGGTCTGGTACTGANTNNTCTGNGNTTCCAGCNGAGCCCTCTCGCTCTCCCACTGAAGTTTCTCTCCCTCCAGCTGNTTCTTCTCTCCNTCCAGCTGGTTCTTNTCTCCNTCCAGCTGGTTCTTTTCTCCTTCCAACTGGTTCTTTTCTCCCTCCAGTTGATTCTTCTCTCCTTCCAGCTGGTTCTTTACCTCCTCNAGGCGCTTGATCTCATCATCCATCTCATCAATCATATATTTCACGGTATTCCGATCCATTATCCGAAGCTCTTCCGAAAAAAATCCCATCGCACTCACCATNTCCTTATTCATACCATACAGNGTCTCATACATTGCTATAAATTGCGGAAACGCCTTGAACAGCTCCGTCAGACGTTGCGGGCTGTCCTCCCCGAGAAACGTTAACCATGCCTCCAGCAACGTCCTGATAGGTTTATTTTGCATGGTTTCTTTGAAAATGTCAAGTGGAACCAAATTTCTCGTAGGTCCTCTCTTTCCTCGATCCTGCTCCGCAGTTCCTGTTCTGTTGGCAGATGACTAAAAATGCTCTGCAATGTTTTTTCTTTCATTTAATCTCTCCTTCTTTGTGCTCTGCGAATGTTATGATAAGTGTCAAGATTTCCACTCGCGTATATTGCTTATAAAAAAATAGAGAAAACATAGATCCTGCACCCATAGATGCGAATCTGCTGTTTTCTCTATCCGTTGTAATGTCAGTATATGACATTATACAAAATTTGTCAATTCAAACGTAAACAAATTCTTCCGTTTTTTATTTGCCATTAAATATTTCGTTGGAAACTGACTGTCTGCGCTTTCATAGAAATCTTTCCCACCTGATATCCGTATTCCGTTAATTCCTTTTTGTATTTCAAGAAAGAATGGTCAATNGGTATTCCNGCGATCTCTTCTATCTCCGCGAANGTCANCNGAAGGGAAGAGACACCGCTGCTTTTCACATATTCCCATAGCGCGCTGTATTTGCTCATTTTTGTCCCCTTTCTCCCTGCATACCTCCGGCCANTTCATAATAGAATATGTACTGCTGCAGCACCCCTTGGCAGCCCTGGTACCGCTCCANGGGAAAACCCTGCCCATAATGNTTCTCCATAGCCTGCCGGATATGCGTATCCACCGGAAAAGCCTCCAAGTGGTGCAGCGCAAAGAGACAGATNCAATCCGCCACCTTCTCCCCCACGCCGTATAATTTCAGCAGCTCCTCCCTGGCCTTTGGATAAGGGAGTCGGCGNATCGCCTCCAGGTCACACTCCCCGCCTGCAATGTATCTGGCGGTNCGCACCACATATTTGCTGCGNTAGCCAAGATTACATGCCATCAGAGCNTCCTCCGNAAGNTCCGCCAGCGCCTGAGGCGCAGGAAAGGCNTGGTATGTCTGTCCACTGTCGCTCACCAGCTTTTCCCCGTACTCCGTACAGATATTTTCAATGCACCTGCGAATCCGCACGATATTGTTCTGCTGGGAGATCAGGAANGAGACGATCATCTCCCACAGATCCTGCCGCAGTATCCTGATCCCTGCGCCAAACTCCGCCGCATTCCTCAGATAGCTGTCCGTCCGGCCAATCTTTCCTATGTAAGAGCTGTAGTCCGCCTCCAAATCAAAATAGCCCTTCCAGAAATTCTCAAATTCCGTTTCGCCGCAGTCAAAAANGCATTTCTGTCCCCGCTGCTCCAGTTCCAGATAACGCCTCCCCGCAATGACACTGTATCGGTTTTCTCCCTTGGCATTCATGCGNAAACACTGCCCTGACTGGCAGATCTGGGCCAGGTTAAAATTNTTNACNGTCCGTTCTATCATGAAAGAAACACCTGCTTTCTCTTTTTATCAACCTTCTGNCTCCGCAGCATCGCCCACAAAAGCAGCGCCGCCAGGGGGAGTATGACGGCTAGATTACAATAAAAATTGCTCATTCCATCGACCTGCTCCAGCACGGCCTCCGGTATAAAGAGAGCAGCCATCCCCACCGATATATGATCCTGCAGCATATGNGCGAGGGTAGCGGGCCATATGGAGCCGCTGCGCTGAGTCAGCCAGCTATAAAANATTCCCATCAAAATACAGTAAACNCACATCANCAGCACATTGCTCACCGGATATCCCGGCAGGTCGGTTCCNAAATTCAAGCCCTCCAGCAGCGATGGCAAATGCCACACTCCCCAGATAATTCCCGANATAANAAGCGCCGGTACAGTGCCGGTAAGCTGCCTTAGCTTGGGAAACAGATACCCTCTCCAGCCCCATTCCTCTCCAAAATANANAAACANCCCGGCAAAACCGACAGCGGCATTGAACAGCAGCAGACCGATACTGTATGCTCCGGAATACTGCAATGAAACAGGTATCTTTATGTAGAGACACAGCAGCACCGCCGATGCCAGAATCATTGCNGACTGTCCCCAGACGGCAATGTGATAGTCCAGCCATTTGCCGNTTTTCTTNTGCCCGGAAGNTTCTCCTTTATTGNCTNCCAAAAGCCCCAGGTAGGTCTCCTGCCAGCCCTCCCGGGTCAGNAGNCGGGTCANCAGATGNCCCAGNGCAGGGCCCATCATACCCACAATACTGAAAAAGCCTGTCCTACCTGCCTCCTCCGGGTCCGGAAACAGCAGGTGACACAAAAAGCTTGCCCCCCAGGTGATACCAAAAGCCAATACCAGAAATAAAACCAGACGCTTTACCAACATTTTCCGCATAACCTTGCTCTCCTNTTTCTCACTGCCGCATACGCCTGCGATACCACAGGCAGGACAGATGGTAGGAAACGTAGAACAACACCAGACTCCCCGCAAGCAGCAGTCCCCATGCCAGCAGCGCCCCGCCCGCCAACTGNTCCATGGAAAATCCACTGATATATTCCACCAGACTGTCAAAGGTCTGCAACCNGAAGTTTTTACCATACATGGCATGGTTCATCACNNAGAANACCAGAACCATCCCCACACACATTTTCACATAGNTTCCATACCTGGCTCCCAGTCCAAACAGAAAGGGCAGTTCCACCGCCCGCAGGAGTATCTGCAGATAAAACAGGACTATCACCGGCAGGAGTAGACCGTTTTCCATACCTGTGACCATATTGCTGATCTCCGTCAGAAGAATACACCAGAAAGCCCTCAGCAGACTGATGAGCAGACAGGTATAATACTTGGACAGCACCTGTCCCTTCGCTCCCATAGGAGAGGACAGCACAAACTGCTGATAACCTGTAGTTTCATCTGACAGGAGCAATTCGTTTTCCAGAGTGCCTGTCAGCATAAAAATGCCCCCCAGACACATAGCGCCCAGTATCGTATAGAGAAATCCCAGTTCTTCCATGGTCTTCGCATTAAAGGGAATCATCAAAAATACAGAACACACTCCTGCCATAGCGCTGTAAATTCCGATTGTCCTTCGATTCACATATAAATCCTTCAACATCAATCCCCACATAATTGCCTCTTTCTCACGATCCGCAATGTAATACAATAGGATACAGCCATGGCCAGCGTGACGATTCCCANNNCCGCGCACAGAATGATCCACGGATGGGTTCTGCACCAATTTCCCAGCGACTGCAGAGTCTGCTCCGGATTCGGATTCGCCAGCCTCAAAAGCCCGGCGGCCAGATATCCCGGCACCAGCATTCCCAGAAACGCCGCCGTCACCGCCACATTTTCACTCTGATAGCGATANGACAGGGGCAGCATGATACACTCGCACAGCAAGGCCACCAGCAACGTCACCGCCATCCCCAGACAGCCTATTTTCACCCGGTCAAAGCCAAAGAACAGCCCATAGACCCCCGCNGCCAGCAGTCCGATTGTCAGCGCCGCCCCTTCCGCTCCCAGAAACTCCANGTATTTTGCCCTGACAATGGTTCTCTCCNCCAGAGGAGACGACAGCAGATAGCGGTTCCATCCCNCCTGCNNGTCCGCATANATGGATACNTTGACCGNCTTAATTGCCANAAACAGCAGNACCACTCCCGGCAGTACCGGNAAAATCATATCCAGCCCCCGCATGCTCTCCAGCCGGTCCNCCTCCGGCAGNAGAGCCAGATTGCCGTAGATAAAGGCCAGCCGTATCCAGTAGGCCATAAATATCAGCAAAAGACTTATCGCNNCTCCGAGCAGCAGATACTGCTCTGCCCAGATAGTAGTCCTTTTTCCACAGTCCTCTCACAGCGTCCACTCCCTTCTGGCATCCGTAAGACCGCCCGCTCTCACATAGTACAGCAGAATCTCATCCANTGTGGCAGGCTCNAGCAGCANCTCCGGGTACTTACGGCGGCACAGCTCCCTGTTCGCCACCAGCACATCCGCCCCNTACTCCGTNCTGTGGGTGCTGATACAGTCCTGCGGCTCCACCCGCTCCAGATCGGCATTNTTGCACTTCAACAGTCCGTGCCTGTCCAGAATATCATCCTTATAGCCGCTTANAAGGATGCGGCCCTGGTGGATATAGGTGACGCTGTCCGCTATTTTTTCCANATCNCTGGTNATGTGNGANGACATGAGGATACTGTGGNGCTCNTCCTGCATATACTCCATAAAAACGCGGAGCATTTCGCTGCGAACCACCGGGTCCAATCCCGCCGTCGCCTCATCCATGATCAGCAGCTCGGCNTGGTGAGACAGGGCCGCCGCAATCTGCAGTTTCATCTTCATCCCCTNGGACANCTGCCCTATTTTCTTGTTCTGNGGCAGTCCAAAGCGNTCCAGATATCCNGTGTAAACCTGCGGCTGCCACNGGGAATAAATCCCCTGCAGCACNAGNGAGAGCTGTCTCGGAGTCAGCGTGTCATGAAAGGGAATCTCATCAAAAATCACGGCAATCCTCTCCTTGATGATATTCTCCTGCTCCACATGATCCATNCCCAGTACCTGAATCTTTCCCGCATCCTTGCTTATCAGGTTTAGAATCGCCCGTATTGTGGTGGTCTTGCCCGCTCCGTTCTGCCCCACAAAGCCCATAATACTGCCTCTGGGCACCACAAGGTCCACCTCCCGCAGAGAAAAGCCGTCATAGTGCTTNCACAAGCCTTTAATCTCAATGGCATTCACATACTCCAGTTCCTTCATATCATTTCCCCTTTCTCCTCCNCCGTTTTCAGNCGCTGTCTCTCCTCGTAGAGCAGCTCCAGCATCTCCTGCAGCTCCGCCANCNNAATCCCGCTGAGTCTGGCCCGGCCCAGAGCCTGCTCAAACAGTCCCTCGATCTGTTTCAAATGNTCTTCCCGCACCAGCTGGGCATTCTGCGCTTTCACAAAACAGCCCCTNCCGGCACAGGTTTCGATAAAGCCCTGCTCCTCCAGTTCCCCGTAGGCACGCTTGGTGGTAATCAGGCTGATATGCAGCTCCAGCGCCAGCCTGCGCATGGANGGCAGCGCCTCCCCCGCCGCCAGCTGCCCTGTCANAATCTGAGCCTTGATCTGGGCCGCAATCTGCTCATATATAGGGTCCCCNGAGGAATTGCTGATAATGATGTCCATATGTATCCTCACATATCTGTAGTCTTTCCTGCGGCAAAGCATACTGCCACAGAAAAGCATATTCGCTCCTAATTGTATATATCTATTATACACAGTATACTCAATATAGCATGAACTATATGGCTTGTCAATAATGCTGTTTTCTATATTTCCATACAAAAAAGGCATCCCCGAAGGGATACCCTTTCATCTCCTAAANATATTGTCTGCAAAACGCCTCAAAATCACAATACATATTTCTTTTATCTTCACTGTCAATAGACATATAAGTGTCTGTCAGTCTTTTTAACAGCCTGTTGCTGATATTTACTTTANGATCTGACAAGTCAACTATCACATCATCCAGCAGCGTTTTTCCTGGGTCTTTCTCTCTNGCCTCCACTGCCTCCAGCATATCTTCCTGGTTCTCAAAAAACAGGAAATCCCAGACAGTTGCCTGCAGATGGTCATCCCCCTTATCATTTATAATGATGTCTTTTCCAAGCTCCAACGCGCCCTTCATATCCCTCTCTGTCAGAATCAAAAGCGCCTTTGTCGTCTCCTCGAAGTCCAGCATCTCTCTGACAATCCCGATGAGTTCCTCAGTGTCGAAATTCTCTAAATATTCATACTCTTCCATTGTACAAGCTTTCTCCTCTACTCCTCCACAAGCTGCAAATCATAGAGCTTTTTGTACAATCCATTCTGGGCCAGCAGNTCCTGATGGCTGCCGGACTCTCTGATCCGCCCGTGGTGNAAAACGATAATCTTGTCCGCATGCTGGATCGTGGAGAGACGGTGCGCCACCATAATGGTGGTGCGTTCCTTCATCAGCACCGACAACGCCTGGGTAATCAGGCTCTCTGTCTCTGTGTCAATGTTGGCCGTGGCCTCGTCCAGCACCAGAATCCGCGGCTCATAGGCCAAAGTCCTGGCNAANGAGATCANCTGCCGCTGCCCTGCGGACAGGGTGCTGCCCCTCTCCGTCACCGGNGCGTCATANGTTCCGGGCATTCTCTCAATAAAGGTGTCCGCATGGACNGTTCGGGCCGCACGNATCACATCCTCCCGGCTGATGGCCTCGTTATCCAGGGAGATATTGCTTTTAATATCTCCGGTAAAGAGAAACACATCCTGCTGTACCTGGCCGATAGCTCTGCGAAGTACGGCCTTGTCTATCTGCCTGATGTCAACGCCGTCAATCAATATCTCTCCCTTTTGTATATCAAAATATCTGCCGATCAGATTCAGTATGGAGGTCTTGCCGGCTCCGGTAGCGCCTACAAAGGCCACCTTCTCCCCGGGATGGATCACAAAATTCACATCTTTTAAGATATAATCTTCCTTCTCATAGGCAAACCACACATGTCGAAACTCAATGCGGCCCTGAATATTGACCTCCATCGGCTGGGGCGGATTCACAATCTGAGGTTTCTCGTCCAGTATGGAGAAAATCTTCTCCGCGGAGGCCAGGGAGGATTGCANCGTGCCGAACTGCTCCGCCANCTCCTGAATCGGCTCAAAAAACGAACTGATATAGGTGATGAACACNAACAGCGTCCCCAGGGACAGACTGCCCCCCAGCACGGAATAGCTTCCGGTTCCGATCACAATCACCATGGCGATGATGGACAGAAAATAAATGCTGGGGCGGAANATGGCAAAGGTCATAACTTCCCGCCAGTTGGCNCGGAAAAGCTCCTGGGACTTGGTCTCAAACTCCTCATATTTTTCCTTCTCCCGCACAAACACCTGAATCAGCCTCATGCCGGANATATGCTCGGACAGAAAGGTATTCAGCTCCGTGATCTTNTTGCGGGTAATCTGGTANGCCTTGCGGGAGTAAAAGCGAAATACAAAGGTGAGTACGCCCACCACGGGCAGCAGCGCAAAGGATACCAGCGCCATCCGCACACTGATGGACAGCATCACCACTGCATAGCCCAGAATTTTCACCACATTTTTAAAGAGCCGCACCAATATGGTTGTAAACAGCTCNTTCACCGCCTCGGTATCATTGCTGACACGGGTCACCAGCTTGCCCACCGGAGTGGTGTTAAAAAAGCTCAGGGACAGGCTGTGAATATGTGTAAACACCTGCTCCCTCATGCGGAAGATAATATTCTGNCCCATCTTCTGCAGCATCCACGTGTCCACCGCATTCAGNACAAANCCCAGCGCCATCATCANCAGATACAGCCCCGCCGCATAGAGTATGCCGGTGAAGTCATAGCGCCGCAGGNCCTTAAGCTGTTCCCGCTCAAGNCAGGGNGCNCCNGCNTCCACATAGNATTGTATCAGCTCAGGACTGCCCTCNGTCAGAGCCTCACTCTCGGCGGCGNTGATCCCCTCCGCCATATAATAGCGGTCCTCATAGAGAAAAAGCTGGTAATAGCNGGATGGTTCNNAGGCGGANGNCTCTCTGTNCCTGGTCAGCCANATATCCCCATAGGGCACCGCTCCTTTGGCCCCTTCCGCCGCTATTGTAAAGGGCTGATAGTATCCGTTTATATAATTGTCTATGGCGTCGCCGATGATGATGGGACGGTACAGCTCCACCACAATGATAAACAGCACCAATGTGGTGGCTATCGTCATAGTCCATTTGTGAGGCTTAAGATATGTCAACAATCTGCGCATATTACTCCGCCTCCTTTCCCGTAGCCTGGTCCGGCGTCTGCTCGTCTTGGGGGATGTCATCCCGGGGGAACTCATCCCCCCATTCTCTGTGCAGCGCCGCTCTCTGCTCGCCCATGGCCGCCTCAAGCTGCTGCTTTTCAAACATTTCGTAATATATACCCTTCAGCTCCATGAGCTGCGCATGGTTGCCCACCTCGGCAGCCCTGCCCTCCTCCAGCACCAGAATCACATCCGCATGCTGAATCGTGGATATCCTGTGGGCGATTAAAATCGTGGTTTTCCCCTTGCGGTTCTCCCGCAGATTCCTCAGCAGCTGCTCCTCTGTATCCGTGTCCACGGCGGACAGTGCATCGTCCAGAATCAATATGGGAGCGTCCTTCATCAGCGCTCTGGCGATGGAGCTGCGCTGTTTCTGACCGCCGGAGAGCGTCACGCCCCGCTCACCCACCACCGTCTCATACCCCTCGGGGAATTCCATAATGCTGTCGTGGATACAGGCCGCCGTGGTGGCTGCCACGATCTGCTCCATATCCTGTCCCTCCACTCCGAAAGCAATGTTGGCCTTCAGCGTATCGGAAAAGAGGAAATTGTCCTGGGGCACATAGGCGATCTGCCGCCGCAGGGATTTCAGCGGAATCGCATTGATATCCCTGCCGTCCAGCAGTATCATGCCCCGCTCCGTGTTGAATAGATGCAGCATCAGATTGACCAGCGTAGATTTGCCGCTGCCGGTGCGCCCGATGACTGCCAGAGTTGTCCCCGCCGGTACCTCCAGACAGATATCCCGCAGATCGGGCTCCGGCGCCCCTTTGTGGGTATAGGTCAAATGGGAGAACGTGATCTGTCCGGTGAGAGGACTTTCCGTCTTCCGCTCTGCCTCCGACAGGTTTGACACAAGCTGCCCGTCCCACACTTCCGGCTGCTGCTCCATGACAGCCTGTATACGCTTGATGGACGCGCCGCCCTGGGCGAAGGTACTGATGGCGTCGCCGCAGGCGATCATAGGCCACACCAGCATATTCACATACTGATGAAAGGCCACGAAACGACCCAGAGTAATCTCACCCACTATGGCCAGATAGCCGCCATAAATCAGCGTTACCAGACTGCTGATACCGATAAACACCTCCAAAAGAGGCATGACCACAGCCTGCAGGCGCACCAGACTTAGGTTTTTCTCCCGGGTTTTCTCATTCGCCCTTGTAAAGGCCGCAAGCTGCGCCTGCTCCCTGACAAAAGCCTTGACGACCCGGATGCCTGAAAAGCTCTCCTGCACGTAGTCCGTCAGATCGGACACGGCCTCCTGCCGCTCCATATATTTGGCGTGAATGACTTTGCCATAATAAATCGTGCCCCCGCAGATCACCACCATGGGGATCAGCGCCAGCAGCGTCAGCTTTACATTCACATACACCATCATCTGCCCGATGACCATAACCGTCATGACCGTGGCGTCAAAAGCGGATATCACCGCCATACCGATAGCCATGCGGATGGCGTTCAGATCACTGGTAAAGCGCGTCATCAGATCGCCGGTCTTGTTCTCATTAAAATAGTCCACGCTCATTTTTTCCAGATGGGCAAACATGTCATTGCGCAGTTCCTTCTCTATTTTCCTGGCAGAGCCAAACAGAAAATATCTCCAGAGAAAACGCCCCAGAGCCAGAGTCAGGCCCAACAGCAGCAGTCCCAGCAGACAGCGTTTCACGCCCGTCCAGTCCAGGGTATGAGCCGTCAGACCATCCGTGATCGTGCCCGTTATCCTGGGAATGTACAAATTGGCAAAATCCACCACAAACAGGGTGATAATTCCTGCGAAATAATGCCATTTATGTCTCTTGATATACTGCATAATAAAACGTAATTGTTCCATAATCGCTTTCCTTTGCCTAACTTTCGCTTTTTTATCCGCTTTATAAGCCGTATTTTTAATCATAACACAAAAACCGACGTAATACCACCATTTTTATTTAAAACAAAAGGACTGGAATAAACCAATCCTTTTACTGTCACTATTTCAATTACCTATTCAATATTTACTCCCGAAAAATCAATCTCTAAATCTTCATATATTCCTGCTTTTACTTTATCCGAAAAAGAATATTCCTCAAACATATCATGTTCAAAATTATAAACTGTAACACGTAAATTCATTGGATCAACAATCCAGTATTCCCTGACATCTGCAGTCCGGTACTTGAATAACTTTTTATTATAATCCATCGAACGGCTGGAAGGTGAAACAATTTCAATAATCCAATCCGGCGCACCCTTGCACCCTTCGTCTATGAGTTTATCTTTGTCACATATAACAGATATGTCGGGTTCAAGATAGATTTTATCATCAGCATTTAAAAATACAGCAAACGGTGCAGGATAAACTTCACACTCTCCATTCTTTCTTCCTATATAATCTCTTATCTTAAATGATAATTCCATTAGAATTCGTTGGTGCATTCTTCCAGGCGTTGCCATCATAAATAATTCACCATCAATCAGTTCTGCCCTTTGTCCGTCTGGTAAATTATAAATATCATCTATTGTATAGCACTCTATTTGTCTTGCTCCTTCCATTTTATCACGCTCCTTTTTATTAGGATACCAAATATTATATACTATGGCAAGTAAAAACATCCGATTATATTACTTACGATTAATGTAAAAAACAGGGGCCGCCGCATTTGCGGCAGTCCCTGTCTCCATAGTCACTCTGGTATCTCAATTCCCGTTATTTAGCCAACAGCAGCATGATGTCATTGCTCCTGGCGATGAACTTGGTCATGGCCTCCGGTGTCAGCGGAGCATGCTGAATCTTGGCCAGATCATACAGCTGCTCGCAGATCATTTCCACATTCTCGCCGTCTTGATGCTCCACTACATACTGAACCAACGGATGATTGGCGTTCAGCACCAGGGTCTCCCCCTCCGCGCCGAAACCGCCCATATCCATGCCGTTCATGGAATACATTTTCATCATATCCTGCATCCGCCTGCTCTCCTCGGACAGCGTTATCACGGAGGATATCTTCTTGTTCTTCAGCTTTTCCACCTTTATCGTGATCTTGTCGTTCTTCAGCGCTTTCTTCATAATGGCGCTGATGGCCTCCGCCTGCTCCTCCATCTCCTTCTCAGCCTTCTTGGATGTCCTGGCCTTCATAGTGTCCGTCAGATCCGCGTCAATGCGCAGGAACTTCACACCCTCGTTCTTAGACTCCAGCTGAGAGATAAAGGGCTGGTCGATATTGTGGGTCAGTATCACCGCATCCATTTTGGCGGCCTTGAACATATTGATATACTGACTCTGCTGCTGTTCGTCCGTCACGTAGTAGATGATTTTTTCTTTCTTCTCTTCCTCCTCCGGCTCGTCCTCAGACTCCTGACCCTCTGCCGGCTCCTCGCTGACAATCTCGGCCTCCACTGCCTCGCCGTTCTCATCCACAGCGTTTCCGGTCTCTGACTCCTCACCGTTTTCCTCGGCGTCCATGGGCTTGATCTCCAGGCATTCCGGCAGGGTCAGATATTTGCCCTCCAGATTCTTAAACAGAATATAGTCGTTCATCTTTTCACAGAACTTGTCATCCCTCAGGCAGCCGAACTTGATGAAGGGGCTGATGTCGTCCCAGTACTTGTCGTACTCCTCCTTCTCGGTCTTGCACATGCCGGAGAGCTTATCGGCCACCTTCTTGCTGATAAACTCGGAAATCTTTTTCACAAAACCATCGTTCTGCAGCGCACTTCTGGACACATTCAGGGGCAGATCCGGACAGTCGATAACACCCTTTAACAGCAGCAAAAACTCCGGAATCACCTCCTTGATATTGTCCGCGATAAACACCTGATTGTTATACAGCTTAATGGTTCCCTCGATGGACTCGTACTCCATATTGATCTTGGGAAAGTACAGGATACCTTTCAGGTTGAAGGGGTAATCCATGTTCAAATGTACCCAGAACAGAGGCTCCTTGTAGTCCTGGAACACCTTGCGGTAAAATGCCAGATACTCCTCCCTGGTGCAGTCGTTGGGATGCTTTGTCCACAGGGGCGTGGTCTCGTTTATCAACTCAGGGCGCTTTCTGATCTTCAGTTTCTCTTCTCCCGGCTCTGCATTCTCCTCGCCTTCCTTGACCTCCGGGTGAATCTCCTCAATGACCTCGTCATCCTCCAATTTTTCATCGACCTTGATGATCTGGGTCTCCTGGCTGTTCGCCTTGGACAGATATATCTCGGTGGGCATGAAAGAGCAGTATTTCTTCAAAACCTCACGGGCCTTGTACTCGTTGCAGAACTCCAGACAGTCATCGTTCAAAAACAGGGTGATGGTGGTTCCCACATCAGCCTTGTCCCCATCCTCCATAGAGAACTCCGTGCCGCCGTCGCACTCCCAATGTACCGGATCCGCACCCTCCTGATAGGAGAGCGTGTCGATATGCACCTCGTCCGCTACCATGAATGCGGAGTAAAAGCCCAGTCCGAAATGTCCTATGATCTGGTCCGCATTGCTCTTGTCCTTGTATTTTTCAATGAAATCCGTCGCTCCGGAGAAAGCGATCTGGTTGATATACTCCTCCACCTCGTCGGCCGTCATACCGAGACCATTGTCCGTAAAGGTCAGAGTCTTGTCCTCCGGGTTTACCACCACGTCGATCCTTGCCTTGTAGTCGTCCGGCAGAGTGTACTCGCCCATCATGTCCAGCTTCTTTAACTTGGTGATGGCGTCACACCCGTTGGAGATCAGCTCCCTGTAGAAAATATCGTGGTCATTGTACAACCACTTCTTGATAATCGGGAAAATGTTTTCACTGTTGATTGACAAACTACCGCTTTTTGCTGCCATACTTACCACATCCTTTTCTTATTCTTCTTATTCCGCGAAAAAAACTCCGAAACGATACCGCCGGTCTTTCCGCCGCTATTGATAAGTGTAAATCTCCTGTCGGCAAATGTCAACCCAAAATTAGCACTCATTCTGCAAGAGTGCTAACAATTTTCAAAAAAGTGCCGAAAACACGGCGTTTCCAGGCACTTTTTATAATTATAAAATTTTCATTAACTTATGTGATATTCCAAAAGTGTTTCTCTCCGGCAGTGCTTAAGAGGACTGTGCCATCTGCTCGTATACCTCAAAGAAATCGCCTGTGCTTACCTCCTCGTCGTGAACCAGCGTGATCTCCTGCCACAGTTCCTCGTTCATGCTGCGCACCAGAGTCTCCACAAAGGCGTCATATTCCCGTCCAAACACCTCTCCTCGTCTCTCCTCCACGATCTTCTGTTTGTTGGCATCCGTCTCCTCCCTGTCAAAGGTGCTGACACAGCGAATCAAATGATAGCCGCCTTCCAGCTCCACCACCTCGCTGATCTCGCCGTTTCCGAGCCGAAAAGCCACCTCCTCCAGTGTGGCATCTATCTCTCCCTTGCGGAAGGAATAGCGCAGATTCTCGTCATCACTGTATTTTACCGCCAAATCCGCAAAATCTTCCTCGCCGTTTACCGCCCGTTCCCGCAACCCCTCAATCTGTTCATAACACTCCTGTTTCATGCTTTCCGGATAATCAATGCGCTTGCCCGTGCCGTCCGTGGTATAGGTGCGTATCAGGATGTGCTCAATGGTGATGGTTCGGGCCTCGTCGTCGCTGATTTCCGGGTTGATGCCCTCAATGATCTGATTGTACACCTTCTCCGCCATGGCATATTCCGTGTACAGCTGCTGTATGGTCTCCTGATCCACTCCCATAATCTCGCGCTCCCGGTCTGTCAGAGAACTAAAATAGGTCTCCGCCGCCGCTGCCACACGCTGTTTCTCCTCCTCGTCCAGCTCCACGTCTCTATCCTTCGCCATCAGGTACATGGTCTTGATCTGGGCCAGCTTGGCCAGCACGGTGTCTTTCACATTCTCCTCCAGGGTCACGCCGCCTGACTCCACGCTCCAAATCTGCTCCCCGTACACATTCTCGTACTGGTTCTGGGTGTTGACCAGATATACCATGAACTCCGGCAATTTGCAGGAACTGCGGCCAATGCGGAACACCTCGTCCTTGCCGAATCCGGTGGTGAAAATCACCCGGGAATACTCGCCCTCCCGGCTGCAGGCGCACAGGGATAGCGCTGCCAGCAGCGCCGCCAGCAATCCGCACAAGAGTCTCCTGCTTATTTTTTTCCTATACGATTTCGTCTCTGCCACTTTTTTGTCCCCATATTTTGCGTGAATGCCGCGCATCAGGTTTCCGTTCACACTCAAAAACGTCCGATCCGAAAGGTTCTCCCCACAGATCGGACGCACTATACCGAATATTTTTACTTAATCACGTGAATCCATCCCTCGGGAGCCTGAATGCGTCCCATCTGAATGCCGGTCAGTGTATCATACAGCTTCTTGGTGACAGGTCCCATCTCGCTCATGCCGCTGGGCATACATATCTCCCTGCCGTGATCCACGATCTTGCCCACAGGGGAGATCACCGCCGCCGTGCCGCACAGACCGCACTCCGCAAAGTCCTGTACTTCCTCCAAAAGCACTTCTCTCTCCTCAACCTCCAGACCCAGATACTCCTGTGCCACCTGCACCAGAGAACGACGGGTGATGGAGGGCAGTATGCTGTTTGACTTGGGTGTGACCACCTTGTTGTCCTTAGTCACAAACAGGAAGTTGGCCCCTCCGGTCTCCTCCACCTTGGTGCGTGTCTTGGGATCTAAGTACATATTCTCATCATATCCCTCGTGGTGAGCGGACACGATAGCATGCAGACTCATGGCGTAGTTAAGCCCTGCCTTGATATGGCCTGTCCCATTGGGAGCCGCCCTGTCAAAATCGCTGACCCGAATGGTCAGAGGCTTAGCGCCGCCCTTAAAATAAGGTCCAACAGGAGTACAGAAAATCCTGAACTGATAGTCGTCCGCAGGTTTTACACCGATAACGGAATTCACACCGAACATATAGGGACGCAGATACAGGGTTGCGCCACTGCCATAGGGGGGCACATAGGCCTCGTTGGCAGCCACCACCTTAGTTACCGCATCAATAAATCTCTCCTTGGGAAATACGGGCATCTCCAGTCTGGCCGCGGAATCCACCATTCGCTCCGCATTCAGATCCGGGCGGAAAGTCACGATATGTCCGTCCTCTGTGGTGTAGGCTTTCAGGCCCTCAAATACCGTCTGGGCATACTGCAGCACACCTGCGCACTCGTTCAGCACGATATTCGCATCTTGGGTCAACACGCCCTCATCCCATGCTCCCCCAGTAAAATTGGACACATACCGATAGTCTGTCTGCACATATCCAAAGCCTAAATTGCTCCAGTCAATGTTCTTCTTTTCCATCTCAAACCTCATCCTTTCCCGGCAGAAAAATCCTGTCACACAAATCTTTGTTGTTTATTATAAACCTTTCCCCTTGAATGTCAACACAGAAAAGCGGTTTTTCATAAAGCCTCTACTTTCGCGCAACCAGGAGAAAGCGATGACTTCTCCCCTCGATCACCCCATCCCGCTCCAATATTTGCTGGGCGTGATAAAGATTTTCCAGACAGTCCCGCACATTGAAATCCGGGAATTCCCACTCGATGATCCGGGCAAACCAGACGAGCGCTCCCACATCCCAGAATCTGATCGGGAGAAATACCTCATCCGCCTTTTGTATGACAAATCCCCTGTCTTCAAAGTCGGCCCGGGCGATTCTCAGATACTGCCGGGGAAACGGCAGCTCCGGCTCATTCTTCAGCAGCAGCCGCACAAGCTCCCTGTCATTCTCCGCCCCCACCTGCTGGGTGATAAAAACACCGCCCTTCTTCAGCACACGCCATATTTCATCGGGGTTGAAATCTCCGTGCCGGTTTATAACCACGTCAAAGCTTTGGTCGCAAAAGGGCAGTCTGCCGCCCCCGTCCGCCATCTTGAAATCAATTCCCAGCGGCAGCAGTTTTCTCCGGCACAACTCCACATTGGGCGGGTAGTTCTCTGTCGCCGCCAGATTNTCGCAGGGATGGCCGAGAGACAACAGAAATTCTCCGCCTCCGGTGTCGATATCCAGCAGTTTTGCCTCGGGTCTCAGATAACGCCTTACGATCTCCTCATAATCCCAGGGCAGATCCCGGCCTTCCTCATATTTTCCCCTGATATGGGAAAAATCCCATCCGTGAATGTGAGCTGTCCGCTCCTCCTGTAACCATACCTTTAACAATTCGTCTCTGTTCATAATTTAACTACTCCTTTTCGTATTTGGTATTGTTGATTTCTCTACGAACCGGTGCAGTTACCTGATAACATAATCCAATTTATACTCACTAACGTTAGTCAGTACATTAACCTCGATGCAACCTGTTATCAGGATTTACAACTGCACCGAGTAGTTACCTCGAACAAATGGCATACCATTTCCTCCCTTTTTCAACAGNTCAGCAATAAATATTTNTATTCTTCACTTTGAGAAACGCATTTTAATAATTCATCTGGCAATAANGCCTTGACTTTGGATTGTTCATAATCCTTGATATTCCTTGTCACAATATAGTCCATCTGGTTACGGCTTGCACAACTNGCAACTACTGCATCCTCATAATCTTTTACNCCGGATGCCAATGCTGCATGNCAATCGCCGGAAGTTACNTCCAGAACATAAAACAGCTCATACAACTTTGACATANTATTCTTTGCCTGTTCTGTACTATGCAGATGCTTTCTTGTTAGATAGTAAATATCTGTAGCTGAACTTGCTGTGATATACATATCCTCTATTTGATTAGCCGCCAGCATAAATATCTGCTCAGCTGTTTCTCTAAAGGGTTCCCTGCCTGNNAAANCATCAATTATTATATTTGAGTCCACNAGTATTTTCATCACTTAGCGCTTAACCTTTCTGCTTTTGCATCCTCTAAGCTGGCATCNCGGGGCAATATACCAAATAAGGACTTNGCAGTATTCACCCTATTTTGATTAGGGTTGGTNAGTTTTGCAACAACCTTACCATTTTTTGTAATATAAATATCTTCATTAGCTGAAAGTAACAAGTATTTTCCTAAATTCTGTTTTAATTCTGTAGCTGAAATGGACATATCATTCCCCCTTTCGTACTATTATTATATANTATTTGTGCGATTATGCAAATATATTCGTTCGATTTCCTNGCTTTTCATTGCAGTCCAAGGTAAAGGNATCGTAGAAATTCTTCCGGTTTTTCATTNCGNTCCAAGATGAANNTATCNCCGACTTTGACAAAGCCCTCTTCATAAGCGGCGGTGATTGTCACTGTCGCCTNGCCATTCTTAAAAGATATTTCCATCTCATGAGGAGGGATGTCAGGGTAATCACTTATCTCCGTGGCACTCAGAATTCCNTNGTCGTAGTACCCTGNAAAATNTNTGTGCATCAGATTATGGATCAGGATGGTNCCTTCATAAGAACCGTCCTCCTTCCTGTGGACTGTCAGNTGGCTTTCGCCGCTGTGGTAATCCCCTGTAATAAAATATTNTCTGTCAGCNGCCACATCNGGCATAGNNANGGAAACATCTGACGGCAGTGCCTTTTGGAGCNCTGTGAGCATCTGCTTTGGAGAATGNANATCTTCCGTGTTGACGCTNNGCTGTGTAACCAGCTGCGGAATCCAGGGAAAGATGTCNTACAGATAGGGAGAAACAGGATTNTCNCGGTCTGCGGAGGTGCCTACCTCAAATACTCCGTGCAGGGTGGACGCCGCCANNTNCCCGTTCTCCATGTANCCTTTTACCGTGTCAGCNAAAGCGGTCATCTGTTCTANCGGAAAGGACACATCCAGATCAACGGCACTGTCGGACACGAGGTAAAGTGATACGCTGTCGGCATCAAAAGTAGCTTCATTTCCCAAGAAGTAGTAGGGTGAATCTATAATACAGTCNATACCAAACACCTTATAGGACATGGTAACACAGTCTGACGCAGTTTCAACGCAGTATCGCATCAGATATACTGTTCCGTCGAGCGGNACCACGTAATAGCACAGCCTTTGATCCAAAGTGAGGTGCTGGGATTTCTCCTGCCAAAACATGAACAGGAGGTCGTCCTCAATAAGGTCACGATTTACAGTATTCCAGATNTTCTTTTGATCAGACCATAGGCTTAGTTCAATGTATTCACCTGTATCGTCCTGCAGTCGCCTCATATACAAATCGGCATAGACGTCCTNATACTTAAAATAAGCGTAATGAGTCGNAAANTCAAAGACATTGATTCCTTCATATATNAGCTCGTATTCCNCTGTCAGANCCGGCTCCNCTGTGGGTTCCGGNTCCTCTGTGGNCTCCGCCTGCGGCTTGGTCACNGGCTCCGATGCCNAATCTGTCNCCTGTTCCGATGATGGTTCTGTTTGTGATTCGATGGGCGACGGTATTTCTCCATGAGGTTCATTGGATTGTTCAGCAGCATCTTTTNGGGNTGCCCAGGTCAAAAGCGCTATGCTTACACAGACCAGTATCAGTCCGACTGCTACCNCCAATGTAAAATTTCTTTGGTTTAATTTCACTGCAATCTCCCTTTTACTCAGCAGCCCTTGCGCTCATATCTCAAGAACTGATAGGCAATATCAAAATACGTCTGTTCATCACTGTCCGCCGTGATCTCCCAGTCCGGGTCCTGGTCCAGATNGGGGAAAAAGGCATCCGCCTCATAGGCGTGGTCAATTTTGGTCACATGGGCCACATTGCAGTAGGGCAGCAGCTGACGGTACACGCTGTCNCCGCCGATGANATAGATATCCTCCTCATCGTACTCCTTCAGCCGCTCCNTCAATTCCTCCGTNGAGTGTACCACAACAGCGTCTTTGACCTGATACTTGGGGTCGTGGGACAGGATGATGTTGGTGCGGTTCTTCAAGGGCATCCCCTGTGGAAAGGTCTCCAGCGTCTTACGGCCCAGCACCACCACCTTGCCGGTGGTCTCCTCCCGGAAATGCTTGTGGTCGTTGGGGATGCGCACCAGCAAGTCCCCCTTGTTGCCGATGGCCCAGTTGTTATCTACAGCCACTATAATATTCATGAATTTATGCTCCTCTTATAAATGGTAAGCAAGTGCAAACATTCTCTGCAAGTGACGGGACTGGTCAATATAGACAAAAACGGGCTCCGATGCAGTGGCAAGTCGCCCTTATTTTGTCTATATCGCCCACTCCCTGTGTCTTGGAAGGGAGTGTCAAAATTGTCAAATTTAAATGGCGATAGGAATATCCTTGATCTGCTCCCCTGTCACATAGCCGTCCACCCGCACATCCTCCCGGGTAAACTGGTAAAAATCATGGACGTCGGGATTGAGCCAGAAAGTGGGGGCCTCATGAGGCTCTCGGGCAATCAGTTCCTTGATAATCGGCACATGGCGGTCATAGATATGGGCGTCCGCAATCACATGTACCAGCTCGCCCACCTGCATATCGCAGACCTGGGCCAGCATATGCACCAGCACAGCGTACTGCACCACGTTCCAGTTGTTTGCCGCCAGCACGTCCTGAGATCGCTGGTTCAATATAGCGTTCAGTGTCAGCTTGTCCTGCCCCGGTCTCTGGGTCACATTAAAGGTCATGCTGTAGGCGCAGGGATACAGCCGCATCTCATGGAGGTCCTGGTGCACATAGATATTGGTCATGATGCGGCGGCTGAAGGGATTGTTTTTCAGGTCATAAATCACCCGGTCCACCTGGTCCATCATTCCCTCTTTATACTGGTGTTTCACACCCATCTGGTAACCGTAGGCCTTGCCGATGGAACCGTTCTCATCCGCCCACTCATCCCATATATGGCTGTGCAGATCATGAATATTGTTGGACTTGCGCTGCCATATCCACAGCACTTCGTCCGTGGCGCTTTTGAGAGCTGTCCGCCGCAGGGTCATAATCGGAAATTCCTTGGACAGATCGTACCTGTTGATCACTCCAAACCTTTTGATGGTGTAGGCCGGGGTGCCGTCCTCCCAGTGAGGGCGCACCTTCTCCCCTTCAGTGCTGGTGCCGTTCTCCAGAATGTCCCGGCACATATTGATAAATATATTGTCCGCTACGCTCATTGCTCCTCTTTCTCCTTAGATATTTCTCTCCCACTTGTCACACAGCGAGTTGATCTGATCTGCAAACTTCGCCAGATCCTTGTTGGCCCAGCCGTCGCACTTGGTAATCATTGCCGCCAGACGCTGGCCTGCGGCTACCAGGCGAGCAAATACGCCGGTTGCCACCGTGGCTTTCTTCTTGACGGGTACAGGCTCCGCCTCGTAGGTGAATTTATTGGCGATCAGGTCAAACTCCGAGCCGCTGTAGGGCGCGTAGGCCCTCTGCCCGTGCTCAATCTTCAAGCATTCCACAAAGTTCATGCACACGCTGTCCTCGCCGTGCACCACAAAAACCTTTTTGGGCTTTTCCTCAAAGGCATTCACCCACTCAAGCAGTCCGTTCTTGTCCGCATGACCACTCATGCCCACCAGTTTTTTGACAGTGGCTCTCACCTCAATGGGCTCGCCGAATAGCTTGACCTCCTTGGCCCCCTCCACTATGGCGCGGCCCAGAGTGCCCATGGCCTGATAGCCCACAAAAAGGATCGTGGACTCGGGACGCCACAGGTTATGTTTTAAGTGATGGCGGATACGCCCCGCCTCACACATGCCGGAGGCGGAGATGATTACTTTGGGCGTGTTGTTAAAATTGATGGCTACGGATTCGTCGCTGGTAATGGACAGGCGCAGTCCCGCAAAGGATAAGGGGTTGATACCCTCCCTCGCGTATTCCAGCGCCTCCCCGTCAAAGCATTCCATCCGGTTTTCCTGGAAAATATTGGTGGCCTCCACCGCCAGAGGACTGTCCACATACACGGGGAAATCCTCGTGTCCCTTCACCAGACGGCCCACCTTGACCTTACGCAGGAAATACAACAGCTCCTGGGTACGTCCCACCGCAAAGGAGGGAATCACCACATTGCCTCCTTTATCAAAGGTCTCCTGCAGGATCTGGGCCAGCGCCGCCACATAGTCCAATTTATCCTTGTCGTGATACCTGTCCCCATAGGTGGACTCCATAATGACATAATCCGCCTCCCGGGTGGGATGGGGATTCCGAAGCAGCGGCAGGTCTTTATTGCCGATATCGCCCGAAAATACAAGCTTGCGAGTGGTCTCATTTTCCGTCAGCCACACCTCTATGCTGGCCGATCCCAGCAGATGGCCAATGTCCGTAAAACGGATTTTAATATTCTCGCCAACCTGGATCTCCGTGTCGTAACTGCAGGGTACGATGCGCTTGATACAGCCCTCCGCGTCCTCCATGGTATAGAGAGGTTCCATGACCGACTGAGAAGCACTTCTCTTGGCCTTCCGGTTCTTCCACTCCGCCTCGGCCATCTGTATATGGGCACAGTCACGCAGCATGATACTGCACAGGTCCGCCGTGGCATTGGTCATAAATATCTGGCCGCGAAAACCCTTGGCATACAGGAGCGGCAGCAGGCCGGAGTGATCGATATGAGCATGAGTCAGAAACACATAGTCGATCAGCGCCTCGTCCACCGGCAAGGGGACATTTTCAAATACATTGATCCCCTGCTCCATGCCGTAATCCACCAGGATATGCTTGCCTCCCACCTCCAGATAGTGACAGCTGCCCGTCACCTCATGGTCCGCACCTATAAACATTAGTTTCATAGTCCCATCCTCCTGTCTCATATTTTTTCATCCGTTCAAATATAACCGGCTGATCATTCTTCCGCCGCCTAATTATACCTTTGTAAATATTGTACCATATTCCTCCATCAATCACAAATGATATTTCAGAGCAGTTTTAGAATTCGGGAATCATTTACATGGAACTATAAATTTGCTATACTGGATTGATTCACATGAATAAGCGCAACTAAAATCAAGCATCTCTTTCCCCACTCCTGTATACTGCATTTAGAGCGGTTGCGGCGGGCTACGAATAAATATCAGTGGGGAGAACATCTTGGGAGGTAGACGGGTAAATGTACGAGTGGCAGCAACAGATTCAAATCATCGTTGACGAGATTGACGAATGTATCCGGCAGCATCGCGATGATGCTCTGACACTGCGTTCTCTCTCGGGAAAGCTGGGATATTCCGAGTATTATATGACCAGAAAATTCCGGGAGATATCGGGATTGCCGCTTAGGGATTACCTGCGGCTGCGCAGGCTGGCCTTCGCCCTGTGGGATGTGCGGGACAGCAGCCGAAACCTTCTGGATATCGCCGTTGACTACGGATTTTCCTCTCACGAGGCTTTTACCCGGGCTTTCAAGGCGACCTATGGCATCACCCCCGGCGAATATCGCAAAAATCCTGTACCTGTAGTTCTCCGCACCAAGATACACCCCTTTGACCGCTACTTTTTTGGATTAGGAGAGATTGGCATGATGAAATCAACGGAAGACATTAAAATTTATTTTGTGACGGTTCCCGCTCATAAATTCCTGCATATCAGGAACTATGAGAGCATTGGGTACTGGGATTTCTGGCAGAAACAGAGTCAGATTCCGGGCCAGGACTGTGAGACGATCTCCGGTCTGTTGGACAGTATCAAAGGAAAACTGGACGACGAGGGCGGCAGTGAGTCCAACGGCGGCAGCGGCCAACTCGCAGGATTCCTCAATGACCCGAAGGGCAGGCTCTGCAGCTGGGGCATCCCTCTGGCGGAATGCTATGGAGTGCGTCTGCCCCTGGATTATCAGGGCGAGGTGCCGCCGCAGATGCTTATGATGGAGGTCCCGGAGGGCGAGTATATTGTGTTTGAACATGGACCCTTTGATTATGAACAGGAAAACCGCAGCGTGGAAGAAAAAGTAGAAGAGGCAATGAATACTTTTGACTATGAAAAGGCCGGCTACTGCCTGGACACTACACCCGGCAGGATCGCCTACCTGTATCACGATCCGGAGCGGTTCTGGAAATATGTCAGACCTGTGAGAAAACTGTGACAACGGTTTCGCACATACAGACGGACGGAGCCTTATGCTCCGTCCGTTTTCTCCCACTGCACAAAAGCCTGCTCCCAGGTGGGAACGGAGAATGGGCGCTGCGTATCTCCGATTTTCTGCGCATACTCCTCCACAAATTGCAGGAAAAAGGTCATGTGCTCCCGGCGTTTTTCAAGCTCTTTTACATTGACTTTGCTCCATACATTGGCTTTCTTATACTGGTCGCTCTGCTTGAAAGACTGCACATATTTTTCAAAATCAAAGGGTACCCGTCTCTCCTTTATATTCACCGCCCCGCTGTCCGACAGTTCCAGAATGGTATAGGGCACCCCCTCCCTGATGCAGTCCAACGGCAGACCGCAGGAGCCAGGATTGATGAAAATATGCCGCCCGTCCTCCGTCTGATAACTCCACTGCACATGGGTATGTCCAAAGATATAGATACCCTCCGGCAGAGTCTTCAGCCTCTCCTGAAACCGGACATCCCGAGAGATCTCTGTGTGGATGTCCTCCCGCAATATATCCCGGCTGGTAAACCTGTCCCCGTACCGCTCGGCCGCCCAGATAGACGATCCCCATCCCTTGTACTTTTCATCCACGATAAAATCTGTCAGAGCGTGGGACAGATACAGAGACCTGTTCCCATATGTCAGTTCTATCCGGTTGGGCTGGGATAAGAGATATCGCAGATTGTCGGCGCCGATCTTCTGATAACACCAGTAGGAAACCTGCATCTGCCCGTCCGTCCATGTGGCTGGGTCTTTTCCCACCAGATTCTCCAGATATTTTTCCTCATTGCCCCGGACGATGTACTTGTCTCTGATTTCTCTGATTCTGGCAATACATTTGTCGGGGTAGGGGTTGCTGATGCAGTAGTCTCCCGCAAAGATAAAGAATTTCACGCCATTTCTCCCTGCATCATCTATAACTGCGTCCAGCGCGGGCAGGTTTCCGTGAATGTCTGAAATGATTGCAAATTTCATATGCCTGTGGTTTCCTTTCCCTTTTTCTTATCTTGTTTTTAGCTGTTCAATATAGTAATCCAGCAGGTCATATATCCAGTCTTTTATATGTGAAAAATGGAACCCCAGGTTCTCTGCCCTCTCGGTGTTAATGCTGTACTCCGCCACTCCATTGTAGGGCGCGCTCTCGCCCTGCTCACTGAGTATGGCCTTGGCACCCGTCTTTTTTTCCACATAGTCAAGAATCTCCCTCACCGAGACCTCGCCGTGGGAGCAGCCGTTTATGGCGCCCGTGATATCCTGGTCCGCCAGGAAAGCCAGAAACTTACCCGCCTCATCCGAACGGATGAATCCCATCTGTTCATTCGGGTTGTCAATATGCATGGGCACCAGTTTCATAGCATGCTCCACATAGAACAGCAGTCTCTTTGTATAGTCGTCCCGCCCCACCACAAAGGGATATCTGACCGCAATCCAGTTCCTGTCCCGGTATTGCTGCCACAGGGCGCATTCCGCCTGCCTCTTCACCTCATTATATGGGAAATCCGCTCTGGAACACCAGACAAGCTGCCTGCTTTCTGCGTCAAAGTCCTCCTCCCGGGTGTCCTTTTTTAAATCATATACGGAGGTGCTGGACATATAGATATATTTTCCGCAGTCCAGCACATCCAGGGCATATTTGATATCGTTGGAGCAATAGGCGATTTTATCATACACCACATCAAATCTCCTGCCTTTTAAGGCGCTCTCCATGGAAACAGGGTCCGTGCGCTCCAGCTGTATACGCTCCACCCGGTCTCCAAAATCGTCCTTCGCCCTCTGCCTGGTAGCAATGGTGATATCATGCCCCTGACGCAGCAGCTCCTCCACCATCGCAATGCCAAAAAACCTTGTTCCGCCTAACACTAATATTTTCATAAAAACTCCTTTCTGCCCGAAATCATACGGGAAAAGTATCCTTGCGCTTGCGCATGGCTGAGTATCCCTCCATGACCTGCCGGTATCGGAAACAGCTTTCCACATGGTCGTTTATTATGCCGCAGGCCTGCAGGTGAGAATACACGGTGATGGAACCCATGTATTTAAATCCCCGTTTCTTCAAGTCCTTGCTGATCTGGTCGGACAGGCTGTTCCTTGCGGGCATCTGCCCTTTCTGATGGCCCGCGTACAGAAGGATATTCCCCCGGGAGAACTTCCACAGATAGTCGCTGAAACTGCCAAATTCCTCCCGCACTTTCAAAAAGCACCTTGCGTTATGTATGACAGCCTCTATTTTTCTCCGGGACTTGATCATCCCTTCCCTGTCCATGATTCGTAAAATATCTGTCTCATTATAGGCGGCCACTCTCTGATAGTCAAACCCGTCAAAGCATTCTCTGAAAATCTCCCTCTTCTGGATCATCATATTCCAGTTCAGGCCGCACTGCATGACCTCCATCATCAGGAATTCAAACTGCATCCTGTCGTCGTGCAGCGGCACACCCCATTCCTCATCGTGGTATTTTATCATTTTATCGTTGCAGAGACACCATTTGCACCGTTCCATATTTGCCTCCTGTCAGTACCAATCCTTTCTCACTGCATCAACTTTCTATTCTCCGTCCCCAGGTTATATGGGCAGATATCCCTGCATTTGTGGCAGGAGATCACCCAGGATTTCAAGTCTTCATCATCTCCAAATGCATGATTCCAGCAGACATTTTGATTCAGGTCCACATTTTCCAGCGCACCCACAGGGCAAACCTTTACGCATTTGTCACAGTCTGTGCATATCCGCTCTTTCAGGGCATCCGCCTTAAGCTGTGCATCACACAGAACACAGCCCAGCCAGACCATGCTCCCAAACTCCGGCGTAATCAGCAGGGAATGGCGGCCTATAGTCCCCAGCCCCGCCGCCTGTGCGGCATGTTTCTGAGAGATGACGGAGCGCCATCTCTGGGTTCCTTCGTCCCAGATGCTCTCATTGGTTGGAATGGGCACGGCGATGATTCCCCTCTTTTCCAGTTCTATACAGAGATCAAGAGCTATGGCATCCAGCTTTGGCGTGATGGAATTTCTGACTCTGGTATAGGGAACTGGCGTCTTACACGCCAGCGTCCCCACCGGGAATCGAACCGCAAAGGATATGACGGATTTACACCCAGGGAATACATCTAAGGGATGGAACCCCTCCGGCGCCTCCGAGAAACGGTCCACTCCCGCTATCCCACATAAATCCGCTCCCAGAGAACGTGCTATGTCTTTTACTTCTGTGCTGCTTATGTTCGCTTTTTCCATCTGTTATCTCCTAATATTATAAAGACTGTTTTAAAACTTTTTCAAATGTCTCTTTATCCATACAAAATTGATGAAACGCAATAGCAAATTCTTTTAGAACCTTTTTCTTGGAGGATTGCATGGAAAAAGTATCCGCCTCACAGTCAAAATCAAATTTTGCCCTCAACTCCGGCAGGTTTTCATCAATAAATGCCACTGCGATTCGCTCCCAGTCGTATCCGTTTCCAAGCGCACCTATTTCCTCAAAGCACTCTCTGTTAAGGGCGTCCGCCTCAAGAGTCAGAGTGTAGGTTCCGCCTGCGGCCATCCATCGAAACGGCGCAATCGTCTCCTTTAGCTTTTTGTCCATATCGCGCGGCTGCGGATACCCGGCCCTGCGCTCCTCCACGATCTGCTCATAACGCAAGTCAACCCCCTGTTCAGCCAGTGCCTGGCGTATGTCACATTCAATGCGTACAGGACCATTGATGACCGGACAGGGGATATCGCCCGCCTTAAACAGTTCGGTGTACTGCCCCTGCGAGATGTGCGTACTACTGCCACCCCTCCAAATATGATCGAGATACAGAAAAGAAATGTTTTCATAATCTGAATCCCTCCACTTGTCATAGCCCGGATTCTCAAACAAAACACGCCAGCGTCCCCGCTCAAACATTCCGCACGCAATAAGGGGCTTAAACATCCGCTCCGACTTTGGGATGTTCTCCGGGCTGTCTGGAATTTTGCCCACATAGCGAAAAATCTCCATTATGTAGACATTTTTGCAGTAAAGCTCGATTATCCGGCCAAAGGCATACATATCCTCCTCATGGAATTTGTATTTTTTATAATCTATAAATTCATCATAAGACTCTCGCCATTTCTGATAGGAGGGCAGAAATAAAGGAATTGCAAAAATATCTCCGTCATTAGGCTCTTTCTTAATTTTATACATAAATTATCCTCTTTTTTATAGATGGTTGCAACTGTTCAAAACTCCTTTACATCTCCTGTGAGATAAAAATAGGGATTTTGTTCTGGTACAGCATCTTCTATTCTATGCGCCAGCAGTATTTTTCCCCAGACTCCAATCAGCATCGTATTATAATCGAGAAGTACCACCTGTGTTCCAACCGGTATAAAAGAATAATCTGAATAATTTATTTCATAGTCAAATGTAACATCTACCCGCATCAGCTTAGCTTGTGATAAATTGAGAGTATTTGCAGCTCCTTCCACTTCTATCTCTTCTTCTGCTATAAGGGTAAATAAATCTGGATTCCTAAAACCTCCGCCCTCGTTATATTCCCATACGGTTATTTCGCTCACGAAATAGCAAGGATTCGCATATTCCACATCACCCAAAGAAAAGCTTTCCTCTGAATATCTCAAAGTATATCCCACAAAATCTTCCGGGTCAAATATGTTTTCCTCAAAATCGCCATCCAATGATGTTCCCGTATGCATATTTGATTCCAGTACAGCCCGGTCGATTTGCCATTCGCCGACAAGATTCCGTATTTTTTCCTGCTGCCCTGTAGATTGGCTATTGAAATTATCTATACCTTCAAAGTTCTTATCCTCTTTCGAGTCATTTTGTATAAGCAATCCCAGCTTAAATAGACTCTCATCTTCTAACTGCCATATACCCCAAATATCGTCTTCCTGGGTATAGAATCCCACAAACTCCATCTCTTTATCTATATCGATATCCCATTGCAATTCCCCGCTATAGCAGAATTCAGAGTCATAGGCTTTTGCCAGACCGGTCGATAGATCCACCACAATGATTTCGTCTTCCGCAAATACCAAGCTGCCCTCCGGAATGGCTTTCAGATTATCCCAGTCGCTGATACCCGCCAATACGCTGATTTCTCCGGTTTCCGTAATTCCATATATTTTCGTTCCCTGCAGACTGCTCACCGGATACTCTCTCTCCAGTATAATTCCTCTCTCCGTAAAACTGCATAAATATGTCCACCCAAGGTATTCATCTTTGTCCGGCACATAAACAGGGGAAACTCCTTCCCAAAAACAATATTCCTTATCGCCCTCAGCATTGTCCCCCCACATCCCGATTGCGCCGTCCCTGCGAACATGAAATTGCACCGGCATATATTCACCGGTATCAATTTCATTTATACTTCCCGATGCCATATCATATACCATCAGCCTGGTTTGGCTGTTATCATTATTCGCAATATAGTAAATCTGATCTTTATATACCTGCCACCCCAAATGTCCATATTCCGTTTTATGACCCACTATGCAATTCGCAGCGAAATCATAGATGAAGAAGTCTGATTCAGACTCCAGAATAAGCTTATTTTCTTCTTTTTTCAAGACAAAATGTGTACTTTCCCGCTCTTGTAAAACATGCTGAATTTCATCTGGAAAATCTCCTTTTTCGTAGGTATCTTCCCCTGTTTTCACATAAAATTCTCCGGCATAGACAAACCAATCTGTGGATGCCAGACCCACGGATTCTTTCGGCTGACATCCGCCTAAGAAGAATATTAAGAACATTAGCATCCACAATGCTTTTTTGAAACTTCTCTGCATATTCATCCTCATATAATTTATTACAATCCCTGTAATAGCGATTCGTCTAAATATTCCTCCTGCACTGTCCCAAACACGGTGTTTCCCCATATCAGAAACATTTCTTGGCATAAACATACTGGAAGCTACATTATCCCAAATGACAGAGCATAATATACTCTTCTTCGTTCTCATCAACAATTTCAAATCCTGTTTCCTTATACATTTTTATGGCATAGTTTGCTTTTTGAACGGCGAGTGACGCTTGTTTATACCCTTTGTCTTTTAGAATACGGAGCATTTCTTTCATCAGGGCAGTGCCTATTCCCAATCCCCGATAGTCCTCATGTAGCGAAATAGCGAAGGACGGCGTATCATTGTCTATATGCCCATAGTCATCCATAATGCGTACCCAAACTGCGCCAACTACTTTTTTATCAACTTCCGCGACCAAACCTATATCAGCGTCTTTCTTTCCGAAGTCAGTTATATATACCTGCAATTCCGGCTGATTTATAATTGATCTGGGCGGTGCAGACATTCCCTCTGGTACAAATATAGCCTCATACAAAAAATTTTCAAGCAAGCCGTATTCTTCCTCGGATATTTTTCTGATTTTATAGTCCATAACTGCCTCCTGCAACTTCCAATTTGTATGAGTGCTAATATCAGCTTTGAAAATATGGTAGACGACTTAAATACTCCGTACATTCTTTGGCACAGTTTTCTATGTAATCACGTATATGCTGTTCTGATATATATTTGGTCTGAATCGAAATATTTTCCCTGTTATTGTAATCAAAAATCAATTTTTCTTTCCAGGCTTTGACGTCCTCTGCATCAATCAACCCTTCTACTGAATATGCTTGGCCTCTATTTATAGTTTCTATTATACGAGAGGCATTCTTCTCAAAATACATCAATTGTTCTATTTGCTCACAGTCCGCATAATAAGCCTCATTCATCGACATATTCTGCAATGGTGCCTTTTGAAATTCTTCTTTAAATGGCACTCGGACAGAATGATACCATATCATATCTGACAGCAGATGAACAAGGTAGCCAACTACAAAATCCTTATTTTCAGACGTATAGTATTCGTCAAAAAATGTGTCAAAATAGCTGATATGACTTTTACTATCAAATTTATAGTGTGATATATCCTTTATTTCTCTTGTATAATTCTCTTTTACATGAACTGCATCCGGAGCAATACTTCCTAACAGGAAATCACCATACGAGTGAATTGAACTGGATTTTTCTGTATATATTTCATCCGCAATCAGCAAATGCATCATCGGCTGCGCCATATTTATCCTCCCCTGTAGTTCTTCACATCTTTACAACTTTCGGTTTGTTCTTATAATTTCAAGTTTCCCACATTGTTACTTACGTTGATAGCTGCCGTCCTGTTCACTATATTGCCAGATTGCATCATACCCATCAAAAGCAATATCATATAGTCCATCTGTTTTCTCATTAAGTACCATGACCGGAGCATATCCTCCTTCTTCGCCGCTATAGGCAAATCTTATAGTCCCGTCAAAAACTTTTTTCAAAACATCTCCCTCTAAGAAAATATATACACTATTACCTCCCGAACCGCCATGGCCCGCTCCTGCCAGAGAAACAAGATAATCCTCCAGTCCGTCCCCATCAAAATCAAACAAGAAATACTCTGGATCAAAAAAACTATCGCATTTTTCCACTATCATTTTAGCATCTTCCAGTTCAAAATTTAATGCTTGGCACAATGTCTCATTTTCATATACCGAATAGGGCATGTCACATATTATATTTTCTTTCAAAATCTCATGTTTCTCACCTGCAATTAAAGCATATTCAAAGCTGTTATTCTCCCGACTCCCAGCATTACATGCCGGAAACATCCAAATGCTTTGACATATAATTAAAACAAAAATAATCTTATTTTTATTCGTCATTCAATGTCTCCCAATAGAACATACAAATCAAGTATCCATCCAGAGATGGTGAAATACCGTTCCATGTCTGCTCTCCGCCAGTACCTCCGCATACTCACAGTTTATATCATTGATATACTCCATCAGTTCGTAATTCTTTTCCTTGTTTGAGATCTTGGTAAGACTAACCAGATAGCCTTTCGTGTCGCCAGTTTCGCTGGCAACAGGAAACATTGCCAGTAAACTACTGCTGTCTTTTCAGCATAAACCATCCCTGTTCAATGTGGATAATCACATTATCTTTATTAACCAACACACAAATGATGTCCTCCCCATTATCACACTTTATATCACAAACATTACCATCCTCATCTATTTCCTGCGCAGCTTGCGCCATCGTAACTTGCCAAGGAACTCCCATATCCAGCCATTCCCTAACCGTCCCAAGTAAAATGGAGTTCAGGAAATTAACTTACTCTTCACGATTTGGCACATTAGTAACACTTCAAGTAATTTATGCCATCGTAAGTATACTGCATCTGTCTGCCGTCACTGTCATAGGCAAAATCGGTGGCGACTCCCTCTGGGTCCATCTTATACACAGGGCGGTTTAAGGCATCTTTTCAGCCTTTTGCACTAGACATTTATTCAAGAACCGATTTAGTTATAATCAATCTCTCATCATTATCCTTCCATAGCCACCAAATTGTATTTTTATAATAGTATTTATTTATCAGACTAAACCCAGAGTTTATGTATACTAAGTCAATTATCTGATATTTTTTTAAAGGTGGAGTCCAATTTATTTCCTCTCTCATCGGGAGATCACTAATATCCATCGTTTCATACTGATGCGGATACAAATTAGCTTCGTTTTTATCGTAAATTAGCATTCCTTGATTTAATACTATTTCGTTTTGTGTGGAGTCACTTCTTAATCTATATAAAGTTCCATCATTGTCGATATGAATCAGTTCCATGGCTTTGTTATAGTATTCAATCCAGAAATATAGTCCTGTATCATCAAACATGTAAAACTGTTCTTTTGCAAAACTTAATCTATCTTTAATAGGTTCATGCAATTGTTCTAGATTTCCATCCGCATCTATAATATAATACCCCCCATCATATTCCGCAAATGCAATATCCCCATCTTCTCTTACCATCATTTGGCCTAATATATTTGGAGTAGAATATACAACATGGCTTGACTGATCATCGCAGTTTAAGTATTCTATCGAATATATCTTTATTCCGTCTCCATCTTCTTTTGTCGATATATAGTATAGTTTTTTTTCATAAACGCACTGTATCTCAGCAGGAAGAATACAGGAACAAAGTATTTCTCCAGTAGGGAAATCCACAAAAGTTACTCGATATTCTCCCGGAGCTTCATATATCGAATAGATAACTGCATTGTTGCTTTGCAATACTCTCCAAGCGTTATTTGTGATTAACTCTAGCAATTTCTTTTGATCTTCTTCCGGCAAATAATCTGTCAGTTTTTTCCCGCTCCGATGATACTCACCGTCTTCATACTTGTATTCCGTATTTCTCAAAAATAAAATATTTTCAAAAGACAAAATATCATTATCCTGCCAATTCATGTGATTTGTAACAGTATTCAATCTTTCCGATTTTACACTGATATCCATATCGTATTCATCTTCAATTTCCATATTAGATTGCTGCAGATTTACTGTTAACAAGGCATCTTGATCTTTATTATTTATGATAAGGTGCTCCGAATTGGAGCACCCTGTCATAAACAAAATCCCTAAAATGCATACAGCAAAACAGGCTTTTTTTAAAATTATCATTTTATCTCTCTTTCTAAATCCACATAATCATGATTAACAATTTTTAGCACATCAGTAGGATATTCTGGACCACGTGTATTGTAGTTATAAATTGCCGTGTACAAATCATCAGTTTTTTCCATTTCTCTTCTTAATTTATCTATTCCCATTGCAATACTCAAAAAAGGCGTCGACTCTTTATACTGATAAAAATATATTTGATTCGATTCAAAATTACCATCATAGCCCTGGCCACTCCCATCAATACTTGTATTTAAAAGTCTATTTATTATTGCATATTCCTCGTTGATTTTCATCATGTCCAAGCTTGTTTCACTATACCCCATGTCCATTATTGTACCGTACTTCACATAATTTCCATTTTCATCTTTGTCTGTACTTATGGCAACTCTTACATTATTCAAGTCAATTTTGATGTATTCAAATATATTACTATTGCGTATGTCGATTGCTTGCATTACATCTCTTGATATATTTGCATTTGGACTTGTAGACGGATCATATCCCATTTTTGATTCCTTGTACATCATCGCCTTAATGACATTCGGATCTATATTGGCACTCCGTTTTATATTATAATACCTGCTCCACCCTTTAATCCACTCGTCATACCTCTGATAGTTTCTTTGGTGATATATGGTAGGCACCAGCTCAATAAGCTCATTCTCTTCTTCTGCCAAATAATTAACATATTTTTGGGCATATTCTTCGCTAACATTCCCCTTCAAATATTCATCCAAAACATCGATGGCATCTTGTATTGTTAAGTTTGTGCATTCCTCAGTATTTCTGTTTTGTTCCGCATTTTCCACCTGCTGATTCAAATATCCTTCTGGAGATGGTGAAACGCCATTCCATGTCTGCCCTCCGCCAGGCACTTCCGTCGGTGCAGGAGTAGGCGTAGGCGGTATAGGTATACCCACAACAGTCTTTGCTTCAGGCTTATCATTACTAAAAAATCCTGATATAGCATCCAAAATCCCGTCAATAATGTCCTTAATGCCATCAAAGAATGGTATATTTCCGCTAGGGTCCACATAATTCAGCGGATTCCCCACACAGTAATTATACCGGTTCAGCGTCAGCGGCTCTGCAATGTTACCTAAATAGCTGTCCTCCGTCAGGAAATCTGCCGTCACCACGCAGTAATACCTTGCTCTCAAATACTGGCTCTTGATATTCGGGTTATAGCTTTCCCCATTATAGGTGTACTCGTTCTCATACTGGGACGCACCAAAGGTAATCTCCCCGAACACGCTGTAGCGGTAGGACTGGTAAATCTGGCCCTCCTCGTTGGTAATGCCTGTCACGCTTCCCCTGGGATCATAGAGGTAATAGCCCGTGCTGTCGAAATGGTCCAGAGACAGACGGTCTGACCCTGCACCTATGGCCGCTCCATAGACATAGGCCGTATCCAGTGTGCCATTGATGTTCTGCTCCACCAGCACCTCCGCATACTCACGGTTTACGTCATTGATGTACTCGATCAGCTCATAGCTGCTGTCGGTGATGGCGCCGGAGGCGGTGATAAGGGATAGCAGCTCTCTTTCCGCAGAACTGACCTCTCCCTCGGCCCGCAGCCGGATGCCGGTGCCCTTGTAGTCGCAGGAATTATAGGTACAGTAGTAATCGGAAAAGTCCTCGTCCTTGTCCGGGTTGTAATTCATCTGGTAGACCCGGTTCCCGTCCCCGTCGTAAGCCGCCGCCATCTGCAGGGTCTGGCTGTAAGCGGTGCCGGTATAGACGGCCTCCAGACGGTTCTCCACCGTGTAGGTATAGGTGGTAAGGCTCCGGTCCGTGGGGCTGTATTCCCCTGTCAGATTCCCGTCAGCATCGTAGGTGTACTGTACCTTCCGGGTGGTCTTCCCGTCGCAGAGCACTGCCTCTGCCAGCTGGTTACTCTCATTATAAACGTATTTCCGGTTTTCCACAACCGTCCCGGCCGTATTTGTCTTAATGGCTGCGGTGCGGTTGCCCATCAGGTCATATTCATAGGTGTAGACACAGGTGCCGCAGCCGGCCTCTGTCTCTGTGACAGAAAGCAGCTTTCCTGCGTCGTCATAAACAAATGTCCTGTCCGTCTCCACGGTCCGGTAGGCGAAGGCCGAGTTCTTGTCGTGTTTTTCCAGCCTGCCATCCCAGGCATAGCCCGCCAGGGACTCCACAGCCTTCTCCCCGGTGATAAAGCCTCTTTCATCATAGGTGTAGACATACCGGCTCACCACCCAGCCGCAGTCATCACAGCTGTTGACAAGCTCCGTGATCTGGTCCGCCTCATTGTAGGTGTTATAGGTACTGATACCATTAGGGCGGTGGATTTCCGTGATCCGGTTGATGGCATCATATACATAGCTGGTGACAAGGCCCTCCCTGTCCGTCACCTTGATCAGGTTATCGTTTAAATCATACTCGTAACTAACCCTTGTACCATCGGGATAGGTGATGGCCGCAAGGTTGTCCGCGCCGTCATAGGTGTAAGCCACCGTATCGCCCTGGGCCTTTTCATGGGAAAAACTGCCCTCCCCTTCTCCCGGTGCGCGGTAAGTTGTCACTGAGGTAATCCGGCCCAGGCTGTCATAGGTATACTCTGTATCCCCTGTGCTGTCATACATGGCCGCACGCTCTCCCAGGACGTCATAGGCATAGGCCGCCGGGGCGCCGTTCTCTTCGCCCTGTGCGTCCGTATAAGCCTTTTCCACCAGGGAGTCCAGTTTATCATAGTCATATGTGATGGTGTTGCCGCTGTTTGAGGTATAGGAAGTGAGCCGCCCCGCCATATCGTAGGCCATCTCCTCTGTCCTGCCCTGGACATCCGTCACACCTGTCAGATTGCCCATCACATCATAGGTATACTGTGTCCCCCGTCCCAGGTAATCCGTGACAGCGATCAGGTTGCCCATCACGTCATAGGTATAGAAAGCCGTGCTGCCCATGGCATCCGTCACGCTTGTGAGACGGTCCATCAGGTCATAGACATAAGTGGTGGTGAGACCGCTGGCGTCTGTGCGGGAAAGCACATTTCCGTGGGCGTCATAAGTATAGCTCTCCGTCAGCCCGCGCTTATCCGTGTAAGAGACAAGGCGGTTTGCCTTGTCATAGGCATAGATGACAGTCTGTCCCAGCGGGTCTGCCATGCCGGTGAGCCTGTCGTCCTTATCATAGGTATAGCTGTATGTATACCCCATGGGGTCGGTAACCGAGTTCCTGTTATAGTTATTGTCATAGCCGTAACGGGTGGTGCGCTCTCCGGGCGTGGTGATACTCTCAATGTTGCCCACCATATCATAAACCACGGAGGCCGCTTTCTGCTCCGGATCTGTGACGGTAACCATCCGGTCTGTCCTGTCATAAGCATAGACAAAGGTATTCCCCAGGACATTGGTCATGGCGGTGCGGTTGCTCCTCACATCATAGCTGTAGGATGTAACGCCGCCCTCCGGATCAGTGACGGAAAGCAGGTTGTGCAGCACGTCATAAGAGTACAGCGTGGTTCTGCTCAGGTTGTCCTCCTGCTTTATGACGTCATCCCCTGCATTGTAGGTAAACGTGGTCTCATAGCCCAGAGGAGTGGTAATTCCTGTCAGCCTGTGGACTGCATCATAACTATAGCTGTAAATGCCGCCGCCAGGCAGGGTCTTTCTGACAACCTGGCCGTTTGCATTTACCTCATAATCCGTGGTACTGCCCAGTGCGTCCGTAACACCTGTCACCACATCATGGCGGTCATAGGCATAGCTCTCCTGCGCTCCCAGAGGAGAGGTCTGTTTCACAATCCGGTACAGGGCGTCATATTCATACTGCCATGTCTCCCCCATGCCGTTGGTCACTGTAAGGATATTTCCCACCGCATCATAGCCGTACCGCTCCGTGATTCCCTCGGGAGTGGTGATGGCAGTCAGGTTGTTTCTGCCATCGTAAGTATACTGCGTCTGTCCGCCGTTGCCGTCCGTGTAGGCCACAAGGCGGCTCAGGGCGTCGTAGCTGTAAGCTGTCTGCACGCCATTCCCGTCCGTCAGCACAGTCAGGTTGCCGTCGCCGTCATAGGCAAAAGTTGTGGCGGCTCCCTCCGGGTCTATCTTCTGCGCAAGGCGGTTTAAGGCATCATAAGCATAGGCATAGACTGCCTCTCCGGGCAGAGTCTGCCCGGTCAGGTTCCCGGCCGCGTCATAGGTATAAGCGGTCACGCTGCCCGCAGGGTCGGTGACAGAGACAAGCCGGTCTAATACATCATAGGCGTAAAGTGTCACAGCCCCGTCCACATCCGTGACGGAAACCACACGTCCAAAGGTGTCATATTCATATACGGCGCTGCGCCCTAACACATCCGTCTGCTTTACCAGATTTCCAGCTGCGTCATACTCGTAAGTCATCCTGTTACCAGCAGTGTCGGAAGCCTCCGCCACCCTTCCCATGGCGTCATAGGTCAGCGTGGTCTTGATGCCATAGCGGTCTGTATAGGTGGCTACTTCCCCTGTTGCCAGATAGGTGTAGCTGTCTTTTTCCCCGTCAGGGTAGGTGTCCGCCAGCAGGCTGCCCTCCGCATCCACCTGGTAAGTGTGAGCATTGCCCAGCGCATCCGCTGCCTTTATAAGATTGCTGTTTTTATCGTAGGTGTAGGTCAAAAGGCTGCCTGTAGCATCCGCCATGCCGATAATCCGGCTGATTTTGTCGTAGGTGTAGGTGATGCTGTTCCCGGAGGCGTCCTGCGCCTCTGTCATCTGCCCGATGGCGTCATAGGTGTAGGCCGTCTTCCTGCCCTCCGGCGTAACCACAGACAGTACTCTGTCTTCCCGGTCATAGGTATAGGCGCTGTTTCCGCCCAAAGCATCTGTCACGGAAACCAAACGGCCAAGCGCGTCATACCCGTAATCCGTAGTATTGCCCAGTTCATCCGTCACGGAGAGCAGGCTGCCCAGAGCATCATAGGTATACAGAACCGTGCCGCCCATGGAATCTGTGGATTTTACCAGACGGTCCAGCCTGTCATAGACATAGGTATATACCCGGCTCTCGTCGTCCCAGAGCCGGACCACGTTGCCGTTTGCATCATAGGAAAGCCTGGTGATAGTGCCAAGCTGGTTTGTCACCTCCGTCAGTCTTCCCAGCCTGTCGTAGGCATAGGACACCATACTGCCGTCGGCATAGGTGACCTTTGTGGTTCTGCCGCACAAATCCGTCTCGTAAGAGGTCACATTGCCCCGCTCATCCGTTTCCGTAAGAAGACTCCCTGTCACGGCATCATAGGAAAGGAGCCTGGTGTGGCCCAGTCTGTCCGTCACGCTTTCCACCCGGTCTGCATGGTCATAGGTATAGGCTGTCACGCCGCCCTCCGGGTCTGTCACTTCCTTTCGCCGGTTCATGGCATCATAAGTATAGGAGGTCACATTGCCCTCTGCGTCTGTTTCCGTCAGCCTGTTGCCGCTGGCGTCATAGGTGTAGGCCAGGGTATTCCCCAGGGGATCTTTTCCCAGCAGCATCCGGTTCATCTTGTCGTAGGTAAAGACGCTCTTCTGCCCCTCCCTGTCCGTGATAGCCGTCACCGCTCCCGCCGGATCGAAAGTATAAGTTGTACTGTTCCCGGCAGCATCCGTCTCGGCAACGCACCAGCCCTTTGCATTGTAGGTCTTTGTAGTGACTGCGCCCAAAGGATTGGTTGTCCGGATCAGCCGGTTCATGGCGTCATAACCGAAACTCCATATGCCGCCCTCCGCATCCGTCATGCCAACAATACATGCTCCCTCATAGGTATAGGAAGTCACTGCGCCTCTGGCATCGGTTTCGGAAACCAGGCGGTTCTCTCCGTCATAGCCATAGCGCGTCACGCCGCCCTCCGCATCCGTCACGGACGCCAGCCGGTGTTTCTCATCATATGTATAAATAGTCACACCGCCGTCATACTCTGTCACAGACGCAATCTGCCCGGCCTCCGTATAAGCATAACTCCTCACGGCGCCGTCCTGTCTTGTCTGAGTCCGCAGGTTCCCGTTTCCGTCATAGGTATAGGCAGTTTTTACCCCCTGCCTGTCCGTCACGGAGGACAGATACCCCTCTGCATTGTAGGTTCGGCTTTCCGTAGTGCCGTCAGCATAGGTAATCCCGGTGGTACGGTACTGCCCATCGTAATTGTATACAGTGGTGTTTCCGTTTGCGTCCACTGCGGTGGTGCTGCCCCCGCCATAGGAAAGGGTAATCTTCCCGCCTTCCGCATCTGTCTGCTCTGTGACACGGCCCTCCCCGTCATAGACATTTGCCACCACGCAGTTGCCGTTTTCGTCCTGCCACGCCGTCATCCGGTGCTTTGCATCGTATGTATAAGTGCGCTGATCTCCTGCCGCATCTGTCACGGTTACCAGATTTCCTGCCCCGTCATAAGTATAGCCGATATGGTTGCCGCCCGGCAGGCCGATCTGCGCAATTCGGTTCTTTTCATCCAGTGTAACGATATAGTTCTTCCCTGAAGGGGATGTGATGGCACACAGGCGGTAATCCATGTCATAGGAAAGGGTTGTCCTGTTGCCATAGATATCCTCCATACCCGTCAGCATGCCATAAGCATTGAACATGTGCTTTTCCAGGCTCCCCAGGTCTGTCAGGACAAAGCCGTCCCCCTCTTCTTCCAGCACATAGTCATATCCCGCAGGTGCCGCATAACCTCCCGCCGTTTTATTAAAGGCCACAATACTGCCGGTGCCGGAAAGCCACAAAATCATGCCGTCGGAAAGCTCGCCCAGCCGCTCGTCAAAGGGCGTACTCCACCCATAGCCCAGGCTGCCCGCATATCCGGCGCCCTTGGAATTGTACTGCCTGGTAAAGGCAAAGCTGCCCCCTATATCCGGGATCTCCGCATCCGTCTGCTCCATGTAGAAGTTGCCGGTATTCAGGTTCACAGGCTCAAATCCAAACTCACAGTTCTCCGCCCGTCCCAGCAGCAGACCGTCCAGTACGGCCTTCCAGTAGTCGGACAGCTCCCCTGCCACATAGGGCGCCGTATTCTGGGGATTGCGGATAAAGAGTCTGTTCCCCTCCACGGTCAAGGCGTCCTGCATCTGCATATCCGCCATAATCGTGTTGACATCCACCCCATAGTGCAGGGCAATACGGGGAATCAGGTCAAATGCGCCCTCCTCATAGATCAGGAAGGTATCGCTGGTCACAGTGGCGCCTACGCCCATCAAGCCTTCCGCTCCGGGGAGCAGGGGATCAGTCAGCAGACCCTCCGCATAGGCGGTGATATAGTAGACCTGGCCCGGCGTCAGATTTGCAAAGACCTCGCTCTGCCAGTTGGAAAGCCGCCTGTTATAGGCAACAGCCGTGGGGAAAGCCCCTGCGTAAAGCCCGGAGTCAGGGTAGACAAGGCTTGTCTGGGCCTCCACCTCTCCTGTGCTGCCGTTTACCAGCTGGTAATGCACGGTACTTCCGGCCCCGGCCTGGCCATGGGCCACAATGCCCAGCGTATTGGTGGATTTATCTCCCCTTCTCTCCACCACAGGGTAGATATCAATAGTGGTATCGTCCAGGCTCAGGGAATCCAGATCCGCAAGCTCCCCTGTCCAGGACAGGATCAGCTTGGGGGCATACTTGGCGGAGGCATTATTATAAAGCACCTCGCACTGCATCTTGACGCCCGCCGCTGCCTGCTCCCTGTTCGGGGCCTCCACCTGGGCCTTCATGACAAAACCATGATTCTGCGCCGTGCCATTAATCCATGCGCTGACCTCCTCCGTCACGTCAAAGGAGAGCGCTTCCCCTCTTGTGGCGCTGGCGTTCTGCGCATCCAGAAAATAGTGGCTGTAGCTTAACTGGTTGTTCCAGTTAAGCCCGTTTACTTCCCATGCCTCTTCCACACCATAGAGGCCGAATTCACTCATACCCTTGCTCCATCTGGTCTTTTGTGTTACCTGGAATGCTGCTACCACAATTTCCGCCTCGGACAGCAGGGAACCAAAGTCGTAGTCTATGGCAAAATAAGTCCTGCAGTTCAGATGCCGGCTGCCAAACCCGGCGTAGTTGCCGGAGGTAACCCCGTCGTCATAGCCCACATAGGGGTACTGGTTGTCACCGATCACCGTGTTGGGGCTGCCCTCCTCCGCGCAGGCCATACGGATGGCGCTGCCGGTCACCTGGATGGCCGTAGGGTCTATGCGCACAGGGTATACCCGCTCCGGTGCGGAAAGCCAGCCCTCATCCGCCGTCACGGTCACCAGCAGCATACCGTCCTGGTCCTGCATGGAAAGCCTGACGCCAAAGCTGATTTCATCGGCGCTGTCCACCATCTCCGGGGCCTCCAGCACAAACACCGCATCCATCTCCGGGTCTGTGCCGGACTCGTACAGATACAGAGTATTGTTTTTGATCTCCCCTGCCAGGTCGCAGGTGTCAATAAAGTAGGAAAAACTATTCCTCTCTCCCTGTTCCAGCAGGATAATGTCCTCTTTCACACTGTTTCCCAACACGGTATACTGATAGTCAACGCCAGGAAACACATCACTGTAGCGAATGGCATTGTCCTTTGCCAGCCCATTGATAAAGCTGCCCTCCGCCGGATACAGTGTAATCAGGGCATCCCCGCTTGCAATGGTAATGCCTTTTCCGGTTTCCCGGTCAAGATTTTCCGGCAGGAACACCATATAATCGTTGGCCCTGTTGACATAACCGGTCTCCTGCTCATCGCCAAACATGCTGAAAACGGCGGTGGTCTCCTTCTCCAGCGTGTTGTCCACAGGCTGCAGATATCCGTCATCGTCTATAAAGGTAGCTCCGTCATTGCCCACCACCGTCACATACTGATTCCCGTCCACATGGTAGGTGCGGCTGTATCTGTCATAAGAGACCAATGTACCATAAGTCTCCGGCTTTTCTTCCTCATAAAACTGCTCCGGCAGACGTCCGGGAGTAACAGCGTCTCCCCCGGACACGGTTCCGTCAAATTCTTCTAGGGTACCTAAGTCGTCTTCTGTATCAGGAATATCCCCTTTATTATTTATGGGTCTTTCCTCTTTCCCGATTGCTGTATCTTCTCCCACTTCCGCATCCCCGGCAGATACGGAGTCCGCATTTTCGTCCAGAACATCCTGTTCCAGTTCACTCACAATAGCGGTCTGTGCAGTACCCGCCTCGGCGGCATAAAGAATTGTGTTGTCTGATAGCAACAGCGCCGCTGTAAGCAACGTAACCATCATTCTTTTCAACTTTGTACCTAAGTGTCTGCTTTTCATCTGATATATCCCCCTTTAAGTATCTTATTTGCACTTTGTTTGACTCTGTGCTATTTTGTGGCAAGTGTCCTTCTACACTGTCATGATTTATGCGTTTATACTATGCTCGTTCGCAATCACCTAAACTTTACTATTATTTTACTGTTTTTTAGTATTTTGTCAACTGATTCTGGAATTCTATGTTTATAATATAATTCTACATTTATACTGCCAATTTATTTTTAGTTATATAAATTTTTAGGCACTCAGCGCAGGCATAATCACTTTTATGACATAAGAATATCTATACACATTTGAGCAAACCAGGATTGGACAGAGAATATTATGGAAATCAAAATAAAAGACGCATGGGGCAGAAACCCATGCGTCCTTTGTGCTATCTACTATATTGTCTCCAGAATCTTAACCAGAGCGTCATGAGCCAGGGTAAAGGCTTCCTCCCCTGACAGTTTCTTTCCGATTTTGCCGTCTTTCTCCAGAGAGGAAAAACCGGTAAACTCCGAGAGATGAGGTTCCAGAGAGAGATACCCTCTGTAGCCGTCAGCCTTCAGCTGCCGCAAAATCTCCTTCACATTGCCGTCCCCATAACCCGCCGGGACCACGCTGCCGTCCTTAAGCAGCGCATCTTTCACGTGGATGTAAGAGATATAGGGCTTTAAAAGCTCATAGGCCTCCAGTGTGTCCTGCCCCGCCTGCACAAAGTTGGCAAAGTCAAACACTGCCTTGAAATGCTCCCCTGCAAACTGTTTCATGATGTCCAGGCAGCCCTCCGCCATCTCCCCATAGATTCCCTTCTCATTCTCGTGGAGCAGGACGACTCCGCTCGCGGCGGCATAATCCACAAACTGTCCCAGCCGTTCCATGACCTGCTCTTTGCAGGATACAGCATTCTCCTTGGGAACATAGAAACTGAACATCCGAATATTGGGCGTGTTCATGATATGCGCCAGCTCCACGGTATGCTTAAACAGCTCCATGTGGGGGGCAAAATCATCCGTGATTCCGATTTTTCCGATGGGAGAACCCACAGCAGAAAGGGCGAACCCTCTGTCCTCCAGGCGTTTCCTGATCTCCCTCGCTTCCGCCTCCGAGTACTCCACAAAATTCCTGCCGTCCACTCCCCGCATCTCAATGTGATTCATATGCAATTTTTCCAGCACCTGCATCTGTGTGTCCAGAGATGCGGCAATTTCATCCGCAAATCCAGTCAAAACAATATTCTCAAACATTTTGATTCTCCTTATCTATAACCTAATACGTCCCCGTTGTGTCAAACACTGCGCCGCTCCCTGTCTTTTTCCTGGAGGTAGCCCTCTTTTTATTCAGCTCCTGTAAAAATACTTCCTCATCAAAGGGAATCTCCACCATCCTGTCAAGCCAGCTGGACAGATGCATGGCGTTGGAGAGGGTAAGGCCGCGAATCCCCTCCGTTCCCTCCGCCACCAGGGGGGTGCCGTGGAGAATTTTGCCCGCAAATGCTTTCAGCACTCCCACATGCTGCTCGTTCTGCCCGTCTGTCTCCACCTCCTCCAGTGTACACTGGGGACGGCCAAATCCCTCCTTGGAGGTCTTGCAAAACGTTCTCTCATTTTCGCTCAGGCGGTACAGCAGGAGCTTATTGTTTTCACACACCAGCTTGCCCATCTCCAGCGTGATTTCCAGACGGTTTGTGCCGGGGGTGTCGGCGGTGGTGGTGACAAAGACGCCTGTTGCGCCGTTGGCATACTCCAAGTAGGCCGTCACGTCGTCCTCCACCTCGATGTCATGCCACTTCGCCTCGTGGCAGAACGCCCGGACACGCACCGGCATACCGCACAGCCACTGTATCAGGTCCAACTGATGGGGGCACTGGTTCAGCAGCACACCGCCGCCTTCGCCGTCCCAGGTGGCTTTCCAGTCCGCCGCGTCATAGTAGCTCTGGGTCCGGTACCAGTCCGTGATGATCCAGTTGACCCGCTTGATCTGCCCCAGTTCCCCGCCGGCAATCATATCATGCATCTTGCGGTAGAGGCAGTTGGTTCTCTGGTTCAGCATAATGGCAAAGACCCTGTCTGATTTTGCAGCCGCCTCATTCATCTCCCGCACCTGTTTGGTGTACACCCCGGCAGGTTTCTCGGTGATAGCATGAAGTCCCCGCTCCAGAGCGTAGATCACCAGCTCCGGGTGCTGATAGTGGGGTGTGGCAATCAGCACTGCGTCACAGCTCCCACTCTCAATCAGTTCTCTTCCCTCGCCGTAGACAGCCACATCCGCCGGGAGCTCCTGCCTGGCCCACTCCCGCCTGGACTCTCTTATGTCGGCCACTGCCGTCAGTTTCATCTCCGGGACTTTACCCTCCACGATACTTCTGGCATGGTTGCTCCCCATGCCCCCAATTCCGATAATTCCCAATCTTACCTGTTCCATACTGCCTCCTTTATTAAGAGTACCGCATATCCCCTACCACCGCACAGGACCGGTTAACAACATATGTCCACTCGGGTGTACATATGTTGTTAAGTGCGCTTTCCGGGGATATGCTGTTTAGAGGTTCATTAGAACCTCTAGGTTCTTTAGAACCTCTGTTCCGCATAACCTAGACTTAAGTATAGCGTGTATCTCTGTGGAAATATATATATAGAATCTACCTTTTTATGATAAAAACCGACCTGCTCATTCTTGACGGATATCCGCAGAAATGCTACCATAAATCTGTAGCACCTGATGTCAGATACCCATTTTTATGAAAAGTATAGAAACGAGAGCTATTATGGAAGAATCCGTATTTTATCCGGAAGTAAAATTTACCTATGATATCGTTCACAGAAGAAATATCTGCATCACTCCGATTATGCCCCACACCCACGACGCCACCGAAATCTATCTCAGTCTTTCCCCCCTGCCCAACGCGCTGCTGGGAAACCAGGTGGTCGCCGCCAGGCCGGGCACTCTGATCCTCATTCCGCCCTTTTGCGTACACAGGCTTTTTGACAAAACGGACGAAATGTATGACCGCTATATCCTCTCTGTGAACGCTGCCTGGCTGGACAGTGTTTTTCCCCATGGAACAATGCGCTACGAGTATCTGAAAGCGGGACAACAGCCTTTGCTCCTCCCCCTGTCAGCCTCCTCTTTAAGCACCCTGCGGCATAAATTGGAAACGCTGCTCTCCCTTCAGGGAAACGATACATTCAATGCCATGGCCTCCTTTTTTGAGTGTATGGCGCTGGTTAATGATATGATACGGCTGGGTAGCGAGGAAACTTCGGAGGGCGTCCGCGCCTCCACAGCTCAGCAGACCGTGGCCGATATTATCCGTTATCTGAACGAACACCGCCAGGAGTCGGTGTCGCTCCGGGAGCTGTCCGAACATTTTTACCTGCATCCCGACTACATCTCCCGGATTTTCAAAAAGCATACCAACACCACTGTGGGCAACTATATCACCCTGCAGAAAATGGCTCTGGCCCGGCAATTGCTGTCAGANGGTAACACNGTGACCCAGGTACAGCTCATGACCGGCTACTCCAGCTATGCCCATTTTGCCCGCACCTTCAAACAGCAGGTAGGGATGCCGCCCGGCGCATATCGCGCCCTCGGCATCCCCACCGCCAGTAAATCTACTTCCTGATACGACTATAACTTCCCCTACTCCACATAGGCAGTGATCGTTCCGTCTTTTCCCAGAATAATCTGCCCCAGATCATCCATATTGACGACGCCGTTGATTCCGATCAACACTTCGATTGCGTCCTCCGTATATTCGCTGGATATGCCGCCAAGCTCCGCATTCTCCAACAGNGNTTTCCCTTCCTTATCCAGNAGCTCGAAATGGAATAATTGCAGCGTCTCGTCCTCCTCACGCAAGGCCCTGTCCATATCCGCCCTGTCATAGGAAATGAAGACAGAGAGCGGAGATACCTTTACATAGTTGATCGTGACCGGCACTCCATTATAGTCAAAGTCCTCGTTCACCTCAATGGTTTTGCTCAGGGAGGAGGCATCTGTCAGAGATATATCCAGATTCCATTTTCCGTCTATATGTTTCCCTCCCCAATCATCACCCTCATAGGTATAGAAGGAAAAGTCAGAGAGAGCTATATGCANCGTGTCTCCATTCCACACNNTCTCCGGGTTTTTCATCGCATCGATNGCATAGTANCCCTCTTTTGTCAAAAGCTGTTCCTCCTCATCGACAAAGCCTGCGCCCATGTTGACAAAAAGCTCATGCATGTCCAAACCGTNGGCAGTGAGTGCCAAACCTTCAAAAAGGGAATTGCCGTCAATAACAGGTTCCTCCGATTCCACCTTCAGCAACACATACACCCTTCTCTCGTCCTGCAGGGACTGGACGGCAGTGACAGTGATTCCCTGATCTGTGACGGAGGTATATTGCANCTCCGCAACTCCGTTCTCCAGAGTCTTTTGCTGTAATTCCTCCGGCGGATTATTAAATTGCTCCGCAGCCTTATCGTTCCAAAGTAACTCTGCCGCAAACGCCGTTGTGCCCAGCATGGCTGCTGCAAGCACTGCGACAAGAAAAGCCTTTCTCATACTTTTATGCTTACTCATATTTTTCACCCCATCTATTTCTTTTTTTGTATTAATAGTTTCCAGTGCGTCAAGAACTGCCTCATGCACATTTGCCGGAACCTCCGGCATCTCCTTTTGCCATTTCATACTCTACTCCTCCTGCTATTTTAAGTTATATTNCNGTCTCTGCACTANAGTGCGCCCGGCACTTNCGCTTTGAGACTGTCACACAAGAGTCAATTGTTTCTTTAATATGTTTCTGGCTCTGAGCAGACGCATTTTTATCCCTGCCTCTGTGCATTTGAGCATCCCTGCCACTTCNTTCAGTGTAAAGCCTGCAACATAATGAAGAATAAAAGGAACTCGGTATCTCTCCTCCAAAGCCTGTATTTCCATATACACCTCCGAATACCCGGACGAATCATAGGATGCCTCATCTTCCATGTATTCCTCGTAAGAAACTGTAACTTTGNTCCTCCTAATCATGGAATAGCACTCGTTGATCAAAATCCTGGTCAGCCATGTCCTGAAATACTTTTCTTCCCTGAGAGACGCCAAATTACTGTATGCATTTAATATTGCGTTTTGNATGGCATCGGCGCAGTCTTCATCATTGCCAAGTATCGACTTCGCAATATAATACATATTTTTTTCAGCCGCCAATACCTCTCTTGTAAATTGTTCTTTGACCATACGTTTTCCCTACCTGCTCTGACTTTAGTCATATAATGCAGAATCTTCATAGTTTTCACACAGCTGTATGTGACTTACAATAATTAGACGCAAGTCATATTATAGAAAGTAACAAAATATTTTTCACTTTTNNAAAATATTTACGATCCATGTCTCATTGCCAGTATNGANGCCGAAAAAACNGACGGACAACTATANAGTGTCCGCCCNNTTCATNGCNCCTNNCNTCANTTCAGTCNGGATTCTCCGGCAGCTCCAGCTGNCTCAGCTTTTCCTCCATGGCAAAAAACCGTCCGCCCGGCTGCTGATCCTGCCACTCCTCCAGGCGCTGNCGGGTATAATTCTCCACCTCCCGGCGNAGCTCCTGGGCNGACATTCGGGCCGCTCCCTGCCCCCAGATAATCACCTGTTCCAGAGCGTCCGAGGTAGCCACNGTCACCTGNTATTTCCTCCCGATTTGATGCACTGTCTTTTCAATATACTGATCGGCGGTCTCCGCCTCCTTGGTGTAGACCACATGAATGTTGTGGTATTTCTGCACNGTTCCCGGATTGCCCTTGACCTTGTAGGCGTCATATACCAGAATCAGCGTATCCTGGATATATCCCTGATAATTGCACAGAATGTCCATGAGTTTCGTCCGGGCNCCCTCCACATTGTCCCGGGCCATCTCCCGCAGCTCCTCCCAGGCAAAAATAATATTGTAGCCGTCAACCAGAAGATACCTCTCCCGGTGCTGCTCCNGTGTTCCCTTATAGACAGGCTCTTTGGCCGGAGCGGCCGCCCTGGCAGGCGCCCCGGCTCTGTTCCACGGATTTTTGTCCAGCGCTCGGGTGCCGTAGGTGCGCAGATAGATCTCCTCGATCTCCTCCTGACTGATAAAACGGTCGTCCCTGCCTGCCCGCCGAACGTCTCCCGCCAAGGCTCCGTTTCGCCCGACTGCCTGGGAATCTCCCACTTCCTCCGCCGCCCCGAATACCTCCGGCAAAAGCCGCCGCAGCTTGTCCCCCGTGTCCACATGAGCGTAATCCTCCACCTGCCGCCAGGGCACGATAAAGCCCGCCCCGTGAGCGCAGAACACCGAGTCCGCAGGATTGTCCAGATCGCGCTCCGGGTCGTAGTCGTGGCTCTCGATAACCTCCTGTTCATTGTGGCAGGGAGCATAGCCGTGAAACCGGCAGGACAGCCTGCCCCGCCCTCTGGTATAGGCGTTTATCTCCATCTGATAGCCGTTAAGCGTGGCCGCCGGAGCCGTCCCCCTGAGAATACTGCGCTCTCCCAGCGTTTCCGGTTCCTCAAAACTGCCGCTCTTTTTCTGAATATCGCTCATGGCTCTGCCCAGATTCTCCGTAGGCAGTTCTATTGTATAGGCATACATGGGCTCCAGCAGACGGCACTGCGCCTTCATCAGTCCCTGCCGCAGGGCGCGGTAGGTGGCCTGCCGGAAATCCCCTCCCTCCGTGTGTTTCAGGTGTGCCCGACCGGCAATCAGAGTGATCCGCATATCGGTTATGGCCGAATTGGTCAGCACGCCTGTATGCTGCTTCTCTTCCAGATGGGTCAGCACCAGCCGCTGCCAGTTCCTGTCCAGCTCGTCCTCACTGCAGTCCGCCTGCAGCACCAGACCGCTGCCCGGCTCCCCCGGTTCCAGCAATAAATGCACCTCCGCGTAATGGCGCAGCGGTTCAAAATGACCTACGCCCTCCACGGGCTCCTCTATGGTCTCCCGGTAGACAATACCGCCGTTCCCAAAGGACACCTGCACGCCAAAACGCCTTTCAATCAGCTCCTGTAGTATCTCGATCTGCACCTGCCCCATGACCTGGACATGAATCTCGCCCTCCGCGGGAGCGCTGCCCTCCTGCCACAGGATATGCAGCTCCGGGATTTCCTCCTCCAGCTGGTACAGATTTCTCAGCATCTTATGCACATCGCAGCCCTCCGGCAATTCCACCCGGTAGCTGAGGACCGGCACCAGACTGGGCTTTTCTCCGTCAGCCCCAGCGCCCAGCCCCTGACCGCTGTAGGTCTTGTCAAGTCCCGTGACAGCGCAGACGCATCCGGCCTCAGCCCGGTCCACCAGCCTGTATCCCGCCCCGGAATATATTCGGATCTGGTCGATCTTTTCTCCGTTCAGCAGCCCCTTTACCTTCAGGCTCCCACCGGTCACTTTCAGATTGGTCAGGCGGCTGCCGTTTGCATCCCTCTCAATCTTGTACACCCTGGCCGCCAGCTCCTGTCCATACACTGGCTCATAGGTGTAGCGGGCGATACCCTGCAGCAGCGTCTCCACACCCTGAAGTTTTAGCGCTGACCCAAAATAGCAGGGGAAAACCTGCCGTCTGTGAATGGCTTCCCGGACCTGAGACACGGTCAAAGCGCCCTGCTCCAGGTAGGCGTCCATCATTTCCTCGCTGCACAGAGACAGTCTCTCCAGCCATTGCTCCCGATCAGATGATTCGGCGCTCTCGAGCTGGTCCGGCTCCTGACCGCTCTGCCCCACGCTCCCCACACCTAAGAATCCGTCTGCCTCGCCGAATTCAATACAATTCTCGTCCAACCGCTCCTGCAGCTGTCTTAATAACACCTGTGATTCCGTGCCCGGCTGATCCATCTTGTTAATGAACAGATAGGTGGGAATCCCATAGCGTTTCAGCAATTTCCACAGAGTCTCCACATGTCCCTGTATGCCGTCTGCGCCGCTGATTACCAGAATCGCCGCATCCAGCACCTGCAGGGTGCGCTCTGTCTCAGCGGAAAAGTCCACATGTCCCGGCGTGTCCAGCAGCGTGATATCTCTATTTTGACCGTCGCAGTCAACGCTTATCTGCGCCTGTTTGGAAAAGATGGTAATGCCTCTGGCTTTCTCCAGGGCATGGGTATCCAGAAAGGCGTCCCCATGGTCCACCCTCCCCAGCCGCCGGATTCCTCCGGTCAGATACATTATCCCCTCCGCCAGCGTGGTCTTGCCCGCATCCACATGGGCCAGAATCCCCACCACCAGTTTTGTACTTTCTCTGCCATCCATTTCCCTTGCCACTCCCTGACATACCTCACTTGGCGTTTTTTGACTGCGTCCTTCTCTCATTCTACAGGAAAAAAACTGATATGTACAGCAAAAAAAGAAGGCATCACTGCCTGGAGGCCGCCATCTCCCACAGAGCGCGTTCCCGGGCCTGTCGGCGGAGCCGCAGATGTACGGCCATTGACACAAGAAGGCTGACGATCAGAAAGGCATAGAAACTGATGCCTCTGGAAACCAACATGGCCGGTGTGACCATTCCGGCCCCAAACACTGCGGTGAACGCCGCTACAAATCCGCCTTCCGCAGGCCCCACAGCGCCGGGCAGAGGCAGGTTGCAGACCGCAAGGGTGAGCAGCGCCTGAAGACTCACTATCTGTACCCAGCTGTGCCCCTGCAGTCCAAACGCATGATACACTATCCAGGGCACGGAAAACAGCATTCCCAGCTGAATCACACACAGTACAAGCACCCGGAGCGCCAGCCCGGGATTTGCCTTTATACAGGCCGCCCCCCTGGCGTATTCCGCCAGCTGATGCTCCAGCTTTTCCCGGGCGGAGGCGGGATTTCGCAAAAAATGAAACCTTTCGAGGAGTTTCAATATCCCTCCGCATATACGCCGGGACAGTCCGGGCAGGAACATCACCATGCCCATACCCACCGTGAGCAGCACCATCATCCCCGCCCCATAGAGCAGCAGCAGTCCCATACCGCCCCCAAATTCCCCATCCTTAGGGCAAAGCAGCCATGCGCCCCCGCCCCAGATCAGGCTTGCGGTCTGATAGCATGCGGCAATCAGCATCATATTCAGCGCACCGTGAGCCGCCGGAATCCGATCCTGGCTCATGCAGTATATCTGGGCAGGCTGTCCCCCAGTGGCCGAGGGCGTGATGGAACTCACATAGAACCCCACAAAGGAATACCCCAAACAGCGCCGGTAGGGCAGTCGGTGTCCCAGTCTACCCAATATCTGCCAGGTGCACAGAGCCTCACAGCCCACATACCCCAGCATCAGACACAGTCCCCCAAACAGAAAGGGGATTTTTACCCGTCTCAGACTCTCCCAGAGCATTCCCAACGACTGTTCCCGAAACAACACATACCCGGTCACAGCCATCAATACCACCAACAATATCCATCCCAGATATCTTTTCTTTCCACCCATGACACCCACTCCTATACACTGCCTCCATCATGCGGTCCAGCGCCCCTGTCTGTAGTCTCCTCCTGAGACATTCCATGCGGTATGCCGCCGCTGACAGGCGCTCCCGGTCCATCAGAATCTTCCGTATCTCTCCGGCGCAGTTCATTGAGTCGGCCACCCAGCCGATTCCCTGCTCCTCCATCCATTTGGCGTTGTTGCGCTCATTCTGCAGGGTGGGCGGCCAGGTGAGGATGGGAACTCTGGCGTAAATCGCCTCAAACAATGTGATGCCGCCGGGTTTGGACACGATCAGATCCGCCCGGGCCATATAGTCCCACACCTGACTGATATAGCCTTCCACCTGAATATTTTCCCACCGCCCCCGCAGACGCTGGTAAAGCCTTCTGTTACAGCCGGTAATGACCGTGACATGCGTGTGAGGAATTCGATTCAGCGCATCATAAAAGGCGGTATCTCTAGGCAGCATCCCCAGACCTCCACCCATAATCAGCAGCTCCCGCACTTTTCCTTCGCTGCTGTGGGACAGATGCCGGAATTCCTCCCTGACCGGAATGCCCGTGACGCACACAAGGCCGGGATCTACCCCTTTCTCCGTCAGACTCCGGCGTATCTCCCCGCTGGGCACCAGATAGCAGTCCGTATTGCGGTTAATCCATTCCGGGTGGGAACTCACATCCGTAACGCACGTTATTAATGGTATGTCCAGCGTTTCTCCATCCGCTGCGCCGGGCTGTATGCCCTCCCTGGCTTTCTCCTTGAGCCGCGAGACCAACTGGGCGCACAGCGGATGGGTGGCAATCACCACGTCTGCCTGCCGCTGATAGAGCAGCTGTGCCAACCGATCCAGGAACACGCCCTCAAAGGGCGGACGGGCGTCGGAACATCCCGTTCCCGTGATCCGGTAGTACAGATTAAAGATATGTCTTCCGTGAGTAACCATCAGATTAAAGAATTTATACAGGACACCGGAAAAGTTCGGCATGGCGTAGGCAGGGAAATCCACCACTTCCACCGATGCGGCGGGGTGGCTGCCCAGCAGCTGCTGCCTCAGAGACTGGGCGGCGCTCCAGTGGCCCATGCCAAATTTTCCGGTCAGAATCAAGATATTCATTGTGCATTCTCCTTTCGTCTGACCTAGTGTAACAGCCTTTTCTTAAGTCCAGACAAAGGAAAAACAAAAGAAATTATAAAGAATTTACATAAAAAATGTCAAAAGCCCAAATCCTCTCCCACCAGGATCACCTGTATCCGTCCCGCATGTCTTGAGAAACGGGTGGTCAGAAACTGACAGCAGATCGTGTCCGGGGATTTGCAGTCCGCGCATGCCCCGGTCGCCTTGCAGGGCGTCTTGATGGGAAAGCGCTGGGCGTTGCAGGTCGCCGCCTCATTTCTGGCGCGATAAACCGCCGCATCCACATCCTTGCATATCTTGTTCATACCCACAATCATGAGTACATGTCTGGGACCGTAGGCAATGGCGGAGACCCGGTTGGAGTTGCCGTCTATATTTACCAGAATACCGTCCTCCGTCACCGCATTGCTGCTGGTGAGGAAAAAGTCCGCGTCATAGACGGCCAGCTCGATTTTGTGTCTCTCCTCCGGGGTTTGGGCGGCGTCCCTGTTATATACCTGATAGTCTCCCTCCAGCACCGCCTGTTTCAGTCCGATCTCCTGAATGCTCATGGAGCCGCCCCAGCTGATACTGCTGCCCTGGGGAATCAACTCCAGCGCTTTCTGCAGCGCCTCGTCTCTGGTAGCTGCATAATATCCTTTCATGTTGCGGCTCTCCAGGCCCTTGATCACTGTTGCCGCCAAAAGCTCATTTCTCTTCACTCTGTTCTCGTCCATTGCTCTTACCTCCGCCCGTATTTTTCTTATCTGCCAGTGTCGTATAGCCATTGTCCGCTTGGGTCAATTCTGCTTTTTCGCTGTTATGACACTGTTTCCTGTAAGTTGCTGTCATTTTTATTGCTGTCTCAAATCCCGCTATTTTACTGGATATTTTATGAAAGTGCCTGTCATTTTTACGCTTTTTTCTCTGTCATGACCATTTTCTGACACACATGATTTTATGGCAATTTACCCGGTCTGCCCCAGGATCTCTGTAATCTTCTGAATTAATTCATCTTCCTTCAGCCGGAACTTGATCTCCACACGTCTGGAGGCCGCCATATCGATCTCTCCGGTTCCCTCCACATAGATCGGACTGCTGTAGGAACGGCCATTAATGGTCAGCATGGACTGCAGCTGCTGTACCTTGTCCTCACTGAGTCCGTTGTTCGAGTCCAGTATATATCTGGCTACAGAGCTTGCACGCTCTGAGGACAGATCCATATTGTGCTGATAGCTGCCGTCCGTGTCCGTGTGCCCCTCTATAATGATCTCCGCAATATAGCTCCTGTACTGATCCTGCAGCAGCACATCCAGATACATGGGTATTATCTCTGTCAGGGTTGCCTTGCTGGCGTCCGTCAGATTGGCGCTGCCATATCTGAACAGCACATCGGAGGAAAAGCTGATGGATCCATTCTGGGCATCCACTTTCATATTGGAATTGTTGAATCTGGACTGGAGTTCTCCGATGATATCCGTCCTCACGCCCACAATATCCTGCAGCTGGCTCCGGGTGGACTCCAGCTCGCCCCTTGCCTCGTCGATCTCCAAGTAGGCGGCCGCCAACTCCTCTCTGGTCAGGGCCGCAGCATCATAGGCTTCCTGCAGTTTCAACAGGGAATCCTCCAGATCATGCTTGGACGCCTCAATCTCACTTCGGTAATTTTCCAGATCGACCCGGGCCAGCTCCAGCTCCTCGGACGCCACATCCAGCTTTTGTTTTGCCGCATTCAGCTCGATCTGTGTCTGCTCCAGATCCGTGGTTTTCTGCTTATAGATCGCCAGCGTAATGGCGATAATCAATATAAAGATCAGCAGCAGAGCCGCCATCATGTCCGAGTAGGACTGCCAGTAGCTCGGCTCCTCAAATGCCTCTCTCTTCCGATATTTTCTCGTCAAGTCTCAGTTCCCCCTTTTTATTTAGAGTACTGTATGTGTCCTTCCAAAAAACCTACATTCCATGGGTTTCCGCATAGGTATATAGCTGATTGCTGATCTCCTCGTTGATGGTATCGCAGGTGGCGTCGATACGCTCCGACTGCTCCTTGAGCTGCCGTGCCATGGCCTCCTGTCTGTCCAGGGTCTCCTCCAACGCCTTCTGCAGAGAACTGTTGGTCTGCAGCAGTTCTCTGGTGGTCTCCGCCATAGACCGATAGTTGTCGGCATATACCTCCTGTGCCTTGCAGGCCTTCTGCAGCGTCATAGCCAGCTTGTCAAAGTCAGCGCCCAGATTCTGCTCCATCTGTGCGGTGAACCGCTGCACCATCCTGTCCAGGCTCTCCGCCTGTTCTCTGGCCTCACCCTTCAAAAGCTCCGTCATCTGTTTCATGGAGTTGGCCATATTGGCCTGATAGACCAGCATGGCCTTGGTATTGTCATCCGTGTTGTTGACCATGGGCTCCACACATTCCCTAAATGCGGCCAAAAACTCCTGCAGCTTGTCATAGGCGTCCGCCATCAGACTGCGGTAGGCAAACTGGAATACCAGAGAGAACAGAATTCCGTATACCGAGGTGTGGAAAGCCACCTTCATGCCGTCCAGCAGCGGACCCACATTGTCTGAGATTGTGTAGATATCGTTGCCGTTAAAGGAGCCGAGACCGATGGACAGACCGATAAAGGTGCCCAGAATGCCCAGACCCGTCATAGTACCCGAAATAGCTGAATTGTAATAATTCATGCCCACCTGATTCAGCAGATCCTCGTTGAGATAATCCTCTATTTCACAGCGTCCCATCAAACCATGCCTGGTCTGAAAACTGTTCATTTTTTTCTGGTAGCGGTAAAACGCCTCGTCCAGCACATCGTCCTCAAACACCTTGCTCTTGGCACGGTAGGTCTCCCAGAGCTTGTGATCGCCCCCGTCGTATGCCTTATAAATCTTGTCCGCCTCATCCAGCAGCTTGTCCGTCAGACGGTTGAGCCGGAAAAAGCTGGAGAAAGAGATCAGGAACAGTATGCCGATCAGCACTAAAAATACCAGGTTGATCACCAGATTGCTGACAGATGTCACCTGTCCGGTAAAGACGCCGCCCATCACCAGCACAAAACCCACCACAAAGAGATACACCGGCAAAAGCAAAAAATACATTCTGTTTTTCATTGGTTTTCCTCCATTCCACCCTTAAACTTTTTTCTTATCTTCTCCTTTTTATGTGAATTTTAGCATATTCCTTTTTTTACCACAAGTAATATGCGGAAATCTTAATGAAAATTTAGAAATTGTTCATACATTTTAACAAAAAAAAGTCTGCATGTAACATTCCTGTCACATGCAGATTCATCTCATTGCATTATTCCGTCAAAATCTGTTCAGCTACACGGCCACGTCCACATTGTTGCCCTTGAACGCCTCCGCCTGCAAAGACTTAGCATTCCTCTCGTAGGGATTGTCCTCGTTGTACTGGATCTTGGTGCTGGTAGTACCGCCCGCCACATAGCTGCGCCCGCACTCAGGACAGACTCCCATATGCAGCTGGACGCTGGCCTGCAGTACCTTACCGTCATTAAGCGCCGCCTTTTTATAAGCATTGGATACATGCTCCTGCTCATGGGCCATCACCGCCGCCCCTGCCGACTGAGGCGATATATGTGTCGCCGACTTGAAACTTACCATCTCGTCGGAACCATCCTTATATTTTCTGGCTTTGCAGGTCTGACACTCCGCCCGGCCCGCCCGCTTGGACGCCCGGCTCTCCTCGACCTTGCCTGTGCCGTCCACTGCGCCTGCGGCTCCGACAGGGAGCATGCGCTGCGCCGAGCCTGCCGCACCGCTGACAGAACCATACATGCCGTAACCCATACTGTAAGGCATACTGCCGACACCCATAACACTAAGTCCCATCAGATCTCCACTTCCTTTCCGGCCAAAATCTTCCTATACTTATACTTAGTATAGGCAAATTTTTCCCGAATGTCAACCGATTTCTCTGTTTTACGATAGAGTAAACTTACTGTCAGTTGGAGAGTCGCAGAGAGTTCCTGCTTTGGATCTGCCCAGACTTTATTTCCTTCAGTTTACTTCTATTTCCCCCTTGTTGTCAAATATTATTCAACCTTTCCCTAATGGCTAGTTTCTTCCTGATCTCAATGCCCGGGATGGTTGCCTGCATCT
>JAAUZI010000028.1 GCA_014804645.1 Lachnospiraceae bacterium | reverse complement strand
CGTTCTGTACCTCATCCATAATAAACTCCAATTCACCGGCATTGTTGAAAGCGGTGATCTGGGCAATCTCAGTAATAACTAACTTACTAACATCTACTGCCATTTTTGTTCCTCCTTGTGATTTAAAAATATATGTAAAAAAGACTCGAAAAAGAGTCGTATTTTATGGGACTATGCATAAACAAGCGGCGATACCGCCAGAAAAGCAGTACCGCCGCCTGTATTAGAATTGATAGATAAGAAATTTGGGTACCCTGTTCTTCCTCCATATTAAGGACGAATTTTTCTCCTCAGAAATATTGAAAAATAAGGTCATTTGATTATTTTACTAAGCAGAATGGGGTTCCTTTGCACAGACAAAATTCATCAGAAAGTTCTTCCGGTTCATTTTATATAGCATATTCAGCATTTTTCTGGTATATTTTTGCCCCTTCTTATAGCTGAGTGACTTATTGTTATTTTGTTCTAAACCAAAAGAGGTTTCGATCAGGCGATTTATGGTAACAATATTGCCGATCTTTATCTTTGACAATTTTTCAAGGAGTTCATTTGATTTATTTACCATTTCAACAGTGAAATCCTCCGAGTCATCTGCGACGATCTTGCCGTGCTTAATATAGTCGTCATATTCCTCTATAAGTTTTCGAATCTGAGTGATCTGGCGGTTATTTCCGTATCCATCCATTTTAATAAAGTACTTTTTCATCGGCTCGGAATTTGTGCTTGAGATATTCTGTATTTTATCCAGCCATTCCTCCAACCAATTCATAGGGCATTGCAGGTCGTCGTTTATACGACTTCCCAGTTTATCTCTCTTTTCATTGATTTGTTCATAGGGCAGTTCCTTTCCGTCTTTGGTGTACTTGACCTCTCTGGTATACTTCATAAATTTAGGAAAATCGCATTTTACAGTCTTTGGCTTGCCTCCTTTGGCAGACTCATTTGTCTCTCGTATCAAGGACATACAGGGGAGTTTGCTGATTCTCTTTATTTCATCTTCACCGTTTATTTCATACTCGCGCTTGCACCCATCAATAATGACTTGCGCCAGCACAGATAAGATAATAAAATTGTTATATAATTCATTTATTTTGTCCTCGTCAGGATTGTCTTTTGCCTTTTCTGTCCAGTAATATGTCATAGCTAACTGAGCCAGGTTGCTGGACCAGCCGATTCCCATTTTAGAACCGGAAAACTTATTATCCATATTTGAATAATCGGACATGGTATTGTGGTATGTAATCCCGCTTTCCCTCAAAGCATTTACGATAGTAGGGTATTCCCTATAACATTTTCTTGCGCATTCGACGATGGTAGGATGATCTGTGAAAAGCATAAAATCCGAATCCTCGTCCATACCGTTTGCCCTGTCCTGTATATCCGTCTCTATACAGTTGATGGCTACAATATTTTTACTGAATACAAAATATTTTTGAAGTTCGTCACTGTAAACATTATGCATATAGCAAATATTGTTGGGAGAGTTATGTGGATTCCTGAAAGCAGCGAGATATTCACCGTCTAAAAATCTGTTTGTGTAACATTGAATAGTGCCATTCTCCCTAGTCAAGGTGGTGTCCTTTTTCCAATCTTCCCCGACGGAGTAGAGCAGCAGGGCGTATGGATTTCCAAACACAGTTAAATTGTCGCCGTTTACAAAAATTTTTCCTTTCCTTAAATGACATACATAATTGGAGATGATCTTTCTCTTTTCTTCTCTAAACCATTTGCAATTACTGAAATCTTTATTTTGACGGTATAAATCTGCAAGCATTTCATAGTGATTCACCTCATTTGCGTTTTTTCTGAGAAACCTTTCAAACGCGTCATTATCACTTTTGAGGGACTCCACATAGTCAATGCTTGTCTGAGCGATCTTGCGCACATCCTCTCTGGTGCATGGAAGAGTATTGATCATCTGGTAGCTTAACTGTTGATATTCGCCCAGCTTACTTGGATGGTCCGTCTTTACGATCCCCCAAATATCTCCATCTGCATGAATGCGATCACACCAATAGGAATAAGCGGATTCTAATGTTCCTCCCATTAAATCAACAAATTTTTTCCACTTAATTGCATTGTCGGTGGTAATCATTTTGATATCCTTCACATAGTGCCAGTTACCAAACATGTCCTGTACCTGGTAGGTCTCATAATCGTGATCATTTTTTCCGCACCAGTCTTTAAAAAATGCTTGAATATGTCCTCTGATTCCACACATTTTAAACAGATGGTTTCTGAGAAGTGCCATGCCGTTCACCCATTCGGGGAGAGCATCAGATTCAATGATGCCCATACCGTCCCAAACCGTATTTTTGACTTCCGTCCTTTCCTGAATTACAATACATTTTTTCTTATTGTTACCGTTTTTATCTGTGTAAGGTTCGGCTTTCACAACATTGGCAAGCGTTTTAAAATAGGAATCCTGGTCTTTCAAAATCAGAATATCCTCAACGGGAATATGCATTCTGCCGATAATGGTGCTTGTGGTTAAGGGCATGTAGGCAGACAACTCCACAATCTTTGCATTGTCATACGGCATCTTTTTCCCAAGTCCTATGGTCAGCCAGTCATATGCTTTGTCATATAACTTTTCATTGATGAATATTACCTGGCCTAGTTTAGCCTTTGCGCTTGTTCTGAATAGCATTTTGTAATGGATCGTCTGCTCATTCGTAGCAGTATTATCCTTATTTGGGGTCCTGTATGTAATATCTACGCCTTCATTATAAAATAGATCTCTGATCTCCCCGCGTTTCCGCTCAGAATATAAATCCTTTTTCGAGTTTGCCTTATGAATGGCGTTTTCAATGCGCGCCTTTGAATCATCGGACAAGTCCGTATCCAATAATTTTGTGAGGCGATCTATTTCATCATCATATGAACGGCTGCCAAAGTCAAAATCAAGACATACAATATCGCGGGTACTTTCCTTTTTGGAGTTTTCTCTATTCTTTTTTCCTCTGTAAATATCCAGTCCATTTTGCTGCAAATAGTAACTGAAAAGACTGTTGTTCAGCATTGCGTCTGTGTATGTAAAATAATCTCTGATACCTAAATTTACATCGTAGAGCATACCGGCGCTGATATTTTTAATCTTAATACCAAATTCGCTCATAAAAATGCACTCCCTTTCTTCATTTGAGCTTTAAATCCTGTTCAATTCCTCATGCTCAAACAGTTCATTGCCACGTGTAAAACATGCCAGCTCATATTCATATCTGGCCACAAAACGATCAAAATACCTGATCCCATCCTCTGTAGCGACAGTGGAAGCATAATGGACAATACGACATATATTTTCCACAATGGTCTCTCTGGTGCCGGATATGTACTGTGAATCCACCTTTTTGGACGACAGTTTCATTCGATCCTCAATATCGCTGCGATTCAACCACATTGAAAGCAAGTATTTGCCTTTGCGCTTATCAAAACAGTAAATGCATTCAACAAAATAATCTTTGTATCCCCATTTTGATAAAGCAATTTCAACTGTCTGTCCCTTGCATCTTGGTCTCATCATTTCTCTCATCATTTTTTGTTTCCTCCTTATTTTGAGGTTCCTTGGAACCTCTATTCCGCATATTCCCTCCCAGCCCACAATTCTGGTGATGAATATTCGGCCGCTTTGGCGTCCGGATATTCATCAGTGCGCTGTACGGGAACATGCTGTTTTAAAGAGTATCTGTTCCTTGTTTTCCCTATTCTGTCTGCATCGCTTATCAAACTGGCAATCGCTGGCGATACGTCTGGCTATAGTAGAACCATTTGCGTTCCCCTTATTCCTGTAATCTGTGTTGAAATCCGAAGGATAGACAAATCCGCCAAATTGGGTGTGATTTACCTTGTAAGGTCTTGCTGTATTAAATTGCTCTGTCATTAGTTTTTAAATATTCTCCCTTCCATTTTGCTGTATTTAATTGTCTGTTGATTTAATATTCTCCTTTTGATGACTGTTTTCGGTCCTGTTTTTTGGACAGCAAAAGCGATACTATTATTTAAGGTAGGAATCATAACACGGGGATAATATACGAACAAACGTTCGATATTTTATGTTGACAAAGGCGAACGTATGTTCTATACTTATTGGTGTCAGCACACTATAAAATTTGAGTGTAGTAAATGCACGGTAGAGTGAATACCGGTGCTCCTGGCTTTCAAGAAATAATGGAAAAGGTCAGAGAAAAGTAGAAGAAGACAGTGGGTCAATTTATTAATGAGGTGTATCAATATGGAACGGATATTAAAGTTATATTATGCGGATAATGCAAAAAAACTTCATAAAACAGTCGATAAGATACTGCTGAAATTCGGTGGTTTATCAGACAAGGATATGGATGACTTTTACTCTCTGGCAAATGAAGTGTTTGTGGACGCGATGAGAAGATATGATGATTCACAATCTTTTGATGCATTTTTGTATTCCTGTCTGTTGAATAAGATTAAAACAGAAATGACGAGAAGAAATCGAGAAAAACGTAAAGCGGATAGAATGGCGATTTCAATTGATACACCCATTGGCGATGATGAAGATTCTACCTTAGGAGATGTGATCGCTGATGACAATACAATTGAGACGGTATTATTTGGGAGAGATGAAGAGGGATATAGTAAGAAAATGTCTCTATATCTCAGCCGGCTCTCAAATCTTCAAAAGGAAGTGTTAAAGCTTAATGCAGCCGGTTATCTTCCGGGAGAGATCAGAGAAGAACTGCATATCAGTGAAAGACAATTTACAGATTGCTGCGCAGCGATTCATTCATATAGAAATGTTTCGGTACTGCTCAGTTGATTATTTGTAACAAGTATAAAACAGCATCCGGACCTGTGTGCTGGGAGGGAATATGCGGAATGGAGGTTCTAAGGAACCCAGAGGATCCTTAGAACCTCGAAAATAGGAGGAATTAAAAGTGGCAAGACCAAGAAAACAAACTTATACTTTGGACATGTATTTGAAAAAGAATAGAAAAGGCGATATTGATAACAATGCGGATGTTCAGAGAAATTTTGTATGGAATAATGAGCAGATTAATGAATTAATCGTCACGGTACTCACAGACGATTATATCCCTCCTATTATTCTGGGAGAGGAAGAGAATTCAAAATTACATATTGTAGATGGCGGATGCAGAACGGCGGCCCTAAGAAAATTTAGAGAAATGAATTATAAAATAACCTCCGCAATAGAGAATTCCCTGATTCCGTATAAGAAAAGGGTCACAGATGAAAGTGGAAATATCACATATGAAGATGCGGTATTCGACATAAAAAACAAGACCTACGAAAAACTTCCGGAAGAATTAAGGGAAAAATTTGATGAGTATCAGATTGAAACAGTTATTCATGAATCCTGTGACAGTCTCAAAATCTCAAGATATATCAAGAGATATAACAACCATGTGGCCATGAACACCGATCAGAAAGCATTTACATACATTGATAAATTCGCAGGTCATATCCGTAAAATTTTAGATAACAGATTTTTTGTGGAATGCAATAACTATTCGGAGAAGGATAAGTCAAAGGGGGTAGTTGAGAGAATTGTTGTAGAGACGATGATGTGTATGAATCATTTTGAAAATTGGAAACCACAGGCCAAGGCAGCTTGCAAATATCTTAATGACAATGCGACAGAAGAGGAATTTGAGAGGTTTGCAGATAATTTACATAGACTTGAGAATATAGTGACAGATGATATTAAGGGCATATTTAATAAGAAAGATTCCTTTGTCTTTTTGACATTGTTTGACAGATTTACAAGACTGGGAATCGACGATACCAGATTTGCGGAATTTCTCAGAGATTTCATCAAGAATTTAAGGCTGGTTAAAAGAAATGAAAAGGGTCTGTTGTTTGATGAAATAGATAAGGATTTAAGCACCAAGGACAAGCAGGTTATCGCCGATAAATTGAGTATGCTTGAAAGCATGATGCTGGATTTTTTGCATGTTGACGAAACTGATTTGTCACAGGGCAGTGCAGAGTCATTTATAGCTGAAAATCTCAATATGGATATAGAATCTGTGCGAGCTGACCTCGACTTTTATAACATGTCACTAAACACATTGCTGGAAAATACGGTTAAAGTGGATTCTAAATTGCGAAATCCGGAAAACAGACTTTCGCTATTGGCCATGATGGTATATTCGTACAAGGAGGATAAGGATCTAGACCACTGGATGTCCGAATACGCCAGGAAAAATAATACATATCTCGTCAATCAGAAAAAAAATTTTATACATTTAAAACAGGACTTTGAACGGTACTGTAAGAAAAACAGAGAAATTGCATAGAGAGGAGAGCAAAATATGAAATCTATTTACCTTATAGGAGCCATGCAGTCATGTGGAAAAAAGAGTAAAGAAATCAAGGCGTGGAGGAATAAAGTAAAAAAGTATTTTTCAAAATATTATCTTGATTTTGAGTGTGTATCTCCGGCATATACCAGTGAAAGCGGTGAAAATCATTATAGGAGTGACCGTGAAACCATGCGGTTTGATCTGCGAAAAGTCAGAGAATCAGATGTTATGTTGGTAAATCTGAGAGATATCCGGCAGTCCATTGGAGCCTGCGATGAAATCTTTTATGCCTATATGTTAGGCAAGCCGATTATAGGATTTATACAGGAAGAGCTTGCGGGCGACGGATTGGTTGGCTATGTGCATGAATGGAAGTATGAGCAAATAGACAGAATTGAGACAGGGAAGGATGCATTAGAAAAAGCCTGTGATTACATAAAGAATAACTATATTGAAAGGAGAGTATAAAAATTATTGAGTAGCCCCTGCCTGAATTGAGAATTAAAATTCCAGTGAGCTTTAAAATTTCGCCAAAATAAGATAGCGTATAGAATTTCGTAAAAGGATGTGATATATTTATTATACTTAATTGGATATCACAAAAGTATGAATACACAAGAGGAGAAATCATGCCGATGTACGGTTTCAAGGAGGAGACTGGAAGATGAATAAATATTCTTTTCGGCTGACGAAAGAAGAAGTCAGAGAGTTTTGTATCAGGGCGATATGGGAGCAAATGCTTATCCGGCGCTTTATGTGGCTGTTGGCGCTGGCATCATTAGCACTGACATATGTTCTTGAGGCATGGATAGAGATGTTGGGGATAGTCATAGTGGCGCTGTTGGCGTTTGCGGCGTTTATAGTGTGGAACAATTCTGTAATGAAAGAACGGTTGTGTGGAAAAACACGAACCATGGAAGTAGAAGAAGGGATGCTGAAACTGGTCACGGAAGGGGAACTGTACAGCGAAATTCCCTGCAGCAGCTTTACGGAAGTCAGGATGACTCGTCATCTGCTTATGTTAGGACTACGCCAGGGTTCAAAGCTAATTGCATGGTATCCCATTCCTTTGCGGGTATTTGCGGATGAACGGGAGCGGGACAGTTTTGTGGAGTCTATAAGGAACCCGCAGGTACGTGCAGGGGGGAGAGACGCTGTCTCGGACATGGGAGAACATGGGGAGGCATCAGTAACAGGCTTTGGAGCACAGGCTGCGGAGAGATCCGAGCAGGAATATTTTCGCTTATCCTTTCAGATAGGCGAGGAAGAATGGGTAAGGATGATGACGGCTGCCACGGAAAATCTCCCGGCAAGAATTTTGGAAGAGAAGAAGGGCCGCTCTGTCTGGATAGCTCTTGCGGCGGTATGTTCTGTTCTTTTATGCGGAGCGGCATGGGTTTTCCCGAGCGCTGCAAGGCTTATTTATATTATGTCTTACACAGGGACGATTATTTGTCTGGTCCTGTTATGGAACCTGACGCGGAATCCGGAGAAAAAGATAAGGGCCCAGATCCGCAGGGGAATTGCGCAGAGTAATACATGGGGCGTCTGGAATGCATCTGTTACAGAGATGGGAATCAGTCAGAATGTATCAGGGAAAAACAGTGTAATAATGCCATGGGAGAGCTTGCTCTGCGTGGTGGAGACAGATGCGGAACTGCTCTTTTATCAGAAAGACAAAAAGCATTTTGGCGTGCTGCCGAAAGCGGGGATGGAGAGCCGGGAGCAGATTGAGTGCCTGAAGGGGTTGTGCCGGGAAAAGCATGTGGAGGTCCTTGTGGGAAAACGGAAGAAATATGTGCCGGGCTGGCTCTTTCCCCTACTGATTGCTATTGTGATGGTGGGATATGTGGCGGCCTATGTTGTGCTGATACACAGAGACTCCGGGAAAGATACAGCTCCTGACTACGTCCCCCTTGACAGGCAGATATCCGTTTTGCGCTCCTTTGGGTTTACGATTCCCGAGGAGATGGAGGAAACTTTGAGCGCCTATGTGGAAAAATACGAGCTGGCTTCATTTGTGGAGAGTTATCCCTATACATGGCTGTTGAGTAATCTGGCATGGGCTGAAGAGGAGGACTGGACGGAAGGGGCTCAGGACGGCACCGAAGTATTCTGGTTTGATTTTGAGGGATGGGATATCTACACGGATTATATCAGGGTATTGGAAGGGATGCAAAAGCTCTCTGTCGGCAGTATTTTGGATGATGTAGGGAACATTCAGGAGGATACAGGGAATATGAACTGGGAGAGGGGGACGGGAACCATAACGGTCTCCTTGGAATGGAACGGCCAGGAACATTCCTGGAAGATGGACGTGGAGAACGATTGGATTGATGCGGAGGTTTTGGGGATTTATAACGGTCTGCTTGAAAAAGAGGGGATTTCCGAGAGATTCTATATGACAGGCGACGATGGACAGGGGGTATTTGTATTTTATTGTACCGGGGAGTGGGCGTCAGAATTTGAGGACGCCACCGGTCTGGATATGGAGACCTACATGGTGAAAAAGGGATGGTAAAGCAGAGCTATTGAAATACGTGATGGACGATGGTATGATGGACATATCAGATAGATATTAGGTTTTCTGTAGAGGTGTGTGGAGACACATCGCAAAGGAGAGGGCGATGGGAAATACGACGGAACAAAAGCGCTTTGGGCTGAGCGGCAGTACCTTGAAAATCATAGCGATGGCAACCATGCTGATCGATCATATCGGCGCGGCGGTGCTGCTGCGGTATATTCTGGATATGCCAAATCATGCCTTCAGCATAGAACGGTACAATCAGCTGGTGATCCTGTATCGGGTGATGCGAGGAATCGGCAGAATTGCTTTTCCCATATATTGTTTCTTGTTGGTGGAGGGCTTTCAGAAAACCCGGAATCTGAAAAGGTATATTCTGCGGCTGGGGATTTTTGCTGTGATCGCCGAGGTGCCCTTTGACCTGTGCTTTACTTCCCGAATATTTTCTCTGAGCCATCAGAGCGTTATGCTGACGCTGCTGGTGGGAGTGATTACCATGTGGGGCGTGTCCATGTTGGAAAAGCATGTGAAAAACAGGCTGCTGCTGATACTCGGAGGAACGGCGGTCATTGCCCTGGGAGCGGGCGCTGCGGAACTGATGAACACAGACTATGGGTATATGGGTGTCTTGTGCATCATGGTGCTGTATGCCCTGCGCCGGGTCAAATGGATTCAGATCACAGGGGGATGTCTGGTATTTCTGTGGGAGATATGGGCGCCGATTGCCTTTATTCCTGTGGCATTCTACAATGGTAAGAGAGGAGTGCGGCTGAAATATATATTTTATCTGTTCTATCCGCTGCACCTTCTGATTTTGTACCTGATCTGCGTGTATATGGGACTGGGGAATATTCCGGCAGTTTAGGACTGATTGCCCGTTGACGGATTTATGGTTTTAGGGTACACTGATACAGACGGCAATATTTTCCGATGATGCGGCGGCAAAAAACAGATTGGGGGTAACAAAAATGCAGATGCCGATTTTTGAAAAATACATTGATGAACTGCTGGAAAAAAGTACGTTGGACGTACCGGCCTGGAATATTGAAAAAGCCCAGGCGGGTCTGAAAGCCGGCTGGAATTACATAGATGGCTGTATGATTTTGGCACTGTTGGAGATATATCAGGCCACCGGCGAGAAAAAGTATTACGAGTTCGCGGATGCATTTATTGATCACCGGGTGATGGAGGACGGCAGCATTGCCGGATACAGGGTGGACGAGTACAATATTGATAATGTGAATGCGGGAAAAACACTTTTTGCCCTGTATGAGATAGGCGGCAAAGAGAAATACCGTAGGGCCATAGAACTGATCTATTCCCAGATACAGACCCAGCCCAGGACGGCGGAGGGCAATTTCTGGCACAAGAAGATTTATCCCAATCAGGTGTGGCTGGACGGCATGTATATGGGACAACCCTTCTATATGGAGTATGAGACGAAATTCCATAGGAGGGAGAATTATGCTGACATTTTCCGCCAGTTTGCCAATGTGGTAAGGAATATGCGGGATGAGGAGACAGGGCTGTATTATCATGGCTATGACGCCAGCCGGGAGGTTTTCTGGTGTGATAAGGAAACTGGTCTGTCCAAGAATTTCTGGCTGAGAGCGCTGGGATGGTATTCTATGGCGCTGCTGGATACACTGAACAAGTGCGAGCCGGGGCAGGAATACCAGGTGGAGTATGACAATCTGAAAAAAGTGTTTATTGATCTGGTGGATTCCATGCTGAAATTCCAGGATAAGAGCGGACTCTGGTATCAGCTGCCTGCACTGGGCGGCAAGGAGCCCAATTATCTGGAGACCAGCGGCAGTTCCATTATGGCGTATTGCCTTTTAAAGGGTGTGCGTCTGGGGATTCTGCCGGAGAGCTATCGGGAATACGGCCTGAAGGCATTCCGAGGCGTGTGTGACATTTATCTGAAGGAAAAGGACGGGCATCTGAGCCTGGGTGGTATCTGTCTGGTGGCCGGTCTGGGGCCCGCGGACAATCCGCGCCGGGACGGCAGTTTTGAATATTATATGTCAGAGCCGATTGTGGAGGACGACGCCAAGGGCGTGGGTCCGCTGCTGCTGGCATACACGGAGCTGCGGCGCCTGGAGGGATAGAATCCGGGTTTCACAAGGGCAGCAGGCCTATAGGACGTCCAGATGTTCCAGTAGAATCTTGAGTCCCATGAAGATCAGGAGAATGCCGCCTGCCAGTTCGGCACGGGATTTGTACCGGCTGCCGAAGATATTGCCCACCTTGACGCCCACTGCGGACAGCACAAAAGTGGTGACTCCGATGAATCCCATAGCGGGGAGGATATCCACGCGCAGGAAAGCGAAGGTGATACCCACCGCCAGCGCGTCTATGCTGGTGGCCACCGCCAGCAGAAACATCTCTTTAAAGTACATAGTGCCGCTGGCTTTTTCCTCTTCCCGGGAGAAGGACTCTTTGACCATATTGCCGCCGATCAGTGCCAGCAGTATGAAAGCGATCCAGTGGTCGATATTGGAAATGTATCTCTCGAAACGGCTGCCCAACAGGTAGCCAAGCATTGGCATTAGTGCCTGAAAACTGCCGAACCAGAGACCGGCGATGACAGCCTTTTTCAGTGGGACCTTTTCCATGGCAAGCCCTTTGCAGACGGATACGGCGAAAGCGTCCATGGACAGTCCTACGGCGATCAGGAACAGATTCAATAGTGTCATAATAACTCTCCTTTGATATGTGAAAGATTCTCTGCTCCCTTCTGTTTTCAGAGAGCGTTTTGCGACGAATATAATGCTTTGACGGAAAAAGAGGCTCATGGGCAACAGACGCATTTTTGCGCCGATTGTCTATGAGTCTCTTTTGTAAATTTTCTTATCATATTTTATTGTATAGGCTTTGTCAAGAAAAATACCGGAAGTTTTGTATATTTTACCGCTATTGGCAGAGAATACATTTAAAGTGAATTTTTGCAACCGATTGATAACTGTCACAACAGGAAAGGAGAAGAGATGGGAATTACATTGAATGTGTGGGTTTTCTCGGGGATTATCGGAGCAGCTTATATCATGGGCTACCTGATGAGCAGGACCATGGGACGGATGCTGGCTGTGGAGGGAGCAGAGTCCGCTGTGGATGGTGAAGAGCGGAGAGAGACGGCGTGGTTTGACGGAGCAAAGCGGAGAGAGAGAGCATGGTCTGGCAGGGCCGGCCTGAGAGAGGCAGCGGCCCGGACGGACATGGAAGAGCGGAGAGGAGCAGCGCAGTCGGATGAGGCAGACCGGAGAGATACGCCGCGGTCCGACAGGACGGCTCTGCGGGATATGCAAGCATGGCTGCGGCGAGATAGGGCGTATGCGGCAAGGCACCAGTCCCAGGACAGGGATGGAGGCCTGGGGGAGACTAGGGAGTGGCAGAAAACCCGCACTCCCCACAGATACCGCAGCCGTGCGTATCGGGAGCAGCAGGCAAGGCCCGCAGGTCATCCCATTGCCAGTCCTGTGGCGGGCCAGGTGGACATACTGGAAAGCCAGGGGCGCAGAGGTGTACGGTTCACCCCCGAGGAGAACCGGGTCTATGCTCCCGCCTCGGGAAAAATCATCCGCCTGTATCCCCGGGGCAATGAGTTTTTGCTGCGGACCGACAGTGGTGTGGTGCTGCGTCTGCAGGCCGGAGAACGAGATGCGGAGATGACACGGGACTATTTCCGCCCCAGGGTGATGCAGAATGAGTTTGTGGGAAAAGGCAAGCTGCTGTTAGAATATGACAGGGAAGCGCTGGCCCGGGACGGCTATGACACCCATGTGTGCATGACCGTGGAGGAGGACGAGAACAGCTACGACCTGTCCGTAACCGGTTCGATGTGGGTAAAAAGCGGCCAGGATTGCCTGTGGGTGTTGTAGATTAAGAAAAAATATGATATACTTTTCCATAGTTTGGGAACATGTGGAACGGAGGTTCTAAAGAACCACTAAAACAGCATGTTCCCATGTAGCACACTGATGAATGTTCGGACAGCAAAGCGGCCGAATATTCATCACCAGGTATATGTGCGGAATGGGAACATGCGGAACTCTAAATAGGAGGCGACTATGGACAAGAAAAATATCAAAAAAATGTGGATTGCGGATCAGGGTGACGGAACTTACAAAAACCCCATTCTCTATACGGACTATTCCGACCCTGACGCTATCCGGGTGGGGGAGGATTACTTTATGGTGGCCTCCAGTTTCTGCAATGCTCCGGCGGTTCCGCTGCTGCATTCCCGGGATCTGGTGAACTGGAAGGTTATCAATTATGTCTGGGACAAGATGCCCTTTGACACCTATGACAAGCCTCTGCACGGCTGCGGCGCATGGGCGCCCTCGATCCGCTATCACGAGGGAACCTACTATGTGTTTGTCCCCATGCCGGACGAGGGTATTATGATGAGCAAGACCACGGACCCCTGGGGAAAATGGTCCAAGCCGGCCTTTGTGCGCAAGGTGGTGGGCTGGATCGATCCCTGCCCTTTCTGGGACGATGACGGCAAGGCTTACATGGTGACGGCCTTCGCCAGGAGCCGTATCGGTTTCAAGAGCTTTTTGTATATGTCACCCATAGAGCCGGATTGTTCCGGTGTGCTGGACGACGGTCAGTTTATCTATGATGGCCACGCCACCCAGCCCACCATAGAGGGTCCCAAGCTGTATAAGCGAAACGGGTACTACTATATATTCGCGCCGGCGGGAGGCGTAAAGCCCGGCTGGCAGACCGTGCTGCGTTCCCGGAATATCTACGGCCCCTATGAGGAAAAGATTGTCCTGCACCAGGGCAGCACCTCTGTCAACGGCCCGCACCAGGGCGCATGGGTGGATACGCCGGACGGACAGGACTGGTTTCTGCATTTTCAGGATGTGGGCAACACGGGACGTATCGTACACCTGCAGCCCATGCATTGGGTGGACGACTGGCCGGTGATTGGCATAAACCCTGATGAAAACGGCTGTGGGGAGCCGGTTATGCAGTATGAAAAGCCCGCAGTGGGCGCTACATATCCCATTGACGCACCAGAGGACAGCGACTTTTTTGAGGGAGAAAAGCTGGGCCTGCAGTGGCAGTGGAACGCCAATTACCGGGAGGACTGGTACAGCTTAGGCGGCGGGCAGCTTACGCTGTATGCCCAGGAGAGCGATGCGGAGACCCAGTTATGCGATGTGCCCAATCTGCTGATTCAAAAGTGGCCGGCGCCTCAGTTCCGAATCACCGCCTGTCTGCATCTGGAGGGACTTGCAGAGGGAGATGAAGTGGGTCTTGTCTCTCAGTGCGGTCATTACACTTGTCTGCTGGTACGGAAGGAAGAGGGGAAACTGGTATTGCAGCAGCGCACCGGCAACTGGACCAAGGCGGACGAGGTGCGCACAGATACAGCTGTCCTGCCGGGGCGGACCACAGTGCTGTATCTGCGGATGTTGGTCAGACAGGAGAAGGAGGTATCCTTCTGCTACAGTCTGACAGAGGACGGAGAATATTGCCCTGTAGGCGAGACGGTGGAGGCCACCCCCGGCCGCTGGGTAGGCGTGAAGGCCGGACTTACCGCCATTCATGAGGGCGGCGGCAGATGCGGCAGCGTTGCGGTGGACTACTTTGTGTTCGAGGATTTTTAATAAAAAGTTTATAAAAATATTATTGCATTTCGGAATACGTGTGTTATATTTGTTGTAGAACAGAAAAACATAGACACATTAGTACGTGCCGAAAGGGAGTATTATCCCGATTTTAGTGCCCACAGAAGCGGGCAGAGGGGAGTCTGCATATGAATATTTCCAAATTTACCCAAAAATCCATGCAAGCAGTGCAGGACAGTGAAAAGCTGGCCTATGAGTACGGCAATCAGGAGATTGAGCAGGAGCATTTGTTGTACAGCCTGCTGACCATTGATGACAGCCTGATTCTGAAACTGATCGAGAAGATGGAGATTCAGAAGGAGCATTTTTTAGGTCGTGTGGAGCAGGCCCTGCAGAAGAGAGTAAAGGTGCAGGGGGGACAGGTATACATGGGACAGCACCTGAACAAGGCGCTGATCTCCGCGGAGGACGAGGCCAAGCAGCTGGGGGATGAGTATGTGTCCGTGGAGCATTTGATGTTGGCCATGCTGCGCTTTCCCAGCCGGGAGATACAGGCTATATGGAAGGAGTATGGGATTACCAGGGAGCGTTTCTTACAGGCGCTGTCCACCGTGAGGGGCAACCAGAGAGTGACCAGCGACAATCCCGAGGCCACCTATGACACGCTGGAGAAATACGGGCAGGAGCTGGTGGAGCGGGCGCGTAACCAGAAACTGGACCCTGTGATCGGCCGGGACAGCGAGATTCGCAATGTGATCCGCATTCTCTCCCGCAAGACCAAGAATAATCCGGTGCTTATCGGTGAACCCGGTGTGGGCAAGACAGCCGTGGTGGAGGGTCTGGCCCAGCGGATCGTCCGGGGGGATGTGCCCCAGGGGCTGAAGGACAAGAAATTGTTTTCCCTGGATATGGGGGCGCTGGTGGCGGGAGCCAAATACCGGGGCGAGTTTGAGGAGCGTCTGAAGGCGGTGCTGGAGGATGTAAAGCAGTCCGACGGCCAGATTATCCTGTTTATCGACGAGCTGCACACCATTGTGGGCGCAGGAAAATCCGACGGCGCCATGGATGCGGGCAATATGCTGAAACCCATGCTGGCGAGGGGAGAGCTGCACTGTATTGGAGCAACCACTCTGGACGAGTATCGCCAGTATATTGAAAAGGACCCCGCTCTGGCCCGCCGTTTCCAGCCGGTGATGGTGGATGAGCCCACGGTGGAGGATACCATCTCCATCCTGCGGGGATTAAAGGAGCGCTATGAGGTCTACCACGGCGTGAAGATCATGGACAATGCCCTGGTCAGCGCCGCCACCCTGTCCAGCCGCTATATATCGGACCGTTTTCTGCCGGATAAGGCCATAGACCTGGTGGATGAGGCATGTGCGCTGATTAAGACAGAGCTGGACAGTCTGCCCACGGAGTTGGATGAGCTGCAGCGCAAGGTTATGCAGATGGAGATCGAGGAGGCTGCTCTGAAAAAAGAGGACGATCGGTTAAGTCAGGAGCGTCTGGCGGATCTGCAGAGAGAGCTGGCGGAGTTGAAAGAGGAGTTTGCAGGCCGAAAGGCTCAGTGGGACAATGAGAAAAAGTCTGTGGAGGATCTGTCAAAGCTGCGGGAACAGATCGATGATGTGAACAATCAGATCCAGATTGCCCAGCGGGACGGAGATCTGGAGAAGGCGGCAGAACTCAGCTACGGAACGCTGCCCGCTCTGAAAAAGCAGCTGGAGATAGAGGAGGAGAAGGTCAATGCCCGGGATATGTCTCTGGTGCATGAGAAGGTGTCTGACGAGGAGATCGCCAAGATCATTTCCCGCTGGACCGGTATTCCGGTGGCAAAGCTGACCGAGAGCGAGCGCAACAAGACCCTGCATTTGGACGAAGAACTGCATAAGAGGGTCATCGGCCAGGACGAGGGCGTGACCAAGGTCAGCGAGGCGATCATCCGCTCCAAGGCGGGCATCAAGGACCCGGGCAAGCCCATCGGTTCCTTTCTATTCCTGGGGCCCACCGGCGTGGGTAAAACGGAGCTGGCAAAATCTCTGGCGGCGGCACTGTTTGATGACGAGAACAATATGGTGCGTATTGACATGAGCGAATATATGGAGAAATACTCTGTATCCCGCCTGATCGGGGCGCCTCCCGGATATGTGGGCTATGAGGAGGGGGGACAGCTGACGGAGGCGGTCAGGAGAAAGCCCTACTCCGTGGTGCTTTTCGATGAGGTGGAGAAGGCTCACCCGGATGTGTTCAATGTGCTCTTGCAGGTGTTGGACGACGGGCGGATCACGGACTCTCAGGGACGCACTGTGGACTTTAAGAACACTATATTGATTATGACCTCCAATATCGGCGCTCCCTATCTGCTGGAGGGCATACAGGAGGACGGCAGTATCTCGGCGGATGCGGAGGAGCTGGTCATGAATGAGCTGCGGGCGCATTTCCGCCCTGAGTTCCTGAACCGTCTGGACGAGACGATCCTGTTCAAGCCCCTGACCAAGGAGAATATCGGCGGTATCATCACGCTGATTGTGAAGGGACTGAATAAGCGGCTGGAGGATCGGGATCTGACCATCAGCCTGACGCCGGAGGCGGAGCGCTTTATCATCGTTCAGGCATACGACCCGGTTTACGGCGCTCGTCCCTTGAAACGCTATATCCAAAAGTATGTGGAGACTCTGTCGGCCAAGCTGATTTTGTCCGATCAGGTGGAACAGGGGGATACCATTCAGATACAGGTGGAGGACGAGGAGTTGACGGCGGTGCCGATTCACAGGGCATAGCGCATGGATGAAATACAGAGCAGTTCCATTCTGCGGAGGCAGATGAGGCTGTTCTGTATTTTGCGTTCGTCACGGCAGATTCTTTTGATAGGGAATAGGAAGTAAGTATAATTATGGCACAGAAGGATTTGACAAGGGGATCGGTGTTTCCGACCCTGTGCTTTTTTGCTCTGCCCATGATATTGGGCAATGTTTTACAGCAGGGCTACAATATTGTGGATACCTGGGTAGTGGGCCGCTACGCAGGCTCCGATGCGCTGGCGGCTGTGGGGGCGGCCTTTGCGCTGATGACCTTTTTGACCTCGATGCTGCTAGGGCTGTGCATGGGCAGCGGAGTGGTGTTTTCCCTCTGCTTTGGCAGGCAGGATGAGGAGAGACTGGAAAAGGGAATCTGCGCCTCGTTCCTGCTGGCGGCGGTGACAGCGGCCCTGTTGACAATTCTCTCCCTGGTGGGAGTGGACCGGATCATGGTCTGGATGAATATTCCGGTGAAGATTACGGATATCACACGGGAGTATCTGGTGCTGATCTTTTGGGGAATACCTGCCATTGCGCTGTACAACTTTTTTGGGGCTTATTTAAAGGCTGTCGGAAACTCGGTGGTTCCCCTGGTGTTCCTAGGAATTTCCACAGTGCTGAATATCGGGCTGGATATCCTCTTTGTGGCGGTCTGGCAGCAGGGGACGGCGGGTGCCGCTGCTGCAACCATAATCGCCCAGTACATATCGGGCTTGGGCATCGGCATATATGTCTTTGCCACCGGCAAAACGATCAGGCGGGCGTTCTCCCGATTTCATATCAGTAAGTCCAGCCTGGGGGAGATTGCCAACTATTCCGTCCTGACTTGCGTGCAGCAATCTGTGATGAATCTGGGCATCCTGATGGTACAGGGACTGGTGAACAGCTTTGGCACAACGGTCATGGCGGCGTTTGCGGCGGCGGTGAAGGTGGATGCCTTCGCCTACATGCCCGCTCAGGAGTATGGCAACGCTTTTTCTACCTTTATTGCCCAGAACATGGGCGCGGGGAAATCGGAGCGGATTCGAAAAGGGGTTCGCTGTGGAGTGCTGACCACAGTCACCTATTGTCTGTCGGTTTCCCTGGTTCTCTGGTTTCTGGCAAAACCTCTGATGCTGATCTTTATAGATGCCAAAAAGGCAGACATACTTGTGGAAGGAGTGCGGTATCTGCACACAGTGGGGCCTTTTTACTGTGGAATTGGCTGCCTGTTCCTGTTCTACGGTCTGTATCGCGCTATCGGCAGGCCGGGTATATCGGTGGTGCTGACCATTGTGTCCCTGGGGACCCGTGTGGTCCTGGCCTATACTCTGGCCGCCATACCAGCCATAGGAGTGGTGGGTATCTGGTGGGCCATCCCCATCGGCTGGGGACTGGCAGACCTGATCGGCGGTTTGTTCTATATCAGGTACAGAAAGCAACTTACGGTATAGTCAGGGAGAAGAAATGTCTTCTCCCTTTTTTCTCATCATTTTTAGTCGTTATATCATCATCCTTAAAATCGTCACTCTTTTTTACTCAAAATGTGTCAGAATTTATTGGATCATGGCGGTTTGCATAGCTGCACTCTGAATATATCTCAAATTAAAACTTAAAAAATATGGAATAATCAGAACATGGCGTACAGTTGTCATGTTAGCGGTGCTATGATATCTAAAAAGGGAGCAGAAATGAGGGTTTCTCTGCGATATGCGGGAAAGGATAAGAGATGAGGATAGACAGACTGGTTGGGATTTTATCAATATTATTGCAAAAGGACAAAGTGACCACCCCGGAGCTGGCAGAGTATTTTGAGGTGAACAGGCGGACAATCAGCAGGGACATCGAGGAGCTTTGCAAGGCGGGGATTCCCATTGTCGCCACTCAGGGAAAGGGAGGCGGCATCTCCATAATGGACGGGTACAGGATGGACCGCACGCTTCTCACGAATAAAGAAATGCAGGATATTCTGGCCGGGCTTCGGAGTCTGGATAGCGTCAACGGAACCAGACGCTATGTGCAGCTGATGGACAAATTGTCTGTGGGCTCCTCCGATTTCATGACGGGGAATCAATCTGTGTTGATCGACCTTTCCTCCTGGTATCAGAATGCGTTGTCCGCCAAGATAGAGATCATAAGAAATGCCATCGACTCCAGAATGGAACTGGAATTTTATTATTACTCTCCCAGGGAGGAGAGTAAGAGGCAGATAGAACCATACTATCTGATCTTCAAATGGTCCAGCTGGTATGTGTGGGGCTGGTGCAAAGCGAAAAGAGATTTCAGGCTGTTCAAGCTGAACCGTATGGAGGAAGTGGGTATCAATGGGCATGCCTTTGAAGGGAGGAAATGTCCGCTGCCGGATCTGAGAGATGTGAACATTTTTCCCGGGGGGATAGAGATAAAGGCGTTGATTAAGCCGGAGTATAAATGGAAACTTGTGGAGGAATATGGACCAAATTGCTATGTGGAGCAGGCAGATGGGAGGCTGTTGTTCCGGTCCAATTATGCCAATAAGGACTATCTGATAGAATGGCTTCTCGCCTTTCGCGACGGGGTGGAACTGGTAGAGCCGGAGGAAATCCGGGCAGAGATGCAGGTGCTGCTGGAGAGCATGAGGAAGGCCTACAAGTAGATATCTGCGGGAGGGGGCATTTGACGGGATATGCGGACTGCATCTATATGTTTGAAAATGGGGAGATTATCGAGCAGGGAACCCACCGGGAGTTGATGACGTTGAATGAGCAGTATGTGGAAATGTTCCGGTGTCAGGCCAGATATTATCAGGATATATTTAGCCTGTGATATCTGGCCTGCGCTAAGCGCAGACAATTAACTGTCTTCTACCTCATAGGTAATCTTTACTAAGTTCTTTCGTTCTATTTTGGTAAACTCCACGAAACGAATAAATCTTTCGATTTACCATTGTATTCCGTTTGAAAATTTGTTAATATCAAACTAATTAGCAACTAACAGATTAGTTAAATTAGGCTAAATTCTCAAAACCGGATGCGAAACCGGATAACAAATTAAAGGTGAAGGGAAGGAATACAAATGGGCATTACTTATATACCGGAGGAGCAGCTGTTCAAGCTGGATACCCCCAATACTACTTACTGCATTGGTGTCATTGACAGGGAGGGTTTTTTGGGCCACGCCTACTATGGCAGGAGGATTGACAATATACAGGGGATGTCCGCATTGATGCGCATTTATGAAAATCCCATGACACCTGAGACCAACGCCCGGGACAGACTTTCTTTTCTGGACTGCTTTCCCGCGGAGTATTCCGCTCATGGCGTCGGCGATTACCGGGAGAGTAGTATCCGGGTGCGCAGTGCGGGCGGTCACAGCGCCGTGCTGCTGACCTATGTCTCCCACGAGATATATCAGGGCAAGAGAAGGCTTGAGGGATTGCCTGCCACTTTCGGGGACGAGAGCGAGGTGACCACGCTGGCTATCACTTGCAGGGACGCCGTGCTGGGCCTTCGCGCCGTGCTGGAGTACAGCGTGTTCGAGGATACGGACGCCATTGCCCGCAGTGTGCGTTTCTACAATGACGGCGACGGGCCGATTTATCTGGAAAAAGCCATGAGCGCCTGCCTGGATATGGATAATCGGGATTTTGATATGCTGACGCTGCACGGCTCCTGGGCCAGGGAGCGTCATATGGACCGCCGCAGAGTCAGCCATGGCAAGCATGCCGTGTCCAGTCTGCGGGGAGAGCCGGGTCATCAGGAGCATCCCTTTATGGCGCTGCTGGAGCATACGGCTACCCAGACCCGGGGAGATGTCTATGGGTTCAGTCTGGTCTACTCCGGCAATTTCCGGATGCAGGCGGAGATGAATCAGTTTGGCAGTGTCAGAATAACTGCGGGAATCGAACCGGAAGATTTTAGCTGGAAATTAACCTCCGGCGAAAGCTTTCAGACACCGGAGGTCATACTGGTCTACTCCGGCGAGGGGCTGGGCGGCATGAGCCGCACCTACCACGACCTGTACAGGAAACACTTGATCCGCAGCCCCTATAGAAACAAAAAACGCCCCATTTTGATAAACAACTGGGAGGCAACCTACTTTGATTTCAACGAGGAGAAACTGCTGGATATTGCCAGGGAGGCCTCTAAGCTGGGCATTGAGATGCTGGTGATGGACGACGGCTGGTTCGGCAACCGCTATGACGACAACCGGGCGCTGGGGGACTGGCAGGTCAACGAGGAGAAATTAAAGGGCGGCCTTAAAAAGCTGGTGGACGGCGTGAACGCTCTGGGTATGGAGTTCGGTATGTGGTTTGAGCCTGAGATGATCTCCCCGGAGTCAAAGCTCTATCAGGAGCATCCCGACTGGGCCATCGCTATACCCGGGCGAGTTCCCGGCCTGGCCCGCAACCAATATGTGCTGGATATCAGCCGTAAAGAGGTGCGGGACTGTATTATGGGGCAGATGTTTGAGGTGCTGCACAGCGCCAATATCAAATATGTAAAATGGGACATGAACCGTCCGCTGAGCGATCTGGGCAGCGCGGCGCTTGAGGCGGACAGGCAGGGGGAGCTGTATCACCGCTATGTGCTGGGCATGTACGAGATGCAGGAGAGGCTGCTGGCGGAGTTCCCGGAGCTGCTGCTGGAGAACTGTTCCGGCGGCGGCGCCCGCTTTGATCCGGGTATGCTGTATTACAGTCCTCAGATATGGTGCTCCGACGATACGGACGCCTTGGAGCGGCTGGCGATACAGGAGGGGACGGCTCTGATATACCCGCTGTCGGCCATGGGCGCGCATGTCAGCGTGTGTCCCAATCATGCAGTGGGGCGGAATACCCCCTTTGAAACCAGGGGCTATGTGGCTTTGGCAGGTACTTTTGGCTATGAGCTGGATATCACCAAGCTGAGCCAGGAGGACAAGGACATGGTGAGCAGACAGACCGCCATGTATCACAGGTTCAACGATCTGGTGCGGGAGGGCGACTATTACCGCATTGCATCCTGGCAGGACAATCATCTGTATGACTGTTTCCAGGTGGTGAGCAAGGATAAAGGGGAGAGCCTAGTATTCTATGTACAGGTGTTGGGAGAACCCAACCAGCACGGCAGGATTCTGCAGCTCCAGGGACTTGACGAAAACGCCGAGTACCGCTTGTACGAGGCGGATATGCAGGGAGATACGGAAGAGATCACACAGGACACCGGCAGGGTCTGCAGCGGGCAGCTGCTGCAAAACGGCGGTATGCTTGTGGAACGTCTCTGGGGAGACTTCAGGGCAAAGCTGATCTGGCTGAAAAGACAATAGAGTGATACATCAGAGAAAAAACTTCAATCGGCAGAATAGGGACAAGACAAACAAGAGAGGGTGGATTGAGGAATGGCAAAAGGCGTGAGAATGTCGGATATAGCCCAGAGGCTGGGAGTCAGCACTGTGACCGTGTCCAAGGCGCTGGCGGATCAAAAGGGCGTCAGCGAGGAGATGCGGGAGCGGATTAAAACTCTGGCCGAGGAGATGGGGTACAAGGCGCCGGTCAGCGCCCGGCAGGAGGCGAAGAGGAGTTACAATATCGGCGTAATCATGGGCGAACAGTATGTGGAAAAATACGCTACTTTCTACTGGGAATTCTACCAGAAGATCATTACCTGCGCCAGCCAGGAGAACTGTTACGTGATTCTGGAGGTGCTGGACGGTATCCGGGAAAAAGAGCTTGAGGAGCCTAAACTGGTACAGGGAAACAAGATCGACGGTCTGCTCATCTTGGGCAGTATCCGCACTGAATATCTGCGGATGCTGAAGAAAAAATGCAGGGTGCCTGTGGTATACATGGATTTTTACGACAAGCAGCTGCAGGGTGACTGCGTTATCAGCAACAGTTTTTACGGTGCTTACGGTTTGACCAATTATCTGTTTCAGATGGGGCATGAGAAAATCGGTTTTGTGGGGACCGTGCTGTCCACGGAGAGCATTATGGATCGGTATCTGGGATACCACAAATCCCTGATGGAACACGGAGTGCAGGAGAGGGAGGACTGGATACTCAGGGACCGGGAGGAGAACAGCGTCTACTGTTTTGACAGTATTCCCCTGCCGGAGGAACTGCCCACCGCCTTTGTGTGCAACAGCGATCTGACCGCCAGCAGAATGGTCAGGAGTCTCCGGGAGGCGGGGTACCGGGTGCCGGAGGACGTCTCCCTGGTGGGATATGACGATTGGCTGTACCCGGGACTGTGCGATGTGCCAATTACCACCTATTCGGTGAATATGACCAAGATGGCCGAGAACGGCATTGACATACTGGTGCGCCGAATCGGCGGGGACGACAGCCGCTGCAACATGCAGATTGTGGAGGGAGAACTGGTGTTTCGCGAGAGTGTAAGGAAACTAAAAAAGTAATCCGGGGATATCGGAGAAATGGAGAGGAAAGATATGAGTATAGCAAAAGAGATGCGGGAGCATCTGGATAGTAAGCTGCTGCCTTTCTGGAAGAAACTGAGGGATGAGGAATACGGCGGCTATTATGGTTTCATGGATATGGAGGGAAGCGTGGATCGACAGGCAGTCAAGGGCTGTATACTGAACAGCCGGATACTGTGGTTTTTCTCCAATGCATGGATGACGCTGAAGGATGAGAGCCTGAAAGAATATGCGGATCACGCCTACAATTTTATGAGGGAACACTGCCTGGACACAGAGCGGGGCGGCATATACTGGTCCGTGACTTACGACGGGAAACCCGCGGATACCACCAAGCATACTTACAACCAGGCATTTGCCATCTATGCCCTGTCCAGTTATTATGCGGCGTCCGGCAGCGAGGAGGCGCTGGACATGGCTTGCAGGCTGCAGGAAGTGATTGAGACCAAATGTTTTGACGAGTATGGTTACAAGGAGGCGCTGGATATTGATTTCCGGCCCACGGACAACGATAAACTGTCGGAGAACGGCGTTATGGCGGACCGCACTATGAACACTCTGCTGCATGTGTTTGAGGCATACACGGAACTGCTGCGGGTGTCGGGAAACGAGACGGCGGCCACAAAGCTGCGGTGGATGATGGACCTGATCGCCGATAAGATATATAATCCCGTTCTGCATCGTCAGGAGGTGTTCTTCGACAACGACATGAACAGTCTGATCGATCTGCACTCCTATGGTCACGATATCGAGACAGCATGGCTGGTGGACCGGGGCGTGTCGGTGCTGGGTGATCCGGCCTATGCGGAGAAAATGGCCCCCATCACGGCTGATCTGGAGCAGAACGTATATGAGACGGCCTACAGCAACCATTCCCTGAAGAATGAGTGTGAGCGGGGCGTGGACGACGAGTGGCGTATCTGGTGGGTGCAGGCCGAGAGTGTGGTGGGATTTTACAATGCCTGGCAGAAGGCCCGGGAGAAGACCTACTTTAAGGAGGCCGCCCTGGACATCTGGGAATTTATCAAGAAATACGTGGTGGATTCCAGAGAGGGAGGGGAGTGGTTCTGGCGCACAGACGAAAACGGCAGGCCCGACCCGGACAAGCCCATCGTGGAGCCTTGGAAATGCCCCTATCACAACGGGCGCATGTGCATGGAGATCATGAGGAGAGAGATGGAATAAGCGGAACAGAGGTTCTAAAGAACCTCTAAACAGCAGACTCCCGTACAGCGCACTGATGAATGTCTGGACGGTATAAGCGGCCAGATATTCATCACTGGCATGTGTGTTGGAAGGGAGTCTGCGGAACTCTAATTAGGAGGATGCGAAAATGGTACATGAAAAATACTATGATCTGGCGGCCCAGCAGGAGAAACTGCTGACCAGAAAAAATGTGGTGGACACGGATTTTTATAATGGCTTGTTCGAGAGGTACAAATACCCGGTGCTGACAAGGGAACATGCCCCGATACACTGGAGATTTGATTTGAATAAGGAGACCAATCCCTATTTTATGGAAAGACTGGGCATCAATGCGGTGATGAACTCCGGCGCCATCTATCTGGACGGCAAATTCTATCTAGTGGCCAGAGTGGAGGGCAACGACAGAAAATCCTTTTTTGCCGTGGCGGAGAGCGACAACGGCATCGATAACTTCCGGTTCTGGGATTATCCCATCCTGCTGCCGGATACCTGCCCTGAGGAGACCAATGTGTACGACATGCGGTTGACCAAACATGAGGACGGCTGGATTTACGGCGTGTTCTGTTCTGAGAGCAAGGATACCTCGGTAAATGACCTGTCTGCGGCGGTGGCGGCTGCGGGCATTGTGCGCACCAAAAATCTGAAAGACTGGGAGCGGCTGCCGAACTTAAAGACCCTGAATTCTCCCCAGCAGCGGAATGTGGTGCTGCATCCGGAGTTTGTGAATGGCAAATATGCTTTCTACACCAGACCCATGGATGATTTTATTGACACAGGCTCCGGCGGCGGCATCGGTTTTGGCTTGTGCGAGGATATTACCAATGCAGTGATCGATGAGGAGATTATCACCAGCAAGAGAAAATACCACACGCTTACCGAGGTGAAAAACGGCGCCGGAGCCGTGCCCATCAAGACAGAACGGGGCTGGATTCACATTGCCCACGGGGTGCGCAATACTGCGGCGGGACTGCGCTATGTGATCTACGCTTTCGCCACCGCCTTAGAGGACCCGGCCAAAGTGATCGCGGAGCCTTCAGGTCTGCTGATCGGCCCCAGAGGTTCGGAGCGGGTGGGCGATGTGTCCAATGTGGTGTTCACCAACGGCGCCATCGTCAGGGAGAACGGGGACGTATATATCTATTACGCCTCCAGCGACACCCGGATGCATGTGGCTACCACTACCATCGACAAGTTGACAGACTACGTGTTCAATACACCTGAGGATCCTCTGCGCAGTGTGGAATGTGTGGCGCAGAGATGTGAACTGATTGAGAAAAATCTGGAGCTTTTGAGAAAATAGGCCCGGTTTCAGCGGGCAGATGGGAGTAGATTGAAAAATCAAAGATTTTCAATTATCTATTTGAGCAATATCGCGGACACAGTCTGCGATATGCAGGGGGAGTAGTATGTATACAGAATTTTTACAGCGTCATGCTCTGCCGGGAGAGCAGCCTGTCTCCTGGCAGGAGCGGACCTTACAGTACTGTGGCAGAATCGACAGGGAACGGGAGGACGGAGCGCTTATGGTCTATCCGGCCAGCTCCGTACAGATTCGCTTTACAGGCAGCAGCATTCGGGCCGTGTTTACCAACATTCGCTCCTACTGGACCAGCTGCATGGGCTGGATACTGGACGGACAGCAGTATCGGGGAAATCTGGCGGATGAGGGAGAGACGGTTCTGACTCTCGGAGAGAATCTGGGAGAGGGGGTGCATGAACTGTGTCTGTTCAAGCGGATGGATTCCTGTCATATGGCATTGTTCCACGGATTTCTGCTGGCCCAGGGGGGACAGATTCTGGATCCGCCCCCGTTGCCTGAGCGACGGATTGAGGTGTTCGGGGATTCCGTGTCTGCCGGGGAGGTATCCGAGGCGGTGGACTACTGCGGACAGCCGGACCCGGAGCATAATGGAGAGTACTCCAACAGCTATTACTCCTATGCCTGGATTACGGCGAGAAAGCTGGGCGCGCAGATTCATGACATTGCCCAGGGCGGCATAGCGCTGCAAAACGGCGAGGGATATTTCAACGAGCCGGACGCCAGAGGAATGGTGTGGATGTATGACAAGATACAGTATCACCCCAACCTGTGCCAGCCCAAGACATGGGATTTTGCCGGATACAGGCCCCAGCTGGTGATTTTAGCGTTCGGTCAGAATGACAGCCACCCCGTGGACTATATGGCGGAGGACTACGACGGTGAGAAAGCCCGGCGCTGGCGGGCGGACTACAGCGATTTTCTGGACGTGCTGCGGGGGATTTATCCCGAGGCACACATTGTCTGTAAGACCACGATTCTGGAGCACCACAAGAGCTGGGACCGGGCCATACAGCAGGTGGTGGAGGAGAAGGCGGACGAACATATCCACTATTTTGCCTACAGCAACAACAGCGTGGGCACTAAGGGACATATTCGCAGGCCGGAAGCGGAAAAGATGGCGGATGAGTTGAGCGCTTATATCGAACAGCTGAACACAGAATATGCATTTTGGAAAAAGTAGAAATTTAAAGTGCCCGCGGCGGCGGGCGGATGGGAGTGAATATGTCGGATAAATATCTGGATACAATTGTGGTAAACAGGGGCAATCAGATGAGACTGAAAAATGTGATGCTGCGGGCAAGCCGGGGAGAATCCGTAACCATCGGCTATCTGGGCGGCTCCATCACCATGGGCAGCGTGGCCACGACGCCGGAAAAATGCTATGCCTACCTGAGCTGCCAGTGGTGGAGAGAGAATTTTCCCCAGACAAAGGTTGAGTATTACAATGCGGGCATCGGAGCTACCACCTCTCAGTTTGGCGTGGCAAGGGTGGACGAGGATCTGCTGTATGCCAGACCGGATGTGGTGTTTATTGAGTTTAGCGTCAACGATGACAATGTGGATCATTTCAAGGAGACCTATGAGGGGCTGGTGCGCCATGTCTACACCTCCGAGTCCCTGCCGGCGGTGGTGCTGCTCCACAATTCGTTCTTCAGCACCGGCGTCAGCGCCGAGGAGATACATACCGCTGTGGGCAGATATTATGATCTGCCCTGCGTCAGCATAAAAAATAATGTTCACGCAAGGATTGCAGCGGGGGATCTGGCAGCGGAGACCATCACCGCCGACGACCTGCATCCCAATGACGCGGGACATGCCATGCTGGCGGATACGATTCGGCATTTCTTAGATGGAGTATATGCCCAGGCGGACAGCTCAGAGCCGGAGCCGATTTTCCCGGCGCAGCCGATGACCCTCAACCGCTATGAACATTCCAGAAGGATGCGCAATTCGCAGCTGGTGGCAGACACCTGCCAGGGCTTTACCGAGGATTATGCGCCCCAGAAACATATGACGGATATTTTCAAATGCGGCTGGGAGGCGTGGAAAGAAGGGTCCTATATGGAGTTTACCATGACGGGGAGCGTCCTGGCAGTGCAGTATCGCCGCACCATCAACAAGCCTGCTCCTGCGGCCAGGGTGATCGTGGACGGCGACGAGGCCGGAGCTGTGCTGCTGGACGGCGAGTTTGACGAGACATGGGGAGATCTGCTGGCCCTGACCACGATTTTTGAGAATGAGGAGCCGGGAGAACACCATGTGAGAATAGAGGTGTGCAGAACCCATGAAAATGATGCGTCCGGGTTCTACCTGGTATCTGTGATTACCGCAGGATGAGAAAAAGTTGGGAGTGCTGGAAGGGACTATGCGGAACAGAGGATCTATTGATCCTCTAAAAACAGCATCTGCCCGAACAGTGCTGCACATATATGTGCGAGAATTTACGGGCGCTTGTGCGACCGGAAATTACTCTGTGAGCAAAGGTACTGGTAGGGCGGATGCGGTACTCTAATAGGGAGGAAGAACATGTTTAGTAAGGATTTTGCGTGGGGCGTGGCGGACAGCGCCTATCAGATAGAGGGCAGAGATCCTCAGGATGGCTGCGGAAGGATTGTCTGGGATACCTTCTGTGAAGAGGGAAAGGTATACGAGGGGCAGGATGCCCAGGTGGCCTGCGATCATATCCATCGGTACAAAGAGGACTTTGCACTGATGAGAATGATGGGAGTGAAAAACTATCGGTTTTCACTGAACTGGGCCAGAATTCTGCCGGAGGGCACGGGCCGGGTCAACCAGGCCGGAATTGATTACTACAAGGATATGCTCAGGGAGATACGAGCCAACGGCATAGAGCCTTATCTGACCCTGTTTCACTGGGAGTACCCCCAGGCACTGCAGGATAAGGGCGGCTGGCTGAACCCGGAGAGCGTGGAGTGGTTCGGGGAGTACGCCAAAGTGGTGGCAGAGAATTTTTCTCAGGACTGCCAATTCTTTTTTACCCTGAATGAGCCTCAGTGCTTTGTGGGACTGGGTCATCTGCGGGGCGAGCATGCGCCGGGCTTAAAGCTCTCCTATAAGGATACTTTTCAGATTGCCCACAATGTCCTGAAGGCCCATGGACAGGCGGTAATCAATCTGAGAAAATATGCCAAAGCGCCCATAAAAGTAGGGTTTGCGCCCACCTGCGGCGTGGCCATTCCCGCCACTGACAGCCCAGAGGATATCGCCGCGGCTAAGGAGACTTATTTTGGCCTGCGTAATCCCATGGACAACTGGACCTGGAATGTAGCATGGTACAGCGATCCCGTATTTCTGGGCCATTATCCTCAGGAGGGACTTGAACGTTTTGCAGAGTATCTGCCGGAGATTACCAAGGAGGATATGGAGCTGATTTCCCAGCCTCTGGATTTTATGGGACAGAATGTGTACAACGGCTATATGGTGCGCCGTGGCGCGGACGGCGGCGTGGAGTATGTGGACCGTTATCCGGGCTTTCCCAAGACGGCCATCCAGTGGCCTGTGACTCCGGAATGCATTTACTGGAGCTGCAAATTTTTGTACGAGCGCTACCACATGCCCATATATATCACAGAGAACGGCATTTCCTGCCATGATATCGTGTCCCTGGACGGCAGGGTGCATGACCCCAACCGCATTGATTTTCTGGAAAAGTACCTATACCAGGTGCAGCGGGCCATAGATGAGGGCGTGGACATCAGAGGATACTTTCTGTGGACTTTTCTGGACAATTTTGAGTGGTCTAACGGCTACCATGAGCGCTTTGGGCTGGTGTATGTGGACTACCGCAGCCAGCAGCGCATTGTTAAGGATAGCGCCTACTGGTACAAAAATATTATGGAGACGAACGGGGCGGATCTGGCTATGAATCGGCCCGGCGGAGAGATTTTGTATCTGGAGCCGGTGCTGAAGGAGTGCGTATGGGGAGGACAAAGGCTGGTGACGGAGTTCCCCTATCAGACGGACGGTGATGCCATAGGCGAGTGCTGGGCCATCAGTGCCCATCCCCATGGGGATTGCCGTATCAGCCAGGGGAAATACGCAGGACAGACCCTGTCGGGGTTGTACAGGGAGCACAGAGAAATATTCGGAAATCTCTCTTATGAAGAGTTTCCGCTGCTGGTCAAGATTATTGACGCGAAGAGTGATTTGAGTATCCAGGTACACCCCGATGACACCTATGCCCGGGAGAGGGAGAAGGTGCCCTTTGGCAAGACCGAGTGCTGGTATATTATGGACTGCGATGAGGGGGCGGAGCTGGTGGTGGGTCATCACGCCCGGACTCGCGAGGAGTTGAAACAGATGGTGGAGGAGAATCGCTATGAGGAACTGATCCGCCGTGTGCCGGTGCAGAAGGGGGATATGATTCAGATCGACCCAGGCACGGTACACGCCATCACAGGNAGCTTTTTGATTCTGGAGACTCAGCAGAACAGCGATATCACCTACCGGGTATATGACTATAACCGCCTGGTGGACGGCAAGCCCCGCCAGCTTCATGTGGCCCAGAGCATTGACGTGATCAATGTGCCGGACGAGGCGTATAAGAAAGCCATCAAAAAGGCGGCTCCGCAGGAGCCTAACAGCTGGAATCTGCTGACACAGAGCGACTATTACAAGGTGTGGAAACTGGTGGTAAAGGACAGCTTTACCTTTATTCAGGAGCATCCATTCCTGATTGTCAGTGTGCTGGAGGGCGCAGGCATTATCGAAGGCCACAGCGTGGGTAAGGGTGCGCANCTGCTGATTCCCGCGGGCTATGGCNNNGTGGAGATGCTGGGTGACATGGAGATCATTGCCTCCACTGCGGTAGAAAGGAAGGTCGGCCTATGATACCAAAGGACCCGGCGATGCTGCTCAGCTTTGTGAATCTGAAACTTCGGGACTATTACTCCGACNTGGAGGCCCTGTGCGAGGATNTGGACGTGACGCAGGAGGAAATCACGGAGAAACTTTCCGGCATTGACTATCACTATGACCNGGAGAAAAANCAGTTCATTTGAANGNGGGAGAAGTNTNATGAAAAAATGGGGAGTGCGTCTGATTGTGCTTGCAGGCCTGCTATGCNTGATNGGGTGCGGGNNGGAAGAGNNTNGCTCNGNNTCCGGGGAGCAGGGAGTGGCGAGCGCCGGAACTGTCAGCANNGGAGCGGAAACTCTGTACATCAACGAGCTTATTCCTCTGCNTTTTGAGGATTCGGATAAGGCGTCTGCCGAAAAAAATCTNTTTTANGACACTTATGGCAGCAGNCTCTATGTGTTGTGGGCANATACCGGCGAGGAGGGCNCTNCGGAGTACTCGTCGCTGTATGTCTTTGACGGCGAGACCAAGGAGATGGAGCAGCAGCCTTTNGNTCTGCGGATNCCCGGCAGGGAAAGCTGCGATATGCAGTCCATGGATNTGCGTGACGGCGGGCAGATTTCNTTTCGGATGCGGGNCAGNGAGGGGGATTTTCTGGTCATAACGGACATGGANGGGAATATTGTGTCTCAGCAGGATACCTTCCCCNATCAGGANGCGTACCCNTGGAATGNNGACATGCTGCATCGCTTTGAGAACCGGGCGTATGACATNGGGAACGGCACGATCATCCTCGCCCGCTGTAAGGAGCAGGAGTATGTCACAGAGCTTTTCCTGTATGANGCGGAAAATGATANGGAGACCCCGCTGACTGTATTTGACGGGGAACTGGTCAGGTCCCTGTGCATNGACGGCGNGGATACCATGTACTATACCACTANCGGGAGTTTAAACAGGTGGGATAAGGGGAGCAATACCNGNACCNGGCTCATGGAGCTGCATGCGAATGGCCTCAGTTCCTCCCCGANGTNCAATAATCTGCTGACAAACTCCCAGGGGGAAGTGCTGGTCTGTGAGCTGGAGGGAGATATCCCCTGNGTCTATGTCCTGTCCGGTGAGGAGAGCCANAGNGAGGATAAACTGCGGATTACCNANCTCACAAGANTAGGTNCGGACGCTTTGGCCAGGCCTGCCAANATATTTTTCCAGANGTACCCCGAGCTTGANCTTGTGCAGGAGCGATGTGAGGATGAGCAATTGGATCGGCCGACTATCAGGGANCGTGTCTTTGTGGAACTGGCGGCGGGACAGGGCCCGGAACTGATGTGGGTGCGTGAGGAGGATATGTATACCCTTCAGGAGAAAGGGCTGCTGATGGATCTGTCCGAGCTGATACCGGAGGACATACNGGAGCAGATATGGCCNGGCGTGATTCAGTCCGGAACGGTGNATAACCAACTGGTGGGGATAAAATTATATGCCTNNTACGATACCATGGTTGTTTCCGACGCGCTCTGGGAGGGGGATTNCTGGACGCGGGAGGATGTTNTGGAGATCATGGAGTCCAGGGACAACTGGGACGTTACATTCAGTTATGGAGATACCTNTNNNCTTTATGCCATAGAGCCTTATGAGCTGCTNAGCGAGGTGCTGCTGACGGATCTGGANGGCTCGGAATTTNTGGATATAAAACAGGGNTACTGNAATTTTGACAGTNCGGAGTTTATCAGGCTNTTGGAGGTCTGCAAAAAGTATGGTCAGGCAGACCCGGCGAGGTTGGACAGAGAAGAGCATAGCAGGCAGTTGGAAACGGGGNACAGTATCGCATGGGTNGGANANTTTANNGATGGACTTCNCNGTTTTTCGTCCGATATGAACATGTATGAGGGCAGTGCGCANATAGTGGGCTTTCCCACCCGGGAGGGCGGTAAGAACTATATTAGAGCAAATAATACATTTTTGGTGGTGAATGCCAGGGCNGANCATCTGGAGGAGATCAGNGANCTGCTTGCCCATCTCCTNAGNTNTGAGNATCAGTTTGANNATAGTNANANNTGTGTCAGAAAAGATGTCATNCAGGAAAGCGTAGTGTATNNTGAGTTCNNGGNGAGAAATGTGTTGAAGGTATCCGCAAAAGAGGAACTTGTCTTTATGGACCTTGACTTAAAGCCCGATGGCACGAGCTGGCTCGAGGAATACATGGCATTTATCGAGACCTGCGAACCGGCGCCAAACTGGCGTTATACCACAGTGGGGACGATCCTGCAGGAGGAGCTGCAGCCGTATTTTGCGGGGGACAAGAGCGCCGAAACGGTGGCAGGGATTATACAGAGCAGGGTGCGGATGTATCTGGACGAGACGAGGTAGAGGTAAGCGGAATGTGGACGGCACAGCGGAGGCGGGAACACATGGGATATCAGGGAAACAGATGCCGGATATGTACCGGCTGCGGACGGTGCGCCCCTGACGGCAGCCTGGAAAAAGGAATGAGGACGATCACTGCCTCCTTTTGTCTGCCCCGGAAAGCGGATGTTGAAAAAACAGGGAGGGAGCTGGCGATTGCCGATCTGGGCACCACCACCGTCGCCATGGAGTGGTATGACAGCCGGGGAGAAAAAAGAGGAGAATATGTGTGCGCCAATCCCCAGAGGGTCTTTGGGACAGATGTGATTTCCCGTATTCAGGCGGCGGAGAATCCCATGCTGCGGCGGCAGATGGGACAGCTTGCACGGCAGACGCTGGCGGAGGGTGTGAGAAGTTTCCGGCAGCAGGGGGGGAATCCGGAGAGACTGATTGTGGCCGGGAATACCACCATGTTGTATCTGCTGTTGGGCCACGACCCGGCTCCCCTGGGGACGGCGCCCTTTGCGGCGAAGTACCTGACTTCGGAGAAAAGAGAGATTGAGGGGATGGAGACTGTGACTCTGCCGGGACTGTCGGCCTTTGTGGGGGGAGATATCACAGCTGGAATTCTGGTCTGCGGCATGGATACGGAGGAGGAGATCACGCTGTTGGTGGATCTGGGCACCAACGGGGAGCTTGCACTGGGAAATCGTGAGAAAATACTTTGCTGCGGTACGGCGGCGGGACCGGCCTTTGAGGGGGGCGGTGATGTATGGGGGGCTGATATGATCGCTCTCACAGCCCACCTGATGAGACAGGGGCTGGTGGACGATACCGGCCTTTTGGCGGAGCCGTATTTTGAGCAGGGCATCTCCATTGGAGGAGTGCAGATCACCCAGGAGCGCATTCGTCAGCTGCAGACAGCCAAGGCCGCCATATGTGCGGGGATAAACACACTGATTGCCGCTTATGGTCTGACAGGCGCTGAGCAGGTGAGCCGGGTGTTCCTGGCCGGTGGATTCGGGTATTTTCTGGACGTGGAGGCGGCGGTGGAACTGGGACTCATCCCCCAGGGGCTTGAGGGGCGTGTGACGGCGGTGGGCAACACGGCGTTAGCGGGGGCCTGGCTCTATGGAGATACAGTGGACGGGGAAAAAAGAGCGGAGCGGCTTTGTCAGAGGGCGCAGGTGTTGAATCTGGCCGGACGGCAGGAGTTTGAGAGCAGTTTTGTGGATGCGATGTATCTGCACCGAATATGATGTGCGTTTTTACAGGCCGGAACCTATTGATTTTACAGGGTTTCGGCCTGAGCTGTTCTCTGTAAAGATTGGTAATGTAGAAAATACAAAAAAAATGCATGTTATCACTAGGAATTTTGTCCAAAATGGAGTAAAATGAATTTCAGGAGAACGAATACACTTTTGCGACATTTAAAATCAGGAGGACAATGACTTGGAAACTGGTAAGCCCAGAAAGAAAGCGAAGAAACGGCGGCTCAGCAGCCTGCAGAATAAGATTGTAGTGTGTTTCACAGTTCCGATCGTGTTTATGATTCTGGTGGGCGTCATTGCATATAGAAAAGCTTCTAACGGTATGAGTGAGCAGTTTCTGGACTCCACAGAACAGACCATGAACATGACGGTCAGCTATATGGATGCCATTAATTCCTTTGTGGAGGGTGAGGCGCTGCGATATGCTTTCGATGCGGATTTGAACCGCTATTTCAGCGGCGTGTATGAGAAGGATGGCTATGCGGTGGACCGCAAGAACTTGATCAGCAATCAAAAGACCAACTTGCTGTCAACTCAGTCCGGAAACGATTTTATCAGCAATGTACATATCATACCATCGGAGGAACTGACGCTGATCTCCACCACCAACTCTGAGACCACTAACGGCTTTTTTACGGCGTATAGGGAGGAAGTTGCAGAGCAGGAGAGCAGCGGCAGGGGGAACGTGTGGACGGACTGGCATCATGTCATGGACTCCAAGATGAAACTGTCGGAGATGCGGTATATCATGGCGTATCAGATACAGTCCAAGAATAATAAGGCTATGATTGTGGTGGATATCAAACCTGAGGCTGTGAAAGAGCTGCTGCAGGACCTGATTCTGGGGGAGGGCAGCATTGCGGCATTTGTCACTCCCAATGGCAGGGAGATAGTGACACAGTACTCGGAGGAGGGAGAGGACAGCGCCTTTGAAGAGGGCGAGACGGTGCTGTACAATGAGCCCTTTTATCAGGAGTGCATACAGTCGGGAGAGAGCATAGGACACCGGGAAGTAGAATTTCGAGGCCGGGAGTACCTGTTTGTATACGGAGTCGTAGAGGACTGTGGTGCGGTGATCTGTATGCTGGTTCCCAGCGAGATGGTGACCGGTCAGGCGGATCAGATCAAGTGGATTACTTTTGCCATGGTGGTGATTGCCATTCTGGTTGCGGGCTTTATCGGCGTCACCATCACCATCAGCATCCGCGGCAATATGAAGAGAATCTCCACAGGTCTGGAGCAGGTGGCGGATGGCGACCTGACCGGCAGCGTGAAAGTATCCGGGCGGGACGAGTTCGGTGACCTGGCTCAGTCGGCCAATCACATGATTCAGAACAACAAGAAACTGGTATCCAAGGTGCATGACGCCACCGGACAGCTGGAGCTGTCTGCGAATGAGGTGAAGAGCGCCTCTGAGATTATCAGCGATTATTCCCTGGACATTACCCAGGCCATCACCGAGATCAACGCGGGCATGAGCCGCCAGTCCGTACATGCGCAGGAGTGCGTGGAAAAGACCGGTCTTCTGTCCGACGATATGCAGGAGGTCAGCCAGGTGGTGGAAAAGGTGGAGATGTTGGTGCAGGAGACCGACGCCATGATCCACAGGGGAATGGAGATTATCGAACTGCTGGGACGACGCGCGCAGGAGACCACGGATATAACTAATCAGGTGGGAAGCAGCATTGAACAGCTGAGCCAGGAGACGGAGAGTATCAATATATTTGCGGAAACCATTACCGGTATCAGTGAGCAGACGAATCTGTTGTCCCTCAATGCCTCCATAGAGGCGGCCAGGGCCGGGGAGGCGGGCCGGGGCTTTGCCGTGGTGGCGGAGGAGATTCGCAAGCTGGCCGACGACTCTGCCCGGGCGGCGGGAGAGATCAGCAACCATGTGCAGAATATCAGCACCCGTACCACAGACAGCGTCCAGAGCGCCAAGCAGGCGGAGGAGATGGTGGCGCTGCAGGGAGATGCCGTGCAGGAAGTGATACAGGTGTTTGCCAATATGCGTGACAGTATGCAGGAACTGGTGTCAGGACTGCAGGATATTGTGACCAGCACAGAGCAGGCGGACAAGGAGAGAGCGGAGACTCTGCAAGCTGTGCAGAATATCTCCCAGATCATTGCGGAGACCGCAGGCAATGCGGAGATTGTCAGTCAGACCTCAGAAAAGTTGATGGAGAATGTGGACAATCTGAGCCGCACGGCGGACGCCCTGGGCAGCAATATGAATGAACTCAAGACAGAGATTGCCATGTTTAAGACTTGAGCGAACATAGTTAACAACATTGGAAATGTTGTTAACTATAAGACCCCACCTACTCCGGCGGAGTGTGGGGTCTTTTTATATCCGTTTTCTGAACTGCATAAGGATAGGCCTCAGCTCATATATTGCTATGAAAAGACAGAACCGAGGCAATGTTTGCTTGAAGAAAATAGGCATGGCGCTGGCTGTGGGAGATCTGCTCCTGTGTCTGGTAGTGATGGGAGCCTACAGATATAGCCCCAGTTCGGCAGGGACACAGACGACGGCGACGGATGCGGTGGAAGAGAGAAGGCAGGAACAGGTACAAGACCCGGAGCAGGAGGTTCGCAGGATCGCCATTACATTCGATGACGGCCCCCACCCGCGCTACACGGAGCAGCTGCTGGACGGGCTGAAGGAGCGAGGAGTACATGCCACCTTCTTTGTCACCGGGGAGCATGCCCAGCTGCATCCGGATATTATAAGGCGCATGCAGGAGGAAGGGCATCTGATCGGCAACCACACCTACAGCCACATGCAGCTTAGAAAGGGAAACAGAGAGATTTTTAAGGAAGAGCTGATAAAAACCAATGAAATTCTGGAGGAGATTACTGGGCAGGAGGTAATCTACGTGCGCCCTCCCTATGGCTCGTGGGACAAGAGCTTTGAGAGTGAGCTGAACATGTTTCCGGTGCTGTGGACGGTGGACCCGCTGGACTGGAGTTCCCGCAACGCGGACTGTATTGCGGAAAAGATTGTGTGCAGGGCGGGAGAGAACGATATTATCCTCATGCACGACTACTACGACAGCTCCGTGAAAGCGGCGCTGCAGGCGGTGGATGAACTCATGGAGGAGGGATACACCTTTGTGACGGTGGAGGAGATTTTGTTTGACTGATAGGGAGTAAAATTTAGACGCGACCGCATTTACAACGCAATTTCTGTGTGCTAGAATACATAAAAGAACGGAATGTCAACACAGGGAAAACACCTGACAAAAAAGCGGGAAAGGTACGGTAGATGACTATGAATTTTCTGGAGGAAAGAATTCAGAGGGACGGCATTGTAAAGGAAGGCAATGTCCTTAAAGTGGACAGCTTTCTGAACCATCAGATGGATGTGACGTTGTTTAGGCAGATGGGGGAGGAGTGGAAGAGGCGTTTTGCTGATGTGACGATCACTAAGATACTGACCATTGAGGCTTCCGGAATCGGAATTGCCTGTGTTGCGTCCGAATATTTTAATGTACCTGTGGTGTTCGCCAAAAAGTCAAAAAGTATCAACATCGAGGGGGACATGTACATAGCGCAAGTGGAATCCTTTACCCACAAGAACATCAATCAAGTCATCGTCTCCAAAAAGTTTCTGAGCAGTGACGACCATGTACTGATTATTGATGATTTTCTTGCAAACGGCTGCGCTCTGCAGGGACTGATCTCCATTGTGTCTCAGGCCGGAGCCTCCGTGGCGGGGATCGGCATTGCCGTGGAAAAAGGATTCCAGTCTGGCGGACAGATCATACGGAATCTGGGGTATCGGCTGGAATCTCTTGCCATTGTTGACGGCATGGATGCGGCGACCGGACAGATCACGTTCCGGGATCAGAACTAAATAGAATTAAAATACTTGAAGAAGAGGCATGAAAGCGATGAACAGAGAGATAGATAACATATACCGTCCGGACGGTAAAATTCCGGTGGGCAAGGCGATTCCTTTTGGACTGCAGCATATACTGGCTATGTTTGTAGCCAACATTGCACCTATTATTATTGTGACGGGTGCCTGTGGACTTGACTTTAAGCAGAACGCCATGCTGATACAGAGCGCCATGATCGTGGCGGGCATCGGTACTTTGATACAGCTGTTTCCCCTGTGGAAAATCGGCTCGGGTCTTCCCATCGTCATGGGCATCAGTTTCACCTTTGTTTCCGTATTCTGTTATATCGGGCCAACCTACGGTTACAATGCCATCGTGGGCGCAGTTCTAGTGGGCGGTATTGTGGAAGGAATACTGGGGCTGCTTGCCAAGTACTGGCTTAAGATCATTACGCCTATCGTGTCTGCCAGCGTGGTTACGGCGATCGGCTTTTCCCTTCTGTCCGTGGGAGCGGCTTCCTTCGGCGGCGGAAACGGAAGTGAGAATTTTGGCTCCGTGTCCAACTGGATTCTGGGAACGGTGACTTTGCTGGCCTGCCTGCTTTTCAATATTTTTGCGAAAAATTACTGGAAACAGCTCTCCGTGCTGTTCGGCCTGGTGGTGGGGTATATAGTGGCTGTCTGCATGGGAATGGTAGATTTCTCCGGGCTGCAGGGCACTTCTGTGGTAGCGCTGCCCTCTCTGTTGCCCTTCAAGCCTGAGTTCAACATCAATGCCATTTTGGCGGTGGTGCTTATCTTTCTGGTCTCGGCTACGGAAACCATAGGCGATACCTCGGCGCTGGCCACCACCGGTCTTGGAAGGGAGGCATCTATCAAGGAAATATCAGGCTCACTGACCTGCGACGGTTTCATCAGTTCATTGTCTTCAATTTTTGGATGCCTGCCCATCACTTCTTTCAGCCAGAACGTGGGTCTGGTAGCTATGACGAAGGTGGTAAACCGTTTTGCCATTGCAACAGGGGCGGTCATCATGATTCTGGCGGGGATTTTCCCTATATTCGGCGCATTGCTGGCCACTCTGCCGGACGCCGTACTGGGAGGATGTACCATCATGATGTTCGGTACTATCGTGGTCAGCGGTTTGCAGATGATGAGCAAATGCGGTTATACGCAGAGAAATATCACTATCGCGGCTCTGTCTCTGAGTACGGGAATCGGTTTTACACAGGTTCCGGAAATATTTTATATTTTCCCACAGATCATTCGGACTGTGTTTGCGGAAAACTGCGTGGCGGTGGTGTTTCTGGTGGCGGTTATCCTGAATCTGGTGCTGCCGAAGAATATGGAGGCGGCGCCGCAGGCCGTAAATTTGGATAAACAGAAAAGCTAAAAGCCGGGTAAAGTGATTTTACAATGGATGGAGTGGGGCAAGTGGACTACAGGGATTACAGGAGATTATTGGAACACTACAAAGAGGTGGATAATCTGACCTTTGACGGAAACGAGACAAAACAGGATATCATTGACCGACTGATAGAGGTTTCCAAGGAGAAAAAGAAAATCCAGACAGAGAGCAATGAAATCATAAAGGAGTATATTACAAAATACGAAAAGAACCCAGAGAGCATGGATGCTGAGACGGAGAAAATGTTTCAGGATTTTATGAGCATGATCATGGAAAAGAGCGGGGCGTGTATTGATGCGCCTATTGCGCTGCGGGTCTCCAAACTGCTTTTGCAGTATTACCAGAGAGGGGGAGACCGGGAGCGAATCATTACAACGCTGGAGCGCTGTGCTGTTTTCGACATTATCATGAAGGAGCATTTGGATGACTACGGGGGCAGTACGTATCCGCTGATGGCGGAACAGTATTTGGATGACTTTGACAGCCTTTCCGAAGCGTCACAGCGGTCCCTGATCAATTGCTGCTTTTTTAGTGTGATCAACCGTGGGGACATGACCTTTGGATTGAAGAAATACAAGGAAATAAAGCCCCGATTTGAAGAGATCCGTCGAAAAAAGGGTGAGGACTTTATGTGGAGCCAGTTTGTTCTCTGCAAAGAGAACACGCTGGGGTTTACCCTGGAGGCATGCCGCAGGGCGGAGTATGCAAAAAAGAGCGGATGCTTGACGGAGGAGCCGCTGATCGACCCGGAGAAGGAAGCACCCTATATTGCGGAGCTTGTGGATGACCTGCGGGCGGTACTGGAGTCGGAGGAGAAGAAGGCCATCTACGACAAGGTTGTGGCGTGGCTTTACTGTATAGAGGCGGACTACCATCTTGGACGGATTACGCTGGAGGAACTGCTGGAGCGGCTGGAGGAATACATTGAGCCTCGTGAGGAGTATAATCCCATGGAGCAGTGTTCCGCGTTGTTTACGGCCAGTTCCTACTATCTGGATTATCTGTGCAAGTGCAGCCGGTATGAGGAAGAGTATATTCTGAAAAAGGCTATGGAGATTGTGGAGCGCGTTCTCGGAAGGGCGAAGGACATGGAGCGCTATCTGGGCGGATATCAGACGAACTATTGTGTGTTGATGTTGATAAATTCCGCCTCCACTATCGTGGACTTTGATTCCTTTCAAAATACGGTGTTAAGCGCAACCATATATGCCAACAAGGCGCTGTATGTCCATACCATGATGGTAAAGGAGATCAGCTGTGTTCTTTTGTCATACATATTGGAGCATAACCCTCATTATGTGGACGGTGTGGGAGGATATGAATGGGAGGACGGTCAGGAGTATAAGGATAAAATGATAAAGCTCATGGAAAAGAGCGTCCTGTTCCATGATATCGGGAAGTATTTCTGCCTGGATTATGTGTCAAATTCCTCCCGGAATCTGACAGATGACGAATTTAAAATCATTATGGAGCACCCGGCCAATTTTTCCAAAATCTATCAGGGAGAAATGAGTCGGGAGGTGGAATGTGTTCACGACTGCGCGCTGTTTCATCATTTGTGGTACAATGAAAAGGGCGGCTACCCAAAGGGAAAGCATACGGCGAACCAGCCCTTTGTAAATATTATCAGTATTGCTGACAGTATTGATGCCGCTACGGACAATATCGGCAGACCCTACGGACAGGGCAAGACGCTGGGGGATCTTCTGGAGGAGTTTGAAGGAATGAAGGACAGCAGATACAGCGGTTATATCTGCGATCTGCTCCATGTGGAAGAAGTGAAGGCAGAGATAGAGCGAATACTTGACGAGAGACGCAGGGAGATATATTGCAATATATATACAGAGCAGACAGGAAAGTGATAAGTAAGATTGCAGGACAAATCTGCTGGATACCTCTATACAGAGGGTCCAGTGGATTTTTCATAATCAGCACTATGTACTTGAATGAGACCAGATACAGACAAAAGATACCAAAAGAATCTTTAAAAGTAAGAAGACATGTGCTATAATGAATAAAAGCGCAATGCAAATGCTTTCAAAAGAAGACTAGGGGGCGTCAGTTTGAGATACATTCAGGCAGATCAGGGGCATGTGAAACAGATGGGAAGACGCCATTGGATCGGAGACACCCTGTGGCTGGCCATGTCCGGCAGCGGGATCGGTCTACGATTTACCGGCAGATATCTGGAGATTCCCATAAGGGGCGGCTATGTTGCTGAGCATGGCGAACCGGACGGCAACTATGCCAGGGTGGCGGTGTATGTGGATGGCGTTCGGATATTGGACGAGATGATAGACGGTCCACAAAAGCGGCTGATTGCAGTGGACCAGCAAACTCCTGTCACAGTGGATGTGCAGCTGGTCAAGTTGTCAGAGAGCGCCATGTCTGTGATCGGCGTTGAGCCGCTGATCGTGGGAGACGAGGACAGAATTGTTCCCCTGCCCCCCAAGGCGCATCTGGTGGAATTTATAGGGGACTCTATCACCTGCGGTTACGGTGTGGATGATGAGGACAACGACCATCATTTTGCCACGGCCACGGAGGACGTGACCAGGGCTTATGCCTTTCATACGGCAAGACTGCTGGATGTGGACTGCACTTTGTTTTCGGCCAGCGGCTTTGGTATCATATCCGGCTACACGGCGGACCCCGAGCAGCGTCTGACGGACCAGCTGATTCCCGACTATTACCACAGTGTGGGATTCAGTCGTGATCGCTTTTCGGACGGGGCTGATCCCACGCAGACGGAGTGGGATTTTTCCAGGCTACGGCCGGAAGCAGTGGTGATTAATCTGGGCACCAATGACGACAGCTTTTGCCAGGACACGGTGGAAAAACAACAGGAATACATGGAGGCATACGAACGTTTTTTGCGGGATGTGCGGCTGTGTAATCCCCAGGCGGAGCTGTTCTGTGTGCTGGGTATCATGGGCCAGAGGCTTTGTCCCTGGATGGAGAGGGCCTGTGAGAATTACAGGCAGCATACCGGGGATCAGAGGATACATACCTTGCGGCTGCCGGAGCAGGACGGGAATATAGGGTTTGTGGCAGACGGTCATCCGCTGGAGCGGTTTCACCTGGCGGCGGCAGAGGTGCTTGCGCCTTATATAAAAAAGATCATGAACTGGTAAGTATGGAGGATATATTAACGCAATAACATAGGCACAGCCGGAGTTTGGCTTAGGGCAAACTTTGGTTATGCAGGAAAGAGGTTAAACATGCTGGTTACATTAATTCCACTTTTTGACGAAAATTTGAATATCGGGGCATATTCCCTGTTTGTACAGAAGAAGAATGTATTTACGAATCCCAGTCTGCTGGGAACGGGGCAGTTCGATGGAGCTGCCAGGGTAGAGGGGCTGGAGGTCATTCAGACCATGGGAATCGAGAGCCTTTCCTCGGATGGAGACGTGTTTGTGCCGGTGAGCAATATGTCTGTTTTTTCCGATTTGTCGGAGCAGTGTGACGCGCCTCATGAGCGGCTGGTGCTGCTGATGGATCCCTCTGTGAAACCGGAGCCTATGTATATAGAGAGACTGGCCAGCCTGAAACAGCAGGGCTACAAGCTGGCAATGCGCAAGCTGCAGGTGGCGCAGTTTGAGGCTTATCGTGAGATTTTAAAACTGACGGACTATGTATTCCTCAATCATAAGAAGATTGATATCAGCAAGGCTAAAATCTATTTCACCAAACTGTTCCCGCAGATTAAGCTCTGTGCGGTGGGCGTGGACAATCAGGAGGAGTTCGCCGCACTCAAGTCCTCAGGGGGCTATCAGCTGTACGAGGGTGACTTCTACCGCATTCCTTTGAACAGGAATGAACATGAGGTTGCGCCTCTGAAGGTGAACTATATCGAACTGTTGAATATCGTGAACAGCAACAATTTTGAGCTGACTCAGGCGGCAGACATTATCGGCCGGGACACGGCTCTCACCATATCTCTGCTGAGAATGGTGAACCGCATGGCTATCAATTCGGAGATCACCTCCATTCGGCACGCCGCCGCTATGATGGGGCAGAAGGAGTTAAAAAAGTGGATTACCACGGCTGTGGTGGGTGAACTTTGTACAGACAAACCCAATGAGATCACACGTCTGTCCCTGCTGCGGGCCAGGTTCGCGGAAAATCTGGCGGGTGCGTTCGGCACGGCCGGACTGGCCTCGGAGCTGTTCCTGATGGGCCTGTTCTCCGTGCTGGATGTGATTCTGGATAAGCCCATGGAGGAGGCTCTGGCCATGGTACATGTCAGCAAACTGGTCAGGGACGTGCTGGTGGACGGAAAAGGAGAATTGGCCAGACCCTATGAGTTCATTCGCAGGTATGAGAATGCTGACTGGCAGGAGGTGTCACGTCAGATGATTCTGGAGGACATCGACATGTCCACTCTGTATGACGCCTATATGCAGACACTGATATGGTATCGGAAATTGACGCTTGGAAGATAGTAAGACTATGGATTTATTTGAATACATGAGAAGTACCAATATGGAGAAGGAGTCGCCGCTGGCAGCCAGAATGCGTCCCAGAACACTGGATGAGGTGGTGGGGCAGGAACATATCATCGGCAGGGATAAGCTGTTGTACCGGGCGATTCAGGCGGACAAGATCAGTTCTGTGATTTTCTATGGGCCTCCGGGAACAGGAAAAACCACCCTTGCCAGAGTGATCGCAGGCAGTACCAGCGCGGAATTTACTCAGATTAACGCCACGGTGGCGGGCAAGAAGGACATGGAGGAAGTGGTGGCAAAGGCCAAAGAACTTCAGGGCATGTACGGAAAGCGCACCATTCTGTTTATTGACGAGATACACCGTTTCAACAAAAGTCAGCAGGATTATCTGCTGCCCTTTGTGGAGGACGGCACATTGGTTTTGATCGGCGCCACTACAGAGAATCCCTATTTTGAGGTCAACGGGGCGCTGATTTCCAGATCCATTGTCTTTGAGCTGAAACCCATTCCGGTGGAGGCGGTGAAAGAACTGCTGCGCAAGGCGGTGTATGACAAGGACAGGGGAATGGGGGCATACAACGCTACGATTGACGAGGAGGCGCTGGATTTTCTGGCCGAGCTTTCCGGCGGAGACGCCAGGCATGCGCTGAATGCCATAGAGCTGGGGATTATGACCACCCAGCGCTCGGGGGACGGGCAGATACATATCACGCTGGAAGTGGCGCAGGAGTGCATTCAAAAAAGGGTGATGCGCTACGACAAGAGCGGGGACAATCACTATGACACCATTTCCGCCTTTATCAAGAGCATGAGAGGCTCGGACCCGGACGCGGCGATATATTATCTGGCAAGAATGCTGTATGCGGGGGAGAGCGTCACCTTTATCGCCCGCAGAATTATGATCTGTGCGTCGGAGGATGTGGGCAATGCCGATCCCATGGCTTTGGCGGTGGCTGTCAACGCCTCTCTGGCAGCGGAGCGGATAGGTATGCCGGAGGCGCAGATTATTCTGGCGCAGGCGGCCTCCTATGTGGCATGCGCTCCCAAGAGTAATGCCGCCTGCGAGGCTATATTTTCCGCGGCCCAGGAGGTGGAGCGGTCGGGCAATCTGCCCATACCCACCCACCTGCAGGATGCGCACTACAAGGGAGCGGCAAAGCTGGGACATGGCACAGGATACAAATATGCGCACGACTATCCCAATCATTATGTGCAGCAGCAGTATCTGCCCTATGAGCTGAGCGGCAGGGAGTTTTACCAGCCCAGCGGCAACGGCTATGAGCAGAAGATCCGGGAGCATATGAAACGGATTAAGCGGGAGGCGGCGCAGACAGCGGAACCAGACCATGGATATCACGAATGAATGGACAAAAGGCAAAGGAATAAAAGGTACTGTCATTGAACGGTATGAATACACAATTAGCGGTACAACATATAGAGTGGATGGGAAACACGTCATACTTCACCCAACTGAGCAGGAAAAGGCAGTTGCCACCATATTAAGTGAAGAATATGGGAAAATAGTTGAGCTTGTGCCGCAAGTAATGTATCCGCAGGGCATACAGACGCCTGATTATCTAGTCAATGGAAAACGTTTTGATTTGAAATCTCCGACCGGAAGCGGGAAAAGCTTACTTTATGGATTAATTGCTAAAAAGCAGAAACAGTCACACAACTTTGTCATTGACATAACAAATTGCCCTCTGAGCATTAGGGAATTAGAGGAGCAGGCGAACGATTTGTACAAATCCCCTCGACTTGGTTTTTTAGAACAGATTGTTTTTGTGAAAAACAGGGAAATTGTGAAAGTGCTTGCCAGAAAGTAATATATAAGAAAATCGTCCATAGAACCAATCAACTGATTCCGAAGAATCAGGACATGGGGTTCGTGAACGATTTTCTTTATTATTTTATACCACATTCCATAAAAAAATGCAAGGGAATTTACTCCGTCTGGTAGTGTTTCCCCTGAAAAGCATTTTCCACCCGCATTTTCCGGTGGAGGGAATTCAGCACACCACGCTTATCCCTGCTCCATGTGGGAGCGATCAATATCTCTTTGGGGCCATCCCCCGTGACTCTGTGAACGACAATGTCCGGGGAGAGGTGTTCTAAGCACCTTACCAGTATTTCCAGATACTCCTCTTTGTCCAATACGCAAAAGAATCCGTCTCGATAGAGCTGTGCCAGGTCCGTGCCCTCCAGCACATGGAGCAGCTGCAGCTTGACTCCGAAGGGTTGCTGCGTATTCAGATAATCTATGGTCTTCAGGATTTCCGCCAAGGTTTCGCCCGGAAGTCCCAAAATCACATGGACAATGACGGGGATTCCCAATCTGCGCATGTTTTCCATGGCATTCTCGAAACAGGGCAGTTCATAGCCTCTGCGTATCAGCAGAGCTGTTTCCTCCTGCGCAGTCTGCAGGCCCAGCTCCACCCATATGAATTTGTCCGGGTAAGCGCCGCGCAGCTCCTCCAGCAGCTCCAAAACAGGCTCAGGGAGACAGTCCGGCCTGGTGGCAATAGAGATGCCGCAGACCAGGGGATGCTCCAGTGCGCTGACGTACAGGGAGCGAAGTCTGTGCGGCGGGGCGTAGGTGTTGGTGTAGGCCTGAAAATAGGCGATATAGTGTTGTCCCACCTGCTTGTCTCCGAAGAGAGCCAATCCGGCCTCCAGCTGCGCCTGAATATCGGAGCCGGAGACAGCGAACTCTCCGCTGCCTCCGGCGCTGCAGAAGATGCATCCGCGCTCATCCAGGGTTCCGTCCCGGTTGGGACAGGTCATATGGGCGTCCAGCGCGATTTTATAGCATTTGTGACCATAGGTGTTCTTGAGATAGGCGTCCAGAGCGTAATAGGGACGGCCCAGCCACTCTGCGGGGAGCATAGCGCTGCTTAAGGCCATCAGATGTAAGCCTTTACGGCGGCGGCCACCACCTCAGCCACTTGGGGATTGAAGGCTTCGGGCATAATGTTTTCGTCGGAAAGCTCCTCCTCCGGTACCAGAGAGGCAATGGCCTCCGCAGCCGCCAGTTTCATCTCCTCCGTGATCTGGCGGGCATGTCCCTCCAGCGCACCTTTGAAAATGCCAGGAAAGGCCACCACATTGTTCACCTGATTGGGGAAATCGCTGCGGCCGGTACCCACTACTCTTGCGCCTGCGGCTCTGGCAACGTCCGGCATGATCTCCGGTACGGGGTTGGCCATGGCAAAAAGTATGGCGTCATGGTTCATGGAGGCCACCATCTCAGGGGTGACAATGTTCGGGGCGGAGACGCCTACAAAGATATCGGCCCCCTTCAGGGCATCCGCCAGCGAGCCGGTCTGGCCTTCCAGATTGGTCACTTCGGCCATTTTCTGCTGCATCCAGTTCAGCCCCTCTGTGGACTTGGAGACAATGCCTACCTTGTCGCACATGGTGATATGGGGAAAACCATAGGTAAGCAGCAGTTTGGTGATGGCAACGCCCGCGCTGCCCGCTCCGTTCACCACAATGCGGCAGTCCTCCTTTTTCTTGCCCACCACCTTCAGAGCATTGATAATGCCTGCCAGCACCACGATGGCAGTGCCGTGCTGGTCGTCATGGAACACGGGAATGTCCAGAGCAGCCTTCAGCCGTTCCTCGATCTCAAAGCATCTGGGGGCCGATATGTCCTCCAGATTGATGCCGCCAAAGCCGGGAGCCATCCAGGTGACGGCCTTTATGATTTCCTCGGTATCCTGGGTGTCCAGACATATGGGCACTGCGTTGACTCCGCCAAACTCTTTAAACAGCACAGCCTTGCCCTCCATCACGGGCATGGCCGCATAGGGGCCGATATTTCCCAGTCCTAGTACGGCGCTGCCGTCGGATACCACGGCCACTGTGTTGGCTTTCATGGTGTATGTATAGGCGGCCGACTGGTCCTGGGCAATGACCTTGCACGGTTCGGCCACGCCGGGGGTATAGGCCAGAGCCAGATCCTCTCTGGATTTTACGGGAGTCTTGGAAACGGTCTCCAGTTTACCGTTCCACTGCTCATGAAGCATTAGTGCTTTTTCACTGGTTGTCATATATTACCTCCTGCTGATTGTGGTTTTGCATACGATACTATGCCCTCTATTTTATAAGGAATATATACTTTTTTCAAGAATTTTATTTTTTTTCTAAAAATTTACTTCCTATTTTCAGAAAAGTGTACTATAATCAATATGAATAAGTTCATTCCGCTATGGGACACATCTGGTATATATTCGAGTGATACCCCTTAGGACGAATTGAATAGGAACAGTGATATGGTCCATGGAAAAAATTTTGTGAAAGAGAAACAGGAGGAGCAATGAGAGAAAAATATGAATCACTCGCGCTTGTACAGTTGAAAGAGTTGGCTAAAGTGCGAGGTATCAAGGGAGTATCTACCATGAAGAAGGCTGAGGTGGTGGAAGCGATGCTGGCGGAGGATGAGAAGGACAAGGCCAGGGAGGAGAAAAGCGCCGAAAAGGCAGAGCCTGCCAGAGCGGAGACATCCAAAGCAGAAACTCCCAGAACTGAATCCCCCAGAGCAGAGGCACCCAGAAACGAATCGGCCCGTGCGGAGACACCCAGAGCGGAGGGAGAACAGCCCGCCAGACCTGTGCGTGTGAATGAGGCGTATGATTCCACCCAGTATCCGGTGGAACTGGACAGTGGTATCGAGGCAACGGGTATTTTGGAGGTTATGCCGGACGGATACGGCTTTATCCGCAGTGACAATTATCTGCCCGGTTCGGAGGATGTATATGTGGCGCCCAGCCAGATTCGCAGATTCGGTCTGAAGACCGGCGACATTCTGCGCGGCAACAAGCGCATCAAGACCCAGCAGGAGAAGTTCAGCGCGCTGCTGTTCGTGAGGAGTATCAACGGATATACGCCCGAGGAGTCGGCCAAGAGAACAGCCTTTGAGGATATGACCCCTATTTTCCCCAATGAGCGCATAAAACTGGAGACTCCGGGATGTAGTCTTGCCATGAGGGTAATGGATCTGATTAGCCCGGTGGGTAAAGGACAGAGAGGTATGATCGTGTCACCGCCCAAGGCAGGTAAGACGACCCTGCTCAAGGAGGTGGCCCAGTCCATTCTGCGCACGAACCCCCATATGCATATGCTGATTCTGCTGATTGATGAGCGTCCGGAGGAGGTTACGGATATCAAGGAGGCGATCCGCGGCGACAATGTGGAGGTCATTTACTCCACTTTTGACGAGCTGCCCGAGCATCACAAGAGAGTGGCGGAGATGGTGGTAGAGCGAGCCAAGAGACTGGTGGAGCATAAGAAAGAGGTGGTGATCCTGCTGGATTCCATCACCCGTCTGACCAGAGCGTACAATCTGGTGGTGCCCCCCAGCGGACGTACCCTGTCCGGCGGTCTTGACCCTGCCTCTCTGCATATGCCCAAGAGATTCTTCGGCGCTGCCCGCAATATGCGCGAGGGCGGGAACCTGACAATTCTGGCCACAGCGCTGGTGGATACCGGCTCTCGTATGGACGATGTGATCTACGAGGAGTTCAAGGGAACAGGAAATATGGAGATCGTGCTGGATCGAAAGCTCTCGGAAAAGAGAATTTTCCCGGCCATCGATATCGCAAAGTCCAGCACCCGGAGAGAGGATCTGCTGTTGGATAATGAGGAGCTGGAGGCGATCGGTATCATGCGCAAAGCGCTGAACGGTCTCAAGCCCGACGAGGCCACCGATCATATTTTGGACATGTTTGCCCGCACGAGAAATAATCGTGAGTTTGTGGCAATGGCGAAAAAGAACAGATTTATTTAAAAAAACTCTTGCAATCGTCGGTAACTCATGTTACAATAACAACGCTGTTTGTGGTTGCATAAGCAGTGCGGATGAGAACACAGAATAATACGTAATGATATAGAGAGGTGAGAGACATGAAAGAAGGAATTCATCCCCAGTACTATCAAGCAACTGTAACCTGTAACTGTGGAAACACATTTGTGACCGGATCCACAAAGCCTGAGCTGCATGTTGAAGTTTGTTCCAAGTGCCATTCGTTCTATACGGGCCAGCAGAAGTCGGCAAGAGCTGACGGACGTATTGACAAGTTCAACAAGAAGTACGGTGTTACAAGCAAATAGGAAGATTTGAAGGGTTGAGGTATCCGTATCTCAACCTTTCTTACTCATAAGAGAGATGTAGAGGCAAATATTTTATGGCGAAACGAAAGGGTTGCTATTCCGGGATCGGCGGCCAGGCTGTCCTGGAGGGCGTAATGATGAAAAACGGGGATAAATATGCGGTGGCAGTGCGCAAGCCGGACGGCGGAATCGGTATTGAGGTGGACAGCTATGCCGGTGTGCTGGACGGGAATATACTGAAGAAAATTCCCTTTGTCAGAGGCGTCTTCAATTTCATAGATTCCCTGATTTTGGGCACAAGATGCCTGAATTTCTCCGCTGGCTTTTATGAGGAGGAAGAGGAGGAGTCCAAGCTGGACAAGGCGCTGAACAAGGTGTCCGGCGGCAATGCGGAGAAGGTGTTGACCACCTTTGTGACTTTAATTTCCGTGATTCTGGCGGTGGGTATCTTTATCGTGCTGCCTTATTATCTGTCAGGGCTGTTGCAGGGCTATATCCGCAATGAATCTCTGATGGCGATCATAGAGGGAGGCATCAGAATTGCCATTTTCCTGTTGTATATTCTGGCAATCAGTCTGATGAAGGATATCCGCAGGCTGTTTATGTATCACGGTGCGGAGCACAAGTGTATCAACTGCATTGAACACGGTCATCCGCTGAATGTGCGCAATGTACGGCGCAGTTCCAGGCAGCACAGGCGCTGTGGCACCAGCTTTATCTTTTTTGTGTTTATCGTCAGTATCGTTCTGTTTTTCTTTATCAGAGTGGATAATACACTGCAGAAGGTGGTGTTGAGGATTCTGCTGATACCGGTGGTGGCCGGTATCTCCTACGAGATTATACGCCTGGCGGGGCGCAGCAACAATTTTCTTGTGAAAATATTGTCCGCGCCGGGAATGTTGGTTCAAAAGCTGACCACCAAAGAGCCGGACGAGCAGATGATACAGGTTGCCATTGCCTCCGTGGAGGCGGTGTTCGACTGGAGAGTCTTTTTGAATGAGAAGTTTGGCTATGTGGAGGAGCCGGAGCAGGAGGCGCCAAAGGACGAGGACGATGAAGTATCGTGAGTGTTACGACAATGGATGGAGACGATTGCTGGAGGCGGGAGTAGAGGAGGCGCAGTTGGACGCGCGGCTGCTTTTGGAGCGAATCTGCGGCACGGACCGCAACACTCTGTTGGCCCATGGAGACCGGGAGGTGTCGGAGCAGGAGTGGCAGGCATATGAGACGGCCATTGTCAGGCGCTGCCAGCGCATTCCCCTGCAGCACATACTGGGCAGCCAGGAATTCATGGGTCTGGAGTTCGAGGTCAACGAGCATGTGCTGGTGCCCCGGCAGGACACGGAGATTCTGGTGGAGGAGGTGTTGCGGGAGCTGCAGGACGGCATGCGAGTGCTGGATCTATGCACCGGCTCCGGCTGTATCCTGATCAGTCTGCTGCGCTACAGCAACGGATGCCAGGGCGTGGGAGCGGACATTTCCCCTGAGGCGTTGGAGGTAGCCCGCCGGAATGCAGAGAAACTGCTGGGCGGGGAACGGGAATATATTTTTCTGGAGAGCGATCTTATGCAGCGGGTGGAGGGACGATTTGACATCATTGTGTCCAATCCGCCCTATATCCGGCGTGGAGAGATAGATACCCTGATGCCGGAGGTGCGGGATAACGATCCTAGGCTGGCCCTGGACGGCGGGGAGGATGGGCTGGATTTTTATCGGCGCATTGCGGCGGAGAGTCCGGCATATCTGTGCGGCGGTGGTCAGCTGTATCTGGAGATTGGCTGTGACCAGGGGGATGCGGTGCAGGAGCTGCTGCTGCAACAGGGATTTCGAGAGGTCAATGTGGTTCAGGACTACGCCGGGCTGGACCGGGTGGTATATGGCTGCTGGCCGATTTTGAGGGAGTGAGCAGGGGTTTTCAAGAGTCTCAAAACAGCATATTCTCGGACAGCGCACCGATCAATATACGGACGCTCGAGCGGCCGGATGTTGATCGCCGGTCATGTGTGCTGGTAGAGAATATGTGGAACTATAAAATAAAGGAGATAGAGATGTTTGACAAATTGGAGGATCTGTTGATCCGTTTTGAGGAGATCATGGGGGAACTGCATGAGCCTACCGTGACCAACAATCAGGAGAGATTTCGTAAGCTGATGAAGGAGCAGAGCGATCTGACTCCCATTGTGGAAGCCTACAAGGAATATAAGAAATGCAAACAGGATATAGAGGACTCTCTGGCGATGCTGGAGGAGGAATCCGATGAGGAAATGCGTGAGATGCTCAAGGAGACCTTAAATGACAGCAAGAAGAGAGTGGAGGAGTTGGAGCAGGAACTGAAGATTCTGCTGCTGCCCAAGGACCCAAGCGACGAGAAAAACGTCATTGTGGAGATTCGCGCGGGTGCGGGCGGAGACGAGGCGGCGCTGTTTGCCGCAGAGCTGTACCGCATGTATGTCCACTATGCGGAGAGCCGCCGCTGGAAGGTGGAGCTGATGAACGTGGACGAGATCGGCATCGGCGGCATGAAGGAAGTGCAGTTTACCATTATCGGACAGGGGGCCTACTCTGTAATGAAATATGAGAGCGGCGTCCACAGGGTGCAGAGGGTGCCTGAGACCGAGAGCGGCGGCCGGATTCACACCTCCACAGCCAGCGTGGCGGTGATGCCGGAGGTGGACGAGGACATTGACATAGTCATCGATGAGAAGGATATTCGCGTTGACGTCATGAGAGCCTCCGGAAACGGCGGTCAGTGCGTAAATACCACGGACTCTGCGGTGCGTCTGACGCATTACCCCACGGGTATCGTGGTGTACAGCCAGACGGAGAAGAGCCAGATACAGAACAAGGCAAAGGCATTTGCCCTGCTGAAATCCAAGCTGTATGATATGGAGCAGCAGCAGCGCCATGACGCAGAGGCGGAGCTGCGCCGCAGCCAGATCGGCACCGGCGATCGCTCCGAGAAAATCCGCACCTACAATTTCCCCCAGGGACGAGTGACGGACCACCGCATCGGCCTGACGATCTACAAGCTGGATAAGGTCATGAACGGGGATATTCAGGAGATTTTGGACGGCTGTATCGCAGCCGACCAGGCGGCGAAACTGGTGAAGATGAATGAAAATTGAGGAGACATTGCAAAAAGACTGCCTTTGGAGTAGGCAGTCTTTTTTGTGTTGTCAGCTGCCGGTAATGTAGAGATGGGAAAGGGAAGAGGTTAGAATAGTATATGAAAAACAATAAAAGGGGGGTTATAATCGAACAAACTTTCTGGTATAATATCTTTAAACGAGTATAGTATGTCCTATGGCTGAAAAATATTTGACTGGAGAGATATATGTGTGGAAGATATTATATTGACGATGATGTGGAAAAAGAAATATTCCGCATAATACAGGAGATGGACGAAGGCATGAGCATGGAGAGGACAGGGGACATATACCCAGCACAGGCGGCTCCTGTTCTCTATGNCAGAGGGGACAGGCTGCACGGCGGAGAGATGAAATGGGGGCTGACGGGGAGGGACAGGAAACTGNTGATTAACGCAAGGGCAGAGACGGCGATGGACAGGCCCACATTTTCCGANAGTGTCAGACAGCGGCGCTGCGTCATNCCGGCAAGGNANTTCTATGAGTGGAACAGNGAAAAGCAGAAAGTGACCTTTTGCCGCCANCAAANGGAAACCATGTTTTTGGCGGGCTTTTACAGGGAGCAGGAGGATGGCCCGCATTTTATCNTANTGACAACGGCGGCGAATGATTCGGTGCGCCNGGTACATGAGCGCATGCCTCTGATTCTCGAAGAGGAGGAAATACGNCCGTGGATATGGGAANATTCCAGGGTATGNAGTTTCCTGAACAAATCTTCTCCNATGCTGGAGCGCAGGCAGGACTATGAGCAGATGAGTCTGTTCTGATGCNNAACTTTAATAGAGTGGGAGGCTGATATCTATGAGTGAAAAGCAGAGAATCTATATAGCAATCGACCTAAAATCATTCTATGCCTCCGTGGAGTGNGTGGANCGGCATTTGGACCCCCTNNCNGTNAATCTGGTGGTTGCGGANGCGGAGAGGACNGAAAANACCATATGTTTGGCGGTATCNCCATCNTTGAAAGCCTATGNCATCCCCGGCAGAGCCAGGCTGTTCGAGGTGGTACAGAAGGTGAGGGAGGTAAACCGGGAAAGGCTTAGGAACGCGCCGGGCNGACAGTTTAANGGNTCCTCCTGCCATGCCTTGGAGCTGNAGGAACACCCGGAACTGGAATTGGCCTATATCATAGCCCCGCCCCGGATGGCNTTNTACATGGAGTACAGCACCCTCATCTACAATACTTATCTCAAATATGTGGCNCCGGAGGATATCCATGTGTANTCNATTGANGAGGTNTTNATGGATGTGACNCAGTATCTGAATGCCTATCATATGACNGCNAGGGAGCTGGCGTCNGTAATTGTGCGGGATGTGTTGGCCACNACGGGGATTACNGCCACCGCCGGNATAGGCACNAATCTGTATCTGTGTAAGGTGGCAATGGATATTGTGGCAAAGCACACAGCGCCNGACGAGAATGGGGTACGGATCGGAGAATTGGACGAGATGAGTTACAGACGGCAGNTGTGGNACCACAGGCCCATCACGGANTTTTGGCGGGTAGGCGGNGGNTATNNNAGGCGNCTGGAAGAGGTGGGACTGTTTACCATGGGGGATATTGCCCGCTGTTCCCTGGGAGGNGACAGGGACTTCCATAACGAGGAACTCTTGTACAACCTGTTTGGCGTCAATGCACAGCTGCTGATTGACCACGCNTGGGGATGGGAGCCTGTGACCATGGAGCTTGTCAAGGCNTACAAGCCGGAGACCAACAGCCTCAGCTCCGGNCAGGTTCTGCAGCATCCCTATGATTTTGCGGGTGGAAAACTNATTGTCCGGGAAATGACGGACTTGCTGGTGTTGGATCTGGTGGACAAGAAACTGGTGACGGACCAGATGGTACTCACCATAGGATATGATATTGAAAATCTGGCTGATCCNAANACGANAGGAAAGTATAAGGGAGAAATAACCACAGACCGCTATGGGCGGAAGGTGCCAAAGCACGCCCATGGAACGGCNAATTTAGGCGTTAAGACTTCTTCNACTCANGAAAATCATGGATGCNGTCATGGAGCTTTATGACAGGATTGTTGACCCTGACCTGTCTGTGCGCAGGGTGACGGTGGCGGCAAANCGTCTGGNGNACGAGGCGGAGACCGNGGAGATGCAGCAGTCAGNACAGCTGCAGCAGTCNGGACAGCTGCTGCAGTTTGAACAGCTGGACTTATTTACGGACTANGCGGCTCTGGAAAAGNAGAGAGAGGCGGAAGGNGCTATGCTNGCCAGAGAGAGGAAGCTGCAGGAGGCCATGCTTACCGTAAAAAAGAAATATGGGAAAAANGCCATATTGAAGGGAACAAATTTGCAGGAGGGAGCGATGACGATGGAGCGCAACCGCCAGATTGGAGGACATAAGGCATGANGAGCGAAGGGCAGGGCNGCTATGACGATATTATTGATTTGCCNCATCCGGTATCCAAAAGACATCCGCAGATGCCGCTTTCAGACAGAGCAGCTCAGTTTGCCCCCTTTGCCGCCCTCACCGGACANGANGAGGCGATCAAGGAAACGGCCAGGCTNACAGATTCCTTTGTGGAGCTTAGCGAGGAACAGAGAGAAAAACTGGATAAGCGGCTGCAGATGCTCTTGGCAGAAATAGAGGAAGANCCGTTGCNAGAACATGAGATCCAGGTCACATATTTTCAGCCGGATGCNAGGAANGACGGCGGGGCCTATGTGTCGGTGANCGGAAACGTCAAAAAGGTGGACGGGTATCGGCGGCAGATNTTGTTTACNGACGGGACAGCCCTCCCTATGGATAATCTCATCTCCATAGAGGGAGAGCTGTTTAANGATATGGACGGCTANATATTCAGGCGGGACAGCCGCCATTCATGGGAAAAATAACCGTACCACAGACGAAAGGTTTTCTGTGAACCGTNGATTTGGGCGACGCAGGAAAAATTGGCCCCCACGCGATTTCTGCCTTGATCTTCGGACAGTATCTTATCTATTGTGACTGTGATGATTTCCCCATTTTTGTCACGGAATCGGAATCTCATCGGCGTGATCTTTCCGTTAGTGTCGGTACAGGAAATCATCTGTATCGGAATGTCGACACACAGTATGCTTTCCATAAAAACACCCCTTCCTTAAAATAGTGAAAATGAGAGTGGTAGAGTTATATTACCACACAGAACATATGTTTGCAATGGGTGTTTTTGGAAGTTTTGGTAATGTGGGCAAAATAAATTCTGTCTAGCCTATTTTTTTTTGCCCGTGATATCCACCGTGGTCACGCTGCCTGCAGGGAGAACCAGTATGCCGTCCGGTCCCATATCCCCCAGATTTTGATACAGCCCCTCCTCCGAGGGGCATGTCTGGCCGAAGACCGACTGGTATACCACGGCGCTCTCTATAGTGTAGTGAGAGGGCGCCAGCCGATATTGCAGTTCTTCTGTGCCGTTGTTAATCAGCACAAGCACCGCCTTATCCCCCTGGGGGCTGATAAAGCCACTGGTGCTTATCGCCACATTCTGGCTCTTGGTATCCATTCGGATATAGCCGGGACGTATAAACTCGGAAAAGTGCCTCAGGGCATAGTAGTCAGCCTTCCTTTTCCAGTAGGATGAGTTCCAGTTTTTTACGCCAATCAGATAGCCTCCCTCAAAGTCCGAATCAGCATCGTCCCATATGCCGCTCCAGTACAGATAGCAGTTGACCTCCTCAAAAATCAGAGCGTTGTTGATTAGTGTCGCCGTGTCGATGGCGTGTCCCACATAGTACTCTGTCTGCCATTTGGCCAGGTCCTCATAGTGATTGCGCAGACTCATAAACTGGGAGGTAAAGGAGCTGGGATTTGACGTGTTGGCGTCATTATCCGCGTCGCCGCCGACATAGAGATGGTGGGCAATGCCATACACCGTCTCCGGCCGATTTTCCAGAATCTCTTCCATATAGGGCTGTATGTCTTTCAGCTTACAGCTCATGGTCTCGGGTCCAAGCATCTGTGGAGCGTCCTCCCCGAATTGCCGCTGCAACTCATCATACACTGCCAGATAGGCCTTTGCAAAGGAGGCGTGCTCCTCCGTCTCCTTGGGGGCAAATACACATCCGTCATAGCTTGCGGCGAACTCAATTTCGTTCTGGATGCTGATATAGTCCACCTGGATTCCGTAATCCCGGTAATAGGCTACAGCCTCCGCCCACCAGGCGGCATACTCCTCATAGCAGTATTCGCCGCTCTCTGTCTTGCGCAGAGTGGCGGAGCCGGTGATGTCGCCGCCCTCCTTTAAGCTGGCCGGGGGAGACCAGCAGCACAGAAGTACCTTTACGTCCTCCCCATATTGCTCGGCGCGCTCTCTGGCAGCTGTATAATACTGAACCATGGTATAGACATTGGGTGCCGTGCCCTCTGCAGTGTATTCGTACTCGTTCTTAAAACGCAGCACCGTCATTTTGGCGTCGGAGAAGAGGGCGTCCATGACCTCCTCCGGGTCGTCTGTGTAATTCACCCAGTTGGAGTACCAGGTGTAGGCCGCGCCAAAACCATCTATGGTCTGATAGGTAATATCCGCGTCAAAGAGATAGGTGCGGAGTCCGTCCGATGTGGAATCTTCTTGGGGCAGGGGTGTGGTTTCTTCTGTGGGCGTTTCAGTCGTTGTCTGCTCTTGGAAGGAGTCGGGCGCAGTCGTCTGCTCCTGTGAAAAAACAGCTGTGTCTGCGGGCTGCTCAGTCGCGGCGCAGCCAGAGAGCAGCAGTACAGACGCCAGCAGACAGATTTGGATGTTTATATTTTTTCTCATATTTACCTCTTTCCTGCATATCTGTAGTTGGCAAAGCCAACTACTGCTGTGCTTGCGATACTGCGTTAATCAGTATTTGAAACGTTAGTTTCAAACTTTCCCTTTCCGTGCATACCACAGGCCAGGTCGCGGCACTGCATCGATGCGTGTGTGGAGTGAAATGCGCAGAGCCTTTTTTCTTGTGCTAATGTAATTATAATGTTAGAATTGAGAGTGTAGCCATCAATATTATCGGCATAAATATCAATATTCTTAGAAATATAGGGGATGAAAGGGTAAAATCGGGAAAGCGAATAGAAAACAATGCCCCTGAAAAGTCGTGTCTTCATCCCTTGTATGATAAGGAATTCTCTGATATAATTTAAGAAATGGTAAAGTACACGGAACGGTGGTGCAATACGCCTAGAAAAGAGGTAATTATGAAGAACAAAAGGATGTCAGAACAACAGCTTAATGCCGACAAGGCGGCCCTTTTCGCCTGCATAGACAAGGTCATGGGAGGGGACTGTTCACTGACCGAACCCATCTCGTTTCTGGATGCGGAGCTGGAACAGAAATGGAAACAGTTTATGCTGTATATCTTAAATGCCAATAACAAATCTACCATGCGGCTCAACGACGCCATGACAGTTATTGGGGACAGTTCCTGTGTAAAAGTCATGTTGGAACAGGTGTCCAGCCAATCCATTGCCATTGAGGAGATGAGCAGCTCCAGCCAGGAACTGGGCGATTCTATCATAAATATTCAGGAGTCTGCCGCCAGTATCCGTGATAACTCAAGGGAGATAATGAACACCACCGACACCTGTACCAGACAGCTGAGTGACAGTATTCGCGTGATAGATGACTCTTCCACACAAATTGAACAGATCAACGGGCAGATAGCAGACTTTAGGGAAAAGGCTCTCCAGATCAACGGTATTGTGGATGGGGTGAAGAAACTTGCAAGCAAAAGCAGTCTGCTGGCGCTGAACGCATCCATTGAAGCGGCCCGCGCCGGGGAGGCCGGCAGAGGATTTTCTGTGGTAGCGAGCCAAATGCAGGAGCTTGCCGCCAATACCTCTACTTCCACCGACCATATTACCCGATATGTGGGAGAACTGATGTCGGGTATTGAGAATCTGGTGGATTCCGTGCAGTCTGCCACCGTATGTCTGCGCAGCGGCAACGAGGAGATTCACAACTCTGTTGAGAGCGTGGAAGCCATGAGCAAGCAGATTTCCCGTATCGCAGAGGAAATTGAACTTGTGAACGAAGAAATCCGCAACCAGTCAGGACTGACGCATTCCTTTGTAAAAGCGGTTGACGCTCTTGACGCCAATTATAAAACACTTCACAGGGAATGTATGGATACAGGCGTACACCTCTATCATATTTCACGCAATATCGACTCCATCCGGAGCGGCATGGCAAGAGGGATTTCCAGGCTTTCTACCCAGGACTGGCTCACGGTTTATGCGGTTGACCACTTGATTTTTACCTGGAGACTATACAACAATCTGGCCGGATTTGAGACGTTGAAAATAGAACAGCTCAACAATCCAAAGGGATGTAAATTTGGCAAATGGGCCACTTCCCTGACCGATCAGCGCATCGTCGGCAGTCGCGAGTTCAAACAGGCGGTCAGCTGCCATGAAGAGTTGCATCGCTGTGCATGCGCCTCTTGGAATGCCAAGGATGCAGGGAACGAGGAGGAGGCACTTCGCCAGTTCCAGCAGGCTCTTGAGATATATAAACGTTTTTCCGCCGCTATAGACAGCATGAAAAAGTTTCTGGCGGAAAACGGGGACAGAGAATCTACGGATATCAAGGCATAAATCTGCTGGTTTGACAGATTGGACAGGAGAGTATTAGCGCATGAAAATATATCTGATACGACACGGGGAGACAGACTGGAATCTGGAGCAGCGGCTTCAGGGCGCCACGGATATCCCCCTGAATGAAAACGGTCTGGAGCTGGCGCGGGAGACGGCCAGGGGACTTAAGGACGTGTCATTTGACCTGATCTATACCAGTCCCCTGAAACGTGCCAGGCAGACGGCGGAGGTTATCCGGGGAGAGCGGGAGATTCCGCTGCTGGAGGAACCCAGAATCCGGGAAATTGGCTTTGGTATCTATGAGGGGTATTGCTGCAGTCCCAAGAATTTTACGATCCCGGACCCGGCCTTTATGAACTTTTTTGTAGATCCGGGCAATTATGTTCCGCCTCAGGGGGCGGAGAGCATTGAACAGCTGTGCCAAAGGACCACGGAGTTTTTGCATGAGGTGGCAGATAACCCGGATAATGCGGACAAGACTATTCTTTTTTCCAGCCACGGGGCGGCGGTCAAGGGTCTGCTCAGCAGCCTCACCATCACGGATATGAAGAATTTCTGGAATGGCGGCGTCCACAAGAACTGTGGTGTGACGATTCTGGATGTGACGGACGGGAAGATCACAATAGAGCGGGAGAATGTGATTTACTATGACGAGGCCCGCAGCCATAATTACTGGGAGGAGACAGAGTGACCCCTGCACGGCGGTGTAAAATCACACAATATTTTGACTTCACAACAATACCAAAGTCAGCATTGCGGGGGGAGAAAATCAGCGTATGTACGGGAAAAAATACTTGCAATGCGGAATATCTATGCTACAATGTAGGAGACAATAGAATAATGAGAGGTTTATTAATCGAAGAGGAGAGGAACATATCATGAAAAAACGGATTAGCGTTTTACTGATTATGGCACTTTTGTCGATGGCTGCACTGGGCGGATGCGCAGGCGGCACTGAAGATTCTTCGGGGGATAATTCCTCTACGGAGTCCCAGGCGGGCAATCCTGTCTACGGAGGCTCCATTGTTGTAGGAATACAACAGGATGTTGATAGTCTTGACCCTCATAAGGCAACTGCGGCAGGAACTAAAGAAATCCTATTTAACATCTTTGAAGGTTTGGTAAAGCCGGATGAGAACGGCGACTTGATGAAGGCGCTTGCCAGTGACTATACCGTATCCGAGGATGGATTGGTATACACCTTTACGCTCAGACAGGGCGTGAAGTTTCACAATGGCAATCTGGTGACGGCGGAGGACGTGAAATACTCTCTGGACAGAGTCTCAGGACTGCTGGACGGCACGCCGCTGATCTCTTCATTGAGCGGTCTGACAAGCGTTGAAATTTTGGATGAACAGACGGTTCAGGTCACAGTGGGCACTGCCAACACGGAGTTGATTTACAGCTTTGTGGCAGCCATCATCCCTGCGGGCAGCGGGGAGGAGGAGAGCGGGACGCCCATCGGGACAGGGCCGTTTTCTTTTGTGTCATATAAGCCCCAGGAGGGCCTGGTAATGACCAAGAACCCGGATTACTGGCAGGAGGGACTGCCCTATCTGGACGAGGTGAATTTTAAGATCGTCAACAGCCCCGATACCGCGCTGCTGGAGTTAAAGGGCGGCTCTATCCAGATATATCCCTATTTGACAGACAGCCAGGCGGGTGAGCTGAAGGGCAGTTTCCAGATTCTGTCCGCTCCCTCGGATGTGGTGCAGGCCCTGTTTTTGAACAATGCCGTGGAGCCACTGAATGATCTGCGCATCAGGCAGGCTATCTGCTACGCGTTGGACCTGGATATGGTCAACGAGTTTGTGGCGGGCGGCGGTGCCACATTGGTGAGTTCCGCCATGCTGCCCACACTGCAGACCTACTATGTGAATCTGACAGATACTTATGGCAGCAGCGCCAATATTCAGAAGGCTCAGGAACTGATGGCGGAAGCGGGTTACCCGGATGGTTTCGATCTGGAGATCACAGTACCGTCCAACTATGAGTACCATATGCAGACGGCAGAGGTGGTGGCCGAGCAGCTCAAGGCAGCAGGCATCAACGCCACTATCAATCCGGTGGAGTGGAGCAGCTGGCTCAGCGACTGCTATACGGATCGTAACTATCAGTCTACGATCTCCGGCATCACCAGCGACATGACCCCCGGCTATCTGACCAACCGTTTCCAGACGGATTCCAAGAAGAATTTCGTGAATTTTGCCAGTGAAGCCTATGATGAGGCGTATCTCAAGGCGGCGGCGTCCCTGGACCCGGCGGAGAAAGCGGAGTACTACAAGCAGGTGCAGAAGATTCTGTGCGACGAGGCGGGCAGCGCCTTTATCCAGGTGCCCCCTATCACCATCGCCATGGACCCCAAGCTGGCGGGCTACAAATTCTATCCTGTATATGTGCAGGATATGAGCACTGTATATTATACGGAATAAAAAACAGTATCCGCCTGTACAGTGCCTAGAGGATTCTCTGGCCGCATTTTGGACAGAGAATTCTCTACTGGTGATGGTACTGGAAAGGCGGATACGGAACTTAAAATGGAGGCAGTCAATGAAATACCTTGGTAAGAAAATAGCTACTCTCATTATGACATTGTTCGTGGTATCTGCGGCTGCCTTCATTGCTTTTCAGATTATTCCCGGCGACGTGGTGACTTCCATACTGGGAACGGAGGCAACCCCTGAGCGGGAGGCGCAGCTTAGGGAGGAACTGGGTCTGAATGATCCTCCGGTGGTACGGTATTTTCGCTGGGTGGGTGGCGTGCTGCGGGGGGACCTGGGCGTCAGCTACCGCTATGCAAAGAATATGAATGAAATGATGCCGGTGGCAGAACTGATTGGTGACAAGCTGCCGGTGACATTGTCTCTGGCGGCTATCTCTCTGGTGCTGATCGTGGTGGTAGCTATCCCCCTGGGCGTACTGTGGGCGCACAGCAAAAACAAGGTACTGGATGCGGCGCTGGGAGTGATTACCCAGGTGTCCATGGCGATTCCCTCTTTTTTTCTGGGAATCATTGTGACTTATCTGTTCGGCATGGTGCTGAAATGCTTTGTGCCGGGGGGCTATGTGAGCTACGAGCGGGACATGGGGGGATTCCTTTTTTATCTGCTGTTTCCGGCGCTGGCCATCGCTCTGCCCAAGGCGGCTATGACGGCTCGTTTTTTGCGCAATTCCATGCTGACGGAGATGCAATCCGACTATGTGCGTACAGCCAGGAGTAAGGGCTGCAGCGAGCGGAGAGTGATGTACAGCCATGTGCTGCGCAACGCCATGATGCCGGTAATCACCTTTCTGGGAATGATTATCGCCGAGATTGTGGCGGGCAGTATTGTGGTGGAGCAGGTGTTTTCCCTGCCGGGAATCGGGCGGCTGCTGATCAGTTCCATCTCTACCCGCGATCTTCCAGTGGTGGAGATTTTGATATTGTATATCACCTTTGTGGTGATCTTTGTGTACTTTCTGGTGGATATTTTATACAGAGTGGTGGACCCCAGGATCAGTGGAAAATGACAGCGGACAGGGAATATGTTTGCCAAAATGAGAGAGTGTGAGTGCGTGTGAGCAAAAAGAGCAACATAAAATGGAATAAATACCTGATCGCGGGCCTGTGTATGACAGGTCTTGTTGTGTTTCTTGGGGTGCTGGGCATTTTCTGGACGCCTCACAGCACGACCGCCATGTCTGCCGCCGAGCGTTTTGTGGCTCCGTCTGTGCGCCATCTCTTTGGCACGGACAATTTCGGGCGGGATATTTTTTCCAGAGTGATGAAGGGGATCGGCACCACTATACTGATCAGTACGCTGGTGGTGGCAATCTCTGGGGCAGCCGGTATTTTGGTGGGCGCTCTGACTGGGTATTTCGGCGGCATTGTGGATGAGATCGTTATGCGGATCACTGATGCCATCAATGGATTTCCCAGTATTTTGCTGGCTCTGGTGGTCATCAGTGTCATGGGCACGGGGCAGCGGAATCTGGTGATCTCCCTGGGTATTGTGTTTATGCCCAGCTATATACGTATTGTTCGGAGTGAGTTTATCCGGCTGCGGGACGCAGACTATATCAGCCGGGCGCGGCTCATGGGCGTGGGCAGGGGAAGAATTCTGTTTGTGCATATTCTGCCCAATATTTTTTCTACTTTCTGGGTGTCGGTGATGATCGGTTTCAACAATGCGATTCTGGCGGAATCGGGCATGAGCTATCTGGGAATCGGCGTGCAGCCTCCTCAGGCCAGCCTGGGAAAGATGCTGTCGGACGCTCAGGGCTATTTGACTACGGCGCCCTGGTATGCTCTGGCGCCGGGCCTGACCATTGTGTGGATCGTGCTGGGTTTTTCGCTGCTCAGCGAAGGCATACAGCGATTGGGGAGGTGACGGGCAATGATTGCCATAGAGGATCTATCGGTCAATTTTGGCAAAACAGAGGCAGTGCGCCATGTGAGCCTGGAGATTCCTGACGGGGAGATTCTGGGCGTGGTGGGCGAGTCTGGTTCCGGCAAGTCCGTGACGGCACTGACGCTGATGGGTCTGGTGTCGGAGGAGGCCACCGTGACCAGCGGCAGAGTCCTGTATGATGACGTAGTGCTGCAGGAGGCGGGAAAACCCAGAGATAAGGCACTGTATCGTCGGTATCAGGGGGATTGCATGTCCATGGTCTTCCAGGAGCCTATGACTTCTCTGAATCCCACCCAGAGAGTGGGAAGGCAGGTGGAGGAAATGCTGAGACTCCACAGTCTTCCGGCGTATTCCAGAGATGGCACTGTGGGCGGAATGTCTGCGGACGGTGTAGTTTCCCGGGAGGTCCGGGAGGGTCGCATGCGTTTTTTTTACAGCAAGCAGGAACGGCAGGAGATGAAAAAGCTGGTGCTGGAGACCTTTGCGGCGGTGGGCCTGCGGGAGCCGGAGCGGGTGTATGGCTGTTATCCGCATCAGCTCAGCGGCGGTATGCGTCAGCGGGTTATGATCGCCATGGCCGTCATTCTGCATCCCCGTCTGATTGTGGCGGACGAGCCTACCACGGCGTTGGATGTGACAGTGCAGAACCAGATCATGGACCTGCTCAGGGAGATCAATGAAAAGCAGCACAACGCCATGCTTTTTATTACGCACGACCTGAATCTGGCCAGAAGAATCTGCCATAAGATCGCAGTGATGAAGGACGGCCGGGTGGTGGAGGCCGGTACTCCGGAGAAAATATTTGAGCATCCCCGGCAGACGTATACCCGCAATCTCATTGAGGCGGTACCCAGCCGGATGAAACCCAGAGAGAGGAAATCCCCAAAACAGCAGGAGCCTGTGGTGACGGTGGAGAATCTTCAGGTGTATTATCAGGAGGGCAGCAACAGTCTGTTTTCCAGAGGAAAGAAAAACCATGTGGTGCGGGATGCCAGCTTTGAGATCCGCAGGGGAGAGATTCTGGGGTTGGTGGGAGAGAGCGGCTGCGGCAAAACCTCTCTGTCCAAGGCCATCTTAGGTATGAATAAGGAGATCACAGGGGAGATAGAGCATTTTTCCAACCGTCCCCAGATGATATTCCAGGACCCCTACAGCAGTTTGAACCCCGCCAAGACAGTGGGATGGCTCTTGGAGGAGCCGCTGCGGGCCAGAGGAAAGCTGGATCCTGCTCAGGCCATGAGCCGGGAGGATATGCGGACTGCCGCCATGGAGATGCTGCGGACAGTGGGACTTACAGAGGAGTATTATGACCGCAGGCCCTCCCAGCTCAGCGGCGGCCAGCGGCAGCGCATCAGTATCGGGCAGGCGCTGATTACCCGGCCCGGGCTGATTATTGCGGATGAGCCGGTGTCGGCGCTGGACGTGACTATACAGGCCCAGATTATGGAGCTGATGCGCAGGCTGCAGGAGGAGCTGCAGCTCTCCTATTTGTTTATCTCTCATGATATCAATGTAATCTATCAGATGAGTGACCGGATTATGGTTATGCAGGAAGGCAAAATAGTGGAAATTGGGGATACGGAGGAGGTTTTCAACCATCCCCGGGAGGAATATACCAGGCAGCTGCTGCGGGAGTCATAGGCCCGGGCAGCTGTATTGCTTTTTGCAGAGAGAAATATGTGAGGGACGGGATATATTTAAGGAATATTTAAGGTTTTTCTAAAGACCTTTAAGGATAAAAGGTGAACAATGGATATGGGATCACGGGCAAACCGGAGTGGCATGGCGCAGGGAAAGGGGTACGGATGGAGTACGACTGTCTGATAATAGATGATGAGAAAATGCTGGCCGACAATACGGCGGAATACTTTAATCTGTTCGGAGTGAAGACGGCGGCGGTCTACGGCGCAGAGCAGTGTCGCAGTTTTTTACAGGAAAATACAGCGCAGCTCCTGCTGCTGGACATTAATCTTGGGGATGGCAGCGGCTTTGCGTTGTGCAGGGAGCTTAGGGAAAGTTTCGATAAGCCGATTTTGTTTATCTCCGCCCGGACAAGTGACGACGATCAGATTGTCGCGCTGGGAATCGGCGACGATGACTACATCCCCAAGCCCTACTCCCTGGGCGTTTTGCTCGCAAAAGTAAAAGCGGTATTGAAACGCTATGGACAGAATGTGCGGCAGGACGGATATTCGGATGGACGGCTGAAAATAGATTTTGGGGCAAAGGGCGTATGGGTACAGGAAAACCCCGTAAAACTGACGATGATGGAGTTTCGACTGCTGGCATATCTGGTGACTAATCAGGGCAGAGTTGTGTCTAAAAAAGAATTGTTTGAAAAGGTGTGGGAGGACAGGTTCACAGGAGACGGAACGCTGAACGTGCATATTCGTAGGATTCGTGAGGCCATAGAGCCTGATCCCAACAGGCCGCGGTATATTGTCACCTACTGGGGAGAGGGCTATCAATTTCAGGGGGATGCCACATGAGAAAAAATTATTTCGTAATATGCATTCTGCTGATATTTTTGGCTGAAACAGCAGTTTTGGCCGTCTTTATGCGGGGTGGCGGTGATTTCAGGCAGAATACGGTGGCTGTCAACGAAATTCTCAAATCAGTAGAAATCAATTGGCCGCATCCGGATGGACAGACAGCCTCTATGCTATATGACTATGTGATACTGGACGAGAGCGGCAATGTCCTGTGGAAAACGGCGGAGGGGCTGAGTGAGAGTGTCAATGCAGCCATAGCCCACAGGGATACCATTCTGGATGTGGAGCGGGATGGAAATGTGGTGGGAAAGGTGATTATCCACAATGGGGCGGAGGCTGATTATGCGGCCCAGAAACAGAGTCTGGCTGTGGGGCTGGCGGTGATTTTGCTGATTCAGATGATTGTGCTGCTGGGCTATACCGCCTGGCTGCACCGGCGGCTCGTCAGGCCCTTTCATAAGCTAAAGGACTTTGCCCGGCGGGTGGCGGGAGGAAATCTGGACATTCCACTGGAGATGGACAGGCGGAATCTTTTTGGGGCTTTTACCGAGAGCTTTGACCTCATGCGCTCGGAGCTGAAAAAGGCTCGGCTTGCCGAGGCGCAGGCCAATGCGGGCAAAAAAGAGCTGGTGGCAAAGCTGTCCCACGATATCAAGACGCCTGTGGCCAGTATCAAGGCCGCATCGGAGGTGGGGATGGCTTTGACTGACAGCGACAGGCTCAAGGATAATTACACGCAGATTATCCGCAAGGCGGATCAGATAAACGCGCTGATTACCAATCTGTTTACCGCCACGCTGGAGGAACTGCAGCAGCTCTCTGTGACTTTGGCCGATATGGAGAGCGGCGAGCTGGCGGAATTGCTGGAAAATGCCGACTATTTGCACCGCTCGGCACTCCCCACTATTCCTCCCTGTCTGCTCTGTGTGGACAAGCTGCGGCTGCAGCAGGTATTGGACAATATTTTTGCCAATTCCTACAAGTATGCCGATACAGAGATCGTCGTTACCATAACCAAGGAAAGCCGCTGCCTGGTGCTTGCCATCGAGGACTTCGGGGGCGGTGTACCCGATGAAGAACTGTCTCTGCTGAAGGAGAAATTCAGGCGTGGCAGCAATGTCGGGGATAGGGAGGGCGCAGGACTGGGCCTGTTCATCTCCGACTATTTTATGAAGGAGATGAAAGGGGAGCTGCGTGTGGAGAACGGGGCCGGGGGCCTGCGGGTGAGCGTGAGGATTCCGTTTTCATAAAACATAAAATCATAGTTGACTTATTATTTTCCATATGCTATCCTCATATCAAAGCAAATGATTTCCGGGGAGTAATCCCGTAAAGCGGTTTTCCGCGTCTGACGAACATCTTGTTCTCTTAATTAAGAAATCCTGCTTTTATTTTCCCAAGAAACCAATATTGATAAGGCAGGAAAAGACAATGAGTTCAGGATCATTTTCTCTTTCTGCAAAACACGCACAAGGAGGAATGTGAATGGACAACAAGGTGAGGACGCCACTGGAAAAACTAAACTTGACAGACAGTTTCCTGTTTGCGGAGACCATGGACGAGCCGGATGCCTATGAGGCCGTGGTGGGAATTTTATTGGAAAATGAGATTGAGTTGCTGGACCGCACTCGGACGGAGAAGGAACTGCGGGTATCGCCTGAACTGAGGAAAGTGCGGCTGGACGTGGTTAACATGGACAGGGACGGTCGAATCTATTTCACGGAGATGCAGAAACGAGATACCAGAAACCTGGAGAAACGGAGTCGGTACTACCAGGCACAGCTGGATGTGTCGCTGTTGGCGCCGGGATGCGGCGATTTCAATGAGTTGAATGACAGCTGCATGATTTTGATAGCGCCATTTGACCTGTTCGGCTATGGGCTGTATCGGTACACCTTTGAGGGACGGGGCAAGGAAGTGCCGGGCCTAGCATTGCAGGATGGGGCTACGAAGGTATTCATCAATACCTTCGGGACTAACAGACAGGACTTTTCCCAGGAGTTTTTGGACTTTATGGAATATATCAATGATACCAGAGACGTGGTGGCGGCCCGGAGCAAAAGCGCACGGGTGAAACTGATCCACAGCAAGGTGGAGAAAATCCGCCACTCTGAGAAATGTGGGGTGAAATATATGCAGAGATGGGAAGAAATTGCGTATGCGCGGAAGGATGGGTATGAGGAAGGGCGTAATGAGGGCCGAAATGAAGGCCGAAATGAAGGGGCGTTAAGGGAAATCATTGCCGTAGCCTGTAAGAAACTGGCAAAAGGGAAAAGCGTGGAGCAGATTGCGGACGAACTGGAGCAGGAACCAGGGCGTATATCTCAGATTTGCCAGATCGCGGAAAAATATGCCCCGGCCTATGATCAGGAGGCAATCTATATGGATATCGCAGAATTTTAGTCGGACGTATTTGTCAAGAGAGCGGCATAAAGCTAATAAAAACAGCACCTTTACTTTGTCAGGAGCGGGGTGCTGTTTTTTATGGTTCACAGGATTTAAGAAGTATTTAAGTTTTGGAGTGCCGATAAACCGCATAAATATGGGATTTTTGCATTTTTTTGTTACTAGTAATGTTACTAGTAGAAATTTGGGCATAGACGCTATAGCAAGCATCTATGCCCCTGTTTTTATAGACTCGATTGCCTCCCGGAGCTGCTCTATATCCTTGTGCGTGTATACGGTCTCGTTGATATCCGTTCCCTTATGCCCCATGAGCTTATAGCGGATTGCCCGATCCACGCCAGCCCGGTCAAGCAGCACATTGAAGGTGTGTCTGCAGTCGTGAGGGGTATGCTCTGTCTGGATGCCACAGGCCTGCAGGGCGGCATTGAAGTATTCCCGGTACTTGATTTCTGTTATGCCGTCAGTGTCTGTATGATAGATCAGGCTGTCAAATTGTCGGCTATATCGGCGGCATACCATTGGATATACGGCTGAATGGATGGGGACTGTGCGGTTGCGGCTGTAGCGGTTTTTTAAGCCGCCGGTAAATGTCCGAGCATCCAGGTCGATATCGTCAAGCGGCATCAGGGCCAGTTCGTTGATTCTGAAACCGGAATAGCAATAAATGAGTATCGTGTCCACAAAGGGAACATCCCTGTGAGCCCAGAGCAGCTGGATCTCCTCTGGTGTGAAGGGGACACCGTGTACATCATCATCAGCCTTGCGGATGCTGGTATACAGTGAATAGTCTTTTGGCACCATCTCGTATTGAATCGCGTACTTGTACATTTGCCGGAAGAGGTTGCGCACATGCTCCAGCGTGGCATGTGACAGATCAGGCCGGTCCAGTATATCCTGCATGTCCTGAGTGCGTATGTCCCATATGGCTATGTTGTAGAGAGTGCTGCACTTCTTATATGCCGCTATGGCGCAGTTCTGAGAGCTGGTTTTGGGGCCTGCTGCCGTGTGGGGGACTTTATACTTCCACGAATACCAGGAATCGAACACCTCACAGAACAGCTTTTTGCGGTCATTTGGGTTATATGGCACTTTGTTGTATTCTGCCAGGGCAATCTCCGCGCTTATCCTGTCTGGGAAGTTGTCGAGTATATCATATACAGGGTAGCCATCAGCATCTATTCGGGTATTCACTCGTACCTGGAACGGGTTCTTGCGCTTGCCGGATAGTTTAACTATGGTTCCTGATCCATTGGGGCGGCGCTTACGGGCCTTCCTGGCTGTTCTGGTAAAGGTCTGCATGGCAGCAGGCGCCAGGAGAAAGCCGCAGTGAGGGCACAGGTATGCTTTGCTGCTGATCTGGCCGGAACATTCCGGGCATTGGATAAGTGCCATTCTATCACGCTCCTATCTGTGTTTTGATCCACGTCCCGCATAAGGGGCCGATAATGGGTATAAAAAATACACCTGTACAGACAGATGCAATGATGGTATAATAGGCTTTGGTGGAGCGATATTATACTGGCATCCGTCTGTATAGTGTCCAGGCGGTTCCTGTTGGCGCAGGGGCCGCTTTTACTGCTTGACGGTTCAGATCGTTTGGTTTATAATATGCTTATCAAGGGAGCCGATACGATAGTGTATGCCTATCCGTTTCCGGCGAAAATGTTAGTAAAAAATAGCACCTTTCACTTTGCGAGAGCGGGGGTGCTATTTTTTATGGTCTACATGGTCAAGAATTTCAATAACCAGTATTGCAAAAGTAAGCAACACCATGAACGTCTCGTATGTAGTCATAAAAACCACCTCCTCCCGTTCAAGGCTCGGATCGGAGGCATTCACACCCTATCGGCTCCCCTGGTAAGCATATTATATTGTCAAGGGGCATTTAATTAACCAGTTCATGACTTCTTTTTGTAAAAAAACGATCTGTATGAATCATCCTGCAGCATTTCGATAGCTGTATTAATTAATTCATACATAGCATCAACATTTAACATTTCGGTTATTTCATACAGTTTTTTTCTCATGTATATCTCTGTATCTTGTAATTGATTCACTGCCGCATCAAATTTTTTTTCAAAATCCTCATATGATATCAACTCATTGGGACTAATATTTAGAGCAGCTGTAATTTTGTCTATAGTATCCTTGTCTGGCATATGTGTATCTCGTTTGGTTATAGAGTATAGGGTATTTAGAGAAATACCAGTCATTGAGGATAGTTCCTTTATGGTCATTCCTTTACTCTTTAAAACTTCTTTTAATTTATTCCCAAATCCCATGATATAGCCTCCTTATGTACATATTAGCACAAATTAGTGCAATGTCAACCTATTTTTTTTGCTTTTTAATTTAAAAAGGTGCAAAAAAATACTTGACATGCACTAATCTGTGGACTATTATAGTGCATATAATCACCAATTAGAAAGGAGAAAGCACTAAATGAAGGTGAGCAAAAAGAAGTATGAACTGGCAAAAGCCAGAGCCTGCATGAGTTCAACAGATATTATCAAGGCAGGTATCTCTAAAGGAACATTAGCTAATATCCTTAATGGTGAAGTTCTTCCGCAAACTGTTGGAAAACTAGCTAAGATCCTGGGTGTTGATGTTACAGAGATCATTGAGTAGCCGAGTTGCACCGGTGCAACACCTGAGCAGTAAGCAGCTCCTGGCAGCAGGCCGGGGGACAGTAACTAAAAACGCCCCGCAGGGAGCACCACCTCCCCACAGGGCACTGACGACCGAGGCCGCCTAACATAAACGCAAGTCTATGTTACCACGGCTCCGGGAAAAAGGAAAGGAGTTTTTGAAAAAATGACTGAGAATGTTATTGAGTGGATTAAGGATCAGCAAAGGGCAACGCTAAGCCTGTCGCAGCGCCGGACGATCACCAGAGTAAGACATCTGGCGGCACAGTACCCGGACCAGTGCCAGATCGTGGTAGAAAACAAGGACGGGAGTATCTGTGCACATATTCCTGTAAGTTGGGTGAAGATAAGCCCGCCCAAGAAAGTGTCTGACGCACAAAGGGAGATTTCCAGAGAGAATATGCTTGCATTACATTCAAAACGTGTAACTAGTACAGATAATTAAGGGTAAATTTCAATGAAAACCATTAAAGGGTAGAAATATTCGTCAAAGGGGTTTTCAAGCGAAATTGATACAAATTATCCAGAAGAGAAGTAGATATTCAATTTTCACGTTAAGCAAACCATAAAAATGAATCTAAGATGTCATAGGGGTATATTTCCCCACATGATGGGATTGAACTTGATAATTATGGCTAGGGAACCATGAATTGAAACAAGAAACGGCATGAGAGGAGGAAAGATAAATGGTATGTGCAAAGGTAAACCAGATCATAGCCGCCATGACGGCGTCCTGTATGAGTCCCAAGGAGATAGCGGAGGCAGCAGACGTGAGCGTGAACACTGTCTACCGTATGCGCCGGGGCTACATGGTAAAGATGGATTGTTTCGGGAAGGTGTGCCGGGCGCTGGGGATTGAGGCGGAAAGCTATATTGACTATGACCGGCTAAAGCAGAGAGGGGGTAAATGAGGATGCCGGAGGGAACATTTACGGGTATTGCCCAGAAACTCCTGTATGTGCAGCAGAACTTGAAAGCCCCTAAGGGGCAGTATAACAAGTTCGGGGACTATCACTACAGGAGCTGTGAAGACATCCAGGAGGCCCTTAAACCCCTTCTGGGCAAGGTAGGGGCGGTCCTGCTGCTGAGTGATGAACTGGTGCAGATTGGGGACAGGTTCTACATAAGGGCAACCGCCATATTCCGGGATGCCGAGGGGGGCGAGAGCATAAGCAATACGGCCTATGCCAGGGAGTGCGACAGCCGACCGAAAATGGATACGGCGCAGATCACCGGCTCCTGCAGCAGCTATGCACGAAAGTACGCCCTCAATGGTCTATTCTGTATAGACGATTCCAGAGACCCCGATACCATGGATAACAGTACATCAGGGCAGGGGCAAGCAGCGCAGGGACAGAAAGCATCCCGGCCGCAGACAACGAGGCAGCAGGGGAACGCCCAGGCCAGAGGCGCCGATTCCAGGAATAACCGCTCTTATGTAAGCCAGCAGCATATTAACACTATTCGGGCAGAGATAGAGAGGACCGGCGCAAAGGAGAAGGCCGTATGTTACCAGTACCACATTAAGTCCCTGCAGGAGATGACCATGCAGCAGTACGAGGATGCTATGAAGATATTCGGGCAGATGCCGGATAAGATGGATCAAGAGGAGTACCAGATGACCTTGGAGGGTATTGCACAGTATGAGAACGAACTGCCGTTCGCATAGGGAGGAGGTGGGAAGGTGACAGGTGCAAGGGCAAGCCCGGTCATAAAGGGCAGATCAACAGGTTTCAGAACGTGGGAGAATACAATGGCTCCCATCCGATCAGGAAAGGAGATGGTAAAGTGGCAAATAGGCGAATGTTCAGCATGGACGTGATTAACACGGATAAGTTCATGGACATGCCGATTTCAGCGCAGTGCCTGTATTTTCATCTGGGCATGAGGGCGGATGATGACGGTTTTGTCTCTACGCCCAGGCTTGTGATAAAGATTGTAAACTGCACCAATGACGACTTAAAAATATTAATATCAAAGGGCTATGTAATACCCTTTGAAACGGGTGTGGTAGTGATAAGGCACTGGAAACAGCACAACTACATACAGTCGGACAGATACCGCAAAACCAAGTATTCAGAGGAACGGAGTCATCTTGAGCTGGCAGAGAATGTATACAGACTGGATACAGAATGTGAGTTGGATGTATCCAGAGTGGATACACAGTATAGGTTAAGTAAGGATATAGTTAGAGATAGTATAGAGTTAGAAAATACTATAAGCCCGGAGCCAGAACAGAATGCGGAGGCTCAAAGCGGTATCCTGCTGCCATTGAATGACAAAACAGCCTATGACGTGCCGGAGCCTAAGATCAGCATGTGGGCAGAGACATACCCGGCAGTGGATATAAGGCAGGAACTCCGCAAAATGGCTGCATGGCTTGACAGTAACCCCACAAAGCGGAAGACCCGCAGGGGGATTGAGCGCTTTATTAACAGCTGGCTCTCACGGCAGCAGGACAGGGGCGGTACATATGGCCAGAGGCAGCAGGCGTCAGGTCAGCCCCCAGCAGGCAGCGAACTACCCAGGGAATACCGGGAGATGTACGAGGAATTGGAAAAGAGACCGTCATTGCCAGATTCCCCTTTCCAGTAAGGGGGTGCAGTGGATATGAGCAATAGTTGCACCGGTGCAACTGGGCCGGACAAGGAGCACCTGGCAATGTACAGGGTAGAAAAGCCCGGATGCCTGAACATCTTCACAATGCCAATGGATGCGGACCAGAGGATCATGCGCCGTGCGTATCTGCGCAAGGCCCTGCTGCCATATGAGCGCTTTGCTAATCTGTCAAATGAGGAGCTAGACGCCATAAGGCTGCGTCCCGTGGAGGGAGGCTATCTGCTGGAGGATTCCCATGGCTACGATTTTTTCTTGAAGAGTTCCGGCGTCACGGACAGCGAAAGGGAGTTTCGCCGCACCTATGCCATGATGCCTTTTGAGTTCATCAATGTTACTGCCGCAGATTTCAAGTGGGACAAGTACAGGGAGGACACCAAGGCATCCAAGGAGCTTGTGAGTCGCTATATTGTCAAGTTCCCCCAGTTCAAGGAGCGGGGCATGGGTCTGTATATCTATTCCGTCATGAAGGGGAGCGGCAAAACAATGCTGGCCTGCTGCCTGTTGAACGAGATAGTGAAACGGTACGCCGGGAGTGTGAAGTTTATCAACATACTGGACTTTCTGGAGATGACCAAGAAAGGTTTTAGGGGAGAGGATAAGGACGTGCAGGTCATCCGGCAGACAGGTCTTCTCGTGGTGGATGATATAGGGGTACAGCTGGACAAGGAGTGGATCGGCACGGTACTCTATCAGCTGATAAACGAACGGTATGTAAACCGCTTGCCAACGATATACACCAGCAATATCCCTCCGGAGCACCTGAAACTGGATGATCGGATAACAGACAGGATCGAGAGTACCACTTTCGCGGTTAAACTCCCAGAAGAATCCATACGGAGGGAAACGAGGCAGCAGGACAAGAGACGGCTGCTGGAGGAAATAGAAAACGCCCCATAGGGAGCACCACCTCCCCACAGGGCATAGGCAACCGAGGCCGCCTAACATAAACGCAAGTCTATGTTACCACGGCTCCGGGAAAAAAGAAAGGAGTTTTTGAAAATGGATAAATTAACTACACTGAAACGGCCGGAAATCATAATGGTTTCCATACCGCAGCTGACCGCCATGGATAAGTACAGGCTCTTGCACATCTATGAAACCCGTCCCAGTCAGTTCATAATCAGCTGCCGGAAAAGTGACGTAATCATACTGAATCGGGATATGGAGAAGATAGAGGAGATCCTGCAGCTGGTTCAGGATATAATGGACAGACGCTACCTAAATAGTTTGACGGAAAAAATGCTGAACAGGTTCAGAGATCTTACCAGTGATGAGGCGAACATGATTATACTTTCAATTTGGAGTGCATGGAGAGCCGCCAGGCAGCAGGCAGAGATGAAAGAGCAGGCTGAGTGGATGATCCGGGAATTTAAGAGAAACCGGCTGACATCCAAAGCCCGGAAGAGTAAGGAAATGCTGAAAATGCTTGATTATATCGGAACCGGGATATATGAAGGTAATGGCAAGTATGACCCGGATACAGGACGTGCTTACTGTTACATGTACGGGTTCATGCAGGGGGCGGGACTTCTGTAAGCCATAGGCAGATAAGGAGCATTCATATGTCAGTGAAGATAAAGGTATCTTATGAGCAGTCAGAGGAACTTCAGCAGATTCTTTGTAAGCTGGGCCAGGGAGTGAAGAGTGTGAGATCACCCCGGCAGCAGGCAGGCCAATATAAGAAAGCATATATAGACTTTGAAGTGGCCAGTACCCAGAAACTATAAGGAGGCATTTAAACTTGTTGGTACTACAGAAAACTTCAGATTGAAAATCAATTATGTTAGTAAATGTTAGTATTTGCTGACATCGTTACGCGCATGTATGGAACTTATGGTCTGCATGAATTTGTTAACATTTGTCAAGGTTGATATGTTAGAAAATGTTAGAGTTGAAATCGCATGTAGGATATGATATAGTTGTCTTAAAGCAAACAACATATGGGAGTACCCCAGCCCTGCAAGACGGGCTGGAAACCTTGAGTGAAATGGTGTGGGAATAGGACGATCCAGAAATGGGTGTATCTGTTCCCACACTTTTTATTTGCTTACTAGCCCACTTCGGGCGTAAAAAGAAGGGAGAATAACGATGGACGAACAGCTGAATCAGACTGCAGACCCGGCAGCCGGACAGGGAACAGGGGAAAGAACTTTCACGCAGGATGACGTGAACCGCATTATCCAGGAGCGACTTGCCAAGGAAAGGGCAAAGAACAGCGGTGAGGCGGATCTTGCGAAAAGGGAACAGGAACTTGCGCGGCGTGAACTCCACATGTCTGCAAAGGAAATGTTGGCAGAAAAAGGTCTGCCGGTACAGCTTTTAGATGCTCTCAACTGTACCGATAAAGAGACGATGGAAAAGAGTATTGCAACTTTAGAGACAGTATTTAACGAGTATAAGGCGAACGCCTCAAGCAATATGAGATTCACAGGTTTTCAGCCTGGGGCAAGCGGCATAATGCCGGATGCTGAGAAGACTGGAGACCTTGAGATCAGGAGGGCCATGGGGCTTAGCACTTAACGGAAAGGATTGAGACATGGCTATCAATTTAGCAACAAAATTTTTACCGTATGTTGATGAAAAATTCAGCACGGAAAGTAAGAAATCATTATTAACCAATCAGGATTTCGAGTGGACTGGGGCGCACACCGTGAAGGTGTACAAGGTCAGCACGTCCAAGATGAATGACTACAAGCGGAACACCCCGGAAGGAATGACAGGCTCCCGGTATGGTGAGGTGAAAGACCTGGATGCAACCACGGAAGAGTTCACCCTGACACAAGACCGTTCCTTCACATTTGTTATTGACAAGCTGGATCAGGATGAAACTGTGCGCAATCTCCAGGCAGCCTCCGCGCTGGAGCGGCAGATCAGGGAGGTGGTTACCCCCGAAGTGGACGCCTATACTTATGTGGTAATATGCGCCAAGGCCGGGCAGAAACCCGCTGCAAAGGTGCTGACCAAAACCAACATTTACACAGAGATCATTGCCGGGAACAATGCCCTAGACAATGCAGAAGTGCCGGAGACTGGCCGGATCATTGTTGTAACTCCTGATGTGTATGTGCTGATGAAACAGTGCAAGGATATCACCATGGAAACCGACATAGGCAACGATATGAGGATTAAGGGTGTCATTGCCATAATTGACGGTGCAATGGTGATTAAGGTGCCAGCAAACCGCCTGCCTGAAAACTTCGGTTTCATGATTGCACATCCCTGCGCAACGGTGGCCCCCACCAAGCTGGAGGATTACAAAATCCACGAGGACCCGCCCGGGATCAGCGGCGCATTGGTGGAGGGAAGAATTTGCTATGATGCCTTTGTTCTGGAAAACAAGGCGAAAGCCATTTACTACCATGCACAGGCAGAGGACCAAACAGAGGACCAGGCCGCACCCGAACAGGAAACGGCCTAATATTTGATAAAAGTGTCCTGGACTTTCTGTTTTCGGATAGTCCGGGGCATTTTTTGAATAGGGGTTACCTAACCAAACTTAGTTTGTGAGAAAGGGATTGAGACCATGACCAACGAGGAACTTGTAACCCGCATCAAGGCAGGGATCGACATATCAGAGAACATGCTCCAGCTCTATGAGCAGATAAAACCCTTTATCCATGTGATCGCAAAGCGATATCATGGATGGGCGGAGGTTGAAGATCTGGAGCAAGAAGGTTATCTTGCTCTGTATGATGCTATTGCGGGGTTTGATGCTGAGAAGGGATATAAGTTCCTGACCTATGCCGGATACTGGATAAAGAGACATATATCGCGCTATGTGGACGGCTGCCACGCCGTCAGGGTACCGGCCAACAAGAGGAAAATGCTGCAGGAGTACAAAAGGGTATTGAATGCACTCAGCATAGCTCTGGGCCGTAAGCCAGTACGGCGTGAAATAGCTGCCAATATGCGCCTGACTGTCGAACAGGTGGAGGATATAGAGGTATTGATGCTTTTCGAGCAAATAGCAAGCCTTGATGCACCACTCGTTGAAGATGGAGACAGAAAGACACTTGGCGATATGCTCCCCTGCGCTGGTGAGGTTGAGCGTGATGTGATCGAGGATATACAGCAGGGCGAACTGGCGGCCATCTTGTGGCCCCTGGTTGATGCCCTGCCGGATACCGAGGGCTACATACTCAGGCGGCGATACCAGAGAGAGCAGACTTATGCATCTATCGGCCATGATATGGGTATTGACAGGTACAAAGCAAGAAGGATAGAATATAAAGCGCTGCGCAAGTTGCGCTATTCTCGTGAATCACGGCGACTGCGCTCCTTCCTGCCTGAACATGCCGAGGTCTATGATCGGGCAATAGTCGGGAATGGCGTTGAAAGGTTTAACACCACATGGGAGAGCTCCACGGAGAGGGTAGCAATGTGGGAGATATCCCAGAGTGAAAAGTGATACTAGTAATGTTACTAGTAAAAATTTAGGCGGGATTTGAGAACAAATGTCAAAATGCGAAAATCCGCATAAATACGGGATTTCATGGAATCCATACATGAGGAGGAAACGGCAAAAATACTTAAGATTTAAGAAGTATTTAAGAATTGTCTAAAGACATTTAAGGATTATAAAAATAGAATGGAACGTGTAGAATACAGAACTATAAATCGGAGGTTTGGATATGAAAAAGGTACTTTTAAAAACCGAAAGCCTGAGCAAATCCTTTTCCAGCGGCGGGGCTTTGCAGCACGTTCTGAAAAACATTGACTTGGAGCTTTACGAGGGAGATTTCACCGTGATTATGGGAGCCAGCGGCGCGGGAAAGTCCACGCTGCTGTACGCCCTGTCGGGAATGGATACTCCCACGCTTGGAAAGATCACTTTTGGAGATCGGGTAATATCAGACTTAAGCCCGGATGAGCTGGCGGTATTTCGGCGCAGACACTGCGGCTTTGTGTTTCAACAGATCTATCTGATCGATGGCATGTCTGTCATGGACAATGTGCTGGCGGCGGGGCTGCTGGTGGGCAGAGATAAAAAGGCGCTGGCAGAGCGCGCCAGAGAATTGTTTCAGGCGGTGGACATTTCCCCGGAGACCCAGAGGAAGTTTCCCACGCAGATATCCGGCGGTGAGGCCCAGCGGGCGGGGATCGTCCGGGGGTTGATCAACTCCCCGGATATCCTCTATGCAGACGAGCCCACCGGAGCGCTGAATTCCCAGACGGGGCTGCATGTGCTGGATGTGCTGACCAGATTTAACCAGCAGGGCCAGAGCGTGGTGATGGTCACTCACGACATGCGTTCCGCCCGCCGGGGCAACCGCATTCTGTATCTGAAGGACGGCGTCATTCTGGGCGAGTGCAATTTGGGCAAATATGTACACGGCGATGCGGAGAGACACGAAAAGCTCTCGGCATTTCTGACGGAAATGGGGTGGTAGTATGAACAAATCATTTCTTTTGGTGCACTCCAACCTGCGCCGGGCCAAGGGGCAGACGCTCTCCATTGCCGTGCTGATCCTGCTGGCAGCGGCGATGCTCAATATGTGGCTGATGCTATCCATGGATTACAAACAGAATTTTGATCGCTGCCATGACAGGCTCCACGCAGAGCATGTGACGCTGGTGATGGACGGCGACTCCGATGCGGTACGTCCTTTTCTGGAACGTACACTGCAAGAGGAAAAGCAAGCCACAGAATTTTGCATGGGAGATTGCCTGAATATGGTGGGCAGTTTTGCCTACAATAACGGCGAGGCGAACACGGAACTTGTGATTCTGGAAAAAGAGGCGGCGCTGTCCCGCGCCATAGGCAAAGTGGAAATCGTGGAGGAGGGCGGCGAAAGCAGCGGCGTTTACCTGCCAATGCTCTACAAGACGGAGGATATCGACATAGGAAAGACCATCGAAATTAATATTGGCAGCAATACGGTGAGCTATACAGTATGCGGCTTTTTCAACAGCGTCATGTCCGGTTCCCACAATTGTGTCATTTGTGAACTGCTGCTGACGCAGGATCAGTATAAGGAACTGGAAGAGGCAGGCTATGCGCCCAACGCCACGCTGCTTTCCGTTCGGATCGCCGATAAGCTGGAGAGCGAAAATTTTGAGGCTGCCCTGAAAAGCAAAGTGTCCGCGCAGTTCCCAGACGCAAGGGTTTCCAGTAACTCCTATGTGCTGGTTACAACCTCCCGCTATGTCTCCCAGATGATCTGTTCGGGGATTGTCAGTGCCATGGCGTTTTTCGTGCTGCTCATCGCCCTGGTGGTCATTGCGTCCAATATTGTGAACTATATTCAGGAGAATATGAAAAATTTGGGGGCGCTCAAGGCGATGGGGTATACCAGCGGACAGCTGGTCCGCTGTCTGCTGCTGCAGTTTCTGGGGATATCTCTGGTTGTGGCGGCGCTGGGGATAGGGTTTTCCTATCTGCTGTTTCCCTATGTCAATGACATGATGATCTCCCAGACCGGTATTCCCTATGAGGTGCATTTTCTGTTTTTGCCCTCCTTGCTGACACTGGTGCTACTGGGTGCGGCAGTGGCTCTTGCGGTATGGCTGTCCTCCCGCAGGATCAGGAAGATAGACCCTATTCTTGCGCTGCGTCAAGGCATACAGACTCATAATTTCCAGAAAAACCATGTGCCGCTGGAGAAAACCGGAATGTCTCTCCACCTGGCACTGGCGCTGAAGAACACGCTTTCAGGGGTTCGCCAGAATGTGACCGTGTGCATAACCATGCTGGTTCTGTCGCTGGTGGTGGTTTTTTCGGGGTTGATGATAAAAAATATGATTCTAAATATTGAGCCTTTCCTGAATATGGTGGTGGGCGAGATAGCAGATTCCTGTATAAACGTCAATGCGGGGATCGAGGAGAACTTTCTGCGGGAGATGGAGTCGGAGCCGGATGTGGAGAAAATCTATCTTTATAATATGATGAATGTGCGTCATGTGGGTGGAGTGGAGTTGATGGCAACGCTCTGCGATGACTTCGCACAGTTAAACAATCAGGATGTCTGTATTGAGGGACGTTTCCCCCAATATGACAACGAAGTGGCCATAGGTGTGAAATACGCCAGGGAAAAAGGTCTGGAAATCGGGGAGGAGATCACGCTGACAGTGGGAGAGCGGGAGGCAGACTATCTCATCACAGGCTTTACACAGATTTCCAACAATCTGGGCAAGGATTGTCTGCTCACGAGGGAGGGGTATGAGAAACTGGGCGACCTGCAGAACCTGAGTTTTTATCTCAACGTCAGGGAGGGGGTGGATCTGGAGGCATTCCACGAGAAAACGAAAGAGCAGTTTGCAGGCAATATCAACGCAACGATAGATGTTCGTGCTATCATCGATGGTACAGCATCGGTTTACGTAACTTTGCTGACGTTCATCGTATGTGCCATTCTGCTGCTCAGCGTGGTGATAATCACATTCGTGTTCTACCTGTTGGTGAGAACCATGCTAAACCATAAAAAGCATGATTACGGCATCCTGAAAGCTCTGGGCTTTACCACCGGCCAGCTCATTCTGCAGACGGCCCTGAGCTTTATGCCCACCATGATTCTGTCCGCCGCTACTGGGCTGGTGGTGTGCAGCCTGATTATAAACCCTCTGATGGCCTTGTTTTTAAGCGGAATCGGCATTGTGAAATGTACCTTTACCGTGCCTGTGGGACTTATAGCGGCAGCGGGCGCCGGGATGGTGGCGCTGGCCTTTGGGATTGCCTGTCTGCTGTCTCTGCGGATTCGGAAGATTGCACCCTGTGCTTTGCTGGCTGGGGAGTAAAAGGAACTTGAAAATGTAAACCGCCAGGTGACAGCGCTCTCCTAAAACGCTCTTTCCGAATGGTGTATTATTCGCAAGGCCCATGCTATAATAATCTTGTTTAAGGCATGTAGCGGACGGAGGAGAGTTGTCATGAGTTTGGGAAAAAATATACAATATCTGCGAAAGCAAAAGAGAATCACACAGGAACAGCTGGCGGAGAAAATGTCCGTCTCCCGACAGACGGTATCGAAATGGGAGACGGACGAGATTGTCCCCGAACTGAGCAAGCTGGTGGCGCTCGGTGATCTGTTTTCCTGCAAGCTGGATACTTTGGTTCGGGAGAATCTGGTGGATTGTGATGAAATATATTCGGAAATCACGATAAAGACCATAGAAGGTTTCCGTATGGCAAGATATGTTATGATCACGCCGAACCCGGAGGATGATGTGAACCGATATATGGACGAATGGGCGAGGCGTTCGGGTCTGCTGGATAAGCACCCGGATGCCAGGCGGATCGGCTGGGATTTCCCCTATGTCTCTCCGGAACTGCAGAACCGGTTTGGTCTGTGGGGGTATGTGGCGGCCTATATCTTGCCGGAGGGATTTGAAACCGATTGTCCCGGTGTGGAGTATGCCAACCAGGCCGAGGCTCCCTATGCGGTGATCACAGTATATGATCCCTTTGCCGTCTGCGAGCGCATTCGCAGCGCCTACAAGAAGATTATGGAGTATTTGCAGGCAAACGGATTCAAGGAGAAACCCAAGGAGGATGTGCTCACCTGTTTTGAGCATGTGTATGAGAGAGATGGGAGAACTTGCATGGATGTATTTATCCATGTGGACAGCGTTTCCAGGACGGAGGCGTTTACCAATTTTTCATAGACGCAGCCTCAAAGTCCTCCTGAACATATTGCTTGTTTTTTCCCCATCTACTGTATAAAATAGATGATATAATAATGCCCCGCAGATTTGTAAGCGAAGGAGAATCAGGAATGCAATTGTATTTACGCTTGTTTTTCAATGGCTCGCCGTGGGAATTAGCAGAGTTTGTTATTTCTTTTTACAGGAACCATAATATAGATCATGAGGAAATCTATCAAGAGTGTGAGGTGATCACAGCCGTCAGTGAATGGTTTGTTGTGTGGGTGGATCTGGAGAGGGAACAGGACAGATTCAGGGACTATCTGCAAGAAGAGTATCAGATGGTTTTGAATAGAAATATTAGTATCCAGCTGTACCCCGGATGTGATGAAGAGATGTTCAGTCAGTTTATGGCTTATCTGCTTACGGAATTGGAAGGTGATTTATACTTATGGAGCGAATGGGATGAAGAGATTTTGTGGAGGAGACAACATCAATTGTTTATAAAGAAGGAAATCTGGAAAAAGTATTTGGGGACAAAGTGACAGCCACATTGCCTTTAACCATTTTTGAAAAAATTAACAATGCTCTGTACCCCAATAAGCGCCCGCTCGTCCCTGGCGGCGGGCCTTTCGTTGGTATTATGTGAAAAAATGCCCTCATGGATATCGAAACAGTTCATGTGATGTAAAAGAGTGCAGGCTGTTCCATATGCTTTATCCATATGGCCGTCTCCCCCGCCAACCAGAATGACGGCTCCCTTTTTGGGCTTTGGAATGGGATTTTCCTTTCTAAAAAATCTGGAGCAGAAATAGGTCTGCAGCCGACTGCCAACATCCAGCAGTTTTCCTGTCAATTCCGAAAAATATATGGGGGAGGCGATCAAGATATTGTCGCACGCCTGGATATAATCATATATTTCCTGCATCTCGTCCTGGATGGAGCATCCCTGATTTTCCCAACAATATCTGCAATCCATACAGGGTGAGATATTGCACCGATAAGCATTTACGACCCTACATTCACCGGGAAGTTTTCCCTTTATTATGTCGATTAAGCTTTCCGTGTCGCCATTGATCCGTGGTGAACCGTTGAAGATTAATGTTTTCATGCCTTGTCTTTCCTTGTATCTGGATTATTTATGACACAGAATTGAGAAAGTCAGCTCTCTATCAAAAACTTTCTTAAAAAGGGCTCACAACTCAACTTGGCGTCTTGAAATTGCTGATAAAAACTATCAGCATTTTCATTTGTGGCCCGAATGAGATAATACTGGAAAATGTTATTCTCAGCGCAATCCCGTTCCAGCTCCTTGAATAACTGCTGTGCAATTCCCCTGTGCCTGTAATCTCTCAAAACAAATACCCAATCCACATATGCCATTCTATATCCATTCTGCATACATCCGTAGAAATGATATTCTATCCGTCCGACGACAAGATTATCTTCAATAGCTAAAATGGATTTTGTATGTTGGTAAAAAGGGTCCTTGAGCCGTTCCCGAATTCCGCTTTCGTCTACAAAATCAGTGGTCATTAACTCAGGCTCTTCCGACATTGCCTTTTTTAAGTATGCAATATAGCCATCTATGTTTTCAGGGTTCAGAAACTCAAATATCATATCTCAGCACCTCGCTTGTAGTTTATGTTCTGTTTTTAATCCTATCGCAAATGATATACTTTTGTCAATGAATTCTTGATTGCATTCGCCTGCCTGGTCAGCGTTGACTTAGGAGATACTATTTGATATAAATAGATATGTGCGCATGAGTGTATATATCGCCCCGAATTAGAGCTATCAGGCCGTGGAAACACTTTTCCGAAAAGAAATAAAAACAGCACTGTCCGGGAACATGCGGTACTCTAACAGGAGGACTTGAAATGAGGGATTTTATTTTTATTATTGGAACAAGTGGTATTGGCAAGACTACCTTGGGAAAGGGATTGTTTGCGCATTACAATGGAGCCTTCGTTGAACAAAATATGGTTCCTGAATTTGGAATACCTGAAAATGTAGACGGAGGCGCATTTGAAGAACAAGTGTGTTGGGAATGTTGTGTGGCACAAATAATGAAATTTCATGAGATGGGAATAAAGAATATTATTGGCAGTGATTTCGATGATTTAAGAACTGCTGATATACCCGATGTGTTTAAAGGGTATAACTATATCACTATTAAACTCATTTGTAAGGATTTGTCACAGCTTCATAATCAAATGCAGAACAGAAAAAATGGACTTATTGATTATGAATTGCAAAGAAAATGCTCTGACAAAGTTAATAAAAGGCCACTATTGATAAATGAAGTGGAAATAGATGTGACCAACAAAACCTCGCAGCAGGTATTGGATGAAGCTATTAGAATTATTGATAATACAGAAACACTTACAGAGTATATTTATCAAAAGCCAAAAAAGGATTTATTTTACTCATGGGTGTTCAGTAACGAATTGCGATAATTTTTTTATGAACACTTTCCCGGAAAGGGAGAAATTTTATATAAAATATGACATATGTTGTCAGGATTTCCTTGTTATAATAAGGAAAAATTTTCAGAATCAGCATATTCCCGGATGGCGCACTGATGAATATCTGGGCGCCACAGCGGCTTGATATTCATCACTGGACCTGTGTGCCAGTAGGGAATATGCGGGACACTAATAGGAGAGAACATCATGGGAAGAGCAACGGCAAAAGCAGAATTGATTCAATCGGCAGAGAAAAACTATGAGGAGATGAATGCGCTGATCTCCTCACTGACGGAGAAGGAATTGAGCACAGTTTTTGATTTCACGAAGATGAAATCTAAAACCCAGGCCCACTGGGAGCGGGACAAGAATCTGCGGGACGTGCTGGTTCATCTCTACGAGTGGCACCGTCTGCTGCTGGACTGGATTGCGGCTAACCAAAGGGGGGAGAACAGGCCCATACTACCCGCTCCCTACAACTGGAAGACCTATGGGGATATGAACCGGGAATTCTGGAAAAAGCACCAGAATACCACGCTGGAGGCGGCCAAAGGGATGCTGGAGCAGTCCCACAGGGAGGTGATGGCGCTGGCGGAGACCTTTACGGAGCGGGAACTATTTGAAAAAGGTGTTTTTCCGTGGGTTGGCGGCAGCACGTTGGGCTCTTATTTTGTATCTAACACGGCAAGCCATTACGACTGGGCGATCAAAAAGCTCAAGGCCCATAGAAAGAACTGTAAAGAGTGAGGGAGTGAATGCCCATGCACTATGTGAAAGCGAAAGGCATATTGTCTGCGCAGAACGGAATGAATCTGTATCGGGGGTGTTCCCACGGCTGCATTTACTGTGACTCCCGGAGCAGATGCTACCATATGGAACATGATTTTGAGGATATCGAAGTCAAAGAAAATGCCATAGAACTGTTGGACAACGCCCTGAAACGTAAGAGGAAAAAATGTATGATCGGCACAGGGGCAATGACAGACCCCTATATTCCTCTGGAGCTGGAACTGGGAAACATGCGAAAAGCTCTGTCGCTCATAGCTCAGTATGGTTTTGGCGTGGCAGTGCAGACCAAGTCGGACCGCATTCTGCGGGACATGGACCTGCTGCAGGAGATCAACAGGCGGTCCAAATGTGTGGTGCAGATGACTCTGACCACCGCCGACGAGGAGCTTTGCAGAAAGCTGGAGCCAAATGTATGTACCACCGGGCGGCGCTTTGCGGTACTGACAGAGCTGCGGGATGCGGGAATTCCTACTGTGGTCTGGCTCTCCCCGATACTGCCATTTATCAATGACACGGAGGAAAATATTTCAGGTATTCTGGATATGTGCATAGAGGCTAAGGTCTACGGCGTGATTTGCTTTGGCATGGGACTCACGCTGCGGGAGGGGAACAGGGAATATTTCTACAGCCAGTTAGATCATCTCTTTCCCGGAATGAAGGAGAGATATATCCGACGGTACGGGAACCAGTACGAAGTGCCCAGTCCCTGCAACAGGGAGTTGATGGGATTGTTTCACCGGAAATGTGCCGAGGCCGGGATTGTGCATGACAACGGGAAAATTTTTGAGTATATGCATACTTTTGAGGATAAGCAGGCAGGAGAGCAGATGAGTCTGTGGCAATAAACCGTATAAATAGAGTTGCTTTGCACTTAAGTGAAGAGAATCTCCAACCTTACGATTCACCATAGTGCAAAGTGACAGATTCGTGCTGACACTGTGTGAATATTCAAATTCTCTTTTTACATACATAATTCCTAAAAAGCATCAAACGACTATGAAAATACTCTGTATATGGTAATTTTTCCTACAAAATATCCGATATATAAGATGCAGAATAGTGTCAGGCATGGATGCCTGGCAGCGGAAAGCAGGGATGCAATAAATTTTATGTTTCAACTTATTTTATGATCGTAAATGGATTTACGATAAATGGCAATGGAGTGCAGGGGAATGGAAAGATTCTCCTCGGACTTGCGTCGGCGCTGTTTCCGCAGGTCTGAAGTTTCAAGCAGCGCAGAATAGAGGAAGTATGAGCAAAGTAAGTGGTTATGGCGCTTATCAGCAGGCAAGTTATATGACCAGCGCCGTCCAGAAGAAGAAAGACGATGCCAAGACAGACAGAACCGGCAGCGCCCAGAGGAATGGGAATACCCAGAAAACCGGTACGAACCAGCTCAGTGACGCAGCTAAGGCAGTGCTGAAGGATCTGCAGAAACAGTACAGAAACATGGATTTCATTGTTGCCAAGTACGAAACAGAGGAGGAGGCATCGTCCTATCTGTCCAGGAGCAGCAAGGAGTTTGGCGTGTTGCTTGACCCGGATGAACTGGAGAAGATGGCCAATGATTCCGAGGTACGCAAGCAGTACACGGATCAGTTGGACGAGGCTGTGGAGCAGCTGAAGGATATGAAGGATAATATTCAGCTGGAAGAGGGCGATGTGTTGCATCTGGGTGTGTCCATCGATCCCTATGGCGTGAAGAGTTTCTTTGCCGATATCGAGAAAGCGAACAGCAATCTTCACGCAAAACAGGCCACCAATATGGCAAAGACCCAGAAAGAGTTTGAGACACGTCTGGCTAAGAAGGCTGAAAAGAAGAAGGCTGAACGGAAAGCGGCGGACAAGAAAACTGCCGAGACCAAGGCGGAACGCCGTGCCGAGGAGAAGAAAGAGGCCGAGCGTCTGGCAGCCGAAAAGCTGGCGTCCCAGGACGGAACGGCGGTTTCCACCGTGCAGCGTGTACATGTTACCGGATCAACGGCGGATGAACTGCTGAAGAACATTCAGAATGTGGACTGGTCCAAGGTGCCTGCTCAGGAGCAGGCTGTTCATGGCGGTAAATTTGACTATACCGTATAAGGACGGTGTGGAGAAAAAGCTATAAAATATCAGGGTATGATACATAAAGGGGCATCATACCCTGATTTATTATTTAGGTATGAGATAGGATGGCGCAGAAAATATATTTTTTATTAACGAGACATACTGGTGTCGTGTTTGAGCGGTTATAATATGTTCAAAAACAAAGGAGCGTGAACATATGGACAATATTGTATTTGAGAGAGCCAGAGAGTTCGTCTACCGCAACGCCAGAGCGCTGGACCTGGCACGTTTCCAGTATCACTTTGAGAATGGCAGCCGGGAGGCAGTTTTAAATGTGCTGTCTTATTATCAGAACGAGGACGGGGGATGCGGCCATGCCGTGGAGGCGGACTGCTGGAATCCGCATTCCACACCGCTGCACACCAATACCGCGAGCGATATTCTCAGAGAGATGAATCATGAGGACGCTAGTCATCCCCTGGTTCAGGGTATGTTAAGGTACTATGGGAGCGGCAAGGATTTTGACGGCGGTCACTGGGCATTGACAGTCATGAGCAACAACGACTATCCTCATGCGCCCTGGTGGCACACGGAAAGCAGCAGTTCCTGTCATACAGATTACAACGGTACGGCCCAGATCGCGGGCTTTATTGTACGCTATGCGGAGCCGGGCAGTGATCTGTATAAATTGGGAATTCGAGTAGTGAATGAGGCTGTGGAGGCTTTGTCGTCCTCAGAACTCACAGACATGCATACCTGCGCCTGCTATGTGCACATGCTGGAATATATAGATAAGGCAGGAGCGGCGGGACAGATTCCCTATGATCTGTTAAAAGAGAGACTGCACCAAGCGGTCAAAAAGTTGATCGGCGAGGATAAATCCCAGTGGAGTGGATATAGCTGCAGACCTTCTCAGTTTATGAACTCTCGGGACAGTGAATTCTATCCGGAAAATAAGGAGATGGCTGAGGCTGAGTGTGAGCTCATCTTAAGCACGCAGCTGGAGGACGGCTCCTGGGATATTCCGTGGGGGTGGAGCGACTTTCCCAACGAGTGGGCAATCAGCAAAAACTGGTGGAAAGGGCACAGCATTGTCTCGAACCTGCTGTATTTAAAAGGTTTTGGCGTGATTTAGTCAGCCGCTGCAATCAACCAAAATATAAAAGAACAAATTACCCCTGCTGTCCAGATGTAAAATGGGCAGCAGGGGCCATGTCAAATCGCCTATGTCACATTGCGATCCACAGTCACAGCGTCGACGTTGTGATACATCTTCCATTTTTTATAATTTTCATCATAAAAACAGCCTACGTCATATTCCGCATATGATTCATAATCTATGCTTATGCCAATTTGCGTTGCACAGACATTAAGTTGATGTTGCAAGTCTTTTTGAATTGTCAAAAATTCCGCCCTTGTCATAAACCTGTCTCCTTCCCCATCACAAGCCGAATGGCATTTATAGATTATTTTGATGTTATCACAAATATCCGCCTGGAACAAGATAAATTGGCACGGCCAAGGTTTAGTCCGGGTACGAAAATGTTATAAGTCCGTGAAAAGAGGATGTCACTGGACATAGACAGAAATTGCCTGCCTGACAAATTCGGCAGTTCCTTCGCCTCCCAGTTCGTCAATATTTTTCTTGAAACGTTCATCACTCACATACATTTGACCTAGGCCGCTCAAAATGTCCGTTGTACAGTTATAGTAATTTGCAGAGATAAATTCTTGCAGCTTTATAATTTTTTCCTGTACTTCCTTTTGGTCAGGAGGCAGTTGTCGGAGCGAACCAAGTTCTGCAAACAGATTCCGCAACTCGTCCGCAGTCATATCAAGCTCCTTGCGGGTTTTGCCTTTTGTCTTTTGCGCATACTCGTTATATGCCTCGGTGGCCCCCCATCTTTCCTTAACTTCCTCCGCATACTGGTCGATCTCTGTTCTGTCAAAAGCGTTAAAATTCATTTTGTTTTCTCCTCCTTCTTGAATTTCACGGGCAAAGTCAATCAATGCATCCAGACGCGCCCGCTTTAGTTCCAGCAACTTGATCTGCTGTTTCAGCGCCTCTTTTGGAGCAAATCCAGGGCTGTCAAGAATCGCCCCAATTTCTTTTAATGGAAATTGCAACTCTCGAAACAGTAAAATGTTTTGTAGACGTTCAAGCGATGCATCATCATACAGACGATAACCCGCATCTGAAATTTTTGTGGGTTTTAGTAAGCCGATCGCGTCATAGTGGTGAAGTGTGCGGACGCTTACACCTGTGAGCTTGCTTACCTCGTTTACAGTTCGCATATTTTGTCCTCCTTTTCCTGTTTTTCTGTATTGTACACTATGACGCAGCGTGAGAGTCAAGCGTTTCTTTTATATCTTTTACAGATTACAATGGTACAGCTCAGATCGCAGGATTTATTGTTCGCTATGCGCAGCAGGACAGTGAATTTGCAACCAATGGTTGAGAAAAATACGAAGGCTGGGTGCTTGCATCCGGCCTTTTTTCCGTATATCATAAAGACATACCGGTAGAGCAGGATGCGCGCATCTGTGGAATGGAGGTTCTAAAGAACCTCTAAAACAGCATCTGCTTGTGCAGATGTAAAACTCTAAACAGCATATCCGAGGACAGTCCACTGATAAACATAGGGACGTCAAAGCGGCCATATGTTTATCACAGCTATGTGTACTGGCAGAGGATATGCGGAACTAAAATCAGGAGGAGTAGAATGAATACTATAGGACAGACAATCAAACAACTGCGCAGGGCTAAATGTGTGACCCAGGAGGAACTGGCGGGAGCGCTGAATGTGACTTATCAGGCGGTATCCAAGTGGGAGAACGACACAGCCCAGCCGGATATCATGATGATGCCTGCGCTGGCGGCATATTTTGGAGTGACCATCGATGAGCTTTTCGGATACAAGCTGGAGGTGATGACCAACAAGGAGAGACTGATCCGCTATATGGACAAAAACCGGATTTTGGTCAGAGGGGATGTGGACCTGAAAAATGGTGGGAAGAGCAGCTACTATATCAACACGGAGCAATTTTCCACCAACGCTCAGCTGGCCCGAATCGGAGAGGTCTTTGCGGACTGTATCAGGGAAAACCACCTGGAGTTTGACGCGCTGGTGGGGCTGGCGTACCATGGCATTGCATTTGCCGTGGCGGCGGCAACGGCCCTGTACACCAAGTATGGCAAGACCTGCAGCTACTGCTATGACAGGCGGGTGGCGGACAGCCGAGGGCGGATGCTCTGCGGCCATACTCTGCAGGATGGGGAGAGAGTGGTGATCGTGGACGACGTGATGACCTCCGGCGTTTCCGTAGAGGAGCGGGTGGAGCAGCTGCGCCGTCAGGCGGATATTCAGGTGGCGGCGGTGATCGTCATAATTAATCGCCGGAACCAGATGCCTGCAGGCACTCCCTCCGGCGAGGAGCGGATGCTGGAAAAATACGGTGCAAAGGTGTACTCCCTGATTACGGACGAGGATATCGAAGCCGCACTGCGGGAACGGATTATATAGAGGACATTTTTCTGATTTAAAACAGCCCTCATTCCCATATCGGGAATGAGGGCCGTAGTAGTGCTGCTTAGTTAGATAAATTCAGGGAATTTTTGATAGATTCCATAATTTCATTGCGCAGGGCGTCCATGTCCAACTCGCTTAAAATGGTTCCAGTGATTTCCTCCTGCAGAGAATCCAAGTCCATATTATCCATGATTTCACCAACGATATTCTCCGTAAACTCCGACCAGTCAAAGAAAGACGGCCGCACTTTTGCGGCAGACCAGTCTGCCTTAAAGGAAGACGCTGGTATTCCATCAGGATATCTTTCTTCACCGTCCTGTCTATGGGCTAACTTCTCGGTGGCATACCATGTGTTGACCGGCCAGCCGTCCTCAAAAATAATGTTATGACGCTGGGGCCTTTGTTTCTCGTAGGGATCAATCACATCCTGCAAATCCTTGTACACATCCGGCTCTTCTGCATTCATCAGTGCCATGGGAGCTTTTATTGCCACGAACTGGAACTGCGTGTATCTTGCCTGCGTTGTGGTAAAGGGTATGTCGTAATACTCCCAGCCGTTGTACTTCTTCAGCGGTTTGATGTATCCGCGATTCAGGCGGAAACGCAATCCCCTGTCGAACTCGCTGTTGGAGGCGGTGACATTGTCATCCGTGAACAGGATCTGCAGTTGGCAGACCTCATCGCTCCGGTCATTTTCTCCGCCATTGAGCCAAAATACAAAATGGTACTCCGTATCCGGCTTAAGCTCCTGAAAGCCGTTGGTGACGTAACTGGCGGCATTCCAGTCCCACGTTCCCAGAGACAAGACCTCGACCACACTCGGGGCAGAAACGATAGCTCCTGCAAGCGGGTTGCTGATCATGAAACGGTCGCAGACGGTTCTGCTGCCTTCATCGGGATTCTTGCGCCATGCCTTAGGATTTATTGTTATGAAATTGGTGTTATCCATCTCTATGTCCTCCATATTCTCATATGTCGGGCATTGTCTGTATAGACGGATTGCATTGTCGGAAACAAACTCTGCCCGACGTTTTTTGACAAGTCCTTTTGCTCTCTTTGGATAAGTATAACCAATCACTGTATCCTGTTCATCCAGAACGCATACAGTCTGTCCGTTTTTTTCCATGGGTGTCCTCCCCGGATTGATTATCTCGGTATCTGCGTTTTTTTGCATGGGTGTCTCCCCCGGATACACATTCATTTTACAGGATAATGTGGTGGAAGTCAATTGGGAATCGCGGTAAATCTCCCAAAACTCCGAAGCCATTCTCCGGTTGAAAAAAGCAGTCCCCGGCGCTATAATATTGAGTGACATAAGCCGCACAAGAAAGGCAGCGGGAGACGGACAGTGTATAAGGAGGACGTTATGCATAGCGCGATGGAAAATTCATATGATATCAGCGAACATTTTGAGTTCCGCAATATTCTCCCCGGCGAGGCGGGGCAGGCGGTCAGCATCGAGGAAATCTGTTTCCCGCCCAATGAGGCGTGCTCGGAAAAGATGATGCGGGACAGGATTGCGAAAGCCCCGGAATTGTTTTTGGTGGCAGTGGACAGGGGATCGGGAAAAATTGCCGGATTTCTCAACGGCTTGTCCACAGAGGAGAGCAAATTCAGAGACGAGTTTTTTATTGATGCGGAGCTGTACGACCCGGTGGGCCGAAATGTGATGATTTTGGGGCTGGACGTGCTCCCACAGTACCGCGGGCGGGGGCTGGCAAGGGAGATCATGTCCCGCTATCTGCGCAGGGAGCGGGAGAGGGGCAGGAAGGAGGTCTTCCTGACCTGTCTGGAGTCCAAGGTGGAGATGTACAAGCGGATGGGATTTCAGGATCATGGGATGGCAGAGTCCACATGGGGCGGAGAGCAGTGGCATGAGATGAGCTGCATACTCGATCCGTGATGTGAAATGCCTGCTGCCCGGCGCTCAGGTGCGCAATCCTTTCTATACAGTGCATACAACTGGAAATAAGAGGAATCAGCCATGCAGGATAAAAACTATGTAAATGCGGAGCAGGTATTGCCGCCGCAGCTATTGGAGCAGGTGCAGCGATATGCCGCTGGGAAACTCCTCTATGTGCCCCAGACGCAGGAGACGGCCAGACTCTGGGGAGAGAGGACGGGGCAGCGCAGCTATTACCGTAAGCGCAACCAGATGATACGCAACAAACACGCATATGGAGCGGGTATTCCCCAGCTGGCAAGAGAGTACTGCCTGTCCCAGGAGACGGTGAAGAAAATCGTCTACAATAAAAAAGCGGAGGACAATATCCCGTTCTATCCCCATGCCATATCCGCAGAGCAGTACGGCCAGGCGGGTTTGCTGGAGGAGTGGGTGCACACCTATCTGTTGTTTGAGCGCAGAAACAAGGAATTTTCGGATGGACTGTATCTGTATCCCAGGCAGTATATAGGCCCTCTGGCCATGCCCCTATCGCTTTTTACCCGGAGCAGCGGCCCGGAGGAGCATATGAAATGGCGGGTGCACCCCGTTGTGTGGGAACGGAATGTGGCCGCCCGGCAGCAGTGTATCCGGCGACAGGAGCCGCTGCCGCCGCTGATTGTGAATTACGGGGAGAACGGCTTTGAGCTAAACTGCGGCAGTCCGCTGTATGAGGCATTGATCCGGGAGGGAATCCCCTATTTTCCCGTGATCGTCTGGTGCAGCGGCGAGGCGGACAGGGAGGCGTTTGCCGAGCAATATCTGAAGTCTATGGCAATTTCCGTTTAATGAAAAGTATACCTGTTTTCCGGCCATACTTTCTGGTAGGATAAACTGCGGAGAGGCATACATATCACTACAGAGTGGCAGATGGTATGTGGAAAGAGGTATCTATGAAGACAATATCTGTGGGAAAGAAAAACGTTTCCTACCAGCAGCTGCAGGGCCTGCGGGACAACCGGACCAAGCGGCTGCGGCAGGGAGCCTTTTTTGTGGAAGGTGTGCGGAATATCAACCAGGCCATAGGGGCGGGGTGGAACATACGCAGCTTTATCTATTGCGGCGGGAACCTGTCGGACTGGGCGGAGAATATTTTGAAATCCGTGGATACACAGGTCAATTATCGGCTGACCGGAGAACTGATGGCTGAACTCAGCGGCAAAGAGGATGCGTCGGAGCTGATGGCGGTGGTGGAGATGAGAAAACCCCGGAGGTGGTGGGAGGCCGACGGCGGTGCGGGGCAGCAGGCGGTGGAAAATCCTTTGCTGGTGCTGTTTGACCGGCCGGGTAACAAGGGCAACCTGGGCACGATACTCCGCACCTGTGACGCGCTGGGGGCGGACGGGCTGTTTTTGACCGGACACGGGGTGGATCTGTATGACCCGGAGGTGTTGCAGGCCAGCATGGGTTCTTTTTTTCGTGTGCCGGTGTGGCAGATGGAGCGCAGTGACCAGTGGGAGTCCTGTGTGGCGGCTCTGCGGGCAAAATACCCTGGCCTGCAACTGGTGGGCACCACTGCGCACAGAGAGCAGCCTGTCTATCGGCAGCCGCTTTCCGGTCCGGTGGTGATTATGCTGGGAAATGAAACGCTGGGACTCAGCCACAGATATAAGGAGATGGCAGACGTGCTGTGCAGCATTCCTATGGCGCAGACCTCCTCCGCCTCCTCCCTGAATGTGGGCTGCGCGGCGTCCATTCTGTTGTATGAGGCGGCGAGGCAGCGCAGTATGGGACAGGCTTTTTATGGAGAAAAAGGAGTGTGGAAATGAAATACGGAACGTATACCATAGCCCGGGAATATGATGGCCGGGGCAAAATAGATGAGTGGATGCAGCTGTTTTTGAGAAACGACGGGCACAATCTGGCGCTGGCAGACGGGCTTTTGAAACAGGAGCGCCGCTATATCGGCATCCGCAGGATACCGCTGTCGCTGCTTGCTAAGATCAAGTCCGGGGCCCCGGAGTATCTCCATGATCAGGATTCCATAGATTATTTTTTCCAGGTGGTGGACCGGATGAAACAGGACTATGAGAATTGGGATACGCCGCCGCTGATTGTAGAGTATGGGGAAAAGGGATTTCATGTCGCTGACGGCCGCCACCGGCTGGAGATGTACAGGCAGATGGGGATAACTCATGCCTTGGCGGCGCTGTGGACCACTGGGGAGCTGCTGGAGAGCCGCTTGCTTAAGCTGCTGGAAAACTGCCGGTAAAATACCTGATATCGGGGAGGAAATACAATGAGCGATCTGGATAATGTGATTCATATGCTGGACTCCATGACGGAGGCGGGAGTCAGCCGCATAAAGGTGGAGNTGTCGGATGANGTGGAGGANGGCAGGGCGGAAAAGGCCTANCACCACGGNAGATGCGATGTGGGCAGTCCTTTTGCCACGGGGCGNCTCTATGATTTGGAGGAGGATTCGTAAACTNCCTTTTNGGAGAAGTGTTCCTAATAACTACTCTATAAACCTGAATTTATNGATACAATGCAAAGCTCAATCATTAAATTGCTTGACNCGAAAGTCCATGCCGCCAATCTGCTCTCTGCGTTCGGTTGCAAAGGGTTGCATATCCTTCCGCACGGTAACGATACTTAACCGATCATAGCCAAGGCGGTGATAGAGCCGCANCGCAGGAATGTTGTCTGGAACTACGTCCATACAGATTCCCTCCACGCCCCGCTTTTGCAATACCTCTTCCACAAGGCCAATGGCTTTNGAGGCAATACCCTGCCTGCGCAGACTTTCTTCCACAAAGATGTCCTCGATCCAGCAGACCGTTGCCCCACGCCAGTTGAGATGGACAAATCCCACAGGAGTCCCGTCGCCGAGAATGTCGTAAAGTTCGTGATCTTCTTTTGTCCAGCTGGCAAGATCTTCCCGAGCCTGTGCCTCATCGACCTGCGAATGATGCACNCGGAAAAANGCACTTATGGAGCGAAGCATTGTTTTTTCACTGGTGCCGTCATACGGCTTGAGAATAATTTCCATTTGATATACCTCTTCAAATCCCGATTTAGTAGTTCTATTATAACTTATTTTTTATGGGCACACAACTTCAAAAAGGGGTTATTTATAAAAAGAGTCAGAGAACGTCAACATAAAATACCGTCGTTCTCGACTCTCTTTTTTTGCCATATATGCTTGACCTTGCCCTTAGGACATAGTTTACANTATACCTAAATCTAATTTTGACAAATACTTAAACTTGTATACAGGAGGGGCATTTTGAAAATNTTGAAACAGCTTATAAAATTGCACAAATTCCTTTTTATGANAGCGATTCTGTTCACCTTCCTATCNATTATTTTNAATTTATNNTGGAACAAATTTTTGGCAGAAACGTTGGACATCTTTGGAGATGNAGCTTTTTTCAATTTTGAGAATAGCTCAAGCATGATTTCGACTCTTTTTATANTCGGAATATTTGTTATCCTCTTATATACGATAAGTGAATATTTATCATCTTATACTTGTGAATTTTTTGCGCATGAAATGCGAATGGGATATGTTAGATATTATTTAGAAAGTGACTTTCAGATACTTTCAAAACTGAATGTTGGNGAAGAACAATCTGCTATGCAAAATGAGTTAAAGGATGTCTCTGACTATTTGAATGGGAACCTCTTTTCCCTAATGAAGCAATTTGGTGCGTTTGCTGTTACTGTGGTATTTCTGTTTTACCAAAATATTAANCTGGCTATAATTTCNATATTTCCGGTGATTCCACTGATTATTTATTGTTCCTTNTCCAGTAAGGTTATTAAAAATTATACGCAGCANTGCCTAAACAGCAAGAAAAAAATCAATGGCTTAGCGGATATGATTCTGGAATTATTTCCTATCATTCAAGTTTACAATTCATACAGGCTGATTAAAAGTACTATGTGGGAAAATCTTTTAGAATGGGAGAATGCAAATGTCAGNAAAGAACGGATCNGNGCCAGACTCATGTCTCTTTCAGGCGTGCTTTCATTTGTACCACTTTTGCTATTGCTTGGATTTGGTGGAGCTATGGTGATAAATGGAGAAATCAGCATAGGAACTTTTTATATATTTATCAATCTGTCGGGAAATGTTTCCGGCTTTTTACAGAATATGCCCGGCATTTATGCCAACTTCCGGCGATTTGGCGCATCTGTTGACAAATTGGAAGAAAAACTTGTGTTAAGAAAAGTATGAGGGAGTGTGACCATAAATATGTATCAATACGCAGTTTATTTAGACAACATTTCGTTTTCATATGAGGGTAATACGGTACTAAAGAATCTGTCGCTCAGAGTGAACTATGGCGAACACATCGGAATTATCGGAGATAGCGGATGCGGGAAAAGTACTTTATTAAATATATGCGCCGGACTTTATGAACCTGATTGCGGGAAAGCAGTTATAGCAGGTGAATGTTTTCCGGGTAAAATCAGAGAGCAGGTAGCTCTTGTTATGCAGAATAACAGCCTTTTTCCTCTGTCTATAAGGGATAATATTACCTGCGGTCATGATATTTCAGAAGAAATAGTATGGACCGCCTGTAAAAATACAAGTCTCACGAAATGGATTGAAAATCTTCCAAATGGGTTGGACACTAACGTGGGTGAGAGGGGTAATCAAGTATCCGGCGGGCAAGCACAGCGAATTCAAATAGCCCGGGCTCTTTGTAAGAATGCTCCAATCATTCTGTTGGATGAACCGGTCTCCGCCCTGGATAAAGATACCGGACATTCGGTTTTGAGCGCTATGCATAAACTGATGAATGGCAAGACGGTGATCCACGTTACACATCATCAAGATACTTTAGACAGCAGTTATACTATTTATCGCATGAAGGGAGGGCAGCTGATTCATGAGTGACTTAGGCAGATTAATCAAGAGAATGGGTATTCAGCGCAAATTCATATTTTTACTGCTGCTCAGAGCTCCTTTTGATGCTGTTAGGACCTGGATGCTGGCTAATCTGATGAAATCGATTTTTCTCTGCCTGGAAACAGATAATTCTGTTTCCTTGCTAAGAATATGTGTAATATATGGCTTGATATGTGCAATGCTATTTATTTATAATGGAATTATATGGAGTAAATATGCGGCATTTTCTGCTAAAACAGAGGTATGGCTTCAGAAAATGCTGCTGGAAAAAATTTTGAGTTTACCCTTTAAACGGGTAAATTACCATTTTAGCGGTGAATGGATTACAAAATTAAATAGTGATATACAAGCGGCTATTACAATGATGAATGGTCCGATGAATATTCCCCATCTTATAGTTGCTATCATAAATACAATGTTGTCCTCATTTTTGATTTTTAGAAGCAGCCTGCTTTTATTTGGCGTAACATGGATATTGATTCTTCCTCAGTTATTTATTAATTATAAGATAGTGCTTAAGGCTATTCCAAAACTGAAAGAAAAATCTCAAAATGCTATGTCGGAAAATACTTCTGCTATCCAGCCGTTAATTACAGATGCAGACACGATTTTGTTGTATGATGCCGGAAAATTAATGATGAAAAACTGTAATGAGAGCAGTCGAAAACTAATGAAAGTTAATATGAAAATTCATGTAAGAAATGCTTTAAGCGACGCGTGTATGCGTTTGCTTGGAATTGGAGGATACCTTATTATTCTGCTCATAGGATACAGACTTATTTATAATGGAAAAATGGCATTTTCAGATGTGGTTTACTGTTTCCAGATCAGAGGCTCTATTATAGCAGGAATATTCATGCTCATTACTTGTTTAAACAACCTGAAAGCAAATGCGGTCTGTATAAAAAGGATTAATAATACATTGGAAGAACAGCCGGATATTTAATAATATGAAATGGAGAATGATTATGAAAGATGAGCTCATGTTAATTGGAGAAATTGCAGACTTTTTTGGAATCTCCAGAAAGGCAATACGTCTATATGAAAAGAAAGGAATTATTAAGCCGGTAAAAGTAGATGCTGAGAATGGATATCGTTACTATTCGGCAGAACAGATACAGCAGTTAAACGCGCTGTTAGAATTAAAGGCACTGGGATTTTCTCTTGATGAGATCAAGATGATCATTGATGGGAAAACAGCAAAAATACCATTGCTTGAAATGCTTGAAAAGAAACGACAGGCATGGAAGGAAGCAATGAATTCTGCAAAATATAAAGAAGAATGTCTGGACAATATTATTCATAATGTACAAGACTCTCAAACTGCGGAAAAAATTACTGAAATGACAGAAGAAGAAAGAGCATGGCTGCTGGTAAAAATGGTATGTATTGAAGATGTCAGGGCACAGAAAATTTTGAGTGAAGCATTGTGGCTGTGATGTAATGTATGTAAATTTTATCCAAAACTTTATGTTGTCAAATGCCCATAAGGTATTGCGAACCCTGATAAAGGAAAAAGTAAGAAAATCAATCTAATATTATTGATTGAAATTTTTTGTGGTATATAGTATAATACATAAAAAGAGAGCCACCTGCTGCAAACAGGCGGCTCCCAGGAGTTACCGATAGACGGTTAGCCCAAATGAAAGTTTACAGAAAATAGCCGTATCCTTTGCTTGGGGGCGGCTATTTCTGTGTGTTGTTACTATCCTTGCTGCCGATGGCGTATCCGAGACCGAAACAGGTCAGGCATAAGCCAAGCACTGAAATCAATCCCTCAATCGTCAACATTTGCAAAGCCCTCCTTTCAAAGATTCCCTTTCGGGTTTCTATGTAAACGGAGGGTCACAGTCCCTCCGGGAAGAGGGCTAACCGCCTACCATCCTGATAACTCCCAACGTTATATTAGCATATTTTGACAGAAAATGCAACAAAGCTGCAATTTTAAGAGCTTTATGAAAGAGGAAGACAGGGTTGGCGTAGATATGGATCCAATTGCACCGGAAGGATGTGAAATGTTTAGAGAGTATCTAAATTTGGGAGAAGAATTGTGGGATTGGAGTAATATATTTGAGCCGGTTTCTTTTTATATTGCAGACCTGGAGAGTCATAAACCCAAGTATCTGGAGCCGAGAGTAGATTTCTTTAAAAAATATGATTCTCAACTGGCGGAAATGTAAGTAATAAAGGGGCGGTTATCTCGCCCCTCTGACATTCTATAAAAAGAAGAGTTTCAGGCTCTTCTGTAAAATTGAGTATGGTGCTGCTTGAACGGCCGGGTAACAAGGGCAACCTGGGCACGATACTCCGCACCTGTGACGCGCTGGGGGCGGACAAATCGGGTATTGTATTTTGTGAATCCATCACATATAATATATGTGATGGATTTTTACAGCAGAATAATGGAGTGTATGCATATGGAACATTTTATCACAGAAATTCAGATCCGGCAGCTCCTGCATCTATCCAATCTGAAGATATCCTTGTCTTCTCATGGCAGACAGAATCTCATACTGACAGGTAAGAACGGTTCAGGCAAGACTACCCTGCTTTTGGCGTTGGAGGGATTCCTAAGTTTTCTGGCTCACTGGGAAGGGAAAGCGGAGGATGAACATTATTTTTGGACAGAGATACAGGGGATGCCCGGTGA